>CAZFWJ010000015.1:0-63319 GCA_964522505.1 uncultured Saprospiraceae bacterium
ACCGCTTTGATCGGAATTTTTATAGGATTCATAAATCCGCTACTTAGACTCTCTATGCTTACAGGAAGTTGCTCATAAACCCCAGTTGCGTCTTGGATCCATAACTGATGAGACCTACCAGCTGGCAGGTCTGGGAGCTGATTGATCTTAGCGAAAGAAGAATTGTTCGCAATATTCTTAATCACATATGCTTGTGCATCAGGAAATCGATAATTCGGCTTTAAGGATGACCATTTATTGTTCGGATCGCTCAGAATAGAAAGACTATCACGCTGCAGCATTAATGTATTGATTTGAGCATCTTTTGACGAAACAGAGCTCTCCAGCCGAGTAATTTCATTCTTATATCGGCTGAGTTTTGAGCGATCCATGAAAAATAAGGTGATGCATCCTAAGGCAAATAGGGCAGCAAGCCCTCCAGATATTAGACTCCAAGGAACCTGATTCTTTGAAGTTGATTTGCTACGCTTCTCGACTGCTTTATGAGTCGGTCGGCTAATCGTTCTAGAAGGATTTTGTGGTGACACATTTTGATAAGCTGTAAGTACCTGACTTTTTAGTTCTGCAGGTAGCGAGGTTGACGGCATATTGTGATAGGATCGCAGAACATCTCTAATTAGGGTGATGTCTTTTTTGAGTTGAGGATATTCGGAAATGGTGCTTGCTACCAATGCCTTGTCATCTGCATTGAGTGCACCTATGACATATTGTTCTAATAGCCCTGAAACTCTGATCTCCTGTAGATTCATATATTCAACAATTGTGAGATCAACAATACGCTGAGAAATGTCCCAGCATCACTATTGTATTTATTCTTAAGCGAATTAATAGCGAGTCTGAATCTGGTTCTTGCGGTGCCTTTAGGAATGTTGAGATACTTCGTGACTTCAGCGAGCGACATGCCCTTTGAAAATACTCTATCTATTATCTCAGCGTAACTAGCATTTATTAAAGACTGATCTATCTGCGTACCACCGTCTTCGAGATTAATAGGGGTATTTGTTGATGCCCGATGTTTTTTGGTGACTATTCTGGCATGACCCATTAGTGCACTCCACAGCGACTGGTTTTTTGGATTATAGTCCGATATGGATTGGGCGAATGATTCGAATGTCTTAATAGTAAGTTCTGACGCATTACCAATCTTCATATTAGAAATCAAGCAATATACATCTGGGCCGTACAGATCATATAGTGTTTCGATTGCATTGTCTTCTCTAAGTCTTAAGCCCCTTATTAACTCAAGATCTTCCATTAGTCACTTACTTTGAATGCCCATAATACAAAAGACCATTGAGATTGAAGGTAAATATTAAGCTATTTTTTTGGTGCAACTAATTGAAAGACAGGTTAATAAGGAACTATACACTTGTCAATAAAGGGGCTCTCCATTCATATCATGAGTTAAGATATTACTCATATAATCAAAAAATGGTCTGATAGCTTGAAATGATTTTGAGATGTTTCCGACAAATTTTGGAGAGGTCACGTCCTTATCTGTGTATGCTCTGGTAAAGATGAATTGCTTGAACTTCAATAGGTCAATTGCAGGATGATCTTTACCATACCCTTTAGGCGATGTTTTAACCTGATCGCCTTGCACAGTCCCCCATACTTTAGTGAGTGATGGCGTGTTTATGATCTTTCTAAAATTTTGATGATCAAAATCTATGTTCTGGCGTATTAATTTTAGATCAGAAGGTTCCGGATTCCAAAAACCAACTGCAATAAAAGATTGATCTCCAGGTGTCACCTGCACATAGTATCCTCCTCTTAGTGCAGGCTTCCGACGATGAAAAGACATGGAGATTGAGGTTTTATATGGAGTCTTGTCTTTGCTAAATCTGACGTCACGATATATTCTGAATATTTTGGATCGCTCTATATCATCATGCTCATTCATGACATCTTCTACACTGCTTAGGAATTCCTTAGATTCCTCTTTTACGAGATCATATCGTCCTTTTTGTTCCTGAAACCATGGACGATTATTGTTGTCTCTAAGATCCCTATAGAAACTTATTGTCTCTTGAGAAAAATGTGTTTTTGGCATAATTTTCTGTTTACTGCTAGACCTTGATCATATTTGCAACTCTTTTAAAGCTACTACAGTTTCGCATACATGAATCGGATTTTAGGATTAATTGTTTTGATTGGCCTCTTTGCTTTACAAGACGCTGTAATCCTTTCCAGTTTTGACAACTTTTCGGAGCAATACTCAGGCATGCTTCATGTAAGCTATTGGATTTTATTTGTCGCATTTGCCTATTTCTCCTTGGCATATTCAGTAATGACATATGGTTATCAAGGACACCCTCGCACGAGATTTTTTAATCTTATGGCGGGTATGGCCTTCTCGTTTCTGAGTGCCAAGTTTGTATTGTTGGTAGTTTTACTAATCGTAGGAATATGTGCTGTATTCGTTGGCTTTTTTGGATCTTCTTATAGTGTTCCTAGCGTTGTTTATTTATGCACGTACTTAGTCGCAATCATTATAGCCGCTTCTATGCTCTACGGGGTGATATTTGGTAAATATCGGTACCAAGTGGAAGAGGTATTGGTTTACTCTGATAAGGTCGATGGAGGCTTGGATGGCCTGAAGATTGTACAGATCTCGGACATTCATTCTGGAACTTGGGATAGCGTTTCTCAAGTGCAGAAAGGAATTGATTTAATCAATTCCCAACAGGCAGATTTGATTCTGTTTACTGGTGACTTAGTCAACCAACATAAGGATGAGATCGACCCATATATAGATGCCTTTGCCTCATTGCATGCGCCCTATGGCAAGTATGCTGTTCTGGGCAATCACGATTACGTGGGTATTCCAAGAGACACGAATCTAAGGCAACCCTATTGGGATGACCTCAAGGCTAAGTTTGATAAAATGGGCTTTAGACTGTTGCTTAATGAACACGAATTAATTGATATTAAATCAGGTTTTATAGCTCTGGTTGGAGTGGAGAATTGGGGTGATGGAAGGTTTTTTCCGAAGCGTGGCGACTTGGATAAAGCTATGGCTGGTCTTGATGAGAAACAATTCACCTTATTAATGTCTCACGATCCCTCCCATTGGCAATACAAAGTTCTTGAGCACGACAGATTTGTTGATCTAACACTAAGTGGTCATACTCATGGTATGCAATTTGGTTTTAAAATTGGATCATTTCAGTGGAGCCCGGTCAAGTTTAGATATCCTTATTGGATGGGATTATATAAGGAAGGAGGTAGACAGCTTTACGTAAATAGAGGATTTGGCTTGTTAGCATTTCCTGGCAGGGTTGGTATGTATCCTGAGATTACGGTTTTAACGCTTAAGAGCCGTACAAGTGATAACTAATTGAGCAGTTATCCGTTACTCTGACATTGTAAACTAAATAACATTACATAAATGAAAAATCTAATACTATTAGTAGCTGCATTCGGACTAATCCTAAGCAGTTGTAAAGATACGGCTGGAGAAAAAGCGGAAGTGACTGAAGCAAAAGAAGTAGAAGCATCCTCTGGGAGTACTGTTGTGATGAATACAGATGATAGCATGATAGGTTGGGAGGCCACAAAGGTTACTGGCGCCTCGCACACTGGAGTAATAAGTCTCGCTCGCGGGAGTGTAACTGTAAAAGATAACACAATCACTGGCGGCTCTTTCATAATAGACATGAACTCGATTACAGTCACTGATCTAGAAGGTAAAAGCAAGGCGAATCTTGAAGGACACCTCAAGGGCACTGCTGAAGGGAAGGAGGATCACTTTTTTAATGTAGCTAAGTACCCTACTGCAACATTTGAGATTACCAAGGTGGTACATCACTTAGAGATGAATGACGATGTCAATAGCACGATATATGGGAATCTGACAATTAAAGATCAGACTAAGCAATTAGGATTCGATGCTAAGACGTCAGTAAACGGAAATCGAGTCGATGTATCTACTAAGCAATTCACGATTAACAGGACAGATTGGGGAGTTAATTATGGCTCATCTTCCTTCTTTGATAACCTCGGTGACAAGGCAATCAATAATGATATTGGTTTAACGCTATCAATAAGAGGTGGTCAAGCAGCTATATAAGAGATCACTGGAAAGAAATTACCTGATCCGCTCTTCATGTGACATGGCGAGTGGATTCTTATTTGTAGACGTCAATATGTGTCTATAATCCATATCTTCACAATAGATAATTATATATAATCATGAAGACTATTCCGGTGCTCAAATCGACCATGCCACAGGTAGGTAAGATAGAATGGATTGGGCTACGCCCTGTTAAGAAAGCAGATCTTACTTCTGTGCCTTCAGCTGAGATTACAGTTGATGCAGGTTTGATGGGTGATCACAATGCACGTAAAGGAGGCAAAAGAATGGTGACGCTCATCCAAAAAGAACATATAGATCTTGTAGCGTCAGTGATGAACAAATCAGTAAGCCCGTTGGACTTGAGAAGGAATATTGTCGTAAGTGGTATCAATCTGCTGGCGCTTCATGATCAGGAAATAAGTTTAGGAGATGGAATAGTACTGAAGGGTACGGGCTATTGTGTGCCATGCTCTCGGATGGAAGAGAACCTCGGCGCTGGTGGATATAATGCGATGAGAGGCCATGGAGGGATTACTACAACTGTTATCTCAGGAGGTAAACTTGCTGTAGGGGATAGCATCGCCATGCATAAGGTGTCAACGTAAAATTATCTGATGTCCAAAAATTTTACACATCTAAATGCTAAAGGGGTACCGACCATGGTCGATGTATCTGATAAATCGATCACCACACGTACCGCTATCGCTCAGTCTATTGTCCAATTGCCGAATGAGATAGTCTCGTTGTTAGATGACGATGAGATCAGTACTAAAAAAGGTCCCGTATTTCAGACTGCTATTCTTGCAGGTGTCATGGCGATCAAAAAAACGAGCGAGTTGATCCCATTGTGTCATCCATTGCCGATTACAAAATCTAATATCGATATTTCAATTGATGATGACCGCCAAGTAGTTATTAATTGCGAAGTAAAAGTGGAAGGTAAGACAGGAGTTGAAATGGAAGCATTGACGGGAGCATCAGTGGCAGCATTGACTATCTATGATATGTGCAAAGGCTTCAGCCAGAATATCATTATCAAGGCAACCAGACTAATTAAAAAAACTGGTGGTAAATCTGATTATGAGCGCTAATCACCTTAAGCACCCGAAACTTGCTAAGCCCACCTTCGAACAGTATGGGCGACATGAGATAGGTATTCTAGGCGCGCCATGTTCTATAATTGAATCACTCAGTCAGCAGATTTATGATAGACTCAATAGTAGATATCATATAGCATATATTGATGCAGATCATGGATCGGGCAACATTTCGTCAGTGATGCCGATCTATAAGGATATGATCAGCTACCACAGGTATGATCACAATAGTAAGCTTAACTCATGGGAGCAAAAGCAATCGCTACGGACTGTAGATTTAGCCCTGGTCAATAGCAATCATTTTGATGCTAAATCACAGTTGGTTATAGTACATCCAGACAAAGAAGAGTCTCTTAAAAGAAAAATAGATCGACTCACCGATGTCAAAGCAATACTCATGATGGATGGGGTTGATAATCCTCATGAGTTCATTTATGATCACGTTCCACGATCCTGTCCAGTCATTGATTTGACTGATGTCGATGCCATTGTATCACTGATTACAGATACTATTGCGATACCAAGCATCATGGGATTGGTGCTGGCTGGGGGCAAGAGCTCACGAATGGGAACAGACAAATCACAGATCAAATATCATAATGGTGTTACTCAAGAGGCGCACATGGCAGCACAGGTTAGTGAATGTGCTTCAGCGGCATATCTATCTAAGAGATCTGCTAGAGATATAGCTGATCATGTAATTGTTGATAGTTTCGCTGAGTTAGGTCCATTCGGGGCAATTCTAAGTGCTTTTAGGAATCATCCAAATGTCGCTTGGTTGGTAGCTGCATGTGATCAACCTTTGCTACGAGAAGATCATCTGAACATGCTTGTTAGGCAACGTGATCCAAGTAAAGTGGCGACTTGTTTTTATAATCCAGAAACCGACTTTCCTGAACCTCTTATTACATTATGGGAGCCTAAAGCCTATCCTATTATGCTGCAATACCTGGCACTAGGGAATAGCTGCCCACGTAAGGTATTGATCAACTCAGATATTAATATGATACGAGTATCGGACACCTCGTTTATGAGGAATGTCAACACTCCAGAGGAGCGCATTTTGGTTGAAAAGGAGTTGGCGTAGATCTCGCCTAGTTATTAGAAGTCGAATTTTTCGCTCATCCAGCCTCTACCGTCGTATATCGCTTCTCCCCAAAATTGAAGTAAAGCGTAGCTATGAATGAGCTAATAATATAGATAATCATTATGATAGTCGCTCCGGGTATGTACTCTTCTACGCCAAACCATCCTCCGAGCCTCACAATTAAAATAAGTCCTAGGGTTACTTTGAATATTTCTGCAATGACAGAAATCAAATCACGGTCCATCAAACTGGTATAGGCGAATATGGAGAAGGCAAGAAACAAGGCAATACATGCCGCCGAGATCAAAAACGCTGAATTCGGCGATATGGATTAAGGCATAACAGATCAATAGATTATTGAATAAGAGTTGAAGCCATGTCAATCAATTATCAAGAGTTATCGTTAAGCATTATTCCAAGGACATAGGACCGTGGGCGAAGTATAATAAGCCTCCTACTGAGTGACTTGGTGTTCATCGGAATGAATTATTCCAACTAATTAGTTTTCTGAAACGTGCTACTTGATTTTTATCTTTTAATCCGTCTCTATGTTAGCTTACTCAAAGTTTTAATTTATTCTATCGTCACTGATTAGGCATGGATATCGGACAAGAATCTGCCAATATCTATCTTGTTGCCATCCTTCAATTGCATTGATCAATTATACATTCTAATACCCCTGACGCACCTATAGAAAAATTACTCTGTAATTCAATTGAAGTGTTTGATTTGAATCTTGCAGTCTCTCCAGCAATATTTAGTTGTGCATTAGAAGTGAGCGGCAAACCACTTTGGTATTGTAAATCATTTGTTGTTGAGATCAGCAGATTACTTACGTGTAAGGGATTGGTAGACTGCTGAAAAAAGTATGCAGCGCCGGCATTATTGACGACTTCTGAGTCGTCGTCAGCTCCGATAATAGCTTGTCCTCCTTTGATCGCAACTGCGGTGCCAAGTTCATCTTCGTCATCTGAATCACAACTGAAGACTCTGTTCACCAATCCCCAATTGCCACTTCCCCCTTGATTTCGATGATATATATATGCAGCTCCAGCGTCATTTCCAGTAGAGGAGGACTCTTCTTCTGCACCGATGATAATGTCATCTCCACTGAGGTCTACCGAATTCCCATATTCTAAATCCGACTCTGTAACTGTTGGTTCAAACATTTGAACCAAGCCCCAATTATTAATTCCTCCTTCGTCTTTCTGATGTAAGAAAGCCCTTCCTGTATTTGAAAAATTGGTATTAATTTCTCGCAGTCCACCAATCAGCAATTCGTCACCATCAAGTGATGTTTCATCTCCGAAAAATCGATTACTGGCAGGATCGTCTGATGCAATTGTCTTTTGATGACCCCAGTTGTTACTTCCTCCTTCATTTTTATAATAGATATGGACTTTACCCTGATTATTGAAATTACTACTAGTTACTGCTAAGTGGTCATCGCTCACTTCTACCCATCGTCCGAATTGGTGATTTTCGCCAGCGTCCACTTCAGTAATTGCTTTTATAAAGCCCCAATTATCCTGTCCTCCGATATTTCGTCCGTACAAATAGACTTTTCCAGCTGATTCTGCCAGGTCACTATTCCTGTGACCGCTAATGGCGATCACATTTTCACTGATATCCACACTGAATCCGAAGTTCTCTGAAATTGCTGGAACTGGTGCTTGAAGATCTTTAACTTCGCCCCAATTGTCCGTCCCACCCTGATCTTCCTCGTATATATATGCCTTACCTGCCTCAAAAATAGAATTGCCACCGGATTGACCTGCTCTTGCCCAAGCGCCAACGACCATTGTAGAATTCTTTATAGAAATAGCATTGCCAAACTGGTTAGAATTGCTGGCATCTGACGGCACAATGTTTTTTATAAAAATGGGTGTGCCGCTATCTATCGCGTAGACATAAACGGTTCCCGAACTTAGGCCATTGACAGTCGCATCTTCGGCGCCTACCATTACCCAATCACCTTCAATGTCTACTGCAGATCCGTAATCTCCTTGTTCAGCTTGAGGTATTAATTTTAATTGCTGCTGATAAATGGGCTTTTGTGCACTTACACATTGGAGAGTATATAATATGAGAGCAAGTATCCAATAGACTTTCATGAAAAGTATGATTTTATTGAATGTCAAATGTATTTCTCAAGACTTGATTAAAGCATATAGAGAAACATATAGAATTGAGGATTACCTATATATGGATTCCTATAGTTTTATTGTGCTTGGCTCTAATCAATGAGTTCAGGATGTGGTTGTCTATTGTCTGGACTACTCGACTGATTGTAAAGCCATCTTGGCTCAATAGTAGTATGTCTCGATGAGTTGTTGACACAGTTTAAGCTTATGTGCTTTTACGTTTTTTCCCTTTACACAGCTTTTTTCGGAGCATTTTAGTCTGTCTATTGATGGATTTTATGCGATTAAAAACATTGATTTTGGTGGCTCACAAAAGAGAGAAACTCTATACAAACCGGTTTGTACTATGCATTTTTCGCTTTTGAATAGGGTTTCTTCAGGAGAATGGACTTCACTATACGAATTAATGCGCCATCTATTCCGATATCATATGTACATCAATTCAAAAAACTTTCTCTTTGTGGAGGATATCAGATTAATCGGATTTTTTCTTCTAAAGGAGAGATTTCAGGTTGGGTAAATTTTGATCAAGATGGGATTACAGAACGCTCCGAACAAGAAGAGAACGGGATATTAGGGACATCTTTCTTTCATGGTGTAAGTGATTCAATACGATATGAACTTAGTTTTACGGTACAGAGGCCAGGATGATGGAATACTGGTATGCGAATCTTTCAGTATCGATTCTCTTGGATGAAATTATCGCTTCAAGGACTAGCTCGTCTCTATAGTGGTATATCGTTTCTCTCCAAAATTAAAGTATATCGTTGCTAATAAAGATCCGATAATATAAACGATCATTAAAGTCGTCGCCCCGGGTATGAATTCATCTACGCCAAACCACCCTCCGAGCCTAACAATTAAAATTAGTCCAAGAGTTGTTTTAAAAATTTCTGCAATGACAGAAATCAAATCACGATCCATCAAGCTGGTATAGGCGAATATGGAGAAAGCAATGAACAGCGCATACATAGCCAAATCAAAGAAGCTGAAATCAGCGATATGGATGAGCGCGTAATAGATCAGTAAATTGTTGAACAGGAGTTGAAACCAAGACCATCTTTTGAGCAGTGTGGATGCTTGCGGTTCATATTTGACCTGTGTATAGACATCATCAATTACTGCTACAGGATGACTCTGTTGCACATCGCCTGGACGCCATCCTGTAGGCATAAACCAGATTTTGAACTTATCAACAAGCCTATCGGCACGCCAAGCATCCTTAATCAGTTGCCATAAATGTTGATAGTTGATTAAAAAAGGATTCCATGTCTGGACAGCTTTCTTAACACCATACACTGGCGGCACGGCTTCCATCTCTTCTTGGAAGGTACCGAACCACTTATCCCATATGATGAAGATGGCAGCATAGTTCTTATCAATATATTCTGGATTGATGGCGTGATGCACCCTGTGATGAGATGGAGTCACGATGATATGTTCTAACCAGCCCATACGGTTAATCAGTCTTGTATGGTACCAGAACTGGGCAAATAGGTGCAGAGGTCCGACTATTGCCACTACAGTGGTAGGGATTCCCAAAAGAGCCATAGGAATGGATAGGAAAAAATAGATTCCTACAATACCTGATATACTCTGACGCAAAGCACAGCTCAGATTAAACTCTTCACTGCTATGATGTACGATATGTCGATTCCAAAACAGGTTGATCTCATGATTCCAGCGGTGAGACCAATAGGAGGCGAAGTCAATCAGTATAAAGGCAATGATATACACAGCGGTTGTTGATGGAATCTGTGTCAACGCTAGATGCTCCACCATCCATCCATAACTGAGGATCACTATGGATAAGCCTACGAGGTCCTTAAGGGTATTAGTCATCCCAGAACTAAGGCTCGAGATAGTATCCATACTACGATTAACCTCCTTTCCCATCCAGATGCTAGCGAAGTATTCAGTAAATATCAGAGCGACAAATCCAGGAATAGCATAGGTCAGCGCCAAAGCGTATGTTTCCATATTATTTACTTAAATCACTGAAAATTATGGAAAAATCAATCAAAATTCAGCGTATTTATTGACTAATAAGGAGAAATCCCTGAACAAACAAGTCATCATGGAGTATACAACAATCTAAAGTCATATCTTGCGATTCATGGGATACAAAGAAACGGGTCAAGAAATTCTCTATAAGGTTTTTGACCCATTTGTACATCTTACCAAGAAGCTTGGAATCACACCGAATCACATTACGGTTATCGGATTCATTCTTAATGTCTTGGCAGTTATTCATTTGCTGAATTATTTCGATTTTGCAAGCATAGAATATGGCGACAACCTTTTTGGTTTTGGCATAATCTTAGGGTTTGCTGGATTGATGGATACGATGGATGGCCGATTGGCCAGATTGTATGACATGAAATCTAAGTTTGGGGCCTTCTTCGACTCTGTTATTGATAGATACAGTGAGTTCGTAATGTTCATGGGATTAAGTATTTATTTCCAATTGTTTAACAATCAGCTGGGTTTCATCTTTTGCTTCGTCGCCTTAATTGGAAGTATCATGGTGAGCTATGCGCGCTCAAGGGCTGAAGCTCTAGGCATCGAGTGTTCAGTAGGATTTATGCAACGTCCAGAGCGTATCGTATTCATTGGTGTTTGGGCGATCATTTTTGGAATCATCTATTGGTACGGGCCTAATTCCCTCACGCAGACTTCTTTGTTTCCTCATCTAGACTATTTTGTACTTGGATTTTTATTTTTGGCTATTGCGACGAACATCACAGCCATAAGGAGAGTTTTACACTCCGAACATCAAATGAATAGAGTAGGGTAGGTTGCTCTACTGTTCTAAAGAACAGAATGCCAGAATTTTTTAAGCGTCTTAGCGTAGCTGCGGTCTTCGCAGTTTCATTTGCTCTACTAATTACTATGACAGTAGGTTGGGATAATGACCATACCGCCCTGATTGTCTTGGTGACAGGATTGTTAATTCTCCACAAGTACACTTATCGAGCAGTATTTATATTATATAGCTTTTTGTTTTTTTATATAATTTATGATACCCTACCTGCGCTGCCTAACTATACAGTCAATGATGTCCATATTTTAGAGCCTTATAATATTGAATTGGCTTTATTTGGAATAGAGGATGCAGGTAAGACGGTGGTGCCAAGTGAATGGTTCATTACTCGGACCAATGACGTTTTATCATTTATCGCCGGGCTCGCCTATATACTATGGATGCCGTTGCCTATGATATATGCGGTATATCTGTTCTATAAAGACAAGAAAATGCTCTTCATCTTCGGAAGCGCTTTCCTATTGACCTGCATCATCGGTATGATCGGCTACTACATATATCCTGCAGCACCGCCGTGGTACTTCATTAATTACGGGGTTGGTACAGACTTCACCATTTCTGGTAGCGAGGGCTTACTATCCGAATTTGACCGATTAATCGGGGCTCCAATTTTTAATGGCATATATGCTAAAGGTGGTAATGTGTTCTGCGCTATACCCTCATTGCACTGTGCATATCCTGTGTTATGTATGCTGGTGGCATGGAAGATGAAGAATAGGTGGCATCTGTTGCTGTTCTCACTATGGGCATTGGGGACATGGTTTGCAGCGGTTTATTCACAGCATCACTACATCATAGATGCGATCCTTGGGGTAGTATGTGCTGTTCTGGCTTTTTGGATGATAATTGCACTAATTAAGACTTCTTCTTTCAAAAAACTGCAACAATCTTATATCGAGCAAATAAGTTAAGCCTGTTATTCTTAGATATTTGAGAATTTAATATTCATAATTCTCACATTATGTGGGACTTTTCTCTTTGAAAACTTTTACTCATCAGCAAGTCAAAACTTAATTTGATTTTGACAACATTAAATTAACTTTGCGCACCATTTTGAAATTTGATAAACTTCAATCACTCTCTAAAGACAATTCTATGGGTAAACTATTAGCAACTCCTGCCACTGGTAAACTGGGAATACTTTTACCAGGTATGGGAGCAGTAGCTACAACTTTTGTAGCAGGATGTATTGCAGTAAGGCGGGGGTTAGGACAGCCGATAGGGGCTTTTACTCAGATGGGTACTGTCCGGTTGGGCAAGCGCACAGAGAATAGAAAGCCTAATGTTAATGACATTGTACCATTAGCTCAATTAGACGATTTAGTTTTTGGAGGATGGGATTTATTTGAGGACAATGTATATGAAGCTGCATCTCATGCGGAGGTGTTAGATCAGAGATTACTCGATAAAATCAAGGATGAATTAACTGCTATCAAACCAATGAAAGCAGTCTTTGATAAGAACTATGTTAAGAGATTAGAAGGCTCACACGTTAAGACAGGTAGTACTAAGATGGACCTTGCTGAGCAGCTCATGGAGGATATCAGAAAATTCAAAGAAGAGAATGGCTGTGACCGAGTTGTGATGGTATGGTGTGGCTCTACAGAGATCTACATAGAACAAGGAGCTGTACATGAGACGGTAGAAGCTTTAGAAGAAGGATTGAGAAATAATCATCCCGATATCGCTCCAAGTATGATATACGCTTACGCAGCGGTTAAGATGGGTGTGCCCTATGCTAATGGAGCACCTAACTTATCATGCGATGTGCCAGCTATAGTGGAGTTATCTCATCAGACAGGTACACCTATAGCGGGTAAAGATTTCAAGACAGGGCAGACACTCATGAAGACTGTCTTAGCACCTGGCTTAAAAGCGAGATACCTCGGTATCGATGGCTGGTTCTCGACTAACATATTAGGAAATAGAGATGGGGCAGTCCTTGATGATCCAGACAACTTTAAGACTAAGGAAGTTTCAAAGCTAGGGGTGCTTGAGCAAATTCTCGAGCCTGAACTTCATAAGGAATTGTATGGTAATATGTACCATAAAGTAAGAATCAATTACTATCCACCACGTGGTGATAACAAAGAAGGTTGGGACAACATAGATATCAAGGGTTGGCTCGGATATCCAATGCAGATTAAGGTAGATTTCTTGTGTCGTGATTCAATATTAGCGGCACCATTAGTCTTAGATTTAGCGATACTGTTGGATCTCGCTAAGAGATCAGAGATGAAAGGAATACAGGAATGGTTATCATTCTATCTCAAGTCTCCACAGACAAAAGAAGGATTGTATCCACAACATGATTTATTCAAGCAATTCGAAAAACTCAAGAACACCATAAGGCATATTGGTGGAGAAGACATAATCACACACTTAGGTTTGGATTATTACGAAGAGTAGATAGCTCATACTATATTAGGGGCTCTTCAGAAGAGTCTTCTATAAATAGACTCTCTAATATGAAAAGACTAGCCGTGGTAATATCCTCAGGGTTTGGCGCAGGTTTTATTAAGCCTGGTCCTGGAACTTGGGGTACTGCCGTGGCTTTTTTAATTAGTTCACTGATGTTAATTGGTGGAGTTACTGATAGCCTTTACATTCCAGTGATTCTTACGCTGTTATTCTATTCAGTAGGGTTATGGAGTATTGGTATACTCGAAAATGACTGGAAAGATGATGACCAGCGAATCGTAGTTGATGAAATGATCGGATATTGGATTACTATTATCCTGATTCCTGTCAACTGGACCAACTTTATTTTGGCATTTTTTCTATTTAGACTCTTCGATATTGTTAAACCCTTTGGAATTAGACGTTTTGATGAGATCAAAACCAATTGGGCGGTGTTAGTAGATGATGTAGTGGCAGGTGTATACGCCAACATTACATTGAGGATTATACTATTATTGATAGCATGTCAACAGTGATAGAGACTAAGCCAACACCTTTTAAGGTTCCATTAATTACCTCATTCTTGAGGTATAACGCAAGCGCATATACGGCAACCTTATTTGACTACCTGACCTTCTTGCTATTGAGATCAGAGTATGTGGGTATCTATTATCCTGTGGCTAAGTTCATTGGAGGTTGTATCGGCGCTACTGTGGCTTTCTTGTTAGGTCGCAACTGGACGTTTAACAATAAGGATGTCGTTATTACTAAGCAGAGTATAAGATTCGTGGCAGTAGTCATGGGGTCTATACTTCTTAACACCGCTGGAACCTTCCTAGTGACAGAGGGTTTACATATTGATGAAAAATATTCTGCCATTATTGTGGCTATATTCGTGGGCGTATGCTATAATTTTCCAATGCAGCGTTATTTTGTTTTTAGATAGTAATGAAAAGAAGTAAGAAGAACATATTGTTCATTGTAAATCCATTTGCGGGATATTATTCTAAAGATCGAATGCCCGCTCTCATCGACCAGTATATGCCTGCTGATCAATTTAATACTCAAGTGGTGTTTACGGAGTATGCGGGTCATGCTAGCGAGATTGCTTGTAGCGCCAAAGGACAGAATATTGATGCAGTGGTGGCAGTTGGCGGCGATGGCACTCTTAATGAAGTAGCTTCCGCTTTAGTCTATTCAGATATGCCCCTTGGTATCGTCCCTGGAGGTTCAGGAAATGGATTGTCGATGCACCTAGGTATCGGCAGGAGTAAAAAAAGAGCCCTTCATCGGATTGCCCAGTTCAACACTAAATATATAGATAGCGGAGAGGTCAACGACCGATTCTTTATTAATATGGCAGGAGTAGGTATGGATGGCCTTGTGGCCTATAAGACAAAACAAAGTTCTAAGCGAGGCTTCTCTACCTATTTCAAAGGAGCACTCATGGAAAGTGTGAAGTATAAGAACTGTCATTACAAGGTGGAAGTCGATGGGAAGGAATATGACGGCAAGTTTTTATCTGTCAATGTAGCTAATGGATCCATGTTTGGATACCATTTTACAGTGGCACCAAATGCCGATGAAAGTGACGGCTTGATGAATACGATGTTAATTCATGACGCTCATAAGATGGATTACTTTGGTAATGCATGGCGCTTCTTCGCCAAGCGAATTCACAAGAGTCATTTAGCCAGTACTGAGATGACTACCTCTGTGAAAATTACAGCTTACGAAGATTCTTATATGCATATCGATGGTGAAGGCTACCCTATCGAAGCAGGAGAATTGGAGTTTAAGATTATGCCTGCATCGCTAAAAGTCATCTGCTAACAAGGCATTTTGACTTCAGCATGACCCTCCATTAACAACTTATTAAGTTTTATTCCATTAGTGCTGTAACAGGTGATGTTATCTTTGCAGCAATTTATGGGGCGATATTTTGTGATTATTCTTCTCTTTGGATTTTTGTCGATGTCTGGTCAGACAGATGGGGGCAAATATGTCTTTGTTAAGAAGATTTCAGAAACCATCGAATTAGATGGGAGGTTAGAAGAGCCATTCTGGTCAGACTTGAAGCCCGCCTCACAGTTCATTCAATATTTTCCAAACGATACTACCCCGGCAACCAGCCAAACCGAGTTGTATATGGCCTACGACCAAGAGTTTCTCTATGTCGGTGTCAAATGTTATGGTCTTGGAGATGATTGGCGTGTCAATACCTTAAGACGGGATTATCGTGCTGGAGGAAACGACAACATCACATTGGTATTTGATAGTTTTCAAGATGAGACCAATGCCTATTTCTTTGGGATAAACCCAGAAGGAGTCATCAGAGAGGGAGTCATTACAAGAGGCGGTAACAGCTTCGCTAATTTTGATGAGTCGTGGGATAATAAATGGTGGGGCGAAGCCCACATCTACGAAGGTTATTACACCGCTGAGTTGAAGATTCCGTTTGGGGCATTGCGCTTTTCAGAGGGGAGTAAACAATGGAAGTTAGGGGCCTATAGATTCGACACTCAAGCTAACGAGTGGACTACTTGGACGGGCATACCTAATAATCTACCGCTCATAAGTCTTGCCAAAAATGGTTTAATGGAGTGGGAAGAGCCGATCTATTCTAAGGGAAAGAATTTTTCATTCATCCCGTTTGTGGCATCCACGTATAGCGAGGATTTTGAGAATGGTACTCCTTCTGAATTTAATCCAAGCATAGGAGGAGATGCCAAGATTGGGATTACCTCAGGCTTAAATTTGGACTTGACGGTTAATCCAGATTTCTCTCAGGTAGAGGTGGATCGACAGATAACGGATTTGTCTCGATTTGAAATATTTTTTCCTGAGCGTAGACAGTTTTTCCTAGAGAATGCTGATCTCTTCGGAGAGTTTGGTTTTAATAATATCAATCCATTCTTCTCACGTAGGATTGGAGTGGGCTCCAATGATGCTGGTGAGACTGTACAGAATAGAATATATGGCGGTGCAAGGCTAAGTGGCAAACTCAATGATAAAACCAGGATAGGCTTGCTTAATGTCCAGACAGCTAACGATCTGTCCAATGGAATAGCGGGTGCTAATTTTTCAGTATTGGCATTTCAACAGCAAGTATTGGAGCGATCCAACATAAGCTTCATCGGAGTCAATAAACTGGTATCTGCCAGTAACGCTCAAGAATTGGGTGAAAATAGATTTAATAGAGTTTTTGGAGTTGATTTCAATTATGCCAATGATGCTAACACTCTATTTGGTAAGACCTTCGCTCATGCATCTTTTACGCCTGATCAGAGTTCTACACCGATATCACATGGTGCGGAGCTTGAATATTCTACCAGAGGATTTGGCTTAAGTTGGAGACATGAGGTTGTTGATGAAGATTTTAATGCCGAAGTAGGATTTATCCGCCGCACTAATTATTCGAGCATAAGTCCAGACACAAGGTTGACCTTTTACCCGCGTAATGACTTCATCAACCAATATGAATTTCAACTGTCATCTGAGTTTATATGGCAGCCAGAATTGGGGCTGACAGATAGATCTATCAACTTTGAGATTAATGCACAATTGCCCAATACGGCTCGAATCGCAGTTGGAGTTGCTAATACTTACATCTTCTTGTTCGGTGATTTTGACCCTACAGGCACTGAGTCTTTGGCCTTACCCGCTGATACGGAGTATGACTACATCAATTTCTTTGGAAGTATCAGGAGTGATGGGCGCAAGGACCTTCAAGCAAGTCTTAGGACTTTTATAGGTGGATACTTTAATGGCTCAAGATATGGGTTTAACGGAGATGTGACTTGGCGTCGGATACCAAAGGCTTCAGTAGCGATTAACTACAACTATAACCTCTTTGATGTGCCTCACCTTGAGGGAACAAGAAGCACTTTTCTTATTGGTCCGAGGATTGATTATACTTTTTCTAAGGAGCTATTTTTTACCACATTTCTCCAATACAATACACAATCTCAGAATACCAATATCAACTCTAGGTTTCAATGGCGATTTGCTCCGGTATCTGATTTGTTCTTAGTATACACGGATAATTATTTCACTGGTAATCCTGGCGATCCAAGTGATCGTTTTGTCTTTGATATCAGAAATAGATCGATAGTACTTAAAGTGACCTATTGGCTCAACAGTTGAGGCGAGAAATATTTAGCTTTAGAAAAGTGATGCTTTAATCCATTAAAAGCAATGCGTTCATCTAATAAATATGCATATTATATAAAGTAGCCTTACCTATATTATAATTTCAAATCAATCTGCAATTATTGACAATCGTTGGAGTATTTAGTTTAAGAATCACACTATGAAAAAATATCTACTTGTTACCCTTTTATCATTATCAGCGACATTTTTATCTGCCCAATTTGGCGGCTTTGGTGGTGGCGGAGGACCCAAGATTAAAGGAAAGATAACAGGCTCTGTGGTCGACTCATTAACAGGACAGCCCGTCGGGTTTGCTACGGTATCCATAAGGCGAGCCGGCAAAGAAAAGATCATCAATGGTTCCCTGAGTGAGAATGATGGAGATTTTAGCTTCACAGAGATCACACCAGGCAAATATGATATAGAGGTATCATTTCTTGGATACACGACCAAGACTATAGAGAACATAGAGACCACTAAGAAGAAACCAGATTATAGCATTGGTACCATACAATTGGGATCGACAGATTATCTCCTAGATGAAGTTCAGATTACTGAGAAGCGTGCTTTATTCGAGAATAAGATAGATCGCATAGTATTCAATGCTGAGGACGATAGCTCCGTCGCAGGTGGAGATGCTACGGATGTACTGCGTAAGGTACCTAATCTGTCTGTTGATCCAGAAGGCAACGTGTCTATTCGCGGCTCTCAAAATGTTCGGATACTCATCAATGGGAAGCCATCGGGAATGTTTTCTTCTAATGTTGCAGATGCGCTTAAGCTCTTCCCCGCAGATCAAATCAAGCGGGTTGAAGTAATCACTTCTCCTGGAGCGAAATATGACGGAGAGGGTAGTGCAGGTATCATTAATATCGTTACTCAGAAAGGTAGTGTTGAAGGAGTTGCAGGATCATTCAACGGAGCTGTAGGAAACCGTCAGAGCAATGTGTCTGGAAACCTCAACGTAGGAAAAGGACGTTTTGGATCTACAATTAGTGGATCAGTGTTTTATTCTCATCCAGTAGATGGGACTTTTGAGTTAAACCGTGTTACAACAGCTGGTGGGGTAGAGACTACCCTCAATCAATCTGGACTTCAGAACACCTCACGCCTGGGCTTCAATAGTACGGCAAGTGCCTTTTATGATTTCAATGCATATAATGCGATTAATAGCTCTTTCACGCTTAGGGGATTTGGATTTGATACAGATGGTAATTTTGAAGGGTCTCAGCGAGATGCTACAGGCGCCACATTATTTACTTTTAACAATGCCAACGTAGGGGATAACTTGTTCAGCGGCTTTGATTGGAATACTGACTATACTAAGAAGTTTGAAGAGGATGAAGGGCGAGAGTTAGTCATAGCCTATCAATTGTCCAAGGGAGATCAGGATACTGAGAATGATATTACCAGTACAGGTTCGTTTGCCGAATTTGATAGAGTTCAAAATATTTTCAACGACGGAGACAATTGGGAGAATACCGTACAGGTAGATTATACTCATCCATTGCCTAAGTCGCTAAAGTTAGAGACTGGAGCAAAGACAGTTCTAAGAGATATAACTAGTGACTCTAAATTTTCAGATATCATTAATGGCGAGGCTATTCTCGATGCCAACCAGTCCAATATATTTAGATATGATCAGAATGTCTTCGCTGGATATGGCCAATTGAGTTATGTGATCGGGAAGTTTAATTTTATAACTGGGGTAAGGTATGAACGTACAGAGATAGCTGGTGCATTTGATGATAATTCCGCATTTGACTTCACTAATTCATATGATAACTGGTTGCCAAATTTTACGATCAGTAGGCCCCTCAAGAACTTCAGAAATCTCAAAGTGAGCTACAGCAGACGGATACAACGTCCTAGCTTGCGCAATGTTAACCCATTCTTCAACAACTCTAATATTACTAATGTCCAAGTGGGTAATCCACTGCTCGACCCAGAGATTACAGATCAGATCGAGTTATCCTACAATACTAGAGTAGCGGGCTTCAATATCTTTGGATCGGCCTATTACCGTAGATCAGATGATATCATTGAGGACATACTGGAGATTAGTAATATCACCACTGCTACTGGTGACTTGGTTGAGTTATCTGTCAACACATTTGATAATGTGGGCACCAATAACTCCTATGGCATTAATCTATTTGTCAATAAGTCTATTAATAAGCTCAACATTAGATTTGGAGGTGACTTTTTCACATACGATGGCTCAGGAGTTATTAATGGTGAAGAATTGACTAATCAAGATGTGCAGTATCAGTTCTTTGGTAGTGGGGAGTATAGCTTTAGCGGCACCGTGAAGGCAGACTTCTTCAGCTTTTCGCGCTCTGAGCAACCCACTTTACAAGGTAATACGCCAGCCTTCTCTATCGTCGGTGTGGGACTTCGTAAGGACTTAGGTCCGTGGAGTATTGGTGTAAGGGTCATTAATCCGATCAAGGAGAACCTCACATTTAATACAACTCAAGAGACACCGACCTTTTCACAGGTTTCTGGGTTTACGCTGCCGTTTAGGTCATTTGGGGTAAATGTCAGATATAAGTTTGGTAAGGTAGATTTCCGCCAGAGAAAGAGCAAGATCAAAAATACAGATCAAGATTCTGATGAAGGCCAAGGCGGTCAAGGCGGTGGTGGCGGCGGCCAAGGCGGAGGAATAGGTAGTTAAATCTAAAATAAGTGTTAAGAATGTAGCGTTTCGGACACTTTAAGCGTATCTTATAATACACAACATTAACTATGAAGTATTTTGTTTCCCTCTTTCTTCTTTCTGGATTGTTGCTGTCAAGCTGTAGCCTTGATCAATGTGATCAGACTATTACGTATACTAAGATGTCTGCCATCTATACTGACTTAGATTTGATGCGAGTAGATGACTTAGTTGAGTCGACACGAACTATTGAGCAGCCCGGGAAGATCTATGTTAGCGAAGATCTTCTAATCATTGGTGATAGAGGTATCGGAATACATATTATTGATAATACGGATCCTGCTAATCCGACACCTATAAGCTTCCTAAATGTCCCGGGTAGTACTCAACTGTATGTTGAGGGCGACTACATCTATAGCAATGCCTTTTACGACATGATCAAGATAGACATATCTGACATGAATAACATTAGGATTGCTGATCGCATGGAAGAGGCCTTTCCTATAGAGCATAGAAATGCTGACAATCATGTGTTGAGCGGATTTAATATTGAAGAAGTCACAGAGCATACTAATTGTGAAGATCAGCTCTTTGATGGAGGTACTTTTTTCTTTGATGACAGGGATGTTTTATTAGACGAATCAGCTATTCCTACTTCGTTTATCTCAAATGGGAGCACTATTGGTACGGCTAATAGAATAGCTACCGTGGACGAGTCCATGTTTATCATTAATCGTTCACAGATCTTTAGCTTCGATATAGCCGATGATCAGATATCGGAGCATAGCGCATATCGCTTTACCGAGCGTATAGGATGGCAGATGGAGACCATATTCGCACAAGATGATTTATTGTATATCGGCAGCCAAAATGGGATGTCTATACATCGGCTGACAACTTCTAATATTCAGTGGGAAGGAGAGTATTTCCATGCAACAGGATGTGATCCAGTTCTCCCAATAGAAGAGGGTATTGCCTATCTGACTCTGCGTAGCGGCGATGAGTGTCCTGGAGATGTCAATAGTCTAAATGTGCTTGATGTTAATAACTCTCGGAATCCGTTCTTAATACAAGAGATTTCTATGACTAGTCCATATGGATTGTCACTAATTGGAGATGTCTTGTATGTAGGGGAAGGGAACAATGGTTTGCGCATATTTGATGCAAGCAATAGATCCGCTTTGAGTGAGATTTCATTTATTCGGGATATCAGTGCCTACGACATCATAGCTCATCCTACAAGGACGGATATTGTGCTATTAGCGTCTGAGCAGGGTTTGGTGCAATATGGTGTAGATGGTGCTCAATTTAGCGCACTTAGCGAGATTCTATTTTGATCTCCAAGACT
The DNA here is from genome assembly GCA_964522505.1 of uncultured Saprospiraceae bacterium. Classification (GTDB taxonomy): domain Bacteria; phylum Bacteroidota; class Bacteroidia; order Chitinophagales; family Saprospiraceae; genus GYS-P2D. The sequence goes on from CAZFWJ010000015.1 coordinate 21,790, forward strand.
TATAAAACCTTTTTAGTCCTACTTTTTTCTGCAACCACATTAACTCTTCTTGGGCAATCCCAACAAGATCAGACCCCTCGAATTGTAGAATTAAAGGATGGAAGCGGATTACTCGGAACCATCATCGAGGATAATGACTATGCCGTTACTATTGCTATTCTCACTGGAGATACGCTCGAAATAGGCTATAAGTACATATCAGCAGTAGGGCCTTTAGATGATAGCAGGGTGGCGCGGAGAGGTGCTGTAACCAAGCCGATTATACCGCCTAAGACTTTTATCGACAAGGATTTAATTAAAGTCATATCTGTTGGATTTACTTTTGGTGATGAGGGAAGCGGAGGTTTTTTGGCTTCTTTTGATGTCATTAAGATGCTCAATGATAGGTTTGGAGTGGGTGGTGGATTCTCCTATACTACTCACCGGAGGTTTATTGGCTTCGAAAGAATTGACTTGAGCATTCTGCCGCTGCACGCATCATTACGGTATGTGTTTAAGGAATCAAAAACGCTTAAACCTTTTGTCCAGCTTGATTTAGGATATGGAATCGGGATTGATACAGAGCGATTTGATTTTAACTCTGAGTACGACTTCAATGGTGGAATTTATAGCCAACTTCATTTTGGTACTACTCTTGCTAATCGGCAAAATTACAATATGCAACTATCCTTAAATCTCCTGTACCAAAATACCAGCGGGAATATTAGAGGCTTCGATTTCAATTTAAGAGAGCCCTTTGAGTCTAATTTTGATCTTGATCTGATCCGTCCTGGATTTACTATAGCTGTGGTATTCTGACACTGGCTATTCAAAAAAAAGTGCAATAAAAAAAGCTGGTCTTGATATCAGAAGACCAGCTTTAGCAAATTAAAAATTCCCATGAATATTAAGTCCTTCCCCAGGCATTCCTATGCCTTACTCGTGGGGAACTCAAAAATTAATAACCAAAAAAATATAAACTCAATAACTCGTTAGCTTTTAAGGAATATGTTCTCTCAATTGCTTGTCGCCTCGTTGCTTATATGTTTGTTAATAGAAAGTTGAAGATCAATTTCCCAACTCCCTATTAACAAATCATAATTCCCATGAACATATTCGAATCAATCGGCGCAAGACTCTTTAGCTCACTATATGATTAATTCATACTACAAGTATCGGCATGAAAAAGGTACATTCCAAAGACAAAAAATAAAGAATGTTCCTTGAATATGAAAATATATAAATTATAAGAATCTGGTTGTCAGAATATTATGCTTGAATTCGATATCAAATTGTTATCAGAACGATAATATAAGTGTGAGAAAGGCTGAAAAAGCTGGTCTTGATATCAGAAGACCAGCTTTAGCAAATTAAAATTCCCATGAACATTAAGTCTTTCCCCAGGCATTTGTAGCCTTACTCACGGGGAACTCAAAAATTAATAACCAAAAAATATAAACTCAATAACTCGTTAGCTTTTATGGAATATGCTCTGACTATGCTCGTCCCCTCGTCGCTTATATGTTTGTTAATAGAAAGCTGAAGGTTCAATTATCCAACTCCCTATTAACAAATCATAATTCCCATGAACATATTCGAATCAATCGACGCAAGACTCTTTAGCTCACTATATGATTAATTCATACTACAAGTATCGGCATGAAAAAGGCATGTTCCAAAGACAAAAAAATAATAATGTTCATCGATTATTATTTTACCAACAGATATAACATGCTGTATATCAATTACATATAGCTTATCAAATTGATAAATTGTTACATTCAAGTCAGAAAGGACTCTGATATTTCGAATTATTTAAGAAATCCGTGTCTTCGAGAGTAAGTAAAAAGGCCATTAAGGCCTCTTTATCTGATGGAGTGATATCAAGAGGTCGCAGAACAGCACCTATGTTATCAGCTATGTTGCCACCAGTGCTATAATGATCGATAACAGCGTCCATGTCAACTAAGCTTCCGTCATGCATATAGGGCGCAGAAAAGAAAATATTTCTCAATGTAGGCACTCTAAAGGTGCCGTTGTCAAAAGTAACTCCAGTGATCGCACCTCGGCCTAAGTCTCCGAATGAATTCAGATCAGGAGTTTGTTGTAGACCATTGTTTATAAATTCATTAGTAGTAAACAATGGGGCGTTGTGGCAATGGCCACACTCAAGATGTTTTGAAACGTCCGAATCTATATCAAAGAAGATGTTGTGTCCACGCAGCTCTTCATCCGTGAATACGGCTTGGCCAGTGATTACCCGATCATACTTAGAGTTGCCACTGCTGACTAGACTCCGTTCAAATTGAGCAATCGCCTTAGTAGCAAGGTCTTGAGTAATCTCCTCAAAATCCTCTATACCAAAGGCCTGACGAAACATTACAGGATAGCGCTCATGTCTTTGAAGTTTAGCTTCGACATTGGGCCAAGTATCGTGTAACTCGATAGGATCTTCTACAGGCAACCCTGCCTGTTGCTCAAGTGTCATAACCTCTCCATCCCAAAATAATCCAGTATTAACAAATCCGACATTGAGTAAGGTCATAGAGCCTCGACTGGTGCGCTGACCATCTATTCCTATGCTTCGATCGAGATTATCAGTAAAGTTTCCTTGAGGCTGATGGCATGTCGAACAGGTGATTGTCGAATCTAGGGATAGGATTGGATCGTAGAATAAATGACGACCTAACTCGACCCCTGCAATGGTCATAGGATTATCTTCTGGAATAATCATCTGAGGAAAGTGATCTGGCAGGTCAAACTCGTATGGCTCTGGGGCAAATGGTATAGTGGTGAGGTCAATACGTTCTGCGAGTGTTGGATTGTCTTCACCGCAACACATGAAGCCCGCTGAAAGCAGGAAGATACCGTATATAGCCTGTCTCATCACACTATAATAACACACTAGTCTTTTTATTTGTTATACGGATTGGCGCGACTCTTTGATGATGTCGTCCATTATACCTTGGATAGCAGTTTTGACCTGGGAGGAAAAATCTTTCTCCATGATCCAGTGGAAGTAGTTGCGATCCTTCTTGATCACATCTTTTACTCGGTGGTTCATATACTTACCAAAGTTGAAGATTACCTCGCCGTTTTCGGTCTTTTTTAGTCTATTGGTGAAATCTACATGCCTCTTATCGGAAGTGAAGTCATAGATAGCCTGCATGTCATTTTTAATAGGCTCTTTGGTAATGAAGCCATCTCCATCTTCATGATCTACTCCTTTGTACTTTATGATCTGCCCTTGCAATACTTCTACAGTTGCTCTGACATCTGCGAGGGCATCATGAGCATCAACCAGCTCTTTATCACAATAGTATTTGAGTGCAGCCCTCAGTGTGCGAGGCTCCATACGATAGAATATCTTTTGTACATCGATAGACTTCCTATCTGTCATATCCAGCGTCAATCCACATCGATATAATTCCTCCAGAAGCATGGGCACGTCAAATCTATCTGAGTTATATCCAGCTAAATCTGCATCAGCAATAAAGTCATAAATCTGTTGCGCAACAGATTTGAAGTGAGGTTTGTCAGCAATCATGTCCTCGCTGATTCCATGTACATCCTGCGATTCTTTTGGAATCGGGATACCAGGGTTTATCATTAACTCTAACTCCTGAGACGGGTTGCCATCTGCATAGTACTTGATTAGAGCAATCTGTACAATTCGATCTTGCATGATATTCAGGCCAGTAGACTCGATATCAAAAAAGACAATGTCTTTGTCAAGATTGAACCCTGCCGCAGAATCAGTTTGGGGTGACGTACTGAATAAATCCATTGCTATAATTTTTAGTTATCGATCCATCCTCGGATCCAGTGAAGAAGCATGCTTCAACCTCTGACAAAGATGCTATTAAATCTTTAGCTTTTGTATATCCCATTACCATGCATGCTGTGGCAAGAGCATCTGCTGTCATACATTCCTCGGCGATAACACTTACTGCCAGAAGTTCATTGATTTCTGGATAGCCAGTTTTAGGGTTGATCGTATGACCATACTTGGCGCCTCCTAATTCATAATAATTGCGGTAGTTTCCAGAACTTGCCAAACCTCTATCGCTCAGTGAGATGTATTCGATTAGATCTGTCAATGCTGCATCATCTGATGGTGTGTTGATACCTATGACCCAACTTTCTCCTTTACTATTCTCGCCATGAGTGAGCACCTCGCCACCAATCTCGATAAAGTAGTCCTTAACCCCATACTGCTCCAATAGAATTCCGAGTTGATCTACCCCATATCCTTTCGCTATAGCACTAAAGTCAAGCTGCCCATCAAATGGCTTAATTACTAATTCAGAACTGAGTGATTTGCGGTAGCTAAGCTTGTCTAATCCTACGATCTGCATCATAGAATCGATAGCTACAGAATCAACCTGAGATACTGCTCTCTTAGGCGTATATCCAAAACCCCAATAGTTGACTAGTGGCATGACTGTAGGATCGAAGTACCCTCCTGTAGTCTCATATAAGTCGGCCGAAACGTCAAGATTGTTTGCAAAGTGCCCTTGATCTCCAGCAATAGTAAATGCGCCTTCCTCTCGATTGAATCTTGAGATAATCGAGGATTCTATGTAAGTGCTGACCTCATCATTAATCTCAACCAACAATTGATCTATAGAGGCTTTGATCTCGTCTGGAGACAGATCGGAGTTGAACGTGACATTGTAAGTGGTGCCCATAGTCTGTCCTGTCACCCTATTATAATTATTGACAGACCGAGACGGTTCCTTACATCCTATTAATAGGCACAGGAGTAGAGATACTATTCTAATCGCTCTGACTCCAGGGATCATACTATGCTTGTGCTTTCTTAGCTTTTTCCTTAGCATTATGAAGCTGTACTGGAGCATTCCCTTTGCGTAGCTTCATATTGAGGAACTCCACTACCATAGAGAATGCTATGGCAAAGTATAGATATCCTTTAGGTACTGCACCAATCTCCGACTCAAATATGGTCAGGTGAGCCAAATGACCTCCCTCGATGATGAGCATGAATCCTATTAATATCAAAAACGCCAAACCTAACATCTGTATAGTAGGGTGCTTATTGACAAACTCTCCAACAGGATTGGCAAATGCCAGCATAATGCCTACAGATAATACGACCGATATCACCATAATAACTAATGCGCCGTAGAGGCCATTTGTCATGCCTACTGCTGTGAGTATACTATCAAAACTGAATACGATATTTATGAGCGTTATCTGAATGATTGCGCTAGTCATAGTGACCCCTCCTTTCTTTCCATTACCTCCAGTATGATCATCTTCCTCAAGCTTGTGATGGATCTCGGAGACACTCTTATACAAGAGAAATATCCCACCGAATATAAGGATGAAACTCTGCCCGGAGAATCCTGCATGTAGCCATCCCCAATCCAGACTCAACCACGGCTCTTGCATTGAAATCAACCATGAAATACCAAAAAGCAAGGCAATACGTAGGAACATTGCTAAGAAGAGACCAATGTTAGTCGCTTTTTTGCGCAGCTCCTTAGGCAATTTGTCTGCCGCAAGAGTGATGAAAATTATGTTGTCGACTCCTAGGACGATCTCTAAAAACGTCAAGGTTAGTAAACTCATCCATACGCCAGAACTGCCCCAGTCAGGCATGTCAAAAAGTAATGTGTAGATCATCATATGTGTTAGCTATTGAAGCTCTTCTTGCTGTTCTTGATGAAACCCAAAGCCTATTTTATTATGACCTTGAGCTCCTGGTTGGTCATCATCGTAGTTTTCCCAATCGATTAATTCCTTGAAGAACTCATCAAAATTACCCAAAATCAGCTGTTCATTAAACTCTTCAGGTCTATATATGCCCAGCATTTTAGGAGGTTTGGGTTGCATCAACCCCTCGATGAGGGGATAGGTTATCCACGCTTGAACTTTACCGTTGAATAGTTGACTATACATTAGCGAGCCCTTATCCTTGATAATGTTACGTTTAGTGATGTCATCAACATTTTCGGCAATACCACTGACAGCTTTACCTAGCGATATAGTGATTGATTCAAGATTCTCAAATCTTTCCTCAACCTCAATCGAGGCAGAGATTCCAGTATGCTCCAATATTTCTTCTGCTGTCTTAGTGATTTCATCTTTTAGAGAACCGTACCATGCATTCCGATAGTCGATTACATGTTTAAGCATGGCAGAATACTTTGATGCTCGCTCTTTTATTGCTGTAAATTTTTCCATTCCTATTTATTCATCTTGTGTTTATGCATTAATCTCAATCCATTCATGGTAAGATTTCTATCTATTTTATGAAACAAGTCTCCTAATGGTTCCATCACGAAGGATAAACCACCAGTTGCCAGAGCAATATAGTGGTCTCCAACTTCAGCTCTGATCTTGCTGATGAGTTCTTTAGCCATGCCAACATATCCCCATAGGATACCTGCTTGGATGGCATGAGTAGTATTCTGACCTAACACAGAAGTCGGAAGTTCAAGGGGGATTTCTGGAAGTTGTGCCGTATTACTCGATAGCGCTTTCATCGCTGTTTTAATGCCAGGTGCAATTGCTACTCCCTGCACATAACCTTCACCACTGACTGTAGTAAATGTAAGAGCTGTTCCAAAATCTGCGACTATACAATCACACTTATAAGTGTGGTATGCAGAATAGGCGTTAGCCACCAGATCTGTACCTATTTCATACGGTCGGGGCACTTTAAAAACTAAGTCTTCGTACAGTTGTGGTCCTACTGTTACGATATCTACTTCAAACAGATCTGCTAACAGCTGTTGAAATAGTTCTCTAAGATTAGGTACAACTGTGCTTAATATGCAGCCCTCGATATCTTCTATATTCAAGCCTTTCTCCAGAATTTCAGTCCTGAGTTTCATGTGATAAAACTGACTTGCCGAACTATCCTTGATAGTAGGTATCCGCCATATGTCGGAGCACAAGTCACCTCTGTAAAACCCCAGAACAATATTGGAATTACCGATATCGACGACTATGATCATGAATTGACAGCTTTTTTTAAGCTCCAAAAGGATTTCCAACCTTCAGCAGTGGTAGGGACTTCTTGGTCGCTATTTTCTTTGACTATTTTGAACAAGGTCTTCCAATGAAATGAAATATCTCTAACGATCTGTGACCATGATAGTTCAGGGTCATAGATATGTATTGGCTCAGCTTTAGCGCCGTTGATCTCAAGCAGCTTAAAATTACCATCCTTGATATCTGCTATAGAGTCGGCCTTCAGATCAAGTCTGCCAAAATTCAATCCATCGAATTCGGAGAAGAAGTCGTCTATCGCTTCATGGAGAGCTTCATCGATATGATCTGCACGATCATAAAATTTAGACCCTCTGGCATAGTTTCCAACATGGTCGATCACCAGTTTTTCTTGGTCAGCTAGAACTTCATCTCCTTTGGCCTCGAATTTTTTGGAGACGACCTCCTTCTTGAGAAAAGGGTTGTCTAAATTCTCAATCAACTCCTTGATGGTCTGCTGTCCATCGCCTACTACAAAGGGCATTACTTTTTCAACAAAAGACGAGATGCCATAGCCACGATTGTTTTTTAGGCGATAGCACATAATAGAGTACTCCGAGTTGTGTGCTAAAAATTCCTGTATCAGCATCTCTCGGTTACCAAATTGCGTTTGAATTTCTAATAGTTCTTCTATATGATCGATCCGTCGAACCATAAATCCCTTAAAACCTACATTGGGCTTAACAATAAGGGGGAATGATATCTGAGCTAATGCCAGCTTTTTTTCTAAATCATCTTGTTGGGTGACTACAACAGTTATTGGTAGATACCGCTCTTGGGTAAGATCATATATGGCAGTCTTAGTATCATCGAGCATACCACCTAGGTGTAAAGCAGGGTTAGCTGCAGAAAAGAAAGTAAGCGATCTGAAATAGGCAGAATACCCGATCCAATAGATCAAGGACTGATACTTATACAAAGTAGAGACCCAATATCCTTTGTCAGACCATTTCACAGTTTGGCAAGCTTGATTTACAGGGTTAAAGCTAACGAAAATCGCAGATATGAATTTTCAGAGATGCTGGCGTAGCTATTCGAAAAACGATTTACTTGATATCACAAAATAACATTGATTCTCCATCGAGATATCCCTCTAAGACATCTCCGCGAGCTATGGGCCCAACGCCCTCCGGAGTGCCTGTGTAGATGAGGTCTCCTTTTTGTAATGTGAAGCGATGTGAGATGTAAGTTACCAGTGCTTCTATATCAAATATCATATCCGAAGTCTCACCGATCTGCACTTGCTTACCATTCTTTTTTAAATCAAATTGAATGGCGGCGAAAGACTCTTTATCGACCTCCTTCCATTTACCGATGGCCGCAGAGTAATCGAAACTCTTAGCAATCTCCCACGGATGTCCCTTCTCCTTACATTGGGCTTGGATATCACGAGCAGTAAAGTCTATACCGAGAGATACCTCACCGATATGGCTCCATGCATTGGAGGGGGCTATGCGTTTGCCTTGCTCCTTGATTTTCACAACCACTTCGAGCTCGTAATGGATATTATCCGAAAAATCTGGGTAAAAGAATGACTGCCCATAAGGTAATAGCGCCGTGGCGGGCTTCATGAATACCATCGGTTGAGAGGGCAGCGGACTATTCATTTCCTTGGCATGCTTGGTATAATTTCTACCGATGCAAAATATTTTCATGATGTGTATTTGGTGCTGAACATAACAAATTAACAATATTTCATCTCCATCTGAGGTAATAAATAGACGTATTTTAGAATTAGAATTACGTCAAAAATCATACGATGTCACTAACAAAGAAATACATCAAATCGAAGAAGGCTTACAAAGTAACCTTTAGCTTGCCCAAATCAACTGAGGGATCAGATATCCGTGTACTCGGAGAGTTCAATAATTGGGACTGGGACGCTGCGCCAAGCATGAAGAAATATAAGGACGGTTACAAAGCAGAAATCTTGCTTGATCCTGGGAAAATATATGAGTATAGATATTGTGTTGACCATGACACTTGGCTAAACGATGGGGAAGCCGATGCATATTGCCATGTATCATGCTTCGCTGTAGATAACTGTGTGGTTGATCTCCTTAATATCATAGAAGAAGTGCCCGTCAAAAAGGCAACCACAAAAAAATCGGGAACGAAGAAAGCAATGTCAAAAAAATCACAATCTAAAAAGATTGACTTGACGACTATAGAGGGTGTGGGACCTAAGATTGCAGGGTTACTTACCGATGCGGGATACACAACCTACGAGGCAGTCGCTAAGGCCAAGCCAGCGGCGCTCAAAAAAGTTCTGTTAGCCGCAGGTAAGAGATATACTATGCATGATCCGACTACATGGCCGAAACAAGCTAAACTCCTAGCTTCTGGGAAGTTGGGATTATTGAAGAAATTACAAGCTGAGCTTAAAGGCAGAAGGAAAGCAAAATAGTCCTGGTTATTAGAGAATCAGCCATCAATCTTATTGCTAAAACACGAAATATACTCGAGTCAGAAACGAGAATTAATATTGTAAACAATCAGAACTTAAGTCGAGAATTACTGTCTTCAGTCCGTTATTGCGATATTCTATGATCCATGTGTCGTTTTTCAGTGAAATATGCGATTTTCACTTATCTATGAAAAAGTTATGGTGGAAAGAAGCTGTGATATATCAGATATATCCTCGAAGCTTCAAGGATAGCAATGGAGATGGAATTGGAGATATCAAAGGAATAATAGAGAAGGTAGATTATATTTCTTCTCTCGGCGTGGATGTCATATGGATGGGACCTGTATATCCATCGCCTAATGCTGACAATGGATACGACATCAGTAACTACTGCAATATCCATCCAGAGTTTGGAGATATGGCAGACTTAGAAGAGCTCCTGTCTCTACTCCATGAAAAAGGGATGAAGCTCATTATGGACGTAGTTGTTAATCATACAAGTGATGAGCATCAATGGTTCATTGAATCTAAGAGCTCAGTGTCTTCGGCAAAAAGAGATTTCTATATATGGAAAGCACCAGCCGAAGATGGCGGTCCGCCCAATAACTGGAAGTCATTTTTTGGTGGAAGCTCTTGGGAATATGACGAAAGCAGTGGGGAATATTACCTTCATTTGTTTAGTAAGAAGCAACCTGATCTGAATTGGGAAAATCCTGATGTCAGATCTGATATCATGGATATATTGAGATTTTGGCTTGATAAAGGGGTAGATGGCTTTCGTATGGATGTGATACCACTGATTTCTAAGAAATTAGATTTCGCAGATGCACCACCAGTTTCTTTTCCTAAGGTGGTAGAACTGGTATATTCCAATGGCCCTAAGGTACATGACTATATCCAGGAGATCAACCAGAAAGTGCTTTCTCATTACGATATTATGACAGTAGGAGAAGGGCCAGGCATCAGTACAAAAGTAGGTCTTGATTATGTCTGCGAGGATAGAGGAGAACTGAACATGATATTTCATTTAGACCACATGTTTCTTGGTCAAGGTAAGGGTGGAAAGTTTGATCCCGTGCCCTATGACATAGGTGATGTGAAGAAGATCTTTAATGATTGGGATAGAGCTATAGGAGATAGAGGGTGGATCAGTATTTTTCTTGACAATCATGACTTCTCGAGGATGGTGTCAAGATTTGGTGATGATAAAAAATATCGCGTAGAAAGTGCGAAGCTCTTACTGACAATGATCCTTACTTTGAGAGGGACACCTTGTATCTATCAAGGAAGTGAGATCGGCATGACTAACGTGGCTTTTTCTTCGATAGAAGATTATAATGACGTCGAGACTCTCGGATTCTACAAAGAGATTTCTGCGTTAGGCATATCAGAGGAGGAATTCTTACCTCTTGCACATGAATTAAGTCGTGATAATGCACGTACACCCATGCAATGGGATGCTACCGAAAATGCTGGGTTTAGTTCTGGAAAACCTTGGATAGGCGTTAATTCTAACAAACTGGATATCAATGTTATACAATCGGAAAAAGAGGAACATTCTATTCTTAATTATTTCCGTGAGATTATGAAATGGAGAAAACAACAAGAAGCAATCATATATGGCAGTTATGAAGATTTGTCTATAGAGAAAGAAGTATATCACTACCGTCGGCAATTAGAAAATACAGCCATAGAAGTAATCCTAAACTTCAGCCAGGACGATAAAAATGTCTCAATTCCGGACCCTAAACAACTTATTCACTCTAATTATCAGACAAATAAAATTGGTAGATTACAACCTTGGGAGGCGCAGATTCTTAAGAGCGTCACTATAAACTGATACTAACTGTGGAATTCGCACTATCAACTTTGGACATCAGTATTGTCATTGTGTACTTAGTTTTTGTCACAGCCTTAGGATTTTATCTTGGCGCCAAGCACGAAGATGCAGAAGACTATTTTTTGGCTGGTAGAAAGTTGACATGGCCAATTATAGGGTTTTCTTTGTTTGCTTCTAATATGTCCAGTAATAGCTTGGTTGGATTGGCTGGTGCAGGATACAAGGACGGCTTCTCCGTGTATAGTTATGAGTGGATGGCTGTAGTCATTCTAATCATTTTTGCTGTATTCTTTCTTCCATATTATTTGAAGAATAAAGTCTTTACCATACCCGAGTATTTAGAAAAAAGATATAGCTATATAGTGCGAGCATATGCCTCGGGTATCGCTATCATTTTGAATATACTTGTTGATATCGCTGCTACCTTATATGCTGGAGGCCTAGTTATCCAATTGATATTCCCAGGCTTTGCGTTGTGGCAGATAATTTTTGGTCTTGCGATAATTGCCGGTATCTATACCGTCGCAGGAGGGCTTAGCTCGGTGATGTATACGGATGCCATACAAGCTGTAATACTCATTTTTGGGTCAACATTGATAACTCTATACGCCTATCATGCGGCAGGTGGCTGGGATGCGGTATATGCGATCACAGAGCCTTCTCACTTTGATGTGATTAAACCAATTGATGATGAGGCTCTACCCTGGCCATCCTTATTTACTGGAGTGCTCATAATTGGTTTTTACTTCTGGGGCACTAACCAATATATCACCCAAAGGACTTTAGCTTCACGTAGTCTTAGACAAGGACAGTGGGGAGCTCTTTTTGCGGGATTCTTGAAGCTATCGATACTATTCATTATGGTATTTCCTGGAGCTTTTGCCAGAGTACTTTATCCAGATATGACTGATATGGATATGGTGTATCCTACGATGCTTTTTGATTTGCTTCCAACTGGTGTGCTTGGAATTGTTTTGGCTGGCTTGATAGCTGCAATGATGTCATCACTTGATAGTGGCCTGAATAGTGTTTCTACTTTGATAACCATGGATTTTTATAAAAAGATAAAACCAGAAGCTAGCTCCAAAAACTTGATGTGGATTGGTCGTGCTATCACTGTTGTTGTTATGATTATAGCAGTGATCTGGGCACCTCAGATCGGATCTTTTGAAAAACTTTGGGACTATCTTCAGAACACTCTTGCTTGGTTTTGCCCTCCCGTAGTAGCACTCTTTGTCATGGGGATCTTTTTTAAGAATGTAAATAATAGGGGCGCATTATTGTCCATCGCTTTCGGTCTGATCATTACGATTGTCCTGATAACTATGGAGATCAGTGGTCTAAGTGATAGCCTACCGAATTTCTTATATGTTGCGGGTATACATTTTGGGATTTGTTGTCTTTTACTGTTTATAGGATCATTAGTTGGAACTAGAAAACCAGAAGCAGAATTGGCACAATTAGTTTGGACGACGGAATCATTCAAAGAAGATGCTATTTCGTTAAAAGCTTTGCCGTGGTATAAAAATTACATTTATCAGTCTATCGGACTAATATTGATCCTAATAATCATCTTGATCGTTTATTAGCATCTTCAGATCGTTGATATTTTTTTGAAGCGAGTCTAAATGAACTTAAGCTGATTCATTTTATAGAGCTTGTGTCAGCATTTTACTATCAAGATTTATAGTAAGATGGAGCAACTAAAAATTGCAAGCAGAACTCAAAAGTGGCAAAAAAGCTAAATAGCCTTTAGATACTAAAACTTGACATTAAGAAGTCCAACTAAGTCCTTTACTTCTGAAAGTGTTTGTTGAGCTCTCTTGCGAATAAGCTCAGACGACTGTTTTACCTGATATTTGAGTTCTCGCTTGTTGTCTTTTAGTTCTTTCTTTCTCTCAATGAACTGTGAGGTCATCTTGACGAGACTATCTGCTACAACTCCTTTAAGTTCGGAATATTTGAGTGTACCAGATTCAAAGTCCTTCATCAATCCATCATATTGGTTATCAGAATCGCCCGATGCCTTTAGGAGAGTAAATAGATTATCAACTCCCTCACTCATCTGACCCGCTATTGGTTCTCCAGTATCGGTAACAGCAGATTTAATCTGTTTGCGGAGTCTGGCTTCATCGGCGAATACACTTATCCAATGCTTCTCGCCGGCGCTCTTACTCATCTTGCGAGATGGATCGGCCGTAGAACGGATTTTAGGCGTCTCAGTAAATAGCGTATCAGGTAGTACAAAGTAATCCTTGCCAACTCCATGATTAAAGCGTTGGGCTATATCTCTGGTTAGTTCAAGATGTTGCTCCTGATCCTTGCCTACTGGAACGAAATCGGCCTTATATATGAGTATATCTGCTGCCTGTAGTACTGGATAATCCAACAGTCCTGCTGATATATAATTTTCGTTACTCGCCTCAGAAGTCTTCTGACTCTTGTCTTTGAACTGGGTCATACGTGTCAGCTGACCATAAGAGCAATAACAATTAAAGATCCAGTTGAGCTCCGTATGCTCAGGTATCAAGGATTGAATGAACAGATTGTCCGGCTTGACGCCTACTGCCACTAGATTCATGATAAGCTCCCAGGTATTGTTTCTGAGTTTTTTAACATCATATGGCATGGTCATCGCATGGTAGTCAACCACACCATAGAAACAGTCGTAGTCGACCTGAAGGTTAACCCAGTTTTTTACTGCTCCAAAGTAGTTACCTAGATGCATCTCTCCAGTGGGCTGGATACAAGATAGAATTGTTTTTTTGCTCATAATATCACTCACAATTAGTAGATCTATTGGACCGCAATGGCTGATATCTCCACATTAACATATTTAGGGAGTGCAGATACCTCTACGAGTTCCCGAGCAGGAGCAGTATCATCATTGAAGTACTGTGCGTAGACCGCATTGATTCGACCATAGTCCTGCATGTTCTTGACGAATACGCTGCACTTAACGATATGCTCAAACGTCATTCCGGCATTTTCAAGAATATTCTTAAGATTAGTCATGACCTGATGCGTCTCAGCTTCGATGTCTGTGTTGACGATATCTCCAGTAGCAGGGTTAATAGGAATCTGACCAGCTATATATAGGGTACCGTTCGCAAGAGTTGCTTGATTATATGGTCCCACTGGTGCAGGGGCCTTAGGCGTGTTTTTTATTTCTTTCATATCTATAAATTATGTGTTGTAAAGAATCTATCAATGGATGTAGTTTAAATTAAAAAAGCTCCAACAGTGTCTTTTACCGGTGGAGCTTCTTCCGCAAAAGCGGAATATATACATGGAAAATAATTATTCGAATATTTCTTCCTCTGCTGGGATGACCACCTGTCCTTTGTAATACATCGCACCATCATGCCAGTAGGCTCTATGATAGAGGTGTGCCTCTCCTGTATTCTTACAGATAGAAATAGTAGGGGCAGTAGCCTTTTTGTGAGTTCTTCTTTTTCTTTTTCTCTGCTTGGAGATTCTACTCTTAGGATGTGCCATTTTCTCTTTATTTAGTCTTCTATTTTAAATCTAAGTCTTTTAATGCTCCCCACATTGGATTACTGCTGTCATCATCGGCATCTTCAGGAGCTCTATACTCTAATCGATCCAATACCTTATGATCACAATATTTATAATCTTCCGATTCGCAATCTCTGCTTGCCGATATCGGGAGATGTGCATGGATCAATTGATAGAGTACCTGAGTAAGATCGATATGAGTCTCTTTCGGATCGATAAAGATTACTTCATCAGTATTAGTAATTTCTTCTTCCGAAAATTTAAAGATCATCTGATCTACACCAGATATATTGATGTCGATTGGAGCGGTACAACGATCACAATCCCCCCTATATATTCCGGAAATTGTAAAGTCGAATACCATCATCGTCGACCTAACATCTATCTCAATGTCCACTTTGATTGCTGATTCCGTAATTCTTGACTTCTCAAAATTTTTGAAGAAATCAGCATCTATGTCAAAATCTATATTGTGGGTGCCATTTTTTAAGCCTTTATATTCGATTCTGTATGGATTCATAAGATACGTACATTCAGCTATTCAAAATGGAGCGCAAAGATAGAAAAATACTATCGTATTTCAAGGGGTTGAGAGAGATGGTTTTTACAGCGCATTTCGCGTATTTTTACACAGTAAGTAATCTTTCATGTCCAAAATCACATCATTATCTCAGCTTGATCCTGATGGGTACTACACGTATCAGGACTACCTTAGTTGGAAGTTTGAGGATAGAGTAGAGCTTTTTAAAGGTTGGATAGCAAAGATGTCTCCTGCGCCAAATAGAAGGCACCAAGCTATATCTAGTGCTTTGCATGGATTGATATGGTCCCAATTAAGGCATGACACATGTCAGGTTTTTTCGGCGCCCTTTGATGTTCGGTTACCCGTTTCTCAAAAAAAAGGTCATTCCGATACAGTGGTACAGCCTGACATCGTAGTGATCTGTGATGATTCTAAACTCGACGATCAAGGTTGTAATGGTGCGCCAGATTTAGTGATTGAGATCCTTTCTCCTGGTAATTCTAACCGAGAAATGAAGCAGAAGTTTGATCTGTACGAAGCATCATTAGTGTCTGAATATTGGATTGTTGATCCCGAGAGGCAGGATGTATTGGTTTACACTCTAGGTGATGAAAATGTTTACATAGGTAGTCGACCTCATCTGTTAGGAGATATCCTTAAGGTTACGTGCATTGAAGACCTCGAGATTGACCTCGAAGTGATCTTTAAATAATAAAACTACAAGTCACGCTTTTTATCTATAGGATACAGAATTCAGCAAGCACAACTTCATTTGTCAGAATAGAATTAGCACCGCTACTCTCTACCAATAAGTTGCCTTGATCGGTAGAATCCATCGAGTCAATGAATTTTTTTATTCTGTCAGTCAATTGGATAGCACCCATGAACAAAAACTACGAATAATAGATAAAGCCCTACGCTTACTCAATAGGCAGAATATCAGCTGCTACATGGTCATAGATTGCAATCATTATTAATCGACAAAAATCATTCACCATGAAACTTCAAATCATTTTAGCAGCATTCTTAATGAGTTATTCATTGATCGGGCAGATTGATTCTTCCCTAACCTCCAATCCAACAGAAGCATATGTCTTCTCATTTAGCGGATTAAATCTTAGAGCACAGCCATCGACGGACGCTTTTGTACGAGCCAAACTCGTCCATGGCACCTCGGTATCAGTACAGCGAGTGTCTACACAATTGGATACTATCGATCACAGAATCGGCCGATGGGTTGAGGTCAAGGCCGACGGTAGAAAGGGATATCTCTTTGATGGATTTTTATCAGAGCACGAACCACCTTATATCCATTATGCTCAACAAGCCTGTGATGGTACTGGATATGTTGAAGAGTGGATTCAAGATCACCTCAATGACAGTCCAATGGAGACGGAGGATTATACTGTAACTAACAATGATGCCGACTATCACCACTGTAAAGAGTCTTCATCAACTGTAAATTTTGCAGGGGAGAAGTATGAGGAGATCATCAGCGAAAATTATAAATCTATCATCTTTACAAGTACTGAGCTAAACATGAATGACATCTACAATTTGCTGGATTACTTAGCCGCCAGTGCCAACAAGTACTGTGGGATTGATCAATACCCAAGCATCGTGCCTTATAGAACTCGCAGTGGAGAGATATATAAGGTGCGCTACAGTCATCCACATGCTATCACGGCAATCACCGAAGATGGAGCGCTCACTTTAGAAATGAAAATCAGCATCTGATCGTTATTGAGCTATCTTAACAGCTTATGTTTCAGCTTAAGTCATTGATCATTATAAGTCTTGTATTCCTGAGCGGGAGGTGCATCGCTCAGGAATACAACTTTTTGCATTATGGTGTGCAAGATGGACTTCCTCAGTCTCAGGCCTATGACATCTATCAGGATCATCATTCATATATATGGATCGCCACACAAGGAGGAGGAGTTGGGCGATTTGACGGAATCAACTTTGATGCACTGACCAGTCGTAATGGCTTACCATCTAATTATGTGAACACTATATATGGAGATGACGAAGAAGATATTTTATTCGGCACGAAGGCTGGATTAGCAATCTATCGAGGGGATAACATTGTTCATGCCATACCAACAGAAGTAGGAATCAACCATATCATAGAGCAAAACGATTCGGTATGCTGGATAGCTACTGATCGAGGGTTATATGAACATAATCAGCATGATCTGAAGCTGACGAAGGCCAAGATAGATAGCAGGATAGATGTCCTAACCATCAACTGCATGGTATCTATAGGCCAATATTTTTGGATAGCTACTTCCAACGGACTGTATCGTATGGATGAGCAGAGAGATGTTGAGCGTATTGCGCAAGAAGAATTATTAAGTCAGGATATCAATAGTATTGCTGTAGGCAGAAATCAACAACTATGAATTGCTCAATATGGCGGCGGGGTGTCCTCTCTCGGTCTGCAAGACTTAGCGATTACGAGTGAGCATAGTGATAGAGACCTACAGCGGGGTCAATCTATCAGTATGATCAGGGATGAGGTCTGGTTAAGCACTCAAAATGCTGGCATACAGATTTATGCACCAGCTAGAGATCAATGGACCCAGATTTCTGAGCGTCATGGGCTGAGCCATAACAATATCAGAGCGATTAAAACAGACCAATCGGATAACATATGGATCGCTTCATCAGGAGGTGGAATAAGTAAATATTTAGGTCAGTACTTCACTCACTATACCAGTGCAAATGGCCTCAATGGCAATCGTATCTATGCCATATCCCCGACGAGTGATCGGGGCTTGATGTTGTCCGTGGACACAGATGGCGTGTCAGCGATTGATAGCGGAGGCATCTCGACAGATATTGATAGTACATATATAGAGACTAAGTGTACCGATATATATGAAGACTCGAGCGGTCGACTGTGGCTAAGCACAGCAGGAGGTGGACTTGTGATGCATGATACCAGCGGCTATCGACAGTTGAATACTGAGAACGGACTATCCAGCGATTGGATACGCTCGGTTAGGCAGGATGGAAACGGGGACCTATGGGTTGGAACTTATGCAGATGGTCTTGCGAAGATTTTATTTCTGGACAGCATCGGTGTTCAAGTAGAGGAATTTAAGAGGCGGCAAGGAGTGGCAGATTTACGGATAACAGTTCTTGCTGTCAGTCCCCTTGGCGATCTGTGGTATGCCTCTCGAAACGGAGGTATCGGACATATTAGAAATGATAAGATTGTCAACTTTGATGAGTCGAATGGTCTGCCTAAAACGGAAGTCAGGACGATCACTTTTGACTCACTTCAGAATATCTGGATAGGCACTGCAGGTAAAGGGATGTACAAGGCCCAATATCAAGAGCTTGAACCCACTTTTGAGGTCGTAGCAGAGAATGAGCAACTAGCAAGCGAGAATATCTACTCTATGCTTATTGATGACGACGCCAACCTATGGGTCGGTACGGAAAAAGGAATAGATAAGATCCTCCTCAATGAGTCGGGCACAATCACGGAAGTGCAGAACTTTGGAAAGAATGAGGGCTTCGTGGGTATAGAGACCTGTCATAATTCTGTTGCCAAGGATAGTGAAGGAAATCTGTGGTTTGGAACCTTGAATGGTCTAACTAAGCACACTCCTGATAACCGTAAGCTCTCTGTTAGCAATCCTCAGTTACATTTTGAAGTCATCCTCATTAAGAATAAGCCGCATGGTTCTTATGCAGAAGGTTCGTCAGAAGTCGAGGCGGGTGTCTCCAACAGGCATCTCTACAAGCATTTTGAGAATGACTTCAATTTTAAATTTAGAGCCATCAACATAGATCATCCTAAGGGCATCGTCTATAGTTGGCGACTTAGCGGACTCAATGATGAGTGGTCAGAATGGAATTCAAGCACAGCAGTTAATTACTATAGTCTCGCTCCTGGGGAATACACCTTCGAGGCTAAAGCTAAGGGGACTCGTGGGACGGAGAGCAATCTAATCAATCATCAGTTTGAGATCAACACAGCACTATGGCAACGGACATGGTTTAAGTTGTTGGTCATTGGTTTACTTGGCCTACTTGCAATATGGATCATCCGCAATCGCATTAAATCAATACGGTCCAAAGAAGAGGAGAAACGACGTCAATTGCAGCTTCAAAATGAACTACTTACTCTGGAGCAAAAGGCTCTTCAGCTTCAGATGAATCCCCATTTCATCTTTAATGCGCTTAATAGTATCCAAGGATTGATTGTCACCAATAAAAATGAAGTCGCTCGAGATCAGATACAGAACTTCGCAGCGCTGATGAGAGGCATCTTAACCAACTCCAAGAAAGATTCAACAACACTGGCCGAAGAGCGGGCAACATTAGAAAAGTATCTTGAGTTGGAGCAGTTCTGTCAGAGCAATCCATTTGAGTATAGCATTGAATTGCCTGCAGATGTTGATCCCGATGAAATAGAGATACCTCCGATGATCGTTCAACCGTTCGTTGAGAATGCTGTGATCCACGGGGTGTCTCATCTTAGCTCATTGGGGAACATATCGATCAATTTTTCATTGACAGAAGAACACCTAAGATGCACGATTGTTGATAATGGAATCGGCCGAGCGAAAGCTGCTACACTAAAGCTGAAGAACCAAAAGAAAGATCATGAATCTATGGCTGTCCAAATTGCTACAGACAGATTGAATTCTCTGCACAAGACTAAAAATAAGTACATAACCATTAATGATTTGGTTGATCTTATTGGCAAAGCCATTGGCACTGAGGTGATATTATTGATTCCATATGAGCACACGAATTAAACAACAACTATTAAGCAACAACAAGAAACAATCTGATTATGTATACAGCAGTACTCGTCGATGATATGCCTGTAGCCTTAGAGGTGTTAGAAAATGACTTAGAACAACACTGCCCCCAGATAGAGATTATCGGCAAGGCTCAAAGCATCGTTGAAGCCGCTAAGATCTTATCTACTGAAACTCCTGATATCATATTCTTAGACATTATGTTAGGGGATGGCACGGGCTTCGATCTGCTTGAGATCTTCCCCAATCTCTCAGCCAAGTTGATATTTATAACCGCTACTAACGAGTTTGCGATTAAGGCCTTTAGATTCGCCGCAATAGATTATCTGCTCAAGCCACTTAACTCAGATCACCTCGTCAGTGCCGTGGAGAAAGCAACTAAGATGTTGAGCCCTTCTACCGAAAGCATAGATCTACTCAAAGAGACCATCAACAATCCTAATCAACTCCCAAAGCGGATATCACTTCATGCACTTGATCGGATTACAGTGGTTGAAATCAGCAAGATCATCAGGTGTGAAGCGGATGGTAATAACACCATATTTCACGTCGAAGGGATGGACCAAATCTTTGTCACTAAAACCTTGAAGTCTTATGATCAACTATTTGCTAATCATAACTTCATGAGAGTACACCAGTCACACCTCATCCATATCGACTATATCAAGGAGTATGTCCGTACCGAAGGTGGCTATCTATCTATGACTAATGGAGATCTTGTCCCTGTAGCAGTTAGAAAGAAGGCGGCTGTAATGGCTATGTTGGATAATTTATAGTGGTCTTGGGATCCCTCAGGAATAATCAAAATTACTCGACAAATAAGGACGTCACATCTATTTCGAGTCCATTCAATACGGCGGAACTAAGCTGATCACCAAGCACATGAGGTCTACTCCCGATATATTGATGCTCTCCATTTAGTGAGTAGATAATAACAGACTCCTTTTGTGGGTCAACTATCCAGTATTCAGGTATCTGAGATTGTTCGTACAACTCAAACTTGTCTTTCATCTCACGGATAGAATTACCAGGAGATAATATTTCGATAACAAGGCTTGGTGCGCCATTACATCCCTGGTCATCTAATATGCCCAGATTACATACCACAAGATATCAGGTTGGACAACCGTGTCTACTTTTCCATTCTTATAGGAAACAGGAAGTCTAACATCGAATGGAGCGTGGTAAACTTTACACTTCGATTTGAGCAAGTGCTGATCAATTATTCTAATGAGTGTAAGGCTTAATTCTTGGTGTTTCCTATTGGGAGCTGGAGACATCTTGGCGATTACCCCCCTTAAATAGCTCTACACGCTCCTTGAACTTCCAAGAGAGATAGTCCTGGTAGGTGTAGTACCCGTCAAGATTAAGTTGTGATAAGGAGGTGATTTCTGCCATCAGCAAAGTTTAACTAAAGATATCGCTTTTCTCATAAGCAATATAGTACTTGTTTAGTCAGTAGTCTTAACAGGTTAATTCTAACCTTTAAAATGTATATGCTGTATGAATATAAGTTGATGCGATAAAATTTGATTATATTAAATATCAGATAATCAATGATATATATAATTTAATAATATTTCTTATCAATATAAGACAGATCCAGGCTGGGAAGAGTGTATAAAAGAATGTTCAAGAAAAACTGCATCTTGTAAGTTTGTGTCTATTCATCATGGTGGGCAGGAGTATTAGGTGGAGGCGTTGCTGGAGGGATTTTCACTGGAGGAGCAGGAATTCTACCCGGTGCGGCTGCGGGTGCAGTTGGTGGAGCCATAGTTTTGGGTGATGATTATATTAAATGTTTGAGAGATGATGGAACGTGGAAACGTGATTGCCCTCCACCAAAGTAGATTAAAAGAGACATGAATATGTGGATTTATAGATTCATCCTTTTAACTGGTTTTGGAATGTTAGCGATGTTCTACGGGACTGGAGTGCACCTCTATGCTATTCTTGCCTGTGCATTAGTATTAGCAGGTGCTATTTATTATTTCTTTAAGTGTACGGAAAGAAATCAGAACGACATACATATACTGATACGAAATTCTGTTTTCATAGGGATTATGCTCTTTTTATTTTATATAATACATTGATTTTTTTATAATGAGATGTCGGAATCTATTGACCAAAAGGAAATTGTTGATGAACAATCATTCAAGGCATTCTATGGGATTGGAGTTAATGATGAGTATATAGCTCAGCCAATTATTAACGAAGCATTATACACGACATATAGAGAGCATGTGGAGAACAGAGATATATTACTGGAGAAGATTGATAGCGACCTTATAGTGTTGAAGGAACTGATATTGGACGGAAGTCTGAATTTAAAATCAAACTATGCAGAGCTATATGCCTTAAAAAGTGCAGTTGATATAAGTCCTAAGTTGGAGTTATTATTGAGTAAGAATTCTGGACTAGCTCTAAAAGATCCCACACTTAAATGCGGAGCGGCAATACTCGGAGGACTTTTGTCAGGAGGAATCGGAGGATGTAAACTTGGAATAAAAATAGGCACCCTTTTGGGTGGTCCTCAGAATGGCTTAGTTGGATGTGTAGCAGGTGCTATTATTGGCGGCACAGGGACAGCATTGTTGGCAGGATCAAAATTTTGTAGTAATGATTAAAAAACTCAACGCATTTTGGAATTCTAAGGGCTCTTTATATCTATCAAACTTATTTTTGATCTACGCCTGTGTACATGGGCTTTGGTATATCCAAGACTCATACCTCAGCATGTCTAAAATCGAGATTTGCATAGCTATTATTGGGTTTTCTATGCTTTTTTCCTTGTTATTGATGCAAATATTTATTCGATTTGTAAAAACTGAGTAGAATAATAGGATAGTTTGTTGCTGTTTTAGGCTAACCTAAATTAGAGCGATGATTATTTTAAGCTTGCGATAAAAATTTTTACCTCTACAATCTTGAATTTGTAGAGGTAATTTTCATTTAGGTTTACAACACTGTTGTCAAACTCTAAGTTCTTAGTTTTGAGAGCAGATAAATTCCATTACCCCAACCCACCAATCATCTTCTCAGGTCTTACCCACTCAGTGAACTCTTCATCAGTAAGATACCCGAGAGCAATAGCTGCGGCTCGTAAGGTTGTATCCTCCTTGTAAGCTTTCTTGGCAATCTCTGAGGCTTTATCGTATCCGATCTTAGTATTAAGAGCGGTTACAAGCATCAATGAGTTGTTCAGATGCTCCGTGATCTTCTTATGATTCGGCTTAAGGCCAGCGATACAATTGTCATTGAAGCTCACACAGGCATCACCTATAAGCCTTGCAGACATCAAGAAATTATAGATCATCATTGGTTTGAATACATTGAGCTCAAAGTGTCCAGTCATGCCACCTATGTTAATAGCTACATCATTACCACAGACTTGTGCCATCGCCATAGTCAAGGCTTCTGACTGAGTAGGGTTGACTTTGCCCGGCATGATGGAAGAGCCAGGCTCATTAGCAGGGATGATGAGCTCGCCGATACCACTCCGTGGTCCTGAAGCAAGCATACGGATATCATTACCAATCTTCATTAGCGATACTGCTACGGTCTTAAGAGCGCCATGCGCTTCTACGATGGCATCATGAGCTGCTAATCCTTCGAATTTATTTTCACCTGTTACAAATGGTAATCCTGTCAACTCAGCAATTTTCTTGGCGACAAGTTCAGGGTATCCTTTAGGGGTGTTCAAGCCTGTTCCAACGGCAGTTCCACCAAGCGCCAACTCTGAGAGGTGTGCCAACGTGTTCTTGATTGCACGGATGCCATGATCTAGCTGTGAAGCATATCCGGATAACTCTTGCCCAACGGTTACAGGGGTGGCATCCATGAAGTGTGTACGACCGATCTTCACGACATCCATAAACTCTGCAGATTTCGCCTCGATGGTTGCTTTCAACTTCTCGATTCCTGGGATGGTATTTTCCATCAATATCGTATATGCTGCGATATGCATAGCAGTTGGAAAAGTATCGTTAGACGATTGAGACTTATTGACATCGTCATTTGGATGAAGTGCTTTGGGTTGATCAGTCAGCTTACCGCCTTGCATCACATGGCCTCGATTGGCAACCACCTCGTTGACATTCATGTTGCTCTGAGTTCCTGAACCCGTCTGCCAAACCACTAACGGAAATTGATCATCAAGATCACCAGCTGTGATTTCATCGCATACTTTTCCTATGAGTGCTGCCTTTGATGTATCAAGTACGCCGAGTTCTGCATTAGTAGCTGCTGCGGCTTTTTTGAGGATGGCGAAAGCTTTAATCACTTCTTTCGGCATTTGCTGATCACCTATCTTAAAGTTTTGTAGCGAGCGCTGTGTTTGTGCTGCCCAATACTTGTCAGCAGGTACATCTATATATCCTATGGAGTCTTTTTCTTGTCTCATGATTTTGCATTTATCAGTTCTACAAAAGTAAACTTCTTATATTCGGGATCGTTTTATTCGACAGTATACTTTCACTAATTAAAACAAATAAAAATGGCTTTCGAACTACCAGATTTAGGATACGCATATGATGCCTTAGCACCAAGTATAGATGCTCGCACGATGGAGATACACCATAGCAAGCACCATGCTGGTTACACAAAGAAACTTAATGCAGCAATCGAAGGAACACCTCTTGCGAGTAAAAGCATAGAAGAAATATTAGGCTCACTCGATATGACTAACGGAGCCGTGCGTAATAATGGTGGGGGATTCTACAACCACTCATTGTTTTGGGAAGTAATCGCTCCCGGAGATAGAGGAAGGCTTTCTGGCCCACTTCTCGATGCTATTAAAGCGGCTTTTGGCTCAAAGGAAGAATTCGAAGCTAAGTTTGCTGCTGCTGCAGGTACCAGATTTGGATCTGGATGGGCATGGTTATGTGTACATGATGGCGGCAAAGTGGAAATCTGTAGCACACCTAATCAGGACAATCCATTGATGCCTGGTGTAGGATGTGGCGGTACACCGATCCTTGCTGTTGATGTGTGGGAGCATGCATATTACTTAAACTATCAGAACAGAAGACCTGATTATGTTAAGGCATTCTTGAGTATCATCAACTGGAATGTTGTAGAGAAAAAATATGAAGCGTTAGTGTAGGCTGACAGCTTAAATAGATATTACATCTAAGCCAAGTTATCGTCATGATAGCTTGGCTTTTTTTGATTTCTGGAGATTAGTATTCTGATCACACCGTTATACTTAATATGGTGCATTTCTGACTCTAAGGGTTTTTACTATTGACTTTTTAGAAGTTTATCCCATAACTTGCTTGCAAATTATTACCCATGATAATATTCGCCATAGCATCGGCGATTGTTCTATTATTCGGTGAACGAATAATTAAAGAATCGAAGGTGTAAAACGATTTGAGATTGCATTAAAAAAGAAATAAAGAATCAATATTGATTCTATTACTAAATAGGCCCAACTGTGCAGTTGAGGCCTTAACTTTTTTATGGCTGAGTTGTAATCTGCTATAACCTTCCGAAATACCGTCGTAGAAACCACTCTAAGACAAGACTCAGTAACAACAGCCCAAGTAACCACTTCAGGTCTAGGATGCTGCGATTAACGACGTTTTGATAGAGAATGGGTTTCATCTGATCATTACCGAGCAGTTCTTCTTGTAGTAGATTCATCTGATCAGGGTAATACACTTTACCAGAAGACTTAGTTGCCAAGGCGTGCAGTACATTATGATTAGCCTGTAGATTTGATTTTTCAACCTCTATACGTCGCACCGAAAACTTTCCTGTGTCCTCATACTGCTCGCCAGCATGAGTAGTATTGGCCTTATAGCTATATCTGCCAGGTACGAATACGCCAGCATTGAGCGCATAACCGTTATTGGACTTTGAAAAGGTATAGGAGAACTCCTCGCCCGACTCATTAGTGATCGAGAGGTAGGCCTCAGGATCGTTGATCAACTCATAATTGCTGTTGTATAACTCCCCGACTATTCTAACCTCATCATTTTCTTGATAGATATTTTCGCTCGTACTGACCCTAAATTTTCGCTTATCATCCTTAGTCGATGTATATACAATCGATTTGTCAATGATCTCTGAGATCACTTCGTAGCCGCCATCTTCTATATAGTCAAAGTACTTCCATCTCCAGATTCCTTCTCCAAATAAGAAGGCCCATCTGATGCCGTCATACTCAGAAAAACTAAGCATAGGGAAATCTGTCTCAATGCCCCCGATCGCTTGCTGTAGCAGCGTCTGTTGGCTTTGACTGAAAGTATATTCGCCAAAAGGGCTAGTCAGAGGCGGATATCTTTTTACTCGAGCAATAACCTCTTCTGAGATATTGAAATTTGTAAAGTCACTGGTAACTAATGCCTCACTATCATTGGAGACACCAGTTTGACCTTTGATGCTCACTATCGATTGTAGATTATTTAGACTGCTTAGTAAGGTCTGATTCCCCAAGATGACCATCCGTGGTGTCTTGAGCTGATCTAACCTTTGAAGGGTAGATTTTATGGATTGATTTTTCGATGGGAGGTTGTGCAGTATCACCAGGTCGGCATCGTTGATATTGGCATCAGCCGTGCTATAGCTTACGCTAATTTCATAGTTTTTATTATTACTCAGGACTTGCTTCAGCGTCGCCACATCGGGATGGGGCGCATTGGCTAATATCAGGATATTCTGTCGTGCATCGAGGACATCTATGTAGATAGTTTTTCTATTGTTAGCCTTGTTTTGTTCGCTGTTGAGTGACGAGACAGTTACGACATACTCGGCAAGACCAGCAGTAGATAAGTCCAGCGTGACTGACCGAGTCGTAAAAAAATTGTCGCTGTCTATTCTGATGTTCTCCTCATGAATCAACTTGGTGCCTGATCCTAATCGTTGATCGACTCTCAGGATAGTACGCTGATTATTGCAATCGTGAGCGTCTATATCAATCTGTATTTCTGTCTGATCGTTGAGATAGCCGATTTGATTATAGAGTACTTCTTTTACGGACAGATCTACTATCGGAGTGGTGTCGCCAAGGGCAACGCTATAGATTGGACTGGTATGATTGTAGCCGCTATAGATTGGGTTTTTCCCTTCATTATAGATGCCGTCTGTGATGACAATAGCGGTAGCGAGATTCTCGCCCTCGTAGATATCACTGATATATTCTATGGGCTGATTGATATCAGTAGTTTTGTCAGTCTGACCTGTTGAGTCCAGATCCTGATAAACTTCTGAGCCGAAGTAGAGGTGATCTACCTTAAAGCGCTCTTTCAATTGAGTTGTTAGTGTATTGATGCTCGCCTGCAGCTCATCATTGCCGGCTAATCCAGCTACCGATTCACTGATATCTTGAGCGATTACTACGATGGGTTGCTTAGACTCTTCTTGAGAAGATTGTAGTAGAAGCCCTAACAGTAACAATGTGATGATCCCAATAGACAGAAATCTCAGCCCAGCGAGTAAGAATGATAATCCTGTACCCTTATCTGTTGTGATAGCAGAACGGAAGTATAGCAGTAAGCTAAATACTATGGCACATACCACACAAAGCACGATCCATGCTGGCGGATATTCAAAGCTTATATTTTGCATCATAGTCTAACTCTACTCGAGGCTGCAAAAGTATTATTATTTCTCTCGAAGTGTTTTACTAATGTGGCATATGTTGTTATGCTGTCTTTATGACTTATATAACGCATAGTTGATACCCTCTGGGAACAATAAAAACAGAAACTTGGTAGTATACTATATAGTAACTTTATAAGCTATTGTAAAATGACGATTATGAGATTTCTGTGGATTGCTGTTCTGAGTGTTATGATATCCTATACTGCTCAGGCCTCCTACATATTGTTACCAATGGATGAGGAGAATCAGACGGAACATCTCAAAGCCTATGGCATTACTTACTGGGTCCTCGAAAAAGGAGTCGAAGCCTATTGGTTACTCAATTATGAAGGAGGGGCATTTGCATTCGAACATACCGAGAGTATCGAGGCAGAATGCAAGATACGTGGGGTGGATTATCGAGTAATCCCCAATGCACAATTTGCCAATCTCAGACAGAAGATCGCAGATCCGGAACAAAATCAGGATGTCATCAAGCTGGAGCAAGCTCCAAAGATTGCTGTCTATTCGCCTCCATTTAACCAGCGTGGTGAAAAAATACAACCCTGGGATGATGCAGTAACTATGGTATTAACCTATGCCGAGATTCCATATGAGACCATCTACGACCGTGAAGTACTCGAAGACAAATTAGCGCAGTACGACTGGCTGCATCTGCACCATGAGGATTTTACCGGTCAGTATGGCAAGTTCTATCGGTCATATCATACGACCCTATGGTATCAAGAGAATCAACGCAAGATGGAAGAGCTGGCGACAAGTTTGGGATTTGAAAAAGTTTCTAAACTTAAGTTAGCCGTGGCGAGCAGGATTAAAGAGTATGTCGAGGGTGGTGGCTTTATGTTTGCCATGTGTAGTGCGACAGATAGCTTTGATATTGCACTTGCGGCTGCCAGCACAGACATCTGTGATAAGATCTATGATGGAGATTCTAAGCATGCTGGATGCCAGGATCACTTGGACTTCTCGCAGACCTTTGCCTTCAAAGATTTTAGGCTAGAGCCTAATCCTCTCGAGTATGAATATTCTACCATCGATATGTCTCCTCGTAAGAGGACAACACTTGCTCCCGAGTCCGATTACTTTACCTTATTCGATTTCTCGGCGAAGTGGGACCCTATACCAACTATGCTCACACAGAACCATACACGCACGGTGAAGGGTTTCATGGGACAGACGACAGCATACGACAGAGAGTTTATCAAGTCTGATGTCCTCATCATGGGAGAGAATAAAAGCCTGGATGAAGCAAGGTACTTACATGGCACTTTTGGCTATGGTACGTGGACATTTTATGGCGGACACGATCCAGAAGATTATAGACATTATGTCAATGATCCTGAGACAGACCTTAACCTCCATCCCAAGAGCCCAGGCTATAGATTGATATTGAACAATGTGCTCTTCCCAGCTGCTAAGAAGAAGAAGAGAAAGACCTAGCCGGTATTTGCTTAACCATATGAACAAAGTCCTCATTAAGTATTGCCCCAATGTTGATGGTTGCGAGGGACTACATGTATGGCTCAAGAACTGCTCACGACATTTAGTGAAGAAATCAATGAACTATCACTGCAGCCCAGTGACAGTGGTCTCTTCCGAGTTATTGTGAATGACATCACTGTATTGGATAGGAAAGAAATGAATGGATTTCCAGAGATTAAAAGAGCCATATCCTTCAGGAAGCTTAAAGTTAAAAGGAATGAAGGAAGATCTATGGCGAGAAAGAGTTGGGGATTATCGCATTCTCTACTCAGTTTATGACACTATCAGAAATAGTTGAGATCAGAAGAGTAGGTCATCGAAAGGATATTTATTAGCTGGCTACTCACCTGTGATGCTTTAAACGATGCCTACTATGTCAACCCTTCAGGGTTCCTTTTCGGTCGCAATTATTCTATATATAATAGTAACATCCCTTAGGGATTACCACACCAGTTATGAGACTCCTTATGCCTATATCTAATTCGAGTCCTCCACGGCGGACAGGTTCTCTGACCTCGAATTGATATCTATTCTCGCCAAGATCGCTAAGCTATATTAATAACTCCTTCTTTGCACTCTCTGCGGTTCTGCGTTGAGATCGCCTTACCCTGCCATCCAACTCATCGCATCAGGGTAAAACGCTATGAAGAAAAGGCTTACCGCTATCGGACATATAATAGCTGTTAGCATGAATCGAAAATAGATCTTAGGCACTTTGGATCGATCGACGAGCTCCATGATAAGCGATATAATTAGGATGGCAGCAGAGATCGTGGCGACGATCATAGATAGCATAAAGCCTACATAAGGGCTGATCAGCCAGAGACCAGCATACAGTATAAGTTGGACCAATATCAGTTCGGGTAATCCTATGCGCATCTAAGAGGTGTGTAATACTAATTGAAATTATAATTGCCGCATATAATGATTAGAAATAGAATTGATCCTGCGTTAAAAATACTCGCAATAGCTACGGCTATTACTGCGTTTTTTGCCTTGTCTAAATTCAATTTCTTCAATCAATCCAATACGACATTATAAACTGCAATTAGCATAAAATTTTTAAAGCACTGTTAATATACGTCGTCAAGGAATAATTTTGCTGACTTCTTAGTTATACCAATTGAGTAATTCATAAGTCATGAAATCTATAATACTGGCATTCTCAATGTTGATGATTACAGGCGTTCTGTTCGGGCAAGAGGATCTCGCTGCCGAGCATCAGCGCAAGTATGAAGAGAATATCCTTAAGGAGGAAATCAATGGGATCTACATCCCTATGGATATCGATGATGCTATGGTACAACTCAATAAGATTGCCAATGAAGAAAGCCGCGCCAAGCTCATAGGAGCGGATGAAGAACTGGTCATAGAGCGCTTAAATAGAGGACTGGGTAAGTGGATGATCAGCAAGTGGAACTTTTATGAGGGCTCAAGACTGTCTCACCAAATGAAGCAATTGGGCGTAAGTCATCCAACTGACATGTCGTCTTTCCTCATCAGGACTTATTATCGTCAGCTCAACGAGCTCTCCTTAAATATTGAAGATCGTGCATCAGCTATATATGAACAAAGAAAAAAAGAACAAGAGGAGCGCAATAAGAAGAAAACTGTTAGGGTAATACCTAACTAATCAATATGTTCTCAACTGTCGAACTGAAGTAAGTCTCGCCATTCTGACAATTTTTAACACCAGTTCGCTCCAATTATCAATAATATGGGTAGCCTGTCGTTCAAAATTTATAGTTTTGATTTTTTTTTGAACTGTGTAGATCGTTTAGAATTATCCCATGGCTAAGAATTTATTGATCGTCGAGTCCCCAGCTAAGGCAAAGACAATTGAAAAGTACCTCGGTAAAGACTTTAAAGTAAAGTCGAGCTATGGGCACATCAGAGATCTCGACAAAGGCACAAAAGGAGTTGCTATCGAAAATGACTTCGAACCGTCGTACGTAGTCTCTCCAGAAAAGACAAAAGTTGTCAAAGAACTAAAGTCTGCTGTTAAGAAAGTCAGTGAGGTGTGGCTCGCAACGGATGAAGACCGTGAGGGAGAAGCCATATCATGGCACTTATGTGAAGTCTTAGGATTAGATCCCCAGACTACTAAGCGTATTGTGTTTAGAGAGATCACCAAATCCGCCATACTTAAGGCTATTGAAACACCCAGGCTTGTTGATCAAGGCCTCGTAAATGCACAACAGGCTCGGAGAATACTGGACAGATTAGTAGGTTTCGAACTGAGTGGTGTACTCTGGCGTAAGGTTAAAAATAAATTGAGCGCAGGTCGTGTTCAATCGGTTGCTGTAAAGCTAATCGTAGAGAAAGAGCGCGAAATTCAATCCTTTCAGACAGAACCATACTTCAAGGTAACGTCAGAGTTTGAGGTCAAGGATGCCAATAACTTTAAGGCTATGCTTAAAGCTGAGCTGGCTACGAGATTAGCAACACCAGGCGATGCATCATCGTTCATCGAAAAATGTAAGGGTGCTGATTTTAAGATTGAGGATATAAAAACTAAGCCGACTAAGCGCAAACCCGCGGCTCCCTTTACAACCTCAACACTCCAACAAGAAGCATCTCGAAAATTAGGCTTCAGTGTTAATCGGACTATGTCCAATGCCCAGCGATTATATGAGCAAGGTTTTATTACCTATATGAGGACAGATTCAACTTCTTTGAGCGCTACAGCTATTGGGACGATAGGAGAGGAGATCAAGAGCTCATTTGGGGAGAAGTACCACAAAGTAAGACAGTTTAAGTCTAAGAGTAAAAATGCGCAAGAGGCTCACGAAGCCATCAGGCCGGCATATATAGATCGGCAGTCTGTGACCTCGGATAGGGATCAACAGCGCTTGTACGAATTGATATGGAAGCGCACTATAGCCTCACAGATGTCAGAGGCAGAGCTGGAGAAGACTACTGTAGATATCAGTATCTCGACTCATAAAGACCAGGGCCTAAAGGCATATGGAGAGGTCCTCAAGTTTGATGGATTCCTCAAGGTCTATATGGAATCAAAAGATGACGATGATCCAGAAGATACCAGAGGGATATTGCCTCCACTATCGGTAGGTCAAGTGTTGGACTTGGATCATATAAAGGCGACGGAGAGATTTACTCGAGGCCCTGCTCGATATACTGAGGCAAGTCTCGTTAAGAAACTGGAAGAGCTCGGTATAGGAAGACCATCAACATATGCCCCTACAATCAGTAAAATCATCGACCCTACTAGAGGTTATGTGACCAAAGAGAGCAGAGAAGGAACACCCCGTGAGTATCGAGTCATTACACTCAAAGATGCTACAGTCTCAGAAAAAACTGAAACTGAGAATACAGGAGCTACCAGCAATCGTCTATACTCTTCGGATATAGGTATGATCGTTACAGACTTCTTGGACCAACACTTTGGTGATATCATGAACTATAACTTTACAAAAGGTATAGAAGAAAAATTTGATGATATCGCAGAGGGTCAGGCAGAGTGGAAAGAGATGCTTAAGGGCTTCTATGGACCATTTCATAAAGACGTAGAAGAGACCATCGAGAATGCAGAGCGTGCGAAGGGCACACGAGTACTAGGTAAAGATCCTGAGACTGGGCATAGCGTCCTCGTACAGATCACCCGATATGGTCCTGTGGTGCAGATAGGTAGTCGAGAAGAAGTCGGCGAAGATGGTAAGCCAAAGTTTGCTAATCTGCGACCAGGGCAATCCATGGAGACCATCAACTATGAAGAGGCCATGGATCTATTTCAACTGCCTAAGACACTCGGAGAATACGAAAATAAACCAGTAGAGATAGGTGCAGGCAGATATGGGCCTTATGTCAAGTTCGATGAGAAGTATATCTCATTGGGTCGTAAGACAGATCCGCTCTCCGTATCGCTTGAAGAGGCAATAGAAAAGATTGAAGCTAAGCGAGAGGAGGATCGACCTATAGCAACTTATCAAGATAAGCCGATCACTAAAGGAGTGGGGCGATTTGGGCCATTCGTCAAGTGGGAGAAACTATATGCTAATGTCAGCAAGAAGTACGACTTTGACAATCTATCAGCCGATGATGCCATAGCGCTTATAATGGCAAAAATTGAAAAGGAAGCCAATCGCTATATTAAGCAGTGGCCAAAGGAAAAGATAGCGATCGAAAACGGACGCTGGGGACCATTCTTCAGAGTAGGCAAGAAGAGTGTGAAGATCCCTAAGGTCAAAGATAAAAAGCTCGAAAAAGAAGAACTTGAAGCGCTAAGCCTTGAAGATGTGAAAAAGATGATCAAAGAGGCTCAATCGTAAGCCTGTACGATATCGTCTTCGTTACTAAGTAGGTATGATCTGAATGTTTTAGCAAAATGCTGCATTCTGTCCAGTTGCTCCTCGGTAAATTGAGATACCTCTACACCATATGACATATGGTTCTTATAGATAGTGTCATCATCAGTTAATCCCATCATATGTTTATTGATGTGATCCAGATCCCAAGGATGATTTAATCCTAGAAAATGTCCCATCTCATGTACTAGAGTAGTCAAGTCCTTCAAGCCAGGATACGACAAGAATATGCGATCAAATTGAGGTGAATTGTGCTC
Organism: uncultured Saprospiraceae bacterium; assembly: GCA_964522505.1. GTDB lineage: Bacteria > Bacteroidota > Bacteroidia > Chitinophagales > Saprospiraceae > GYS-P2D. Next base: position 55,534 of record CAZFWJ010000015.1, read on the forward strand.
ATAAGTGTGTCTCATCCTACTTAATACAGGAGTGAATCCCATCATTGCACTACCATCTTCTCGCTTACTGTAGGTATCGAAAATGTAAATATTAATCGATCCAGCCATTTCTATGGCATCAACAATCTCTTCGATATCTTCATCACCACGACCTATTGCTGCGTCATGAAGATCAGGGATGTATGCATGATTTTCGTCCATGAACATCTTGCCGATTTCAAAGACTATACGATTTTCAAACTCATTATTGAGATAGTCAATGTTGCGCCCTATATCCAAGGTGACACTTTCGTCCACATCGCTCATGCCCATCATATAGAAGTTGAGTTTGAACAATGGTATAGTATCAACGACAGCCGCCGAAATGCTTGTTGTTAGCAGTTGCAGCAGCAGTATTGATAATATGTATTTATGTGTTTTCAATGGATTTGTAGTTGTTGGGTTGTAACTAATAAAGACGCTTTATTATTATTTCACCCTATGTCTAAAGGTAATATTAACATATAACATATTCCGTCTACTGTGTTAACACAGTATGCAATGCACACTGAATGGGCGAAAGATCAAAATTTGATTTTGCGAATTCAATATTGGTCAAAACAACTATATAGTGCTTGTTTGAGCCATAATTGCAGTGGCTATTTCCTTGGCAGAATCATGCTGCTTATAAAGCGCTCTTATCTGTGCATAGTCGTTTAAGATATTTTCTCGCTTAAGAACCATATTGTCTATGGCCAATATCAGTTTTTGGCTCGTAAACTCAGCTTGTATCAATTCTGGCACCACCATCTTGTTTAGTATTAGATTGGGAAGAGAAATATAGTCTGTTTTGATCAGCCTCTTAGCGACTAGATAATTCAGTGTGGTAGTGCTATAAATGACTACCTGCGGTACTCCGATGATTGCGGCTTCGAGTGTGGCGGTCCCTGAAGTAATTATGGCCAGATCTACCTGTCTGAGTAGATGTTGAAGTGGCTCTTCAGAAATTGTGACATGCCCTATATCATCCAAATATGAACTATACAACTTAGGACTTTGGCTTGCGATCTTACTGACAATAAAGTTTCGCTGCGGAGATTGAATAATAAATTCACGAAGTACGGGCAGGGTACTTTCTATCTCTTGCGTTCGGCTTCCAGGAGCAATCAGTATATAACTCTGATCAGAACTTCTTGTTGTGGGTTGTAATGACTGTAGAAGTGGGTGGCCGCAAAAGATAGAATTATGTCTACGAGATGAAAAATATTCATTGGCAAACGGAAACAGCGTGATCAGCAGATCAAAATCTCGTTGAATAGCTCGATTTCGCCATGCTCTTGAAGCCCAAGTCTTCGGGGGTGCGATGTAGATATTTTTGTAGCCTTTACCCTTAGCCCATCGACCTAGTCTGAGATTAAAACCTGCGAAATCTACATAGATGATTACATCAGGTTTTATGCGCTCTATGGCGGCACACATATTGTAGTAAACTCCTCTTACTTGAAGGACTTTCATGGGCAAGCCAGAAAACCCCATCATTGCCAGGTCGGTATTGTCTTGGATGATTTCTGCGCCAGCAAGTTTTAATTCTTGACCGCCCATTGCATATAACTTGGCTGCAGAATCTTTAGTCTTAAGCCCTGTTGCTACTGCAGCTCCTATTTGATCGCCTGAAACCTCACCTGTAACAATCACATACCGCATAAGTGCAATTAAGCCAAGTGGAACCGATTATATGCTGTTCTACTTGTCAACAGTGAATGTAGAAAAATTAAACACCATAGGATCTATTGATTAGAGAGATAGAGCGGGCGACATATTTTTCCCGTTTAGTCTAATTGATACATTTACTCAACTCACGTGTGATGATGCTTGTGATCCCACATCGATTATTTAAGATATTATTCGCCGCTATGCGTCTGATCAAAATTTAATGTGGTATTTGCGGAAGGCGTTATTCTTCACGCAAGTCTGTTGAGGCCATTATAACGCAGGTTCTCTATCTATATGGAGCAGGCAATACACCTCAGCTACCCAATTCGAGATATTTCAGAGGAGGAGTTGTAACGCATCATGGCTGTGAATTTTGTTGGTACAGTTAGAGCGTGTGTCAGATATTTAGGGATTCTTTTCTCGAAGAATTAATCTGTGCGACACTATTGCTGTATTCCGAGAAGGCTGGAGGACTTATCACTGACCATGAGATGGTGGTTGATAGTGGCTTTAATGCGATTAGTAATAGTATTAACTGTGTGAATTACAATAAAACCCTAAAACGCAAAAAGCCTCCATCAAACTGATGAAGGCTTTTGCGGTCTGGACGAGACTCGAACTCGCGACCCCCTGCGTGACAGGCAGGTATTCTAACCAACTGAACTACCAGACCATTATTTTTCAAAAATTGTAGTTCTTATCTTTTTAAGCTAACAGATAAATTATAATACCTGCGCTCTACTCTCCACGAGCCATTGTTCGTGGTTTCTCTTCTTATCGAGTACAATCGTTCACTCGATTCCTTCCTTGAAAGAGTGTGCAATATTAGCAACTATTTATATATGGTGCAATTAAAGCTTTAGTTTTTTATTTCTCTTATCGAAGATCACTAGTGAGCGAAGCGTAACGACGCCTATATTAATGAGGATAAGTCCTAGTAAAAATATCGACCACTCAGAAAGAGTAGGTATTCTTTCCATATTTTCTGCTGGTATAGATGTTTCGTTTCCTTGATCAATTACGCAATCGCTCACTAATGGGCACAACGCATCACTTGTATAGCGGACCCCGTTGATCAAAACGTTGATTGCGGTGCCTGGCCTACGGAAGATTGGAATGTCAACGAATCCTCGAATGTTTATTGTGCCTATGACGGTCCCTCGACGTATAGATGCGCCATTAAGATTTAACAGGGAAAATTCCCCTGAATCGTTATTTTCTGTAATGATCACATCGGTTCTCGGCAGCCCAGTAACTCTCAGCGTGTCAACAAATAAGTCCTCACCAGATGTTGTGTTTCTTAAGTTAGCACAATCACAAGTTCCAGCAAGATTGATTGAACTGCATGTGACATTTGTTGGATTACTTTCGCACGCTTCTTCATCGATACTAATGCCTGTGACGAATCCGTCTATATCAAAAGGGCATATTTCATTTATTTCGTTATTACTATCACAATAACACTGGCATAAGGACACAGTCTCTAACATTCCCCTGATAAGGAATCCACACTCTCCATTGGTTGGGCTGTTAGTACTGATCGGTAAGAACCCAGTGCCACCATCATCCGGATTATAACGACAAGTAGTAGTGAATGTAGTTGATTCACCGGGCGCCAAAGTCCCCTGCGGTTGAGATGCGACTCTTAAGAATGATGAAGCTCCAGGGGCAAAAATCAATGGAATTTGAATGGTGAGATTTTCATCTCCATCATTTATAAGTGTCCATGTATCCACCTTCAATGTTTCATTGTCATCTAAATCTTCATGAGGCAGAAGTGTTGTGTAGAAGGAACCACATCCTATGTCAACTGTGGTGCCATCTGATTGCTCAATAGATATCGCAAGTGATCCTTGTGATATAGATGTACAGACGATAGATATCATCAGTATAAAAGTGCCAATAAGAGCACTTAGCGTGTTCGTTTTCGTTTTCATCATGTTCGATTTATTCACATCAAATGCGACGTAAAGTTTCGACTTAATGTCAATAACAAAAACACCAAAGTCCTATATACAATATTTCATTAAACAGTAGTCAGGAAGACTATTGTCGGGGCAAGGCGTTTTCATCAATAGTCAAATATACTAAAATATTTATATATGATTATTCGATATATAATTTTTTTACACCATAATGGGCGAAGAATCAACCATGTAGATATATAGTATTTCTATAATATTTGAATTCCTAATGTAATGTACTACGGTTGATGAGTGAAGGTCTATATTTACGGCCCTGTACGAACTAAGAGATTATTATGGTATTTCTTGATTTTGAACAACCCTTAGAGAGCCTTTATGAGCAACTTGAGACTATAAAAAAGTTGGAGAGTGAAGGTGATATAGATGTCACTGATAAAATAAAGGAGCTAAACGCACATATTCGTAAGAAGAAAAAAGAAATATTCACAGACTTGACGCCATGGCAGAAGGTTCAGTTGTCAAGACATCCAGCCCGCCCATACACTCTTTATTATATAGAACAGATCTGTAAGAAATTTACTGAGCTTCATGGAGATAGGAAGTTTGGCGATGATAAGGCAATTGTCGGAGGATTGGGCTCAATTGATGGACAGACTGTCATGATTATAGGCCACCAGAAAGGGGTGAATACTAAGATGCGTCAGTACCGCAATTTTGGTATGGCAAATCCGGAAGGTTACCGCAAGGCTCTACGATTGATGAAGACCGCAGAGAAATTTAATATTCCTGTCATTTGCTTTATCGATACACCAGGGGCATATCCAGGCATTGAGGCGGAGGAACGAGGTCAGGCTGAAGCTATTGCACAAAATCTCTTAGAAATGGCGCAACTTACGGTACCTATCTTATGCTACATCATAGGAGAAGGTGCTTCTGGAGGCGCTTTAGGAATTGGTTTGGGAGATAGGATATTCATGTTGGAATATACGTGGTATACCGTTATTTCACCTGAGTCTTGTTCTTCGATATTGTGGCGGACATGGGATTACAAGGAGCAGGCTGCTGAATCATTGAAGTTGACATCAGATCATATGCTCAATTTTGGGTTAATTGATGGAATAGTGCCAGAACCCATTGGAGGAGCACACTCTGATCCTGATAAAATGGCCAAGGCACTCAAAAAACATATTAAGACTGAGCTCGAGGAGTTGGCGCAGATCAAGCCTGATGACCTCATACTAGGTAGACTGGAGAAGTATGACGCCATGGGTCAATTTGTGAAAAAGTGAGAGCTAAGAATTAATGGTCGGAGCGGTTAAGAGTTATTTCTTTAATAGGGAGTATTTAAAAGTGTCTGGAATCGAAACTCCTTCAAAGAATAATGTTAATAAGATATCAACGATGCTAATTCTGACTGATGATTTATCATTTGACAAGCAACAGCTAGACCGATCTATTACAATGTTAGGTAAACGAGGAGTAGACGCAAAAGGCTTTTTTATTTCATCTTCTTCATCAGAGGCGGAAAATTCGATGGTAGAAGTTATAGACTCTGAGTGCTTTACATGGTCCGGAGTTCCCAAACAAGAATTTTTAGTGAAATGGCTGCATAGTAGATATGACCTGATCCTAAAGGTAGATCGCCATAAAAACAGATCAATGGATTATCTCTTCGCCTCGTCTAATGGACTGTTAAAAACTGCCGTTGTCTTCGACGGACAAATGGATCGAAATGCCCAATTTTGCTTATCGGCGGATAGCTACGCAAGCGAGGTGCTCGATGTCTTATGCATTAAACTTTATGAACAGTTGATTAATATATTTAGAAAATGAAACATCAGCAGTACGTTGGGACAGGGGTTGCTGTAATAACTCCATTTAAAAATGGAGAGGTAGATTATAGCGCTTTGACACGAGTGATCAATCATATCTTAAATGGAGGTGTGGATTATCTAGTTGTCCTCGGATCAACTGGCGAAACTGCCACGCTTAATGCTGAAGAAGCCAGAAATATTCTAACACATACTATAGAGACGGTTCAAGGCAGAGTACCTATAGTAGCGGGCAACTTCGCAGGAAATAATACTCTTGAGATCGTTAGAAGCATTAGCAAGTTTGATTTTGAGGGAATTGATGCGATACTATCTTCTAGCCCTGCATATGTTAAGCCCTCCCAGGAAGGTATCTATCGCCATTATATGGCATTAGAAGAAGTCTCTCCAGTACCTATCATCCTCTATAATGTACCTGGACGGACCATGTCCAATATGGAATGGACGACTACGGTTCGGTTGGCTAATTCGAGCAAGAAGTTTATTGGGATCAAAGAGGCGACAGGAGATCTGATCCAAACCACTCGCATCATCAAAAACATGCCTGAAGACTTTTTTGTCACTTCCGGGGATGATGAGGTGGTTATACCTATGATGTCAGTTGGTGGGCATGGAGTCATTTCGGTAATAGGCAATGCACTGCCTAATCAATTTTCTCAATTGATAAAGTATGGGTTAGAAGGAGATTATGAAAAAGCACGTGAGCTGAACAACCTGGTCTACGACTTACACAAGTGGCTTTATATAGAAGGCAATCCAGTAGGGATCAAAACTGCTATGGAGATACTAGGCTTCTGTACTAATGAAGTTAGATTACCACTCAGTCCTATGTCGAGTGATAATTACAAGTATTTGGAGAGAGCTTTACGGCAGATATTGTAGAGATGAATTTTTATATTGCGAACGTCTTGTATTTATAATCAGTTGGTTCTTATATATATGACGGAACTGCTGCCGCTATTGATATTCCAGATGGTACTGACAGATTTGTGAGAGATTATATAGAATCTCAAGGAGAGGTAACCGTGCAGGCAGGAACGCTTATAGAACTTAGAGCTGGACAATTCATTGAGGTTATGGCAGATTTCGAAGTGGCTCAGGGCGGAGAATTGCTATTGGATATTGCTAATTGCGATGATTCAGGGTTCAGTACTTCGGTGATAGAAGAAAATGGTAGTCCAAAAGAAGACTAAGAACTTGACAAGAAGAATATTAAAAAGGGTCAGCCTAATACGGTTGACCCTTTTTTTGTTGCCCATTGTCATGTCCTAGTATAGCGTTACACAAAAAGTAGTGTTATGTCTAAGGAGTTGAAAACCAGTTATGTAAAGCGTACGCAACGAGATTACCCGATGGCCTTTAAATTGGGAGTTGTGAAAGAAGTTGAGTCTGGACAATTATCAGTTACTGGAGCGAAGCGCAAATATGGGATCCAAGGTCGGTCGACAGTATTGAATTGGTTGCGTAAGTATGGTAGTTTTGATTGGGAGAATCAAACACCATCCAATATGCCAAAGCCACCTTTGCAGAAGATACTTGAGCTTGAACAGAAAGTAAAGCTATTAGAAAAGCAGAAGAAGTTGCTTGAGCGACAAGTTGAACAAGCAGATAAGAAGTCCATCATTTTCGATATGATGATTGATATAGCGGAGAAGGAATATAATATACCAATCAGAAAAAACTCCTTACCCGGACAATCGATCGATTCAGAAAAGAAGAAGATATGAGTATCAGCTTCGCCTGCAATTTGTTCGGGTATAGTAGACAGGTATATTATAGATCTAAGAAACGAGTATCAAAGCATCGAGATCGAGCTGAGTTGGTGGTAGGTTTAGTTAAGTCATTGCGGATGATTATGCCAAGAATAGGTGGCAAGAAGCTGTATCATATCTTGCAACAGCGGCTACAAGATCTTGGAGTCGGAAGAGATAAATTATTCACGATTTTGCGAGCTAACAAGCTGTTAATCAAGCCTAAGCGTCAATATCATATTACGACGAACTCTCATCATCGCTTTAGAAAGCACAAGAATCTAATAGAGGATATGAAGGTAGATCGTCCAGAGCAAGTCTGGGTAAGTGATATTACTTATATCGGAGATCGAGAGAATCCTCAATATTTGGCATTAGTTACAGATTCATACTCTAAGAAGATAGTAGGCTATGATGTTTCAAATAGCTTACATGCCCAAGGAACTGTAAGAGCTTTAGATATGGCAATAGCTAAGAGACAGTATCCAAAGAAAGCCTTAGTCCATCATTCAGATCGCGGATTACAATATTGCAGTGACCTATATCAAGAGGTACTGAGAAAAAATGGCATCAAGTGCAGCATGAC
>CAZFWJ010000016.1:0-62202 GCA_964522505.1 uncultured Saprospiraceae bacterium
CTGTTGCTGATGTAAGTAAGAAAGAGGAAGTCATTTTATTTTCTGAAAAGATCAATAAGCGCTGGAATACCATAAATGCGTTAATTAATAATGCAGGGGTGTTTACCCCTGGAGAGATCCTTCATGAAGATGCAGGAGCTCTTGAGCATATGATCAATACCAATCTGTACAGTGCTTATAATCTAACAAGAGCGTTAGCACCAAGGATGATTGATCAAGGAGCAGGACATATATTTAATATATGTTCAGTGGCAAGCTTATTAGCTTTGCCTGGAGGTGGCTCTTATAGCATTTCTAAATTTGCCATGCTGGGATTTTCTAAAGTACTGAGAGAAGAACTCAAGGCAAAAGGTGTTAAGGTTACTTCGGTAATGCCTGGCGCTACCTGGTCTAATAGCTGGGCCGGTGTCGACTTACCTGTTAGCAGGCTCATGCAAGCTGACGACATAGCCAAACAGATATGGGCTGCGTACGATACCTCTGCTGCTGCTGTAATTGAGGACATTGTCTTACGGCCTCAATTAGGCGACTTATAGTCATATTATCCAAAAAAGCAATATTTAATAATTTATTTATCAATTAATAACGTATTACAAATTATTGTAATATATTTGATTCATAATAGTATCCCCATCCCATTTGCAGTGCTGTCGTATGCGTCATGTATACGGAACTTTAACTATTAGTTTATACATAATTCAAAAACGGAAGATTATTATTAGTGAATCTTTCGACAAGACTTTAGATAATGAGAACTACATTACTTAACATGTCACTAACTAACCAGCCGTTGTCTTATTTCTCAAGGATGGCAATGAGCGCAGTATTATTAATTACATTGATGTTTGGCCATGACATTGCCCAAGCTCAATGTGATCCAAACGACACTTCGGCACCTACAGTTATGTGTAGGGATGTCAACACTACTTTTCATCCGACTACCTGTTCAGTAGCCATTTGGCCAAAAGAAGTTGTCTTTCGTGCTTTTGACGATACAACGCCAATGGAGCACCTGAGGATAACATTCGATGCTGAAGGAAGAAGAAACAGCATAACCCTTAGAGCTGAAGATGGATTAAGACAAACCATTGATGTATACGTGACGGACTTGTGCGGTAATCAGACAATATGTCGTCCTACTGTGGATATCAATGATAATACTGGTCAATGTGTTAATAGATTTGACCTTGCTCTCCAAAAGACTATAGCCACTACTGGGCCTTTCGAACTTGGAGATACCGTTACATTTAACATTGATGTCTTCAATCAGGGATCAGATGATGCATTTAGGATACAGTTAACTGATTTTGTGCCAGCTGGGCTTATACTAACAGATGCAGATTGGACTCTCAATGGCTCTAATGCATCACTTAATAACCCAATCGCCTCTCTGGCTGCTGGGATGTCTACAACTGTTCAAATCGACTTTGTAATATCTCCAACTTTTACAGGTACAGAAATCATTAATGTAGCTGAGATATCAGCCGCTGATGATGACATGGATCCTAATAATTCTCCTCCACAAGATGCAGATAGTGTACCAGATGCTGTCAATGGTAATGATGCTGGTGGACAAGTAGATAGTTCGTCAGATGATGTTTTAACAGGAGATGGTTCGGGAACTCCTGGCGATACCAACGCTTCTACAGACGAGGATGATCAAGATCCTGCTAGAATTGTTATCGACAGATTTGATTTGTCAATTCAAAAATCACTAGTTACCGCTGGACCATTCGAACTGGGTGATGTGGTAACTTTCGAAATTGCTGTTACCAACGAAGGAACACTAACTGGAACCAATATAGGTATCACTGAATTTCCTGATGCGGGTCTGAATTTCTCGAGTGCAGCGACAAGTAGCAATGTCACTGGTACTGATACTTCATATACCATTTTGAATTTACCGGGAGGATTAACAGAAACTTTTGCCGTTTCATATACGATTGATTCAGATTTTGAAGGAGATGTATTGATGAATGTTGTAGAGATTACTTCAGACAATGGCAATGATATAGATAGTGATCCCGATATTAGAAAAGATGATGCTGATGGATTGGATAGTACTGCAACTGGAGATGATGACGGTGGAAATGTAGGAGAGAATGATGATGATGATGAAGATATGGTGATGATCAATGTAGATCGTTATGATTTATCTATACAGAAAGCCAATTTGTCAACTGGACCATTTCAAGCTGGTGACTTACTAACTTTTGAAATAACTGTGGTTAATGAAGGTAGTCTAGACGCTGCGAACATAGGTATTACCGAATTTCCAGAGATGGGATTAATTTTTGATCAGCTTGCTGGTGCTAGCACTAATATTACTGCAGTAACTGCGTCTAATTATACAATCGGATCGTTACCAGCCGGAGAGACAGAAACCTTTTCAGTAGTCTATCAGATCGCAAGTGATTTTGAGGGGTCGTCCTTAATGAATGTTGTGGAGATCACATCAGATGATGGTGATGATATAGATAGTAATCCAAATATCAGAAAGGATGCAGATGATGGATTAGATGGCACTGCGACAGGCGATGATGATGGTGGAAATGTAGGAGAGGCTGATGATGATGATGAGGATATGGTGATGATACCAATCAATCGCTACGACCTGTCCATACAAAAATCTATTGTAACAGCGGGACCTTTTAATCCAGGTGATTCTATCATATTTGACATAGTAGTTACTAATGAAGGCAGTCTTGACGCGAGTAATATTGCGGTAACTGAATTCCCTGACAACGGATTAATATTTCTGGCAGTCGATGGCGCAACAAGCACAAATGTTTCTGGTACGGGCGCTAACTATACAATAACTAGTCTGCCTACTGGGGGAACCGAATTAATCAGAGTAATCTATCAGATTGATGAAAGCTTCATGGGCTCACAATTAATGAATATTGTGGAGATCACCGCAGATGATGGTGACGACATAGATAGTAATCCAGATATTAGAAAAGATGATGATGACGGATTAGACGGAACTGCTACAGGAGACGATGATGGCGGTAATGCTGGAGAAGCAGATGATGATGATGAGGATATGGTCATGATACCAGTAGAGCAAATATTTGATTTAGCCCTACAGAAAGTAATAGATTCAGAAGTCACTCCTGGACCATATATGGCAGGCGATACGGTAGAATTTACGATTACAGTTACGAATCAAGGTACCGTTGATGCGTTTGACATTGATATTAGAGATATTCCTGACGCGGGATTAAGCCAACCAACGTTGACATTTGCACAGCCAAATGTATTGCCAACAGGACTACCTGATGTATTTACTATTGATTTTGTTGGAGCTGGACAGACACTAAGTTTTAACGTCCAGTCTGTCATAGACGTAAATTTTATGGGAGAATGTCTCTTTAATGTTGCAGAACTAATAGGGGCTAGTGATGTTGATGGAGGTGCTGACGCAACAGACATAGATAGTAATCCTGATGATAATGTTGCAGAAGATGATGACCAGGACCAAGCAAAGGTCACTGTAGTTCAGAATTTTGATTTAGCCTTAATAAAAATATTAGATTCTATAACTACTCCAGGTCCTTATTCAGGTGGAGATAGAGTTGAGTTTACAATTAGTGTAATAAATCAAGGTACCATTGATGCATTTAATATAGCAGTTGAAGACAGAAACCCGGCTGGATTGAGTAGTCCGACTTTAGTCACACAGACAGGCATAAGCCAAACTGGCTCGGGAACCTATTTGATTAATAATGTTGCAGCAGGTTCAAGCTTTAATTTTAATGTAGAGGCGTTCATTGATGAAGGATTTATGGATGACTGCATCGTTAATATCGCCGAAATTACTGATGCGAGAGATGTATCTGGCACAGTAAGAACAGATACTGACAGTTCAACTGGCAATGATGATGGCAATGAAGATGATCAGGATGATGCAAAAATAAATGTTGGTCAGGTGTTCGACTTAGCATTGATAAAAGTACTAGACACCTTAGCTACTAACAGAAGAGCAGGTCCATTTGAGCCAGGTGATCCAGTAAGATATACAGTTACTGTATTTAACCAAGGAACATTGAATGCTACAAATATTTCTATAGCAGACATGGCACCTACAGGATTATCAGTGCCAATATTAGTAGGTGGGCAAACTGGTGTAACGGGAACAGGTGCTGGGATGTTTGAAATAGCGAATCTTGGTGCTGGGATGTCATTCTCATTTGACATACAAGCGTTTATTGATCAGAATTTTAGTGGTGTTCAGCTACTAAACGATGCTGAAATCGTAAGTGCTCAAAACGCTGCGAATGCTCCAGATGTTGACAGTACTCCAGGTAACGATGCGACTCCAGATGATCTTGCTAATGATAATGATACTGCAGACGTAAATGGGGGTGATGATCAAGATCCAGCTTTAATTACGGTCAATCAGTTGTTTGATCTAGCACTACGCAAAGTTTTATCAGATGGTCAGGCAACAATTATAACGCCAGGCGAAATTGTGTCATTTGACATTCAAGTGTTCAATCAAGGTGCTGTTCCAGCTACGAGAATAGATATCGTTGACTATGTGCCAGCTGGCCTTACTCTTATCCAAGAAAACGGATGGACTGCGGCAAATGCAAATGGTGTTACTCGTAATAATGACATTATCCCTGGTGGTCTTGCACCTGGTGGAGTGACCACAATACAAATTAGATTCTTTGCTGACGAAAATGTATCAGGTATCTTAGAAAATGGAGCTGAAATAGCTCGAGGAGACAATGCATTTGGAATAGCTGATTGTGATAGCAATGCTGATGCTAATGGTAATAATGATCCATTAATCAATGATGACATAGGCTCTGGATGTGATGTGGGTAATGGAGATGAAGATGATCATGATGTTGAGCCGATTAGAATCGAACAATTTGACTTAGCACTACGAAAAACATTAGCTGCTAATCAAGGCAGAACAGTTGCGATAGGAGATACGGTAACATTTGAAATTACGGTATTTAATCAGGGGAGTCTTGCTGCCACGAGAGTAGATATTGTTGATTATGTGCCAGCTGGCCTAACGCTAATCCAAGAAAATGGATGGACAGCCTTAAACGGGCAAGATGAAACAAGAAACAATAATATTATTCCAGCAGGTCTCCCTGCAGGACAAATGATAACTGTTCCGATAAGATTCATTGTTGATGGTGATATGGCAGGTGAGATCGTAAATATTGCTGAAATTATTAGAGCAGACAATGCGTTTGGTATTCAAGATTGTGATAGCACCGAAGACGGTAATGAGCTCAATGATGATGTCATTGATGACAATATTGGAACGGGATGTGACACGGCGAATAACGATGAAGATGATCATGATATCGAACCAATAACGGTTGAGGTTTATGACTTGTCTATCCAGAAGGATATCATAACTCCAGGTCCTTTTGAATTAGATCAAGATGTAACATTTGAGATTACGGTTACTAATGAGGGAGATATAAATGCTGCGAATGTTGAAGTGACGGATATACCGAGCAGTGGTTTGACCTTTGTCGGAAATGCAGGATCGAATAGTACTAACGTAGTTCCTGTAGTGGGATCTGATTTCATCTATACAATTACAAGCTTAGCTGCAGGGGCAACTGAATCATTCAGAGTTATATACAGAATAGATGCTAATTTTCAAGGAGATGTACTAATGAACGTCGTTGAAATTACAGCAGATGACGGAGTTGATATAGATAGTGATCCTACTATTGGTAAAACTGTTAGCGATGGTTTAGATGGTACAGCCGTTGGAGATGACGACGGTGGCAATGTTGATGAGTCCGATGACGACGATGAGGATATGGTTATGTTCGAAATCGGTAGAGATTATGACCTTGCTATAGACAAGCAAATCGTAACAGAAGGTCCTTTTGAGCTCGGTGAAGAGGTTACATTTTTAATCATAGTGACTAATGAAGGTCAGCTCGACGCAGAAAATGTTGGCGTAACAGATTTCCCTGATAGTGGATTTACATTTTCTGGGACTAATGCGGGCGGAAACGTTAATGTAACAGGTACAGGCAATGACTATGTTATCCTTGATTTGGATGTAGGGCAATCAGAGCAATTTGAGGTTACCTATACCATAAATGATGATTTTGCTGGAAATCAATTAATGAATATCGTCGAGATCACAGCAGATGATGGAGATGATATAGATAGTGACCCTGATGTCAGAAAAGACACTGATGACTTAGGAGATGGAGTTCAGGATGACGATGAGGATATGGTGGTCATTACATTGGACATGTACGACCTTTCTATTCAGAAAGATATTGTTACACAAGGTCCATTTAATCTTGGTGATCAGGTGACATTTACTATATCAGTAGTTAACGAGGGTACTCTTGACGCAGGAAACATTGAAGTAACAGATTTTCCTGATACAGATTTGACATTTGTATCTAATAATCTTCCTACTAATGTTACAGGTAATTTATTGCAATATATCATTACAAGTCTACCTGCAGGGGCAACTGAAACATTTGATATAACCTTTCAGATATCTGATACTTCGACTGAAATCGAGTTGATGAATATCGTTGAGATTACAGCAGATGATGGAAATGATGTCGATAGTGATCCGAATATCAGGAAAGACGTTAATGATGGACTAGATGGCACCCTAAATGGTGATGATGATGGTGGTAATGCAGGAGAGACTGACGATGATGATGAAGATATGGTAATCATTCCTATCGTGCAACCAGCAGAAGTCTGCCCTTGTCCAGATGAAGAATTTATAGGGCAGGCCGTGGTGACATGTTCTGCTGGAGCTTTTGGTAATAATGATGTAGCCGCAATATTAGATTTAAGACCGGCTAATTTGGCTACTCCTGGTGATGACTGGGCGGATCCGGAAACAAACGGTGCTAATGTTCTTGATATTACTAATCCGGCAACATGGACAATCCAGCAATTAGGACAAATCTATGGTACTTCCGTAGGTAACACAGATGGTAACATCTTCTTTGGAGCATCCAATGTCTATGCGTATGATGGTGATCCATTTACGCCAATAGCTTTAGGACCTGGTGGCGAGCAAGGTATATATGCCACTAACTTTGCCAATCCTAATAATGTACAGACGCTGGTAACAACAAGTAATAACTTTATAGCTAATCCTGTCGGAGGAACGGTTGTTTCAGGCAGATTCTTAGATACGAATCTTGCTGACAATGGACTATCCACTGGATGGGGTAATATAGCATATGACGAGTTGACAGGTACTATCTATGGGTCTAATCTCTCTGATGGTCGGATATATGTAATTGATGCTGCTACGGGTGTTATTGAGCAGGTAATTGATCCATTCCCAGCCGGCGGTGCAGGATTCTTATCTGATCCGTATCCTGCTGATCAAGTTGTCTGGGCAATCGAGATAAATGAGTGTACACGACAGGTGTTCTTCATTCAGCAGAATGTAGCTGGTGGAGGAGAAGGCCTTGGAGATGGAGGGGGTAATAGAACTAAGAGTCTATATACTCTTGACATTAACAATGCAAATGGAATGTTGGGTAATCAACAGTTATTCCAGACAATTAACGAAGGTACAAGAGAGAAAATAACAGATATTGATTTCAGTACAGATTGTAGTAGAATGTTGATAGGAGAGAGGGGGACAGTGCATAATTCGGGTGTTTACTTATATGAGTTAAATGGTGCTGGGAATAACTTTGGCCTCCTTACGGACGTGTCTATAGGAAGTATTGATGGCGGTGATCCTTGGGAATTTGGATTGAATAGTTCAGGTGGTGTTGCCTTTGGTTCTGATCAAGTAAGTACTGATGCAGGTATATGTGATACTCTAATATGGGCGATGGCTGACTGTTTAGATCCAGCATTAGTGCCAGGTGAGTGTAACTCATATGGGCCCCAGGGATCATACATTCCTTCTGGAAATATTACGGACCTAAGTGGTGACTTGAACTCTACTTCAATTTTTGCAGATATCACTCCACAATTTCAACTTGATCCACGATTCTCCAAGTTTGGACTTGGCGATATAGAAATCTTCAATTGTTGTTGTCCTGGAATAGGTAATGCTGCTTCGGCTTTACAATCAGGACAGATAGCTGGAGCTGTTATTGGTCCAGATGACAGAGGAGCTGTCAACTTCAACGTAACTCTTGCTGGCGAAGAGTCAGGATATGATGTAACGGATAGTGAAGGACTTTATGGATTTGAATCACTTGAGATGAACAGATCTTATACGGTAAGCCCTAGCAAAGTAGATCATATGGTATCAGGTGTTACAACGCTTGACTTGATCTTAATTCAAAATCACATATTAGGTACTCTTGAGATAGAAGATCCTAAGCTACTTATAGCTGCAGATATTAATAATTCAGGTACAATTAATGCACTTGATATAATTGACTTGCGTAGAGCGATACTCGGACTATCATATGTCACACCTACTGCTGAGGCTTGGAGATTTATAACTGCTGATTCAGAAGCAATGAAAGGATTTGGTGGTTCTAATTATGATGAAGAATATCACTTTACATCTCTTGAAGAGAGTCAGTATGGTGCTGATTTCTATGCAGTCAAGGTCGGTGATGTAAATAATACATTGGCCACAGCTAAGAGTAGAAATTCAGATTTCCAAACACTCAAGCTCAAGAAGTCACAATCTTCTATTCACATCAATACACAGCATGATTTGGACTTCAGAGGAATACAGATGTCAATTGATCTACGTGGACAACAATTGGTTGATGTCACTTCTGATTATATAGAAATTAATGAGAGCAACTACAACATATCAGAGGGTATCTTGAGAGTTAGTTTCCATGCTAATAGTGCTATTGAAATACAAGCTGATGCTACTATTTTAGAATTACACTTTGCAGGTCGAGCAGGTACTGTAGACCTTACTGATCATATCAATGCGGAGACCTATAATGGTGATCTGAGACCGAGTAGCATTATTTTGACTGAAGACTTTTCATTAGAGGGTTATTCATTAGGTCAGAATAATCCCAACCCAACATCAGGCATAGCAACTATAGACTTTGTTATTCCAACAGCACAAACTGTACAGATGCATTTCTATTCTCTTGATGGCAGACTTGTAGGAAGTATAGAACAAGCGTATCCTGCAGGTCGGAATACGGTTATTGTAGACGGCGAATTGATACAGCACAGTACGGGCTCAATTATTTATAAGATGATTACGGATGAGTTTGTAGACACTAAGAACATGATTATCGTGCGATAGCAAGAATATTCAGATTTTATAGGGGCTCTAAATAACTTTAGAGCCCTTTTTTTGTGCAATTTATTGTTCTTAATGGCATATTCGCAGAATTATTAGAATAGCATATTATGTATAAAGTAAAAGATATCAATTTGGCCGAATGGGGTCGTAAAGAAATTGAATTGGCCGAGGCTGAAATGCCAGGATTAATGTCTCTAAGAGAAGAATACGGTGATACTAAACCCCTCAAAGGTGCCCGAATTGCGGGTTGTCTCCATATGACTATTCAGACTGCAGTACTAATAGAAACATTAGTAGCATTAGGTGCAGAAGTGACCTGGTCATCTTGTAATATTTTTTCCACTCAAGATCATGCTGCAGCAGCAATAGCTCATTCGGGCGTACCGGTTTATGCTTGGAAGGGGATGTCGGAAGAAGAATTCTGGTGGGCAATTGAGCAAACTCTTTTCGATTTTGAAGGTGGCAAACCCCTCAATATGATATTGGATGATGGCGGTGACCTTACTAATATAGTATTGGATAAGCATCCAGAGTTAGTCGCTGGGATCAAGGGACTTAGCGAGGAGACGACGACAGGAGTACATAGACTCTATGAGCGAGAGATCGCAGGAACGTTAACGCTACCTGCCATTAACGTCAATGACTCAGTGACCAAGTCTAAGTTTGATAATAAGTATGGCTGTAAGGAATCATGCGTTGATGCAATAAGGCGTGCGACAGATATCATGATGGCTGGCAAAGTAGCCGTTGTCGCAGGATATGGCGATGTTGGTAAAGGATCTGCTGCTTCGCTACGAGGTGCAGGCTGTCGTGTAATCGTGACTGAGATAGATCCTATATGCGCCTTACAGGCAGCAATGGATGGTTATGCCGTAAAGAAAATGTCTAATGCACTTCCAGAAGCAAACATTATTGTAACAGCAACAGGCAATAAAGACGTCATCAACGAAGAGCACTTCAAGATGATGAAAGACAAGACTATCGTTTGTAACATCGGTCACTTTGATAATGAAATCAATATGGCTTGGCTCAATAATGAGCATGGTGATAGCAAGATCGAGATTAAACCACAAGTCGATAAGTATGTCGTAGACGGGAAGGACATTATAGTACTTGCTGAAGGTAGATTAGTAAATCTCGGGTGTGCTACAGGGCACCCATCTTTTGTGATGTCTAACTCTTTTACTAATCAGACTTTGGCACAGTTGGAACTGTGGCAGAATTCAGATAAGTACGAGAATAAGGTATACACTTTGCCGAAGCATCTTGATGAAAAGGTGGCATATCTCCACCTTGATAAAATAGGAGCTGAGTTAGAAGAACTCTCTACTGAGCAAGCCGACTATATTAATGTGCCTAAAGAGGGTCCATACAAGCCAGAATATTACAGATATTAATCAATCATATTTCATAAGCAATGCCATATTTATTTACTTCCGAATCCGTATCTGAAGGACATCCTGATAAAGTAGCCGACCAGATCAGTGATGCATTAATAGATCACTTTTTAGCGTTTGATCCTAATTCTAAAGTAGCCTGTGAAACGCTCGTAACAACTGGACAAGTGGTCTTGGCAGGAGAAGTTAATACCAATACCTACTTAGATGTACAGTCTATAGCAAGAGATGTAATCAGGAAAATCGGATATACCAAGGCTGAATATATGTTTGAGGCCAATTCATGTGGCGTATTTAGCGCAATCCATGAGCAATCTTCAGATATAAATCAAGGTGTTGACCGTAAGGCTAAAGATGATTTCGAATCTAAGGCCAATGCACAGGGAGCTGGAGATCAGGGCATGATGTTTGGTTATGCGTCCAAAGAATGCGAAAACTACATGCCGCTTCCGCTCTATCTATCCCACCTAATATTGGAGGAGTTAGCCGTAGTCAGAAGAGAAAATAAGAGAATAAAGTACTTAAGACCTGATGCGAAGTCACAAGTGACAATAGAATATTCTGATACTAATAAACCGCTTAGAATTGATACTATAGTGGTATCAACTCAACATGATGACTTTGCCGAGGATGAGGAGATGCTGGCAAAGATTAAGAAAGATATCGTGTCTTACGTAATACCTCGAGTAAAAAAGAGGGTGTCTCCAAAGATTAAGAAGCTCTTTAAATCGGAAATAACCTATCATATCAATCCAACTGGTAAGTTTGTAATAGGCGGTCCACATGGTGATACAGGACTTACTGGTCGTAAGATAATTGTAGATACTTATGGTGGCAAAGGAGCCCATGGCGGTGGAGCATTTAGCGGAAAGGATCCATCTAAAGTAGATAGATCGGCAGCCTATGCCACCAGACACATTGCGAAGAATCTTGTAGCGGCAGGAGTCTGTGATGAGGTGCTTGTGCAAGTTTCTTATGCTATTGGTGTGGCTAAACCATGCGGCATATTCGTAGATACTTATGGCACATGTAAGTTGAAAGGCGAGAATGGTAAAAAACTCAAAGACAGCATAATTTCAAATCTTGTCAATGAAATATTTGATATGCGCCCTTATGCTATAGAGCAACGATTCAACCTTCGTTCACCTATCTATGCCGAGACAGCAGCATATGGTCATATGGGAAGAGAACCCAAAAGAATGACCAAGGTATTCGAAAATGCTGGTCAAAAAGTGGAGTTAGAAGTCGAGCTCTTCCCTTGGGAAAAGTTAGACTATATAGAAAAGGTTCAAGAAGCATTTGGTCTGGTTTAATCAAGAAGTCGTATGAAGGTGCTCATGGTATGCTTGGGCAACATATGTCGAAGCCCAATAGCACATGGCATATTGCAAAGTCGTATAGATACTCATAATTTGGAATGGGAGGTTGACTCTGCCGGCACTAGTTCGTGGCATATTGGGGAGCAGCCGGATCATAGATCTATTGATATAGCACATCGCAACGGAATTGACATCAGTGGGCAAAGAGCACGACAGTTTGAGGCCAGTGATTTAGAGTACTACGATATCATATATGTGATGGATAGCTCTAATTATCAAAACGTGAGACAATTAGATCGTACAAATACTCATGAGCACAAAATAAAGTTGATACTCAATAACGTTTATCCCGAAGAAAACCGGGCGGTTCCTGATCCCTACTATGACAACAAGTTTCAAGAAGTATATCAGATGTTAGAACAAGCCGTAGATAAGATCATAGAAGAATATATTTGAGTAAGTACAGATTAATTGTTATTGCGTTATTGATGCTCGTAACCACAGCGGTTATTGGCCAGCCCAGTGAGACGTCCATATCCCGAGTCCTTGATGAAGTTAACACTCTCAGAGAGAGAGGATGTCAATGTGGTGACACCTATATGCTTCCTGCGCCTCCACTGAGATGGAATGTAAAGTTGTATGACATCTCCAATAAATATGCACGGTACTTACATAGAAATAAACTCTTTTCCCATACAACCAAAGATGGCCGAACGCTAGCCGATAGATTAGACCAAGTAAACTATAAGTGGTCTCATATCGGAGAAAACCTTGGTCAAGGCTATGATGATTTTTATACCGTCTTCGACGCTTGGATATCTAGTCCGAGTCACTGCAAAATGCTCATGAATCCGTCGGTTACAGATTTCGGGATGTCTAAGTATTATGACTACTGGGTACAGACATTTACCAAGCCAGCCGAGTATGCCTCATATTAAAAGAAAAATATATTAGTAGGTTTTATTTTAATAATTACCCGCCTATATCCATACTACGCTCTGGTATCTCACATACATTTGTAGTCATACTCCCTCCCTTTATTGAATCCCTTAGATTAGAATAGAAAGAAATTAGCAGCTTTGGCTTATGCTATAACTGCACCATATTCGCAGAATTCAACAATTAAATTACGTCCCCTCGTAATACTATCTCTTAATCCCTACGCTGTTCATAAGACATGTGACAATGGTCACTGCGGTTAAAGAAACTCAATCATTTTTTAACCAAAATTCACAGCAATGCCTATGAGCAAAGTTTACTCCTTAGGGAATAGAGCTATTTTACTTTGGCTTGTATTAACCATTATTTTTTTACCTGGCTTGTCAGCACAAGGATTAACTTGTTTTGGCGGGTTGCAAGCGTCACTCGATGATGCTTGTGAAGTCGTAATCGACGCCAGTGATATCTTAGTAAGTTTTCCCGATCCATTCGTAGAGGGAGATTTTGAGATCACAGTAACAGCGCAAGAAGGATCATCCTTAGATGGCGTAAGGGCCGAGATTAGTGGCGGATTTTTACCGCTAAACTTCGGATCGAGAATTCAATTTACAGAACCTGGTAATTTTATCGTATCAGTCGAAAATGTGCTCACTGGAGTCTCATGTTGGGGCGAGTTTACGGTAGAAAACAAGCTGCCACCAGTACTTATAGGCGACTGTATGTGTCCTGATACAGCTACAGTAGTTATTCCAGAATGTACGTTCACATGTGCGGATATAAGTGATTTTATGTCAAGCGATGCACTTAGTGTCGATCTTAATCCAGTGTTTATGGATAATTGTGGAGAAGCTACTAATGTAATGCCAACTGATGTCCTAACACCAGACACTGTCTGTGGGGGGTATTTCATTACTAGAACTTGGAGTGCTAGTATGTTCTCTTCACATGGAGTGACTAGTAGAGTTGTTGGATGTAGACAGAGATTCAGATTTACACCGATAGATAGCTCTATGATCACAGCCCCCAATAGACAAGTGACCGTAGAGTGTGGAACTGAAACAGATCCAGCGTCGCTCCGAAATTTTTTCTCCGATAGTTCTAGATTCCCTAATGCTGATCCAAATGATGCAATTCGCAATGCATATCCGTCATTGCCTTTTAGCAATGGTGCGCCACGATTTGATACTACTATTGTAACCGTTCAGGTGACTCGAGATAGTACAAGCATGCAGACTGTAGAGGTAGCTGATGGAATTTTTATAGATGGTGAAGTTCACCATGAAATCACAGTAGACAGCAGCTTTTTAGTAATTACGGAGCTTCCTACGATTCGACTGCTTGGGGAAGACGATGAGGGTGTCGAGAGATTTTGTCAAGTATTTACTCAGTATAGTGATACAGGTTTGATATTTCCAGATGACAGCTGCCCGAATACCTACAAGTTTGTAAGAACATGGAAGCATGTTAACTGGTGCACTCGTGATGTCTGGGAGGAAACTCAGATTATTAAGGTAGCCGACGTAGAAGGTCCTTCATTCACCACTCCTAATATAGATGGACCATTATCGACTGGTCCATGGGTTTGTGAGGCTGATCTAATAGTGCCAAGTCCTATTGATTCAACTACGAGCGATAACTGCAGTGATATCAATGATATTACATGGCTTGCAACGGTTACGTTGCCAGATGGCTCGATGTTGACAGCAAGTCCAACGAACGGTTTTACTTTAGCCGGTCTACCACTTGGAACACATGCAATCACCTATGAATTGACGGATGAGTGTGGCAATTCTTCAACTGGTGCTACTTCGGTGACTGTTGTTGATGGAGCCAGCCCAAATGTTCTAGCCAAAAACAGAATTATTGTGAGTATATCTTCTTTTGGAGAGGAATGTTCAGCTAAGATCACTCCTGACAATATTGATGTAGGATCTTTTGATGCTTGTGATGATGAGTTGTTGTTAGAGGTGAGACGAGTAGAGGGAGGAACCTTTGGTCCTTACGTAAGATTTACTCAAGATGATATCACAAGCATTGATGCCGGAGGGATTTCATTTGGCGAGCATATGGTAGAGTTGCGTGTTACCGATAGCTCGGGCAATAGCAGTTTAGGATGGACAACTGTAAGAATAGAGGACAAGACTGGAAGTGTCGAAGTCGAGTGTGGTCCATTGACGATTAACTTAGATTGTGTTCAGAGCTTTGAGGAGGCATTAATGGACTCAGTCAATATGCCTAGGGCAGTATTCACATCATGCGCTGTTTCACAACTTGATATAGACTTTAGCATTATCCGCAATGATATCAATAGTATCTGTAATGTCGGAAGTGCTGAAGTAGCATACTTTATTAGTGGTGAGGCTGACACTATTTGTATTAAGCAATTCAATTTGGGAGATATAGATGTAGTAAACATCAACTTCCCACCTGCAGAAATCACAGTAGATTGTGCTGATGAAGACTTTGGTGAAGTGGTTATATCTGGTGAAACTTGTAACAACCTTGTACAAACTGTTGACGAAGAGGTTTTCTTGATAAACGGTGGAGAGGGCTTCTGTAGAAAAATCGTTAGAACCTTTACCGTTATTGATTGGTGTGTATTTACTGCCAATTCTGATAGTGACGCAGGTGTGACGACTTTCGAACAGACCATACTCGTTACAGACAATACCAATCCAGTGATCGTATGTGACTCACCAACTTTCTCTGTGGGAGAGGATTGCGGCCTTTCTGGCATCACCCTATCTGCAACTGGCACTGATGCTGGTTGTAGTGATGAGCTGACATGGACGGCACGAGTAGATATAGATGGAGATGATATTTTTGATCTAGTCATTGATCCTACAGTTATAGATTCTGTTGCGTCTATCATAATAGACACGATGCTCACACCAGGTACTTACAATGTGCTTTGGTCAGCTCAAGATGACTGTAACAATGTCACAGAAGAACTCTGTCAATTCACGATTACGGATGATGTAGCACCAATAGCATCATGTGTAACAAGCATCTCAACTTCTTTAGGTGATGATGGTATGGTTACTATATGGGCTGTTGACTTTGATATGAATGGCAGTAGTACTGACGCCTGCGGAGGTGAGTTGACTTACTCATTTAGTGGCGAGGACAGGAATGTCCCAAGTATCAGCTTGACATGTGAGGACGTCCCTAATGGCGTGACAATCAATAGAGAACTCACAGTATGGGTTTGGGATGAGTCGGATAACAGAAGTTTCTGTATAGTTAACTATAGAGTTGATGACAATGCTGATGTTTGTGAAGATGCCCTTACAGGATTATCTGCCATCTCTGGTACGGTAACAACTTCTATGGGCGATGACTTAGAATCAGCTAATATTTTTACTACTGCAGCGAGTGCTACGCTCAACAGTCAGACGTCCACGGATGTAACTGGTGATTATGTCTTCAATAGTAATCCTAACAACCAGGACTATGTAGTGACAGCATCTAAGAATGATGATTTTCTCAATGGTGTAAGTACACTTGATTTAGTATTAATTCAGCAGTATATCCTTGGGATGAGATCTTTCGATACGCCGCATCAAGTTATTGCAGCTGATGTAAACGGTGACGAGCGAGTCTCTTCATTAGACTTAGTAGATATCAGAAGATTGATTTTAGGAACTACCAGTCAATTTACTTCTGAGCAGTCCTGGGTATTCCTCGATGCATCTCAAGGATTTAATTCAGTAGACAATCCATGGCCTCTGTACGAAACTATTAATGTAGATGATTTGCAGTCTAATGAGACTAATAACCATTTTACCGCAGTAAAACTTGGAGACGTTAACGGAAACGCAATTGCGAATTCCGTTCTTGCTGGTACGAGAAATAGTCAAACGGCTGCGTTGGAGATCAGTAATACTACACTCAAGGCTAACGCAGCCTCAGAGATAGTCCTAACACAGACTTATGACGAGACTATATATGGATTTCAACTATCTATGGATCTCAAGGATTTAGATATTACATCTATTGAGGTAAATGGAGGGACACTTCCGAATTCTCACTATGTAATTGATAATGATATTCTTAAGCTCTCTGATGTGTATCCCGTTGGAACACATGATATAGAGATCACCCTCCATGTGATACCACATCAAGATATGATGACTTCATCTGCAGTGCAGATCGATGATTCTCAGATTCGCTCCGAAATATATGTTAAAGAGTCTCTCGAGAGTGTTCAGCTAACACTCAAGTATAATCAAGTCTTTGATTCAGTCGAAGGCATGCAGTTTGAATTGTATCAGAATGAACCAAACCCATTCAGCAATTCAACAACGATTGGGTTTTATATAGATCAGCCTTCTTTGGTAGAGCTATCTGTATTTGATATGACAGGGCGTCAGCTCTACTATGACCAACAAAATTACACTTCAGGACAACATTCTATATTTATCGATCAGTCTGATCTGAATAGCAAAGGCTTGCTATACTATCAGTTGAGCGCTGGTGATAAAGTCGCAACTAAGCGTATGATTATTATGGAGTAACTCCGAATAAAATAGATATAACGAATGTAGAAACTCAAGGGTTGGGAGACACGTGCTCCTGACCCTCTTTTTATAGTTTATAACCTAGGGTTAGTGCTAATTGACTGATTCTACTGTCGAACTCAACGGACTGGTTGTTACTTGCATCTATCAATCTATATGGAGTATAGGTCTGAGTTTGTTGCCTTGTGCTTATAGCAAGATCAACATACCATCTATTTTCTCTCCAGCCTAGTCCACCATTGAGTTGTAAATCAACATCTGCCAAATTGCTGTCCTCAAACGGCGCTTGTAATAGCCCTGCACCCACTCTTACCCTTAGTTTGGATAGCGCTAGCTCAGTACCAAGCCTTATGTTAATAGCTTGAGTCAGTTGATCATTAATTTCACCATTCAGATCGTCTTCAAAGAACTGATCTACTGGATCGTTAGAATTTGCGGTAAGGTTAAAACTGCTGTTAGTATAATCAACATATTCGATCTCTCCAGTAAAAAAGCCTCTTATCTCACCTGCTCTATATATAGTGCTTATGCCAGCAAGTGCCCGCCAAGGAGTCCTAAGAGAATATTCAAATTCTCCCTCTGGTGATTCTGATATTAATCCATCAACATTAATATCATCAGTGAAGAAATCTAATGAAGTACTAAATTCATCTGTAAGCATGAGCCAAGTCGGGCTGTGAATGGCAGCGGATAATCTAATCTTAGGATTCAGCTTATATATTATTCCACCTTTGAAGTTGACTCCTGATCCAGATGTACTTAGATTTTGAGTGAACTGCGCATCAAAGAAATTTGGGACGATTGAAAAAATATCTTCTTCGAGATAGACTCTTCTCTCGTCGAAATTTACGATGGGAAAACCAACAGTAAGACCAAAAGAAAGTTTTTCATTGTGATTAGCAGCAATATTGAGAAAAAATTCATGAAAGGTGCCAGACCTTTCTATGGTCTCTACTTTCAATATCTCTTCGTCAAAGGTGAAGAAGTCACTCTCGTAAAATGTATCACCATCGTCGTCTGAGATAAGATCTACATCAAAGGCTGGACCACCCTCGAAAAGATCCAACTCTTCTATAGTTCTCAGATTCGCTTGTTCTATGAAGCGCTCAGTACGAGTGCCAGGGGTGATTCCATCATATAATATATTGTCATGAAAGTCCGCAATTTGATTGAGACCAAGAGAAAAATTTAGTCGCTTGATTTTTTTCCGCCCAGTATCGTTGGCTAAGACCAAACCTAAATTACTCACTTTAAATCCAAGCGTATCTCTATTTGCTGTGTCACCTCCAAGGGTAGCATCTGTACTAACAATTGGAACACCAAACCCTAGAACTATTTCTGACTTTCTGAACTCTGCTATACCTGCTGGATTGACCGTAGCGACAGAAATATCAGCCCCTAATGGACTCATACTACCACCCGCGCCTAATGATCGTGCCGAGTTCTGTTGTGTTAGGAATGAATATCGGACCGCATCATCTATAGTCTGCGCAGTCCCTAAATGACTAATGATTAATGCTAGAAGAACAACTACAAATCTTATCATATAAGGGGGGATGTACTTGGATTTATAATACAAGGATATGGATAGATAGAAAAATTTCAAAAAAAAATGGGTGATTGCTAATGCCACCACCCATGTATTGTAACTATATATTCTTGACCTTATGGTCTTCTTGAACTTCTTACGCTTGAAGATGAAGATCTCGATGGAGAACTACTTCTCGTACTTGAAGAAGATCTTGAACTTCTTGAAGGACGTGCAGAACTACTTCTGCTCGTTGATCTGCTTGGCGAATAAGAAGATCTTGAACTTCTACTATTCGAATTTGATATTCTTGAGCTTCTACTCGATCTCGTTCTTGACGGAGTAGCAGAACTTCTCGTTGTCGTTCTCGTATTAGCTGACGATCTCACTGTGCGTGACGATGGAGCAACTGTTCTATTGCGAGTAGATGTTGTTGACACACCTCTTGCCGAAGTTGATCTTACATTCGCTTTATTAGTGACTGTAGTTCTTCGTCCAGAATTAGATCTGGTAATTGCTCCAGTATTTCTTGAGCTATTCACTCTGCGTACATTGTTAAAGGTATTGGCAGTATTATTAAGTCTCGCATTATTAACCGTCGTGAATCCATAAGGAGGACAACCGTAACCACCTCCGAAAGAATTGAATCCTCTATTGAAAGAATTGAATCCGCCTCCGAAAGAATTGAATCCTCTATTGAAGGAATTAAATCCACCTCCGAAAGAATTGAATCCTCTATTGAAAGAATTGAATCTTCTATTGAAAGAGTTGAATCCAAATGCAGAATTGCTAAAGCCTATTGACGAACCAAACAACAACTGGTTTCTTACATAATTCGCAAAAAATCTATCGTTCCTTACTTGACGATTAAAGTTTCTCAAGAAAGATGACGAAGTAGAGCATCCCAAAAAGTTGGCACCATAATAACTTGATGCAAACGACGCTAGTCTATATTGTTCTAATCTATTAGTATATTGAAATCCATCAATATCATAATCATTCGTGTAATACTCTGTGTACTCGTCAAACTCATCGCCGTCATATTCATCTAATAAGGCGTTGTCATACTGAGCGACTTGTTGATCTACGTCCTCATATGCATAGTCTCTGTCTGAGCTGAAGTCTGACTCATCAAAGTAGAGATCATCAAACTGCGCATTGACATTTACAATAAAGAGACTCAAGACGAGCGAAAGAACTGAAATTAAATTTTTATTTGTCATAGCTACTAATTTTTATATCCAAATCACGGTTCAATATTCCGTGCCTTCACAATTTATTACTTTTGGCGCAATTGAACCGTTAATAAACATTTAAACAGTTCATATTAGAGTCTTAAATACATTTTTCAAGAGTCTAAGACAGTGCGTTCAATATATAAGACGAGTTCTTTTCCAAAGAAGTTCGAATATTAACAGGTAGCAACAGGATTTTAACAAACAGCATGGCAAAGGAGATTACAGCAAGAGACGAGAACTACTCACAATGGTATTTGGATATAGTGAAAAAAGCTGGAATGGCCGATAATTCGGCGGTTCGAGGATGTATGGTCATTAAACCGACAGGCTTCGCTATATGGGAGAACATGAAATCCCAATTGGATAAAATGTTCAAGGAAACCGGTCACGTCAATGCATATTTTCCGCTCTTCATACCAAAAAGCTTCTTGAGCAAGGAGGCCGATCATGTCGAAGGCTTCGCTAAAGAATGTGCAGTTGTTACACACCACAGGTTAATGAACAATCCTGATGGTAGTGGGGTAGTAGTAGATCCTTCTGCTAAATTGGAAGAGGAATTGATCGTAAGACCTACCTCTGAGACGATCATATGGAATACATACAAAGATTGGATTCAATCATATAGAGATCTTCCATTATTAATAAACCAGTGGGCCAATGTGGTGAGATGGGAGATGCGGACCCGACCATTCTTGAGAACAGCAGAGTTCCTTTGGCAAGAAGGCCATACAGCTCATGCTACACGGGACGAGGCTATCGCCGAATCTCAGATGATACATGAACTCTATGCGCGATTTGCGGAGGATTATATGGCTATGCCAGTAATTAAAGGCGCCAAGTCACCTAATGAGAGATTTGCCGGAGCGGAAGAGACCTATACTATTGAAGCCTTGATGCAGGATGGTCGAGCATTACAAGCCGGCACGTCCCACTTCTTAGGGCAGAACTTCGCCAAGGCATTTGATGTGAAGTATGCCGATCAAAATAATAAGGAAGAATATGTATGGGCGACATCATGGGGTGTATCGACTAGACTAGTCGGAGGACTAATTATGACTCATTCTGATGATGAAGGCTTGGTGTTGCCTCCTAAGTTAGCTCCAACTCAAGTTGTCATTGTGCCGATTCCTAAGCCACAACCAGAAATCATGGAGGTAGCAGATCGAATTGCCGCTGATCTCAGAGCTCTCGGGGTATCAGTTCTAATTGATCGCGACAAGAAGAAGCGTCCAGGGTTTAAGTTTGCGGAGTATGAGATGAAAGGTATTCCAGTAAGAATCGGGATAGGCAAGCGGGATCTCGCTAACAATGTTGTAGAAGTAGCACGTCGTGATACCAAAGAAAAATCATCAGTGGCGCTCGATGGTATAGCTCAACATGTAAATAAGCTTCTCAGTGATATCCAGGATAACTTGTTTAATCGCGCTAAACAGTACCGAGATGATCATATCACATCAGTTGACGACTTTGATACTTTTAAAGAGGTCATTAATGACAAAGGAGGATTCGTGTCAGCACACTGGGATGGAACGACGGAGACAGAGTTAAAAATCAAAGATTTGACCAAGGCAACGATTAGATGCATACCTAATGATCAAGTCATAGAAAGCGGCAAGGACCTTTTAACAGGTGAGTCATCTGCCGGCCGAGTTCTATTCGCTAAGGCTTATTAAGTAAAGTTTTTCAGCACATCTTCTTATTCTCGAATTGGTGCTCACTACCCATGTATTGTTACTATCTGTTTCTACCCTTATGGCCTTCTTGAACTTCTGACGCTTGAAGATGAAGATCTCGATGGAGAACTACTTCTCGCACTTGAAGAAGATCTTGAACTTCTTGAAGGACGTGCAGAACTACTTCTGCTCGTTGATCTGCTTGGCGAATAAGAAGATCTTGAACTTCTACTATTCGAATTTGATATTCTTGAGCTTCTACTCGATCTCGTTCTTGACGGAGTAGCAGAACTTCTCGTTGTCGTTCTCGTATTAGCTGACGATCTCACTGTGCGTGAAGAAGGAGCAACTGTTCTATTGCGAGTAGATGTTGTTGACACAGCTCTTGCTGAAGTTGATCTTACATTAGCTTTATTAGCGGCTGTAGTTCTTCTACTAGCATTTGATCTCGTAACAGATCCAGTATTTCTTGAGCTCTTCACTCCGCTTACATTGTTAATGGTATTGGCGGTATTATTAAGTCTTTCGTTATTAGTCGTCGTGAATCCATATGGAGGACAGACGTATCCACCTCCGAAAGAATTGAATCCCAGTCGTCT
The DNA here is from genome assembly GCA_964522505.1 of uncultured Saprospiraceae bacterium. Taxonomy (GTDB): domain Bacteria; phylum Bacteroidota; class Bacteroidia; order Chitinophagales; family Saprospiraceae; genus GYS-P2D. Next base: position 22,440 of record CAZFWJ010000016.1, read on the forward strand.
GTCGAAGGTGCTGTACGCAAATCCTCGATAGAAGTTGCTTATTCCAAATCCTCGATGGAAATTCTTGAACCCAAATGCTCCACCATTGAATCCAAATGCTTGATTGATTGTGTTTATTCTAACTGATTCTGTCGCATATAACAACGAACCTAACAATATCTGATTCCTAAGATAGGTAGCAAAACGCCTGTCATTTCTGATATGACGGTTCAAATGGCGTAAAAATGGATCACCACATCGCAGCAATCCTGCTCCATAATAATTAGAGGCAAATGCCGCTAATCTATACTGTTCTAATCTGTTAGTGTACTGATATCCATCAATATCATATTCATTCGTGTAGTACTCTGTGTACTCGTCAAAATCATCGCCGTCATATTCATCTAATAAGGCGTTGTCATATTGAGCGATATCTTGATCTACATCTTCATATGCATAGTCTCTGTCTGAACTGAAGTCTGACTCATCAAAGTAGAGATCATCAAACTGCGCATTGACATTTACAATTAAGAAGCCCAAAACGAGCGTTAAGGCTGTAATTAATCTTTTATTTCTCATAGCTACTAGCTTTAATATACTCTCACGGTTCAATATTCCGTGCCTCAGCAATCTATTACTTTTGACACAATTAAACCGTTAACGAACGTTTAAAAATCTGCCCAACGTTGTAAGATGGGTAAAAGGCTTTTCTCAAAAACGGCAGAGTTCATAAGGCAAAGAAGGTCATAAGACTCATGCTACTATGTTATGAAGGCAAGTGCCAGAAAACGGCAAGTATCTACTAAAAAGAGAGCCATCAATTGGACGAGTATTGTTCGCTAAGGCCTACTAATCAAAAAAATCATATTATTTTTCTTTTATATATGTTAATATGCATATATTTGCTTATAGACGACCTACGTCTGACAATCTGAACCTACACCGCACCTTACATACCAACGGGTGCTTGCTATCAATTGATTTTTAGAAAATCTAAGCAAAAATGAACGGATTTTACTCATACCCCAGTAGGCCTATAGTAGGTTTTGTAGTGCTTTTAGTGTCATTCTTTTACAGCACATCTTCTTATTCTCAATCGATAGAGGCATTAGCAACTTGTGATGATATCACTACTGATGAAACATATGCAGTAGAGATAACAGGGCTTAATAGCACTAGTACTTATGATATTATAGTTGATGGTGCTACTACCAGCGCAGTAACAGGAAATACAACTTTCACTAGTAATTCTATAGACTATGTAGATGGGTTACAATCAGTCGAAGTTACCATCATAGAAGACCCCTCTGGGGCAGCAATTGAAACGACAATAATAGTCCATGAAGCATTATGTATTGATGCTGATAGCGACGGGGATTTGGATTATAATGAGGCCACATGTGATTATACAGGTGCTGGACCAGATTTCGGTACGATCGTATCGACAGTTGCTCCATATAATGGCACCAATGTATACTTATATGTCTTAGCAGATGGAGACGGCATTTTATTAGGAGATTCTAATACAGAAGGACATTTTACTGACCTTGCTAATGGCGATTATATCGTTTCAGCCTATACTTTTTTGAATACTACAGATTTAGAATCATTCAGAGCTAGTCTGTCAGTTGGGGATGATCTCGATGACTTAATAGCATCTAGTCCCGATGTCTGTCTTAATCATTGTGGTAATGCACCATATACAGTTGGTTGTGGAGACCTTATAACGATTACTACGAATCCAACAGATTTAGAGCTGTGTGAAGGAGAAGATGGTGATATGACGAGTGAAGCAACAATAAACCTATCTGGTCCAGTTGCAGGACTTCCGCCCGGAGCGGAGATTACCTATCAGTGGTTTGTTGATGATGGCAGTGGAGATGGATTCGTTGAGTTAGCGGATGAGACAGAAAGTACCTTATCGTTTACAGATGTAGAATTCGCACTTGACGATAATCTTTATCAGGTAGTTGCTGCACTAGAAGTGAATGGCAGTGCAGTGGATGCTGATACCTCAATTTCTGCGGAGCTAACCGTCTTTCAAGGAATTACATTTACTGGTGATATAGATGATGAGGTATGTAGCGACGAAGCATCAGATATCATGTTGCCAAGTACAGATGACAATGGTGTGAATATCGGAAGCTATACTATTAGTGCCGTGGTAGATCCATCTTTAGTTGGCGAAGCTACAACAACAGATCCTGAAACGACTATCGCATCTGGAACTCTCATAGCTGACCAATTTACAAATACAGGTACCGAAGCAGCAACAGTGGTTTATACCATGACACCTACATCAGAAGATGACTGTGAAGGAGAATCATTCGATGTGGTCCTCACTGTTAACCCTGATCCAGTATTCACCGGTACAGTAGAAAATGAAGTATGTAGCGGAGAGGATGCTGGTTTAATCTTACCGGGTGTTGCAGAAGGTAATGATGACCTCAATGTTGATATTGCGAGCTACAATATTACGGCAGTAGTTGACCCATCATTGACAGGTACAGCAACTGAAGGAACCGGTATAACTCTTACTGATGCTACTATCAATGATCAATTCACTAATACTGGTACTGAACCAGCCACAGTGACTTATACAATCACTCCGATAACTGCTGAGGGCTGCGAAGGTGAAGACTTTACTGCTGAGCTAACGGTTAATCCAGTGCCAGAAGTTGAAGACATAGAAGAAATTGTGTGTAGTGATGAGGATATCTTAGTGGATCTTGCAGCAGTAGATGGAGCTGGAAATGCTATCGATAGCTTCGATGTAGAGCTTGTTTCAATAACAAGTAATCTTACACCAGCTGACGATAACTTCCTTGATCTAACAGGGACTAGTACCGCAGACAATCAGACAGATATCACAGTAATTGGAGGAGATTCATATACTAACTTAAGTGGTGAACCTGGTACAGTAGTCTATACAGTGACACCTCATGTAGCCGGTTGCGAGGGAGTAACATATGATGTAACAGTTACTATAGCCACAGAACCAGTCGGTACCGATACAGCCATCTCTATAGCAAGTGATGAAGCAGTTGATGTAAATCTTGCCGATTTAATATCTAACGGTGTGACAGGTGTGACGTTCACATGGTCCGCAACCGAAAACGGCGATGTTACTGGAGAGACTACAACAGCACAAACAAGTAGCACTATTGATGATGTACTTACTAATATAAGTGGTGAGACGCAGACAGTAGTTTATACCGTAACAGCAACAACGGATGACGACGAAGCCTGTGTTAGCGATGAATTTACGGTAACGGTGACGATCTGTTCTGAGCCTACTTACGAAGACGAAGCTGTTACGGCATGTAGTGATGAAGCTCTCGACATCAGCATAATAGACAACCTTGCTACAGGTAGTAATGCAGCAGATGGGTTTACTTATGTAGTTGCAAGTAGTGATGAGGAAGCAGTTCCTGCAGGAGCGGCAAGAACAGACACGACTTTAGCTAACATAACTGATACCTATACCAATACCTCAGCAAGTCCTGTTGACATTACTTATACCATCACGCCATTAACTGATGAGGGTTGTGTAGGAGATGAATTTACAGTGACAGTAACTATAGATCCTGAGCCAGTACTTGCTTCTGATCTGGATGATGTAGTATGTACAGGCAGTTCTACTGGAGTGACTTTAAGTACGACTAATGGACTGACAGATGTAATCTATGAATTAGTATCCGTCGATGCTACAGGTCTTGTTGCAGATGGTACGGTTGCTGAGGTTGGAACAATCGCAGCTGACGGCTTAGCCAATGATGTATATACGAATCCAACAGCTGATGCACTTACCATAACATATGTGGTATCTGCGACCAGCGATAGTGATTGTGAAGGCGATGAGGTTACAATAATAATAACAGTTGATCCGGAAGTAGTGGTAGATGCTGGAGAAGACGAAGAGATTTGTTCTACAGGTACGATCTCACTCGTTGATGCGACAATATCAGGAGCCCTTGGATCTGGAACTTGGACATCATCTAATGGCAATTCCGGAAGCTTTATGAATGACTCAGGCACTAACGATCCTGCATTTGGAGCAGCCGTAGTCTATCAACCGAGTGCTGCAGATATCGCCGCTGGAGAGGTTGTGTTAACATTGATATCAGATGCTCCTGAAGGTGCGTGTGACGCAGAAACTGACTCTATAACTATTACGATCAACAACGTAGAGTGTGGAACATTCCCTTGGACGGGTAATGAATAATAAGAAAAGAGAATTATAAGACAGTAGGCTCCGCTCATCAATGGGCGGAGCCTTTCGGTCTCTAAATATTACATAAGGAAACTACAACTATGGAGGCATCTCGTATGCCATCTTATCACCCTATGCGCTACATATCGGTAGCGATACTCTTGTGCTATAACATTATATCCTATAGCCAAGGGGACTTAACGTCTTACGTTTCGTATGACGTACTACCCACTTGTGTTAATCCGTCCGATGAGAGAACAGCGGAAAGTGGCAGTTTCTTTATCCTAACAACATTCTGGGATCTTCAGGTTGATAGTACCGAAGCACTACAAGAAAACTTTGAGATCACCGTTGAAGAGGGCACGCCAATTCAGTTCTTTGTTGATCAAGAGCAATTACCATATACTGCCATATTTGGCCCCTTTACAATCCCCGAAGAGAGAGAGCAGAGGGCGCTTGGAGTAAATATACGCTCAATAGATAATGGTGTTGGCGATGAGCTTTTGGTTTCAGAGGTCTTATGTGGGATCTCTACTAATAATGGTCTAAATCAGCCGGGCTTTCTATGTAATGCTGACGATCAGTATCTTTTTGCACAAGCTCAACCTCTTCCGACAAATGGGATTCGAAATCAAGGGGGGACCTATGTTTATGTACTTTCTGATAGTAGTGGTGTAATCAGGGGATATAATCATACGGGTTTGTTTAGTGCGGTGGACAATGCAGGCTCCTTTAGCATAGAATTATTTTCAGTTGCTAATCACGAGGTAGATTCATTCGTCGGGGGCATAAGTCTTGGCGATCCATTGGAAGTTATGCTCGCTTCATCATGCTTTGTTTCATGTGGAAGTTATTCCCTTAATTTTCAATGTACAGATTTTGATTTGGCCTTATTTAAGGAGGTCGTGGGAAGTGGAATACAAAATGTAGGAGATACGGTTGAGTTCTTGATCACCATAGTTAATGAGGGAGTGGTCCCTGCCTACGAAGTAGTTGTGAATGATCAGGTGCCTGAAGGACTTCGCTTCTTGCAGGAATTAAATCCTCAATGGGATGATCAAGCACAAAGCTTACCTATAGAGATCATCTTGGCGGGCGACTCGGTGGTCCTCCAAATTAGAATGATTGTAGAAACCCCAGCAACACTAATCGAGATAGAAAACCTTGCAGAAATCATATTTGCGGCTAATAATCCCAATGGAACAACGCCAGCATTTGATTTTGACAGTACACCAGATAATGACAATGAAAGAGAAGATGATATTAGTAGTGCTGGAATAATCGTGCTACAAGCATTATGTGATGCTACGTTTACTGCAGAACTTAGTGACAATGGACCATTTTGTGTCGGTCAAGCTATAGAATTACGTACTCAAGCTGCCTCGGATAATGGAGCACTGACTTATTCATGGGCATTCAACGGTGTCCAGGTTTCCAATGATCCGGAGATTAATATTCCAAATCCGACGGCTATGGATTATGGTCTCTATACCCTTGTGATCACCGACCCAATGGGATGTACAGCTAATATGTCTGTTAATGTCCTAGAGGCTGTAGAAGAACGCATTAGCTGTATCACGGAATTAAATGTCACAGTGGGTGCTGATTGCACACTGGGATTACGTCCCAGTATGTTCACGCTTAATAATGTATCAGGTATAAATGATTATATTCTTGAAGTCATAGATGCACAAGGCGCAATAGTTGATCTTACTGATGTTAGCTCAAATGATCTGTCTGAGCCACTTGAAGTCCGTCTTATACATCCGTGTTCAGGACAGACCTTATGTTGGTCATTTGTCAATGCTGATTTTAAAGCAGAACCCGATGTGAATTTTTATACAGACACTTTGGATGTGTTCTGTGGCACTACGGACATGACAAGTGCAACAGATTTATTAGATCGAACTGAGGGAATATTTACAGGAAATGAATTTCAAGCATTAATACAAGATCAGCTCTGTCAAATTGAAGGAACTATAGGTGTTCAGGATCTGATATTAGAAGAGGTGTCCTGTGGGTCAGGTGTTGTAGGAAGGATTTATTCATTGACTGCTAACAATCTAACATTCATATTGGACACCGCCATCGTTAGCATACTGGCAACACCTATTGAGTCGATCATGTTTCCTGCTGACGTCTCGGGTTTAGCCTGTGGAGAGTCGTACCTGCCTGAGGACATATCCTCTGTGCCCTCATGGATTGACGGTATGGATACAATAACCCTCCGATTAGTCGACAATAGTGCTGATAATTTTTGCAGGATGTCAACGACTTTTTCTGACCAGGAGTCAGACGAGATTTGTTCTTTTGGCAGTCAGAAGATACTGAGATCTTGGACGGTAATTGATTGGTGTACTGATCAGGTGCTTTCTCACTTACAGCATCTTTATGTTGTCGATCAGACCCCACCAGTAATTACAACGATTGAAGATACAGTTGTCGTAGCTTTGTCTGGAAGGATATGTCAGGGAGATATAGACTTGTCTGCCGCCGTCGATATCATTGATAATTGCGATGCTAATCCACAGATAATCATCCGGGGTTTCTCAAGTGAACAACTATTTATCCAAGATGTCCCTGCTGGCTATCATCAGATTCCCATAGAGGTTCTCGATGCTTGTGGCAACAGTTCAAGTGATTCCATACAGGTCATAGTCACTGAGGAAACTCCTCCAGTGCCAGTAACTATCACAGAAGTGAATGTCAGTTATAGCTCAGGAAGTGCGGGGTGGATATCGGCGCAGCTATTTGATAACAATAGCGCTGACGCTTGTGGGCCTGTTGATATACAGATCGCCCGCGCTACCGAGGTCAATCAGATTTCTTCCAACGGAACCTTAGCAGTCTGGGAACTACGAGATAAGTGTGATGAGGATTTCAGTTTATACGATATAGATCAAGATGGAGAATTAACTACTGATGAAGTATTTCGAGATCGGATTTTATTCTGTTGCGAAGATCTTAATCAGCCTATCAAGGTCTACATACGAGTGATAGATCAGTTTGGCAATTACGCAGAAACAGATGCGACAGTGTTCCTATCTGCCATGGACGAGCCTATCGTCTGTGATGATGGAGATCCCTGTACCATAGGTGACCACATGCAGGAGGGCTGCCCATGTCGCGGGTCAGTAGATGTTTCAGATTTGGATGAAGATGGAATACCAGATTGTATAGATCAGGATTTTATCGTATGTATTGATGGGGAGACGATCTCAATAGAGAGATCTGAGTTAGAAGAGATGTTGGCACTTGGTGCCACAGCAGGTCCATGTGGCACCACCGAACGAGCCGATATTGGAGGAGAAGTGTTCACACTCAACCGAGAGATGATCGAAGATGTACTGATCACCAAGAATAGTACAGTTTCTAAATTGACAGATATTGATGGGGAGTACGCCTTTAAATCTAATCAGATGTACATGTCTTATGAACTGGAAGCTTATAAGAATGATGACTCTCTTAATGGCATAACAGCGCTAGACATAGTATTGATTCAACAGTACTTGCTAGGTCTTAGTGACTTCACCGATGCTTCAGATATTCTAGCTGCAGATATTAACAATGATGGTCGAATATCGGCCGTGGATATTGCTGAGTTACGAAGGCTGCTATTGGGTCAGATAGATTCATTTTCTAATCATACCAGCTGGATATTTATTCCCGCCGATCCAGGAATCGATCAGACCAACCCGCATATATATGACGAGAAGATTGAAATCGAAGAGCTCACTGGGCACATGTTAGATCAAGATTGGATAGGTATCAAGATCGGAGATATCTCTGGAGACGCTAAGACGACTAGTAATAAGGCATTGAGAAGATCTAATAATAAGATATTTCTTAAGGTGCCAGAATTAGCGATGTCACCGAACGAAGAAATTTTAGTGCCATTTTATATAGAAGAGAGTATAGATATGATGGCAATGCAGATTTCGATCAAGGGAGATTTCGATATAGTAGGGATCAGCTCAAATCATTTGAATATTTCACCAGAGGATTATATACTGAGTCAAGATTTTAGCTCAGTGAAGATCGTTTGGACTAATCCTGAGATTGTTGAAATCAACGATTCAGAGCTATTCTCATTGGTCGTTAGACCTGCTGAAACTGGAAAATTGTCGGAGGCTATTCAACTGGATATAGATTACAATAATGTCATTTATGATAGTGTACGAGAAGATTACGATGTCGACATCGTCTTTGCTGATGATCTATTGGTGGAGGATTCAGATCGAGATCATTTATATCAGAATGAACCAAATCCATTTACAGATTATACGAACATTCCAATTTATCTATCGTCAGATCAACAGATAGAATTGAGGTTTTATAATGTCTCGGGACAAGTCATTCTCGTAAAAGATCAGCCGTTATCGCAAGGTCATAATGAGATAAGAATTGACCGCAGTGAGTTAGCAACACTGTCTGGAATAATATACTATGAGCTCGAAACAGCTCAAACGAGAGTCGTTAGATCGATGATCTTAACTTCTCATTAGAGCTTTTAACGCCTCCTTAAACAACCCCTTATCTATGCTGAATATTAGTAGTAAATAAATCAGCGCAACATGAAATACGAGAGATTGAAATCTTTACAATCCTAATTCAGATCGTCGTACTATAGTCTATGTACAGTCATTATCACCACATATAAAGTCTTACAGTTACGATCAACTCAAGTTCACGAGTACGAAGTGGTATAGTAGTATCAATAGGTTAGGTGTCGAGCCTAATTTTTCTTTTCAACATGGCTCTTCCTGAATATCAACAAAACTTAAAAGGAAAAGATATTGATATGGAAGATTGGATTAATGTAATCTAGAGAAATAAACATCTTCTTAAAGCTCCTATTGCCATGAGGGTACATTCGGTAGTTTTATGCGAGAGCCCGACTGATGTGCTTAGACTAGATGGGACGGGTTCATCGTGTTCAGTTAGTCGATAAGGCGCTGGACAAATTCTTCGCAGCTTTCTATAGTAGCTTGGAGATTACCACCTAAGTTAACTTCAAATCCTACATCAAAAGATATTTGATTGGCAGAGGAAATAGTGACGCTGGCAGATGCAACTATCGTATCACCATAGATAATATTATCATTGGAGCGTATAGTCGTGTTGTTATTGTCACTATTGCTTTCTACTGGTGTGTGATCGCATAGATCACAGGATATACAGGCTGTTCCACCGCAATCTATGCCTTCTTCTCCTTCATCCTGTATTCCGTTAGAGCAGAGATCGTCTACGACTGGGATTTGATCATATCTGAAGTAATAACTGAATCCGTTGCTTGTCCAGCGGTCATCCCACTCTATGTAGTATTCGAGATCTTTATAAACAGCAAAACTATCTATCCCCGATGCATAGTTTAAGCCATTGCCCATATCACAATGATCATCTTGTGTGAGCAGTAGATCCAACTCTTCGCAGCTGCCGGTATGAATATGAAATCTTGTATCTACTCCTTGGTAACAGGCATTCATCGAGATGAATCCATCATTGTCAGGGATGAACCTATACCATATAGATGCGTCAGCATCTGGTTGAGTGGCTCCATTGCCAGATATTGGTCCGACGACCTGTATGGAAGTATCTAGTCCGAGAACATTAATGGATATGGCTTCATTACAGCTTTTTCCTTCTTTAGCATTGCATTCTGCAATCTTGGATCTTATAAGGTCTCCTGGCTCTTGACCAAAGCCTCTGGAGAAAAACACCCCTCCTCGTCCTGGTAGATGGCAATTACTCATGATGGTCCCTCTTACTGATCCAGAGACTTCACTACAAGAGTTAGAGATACAATCATCGAGTGCCTGATTACCGTTTGGCCCCCAACTACAATCATTGGTGTGCGGGGAACCCAGATTGTGTCCAATTTCATGCGATATCACATGCGTCTGCCATGAGTAATCACTACTATTGGGAATATTACTCTGTAGATTAGCGTAAGAGTATGCCCGCGTCTTATCACAGAATCCATCTACAAAGGCTACTCCTCCACTAAGCCTTTTATTTGTGGATAACAATATCGCTAAGTCAGCATCGAATTCTTCATTAAGACGACTTCTGAAGTTATGAATCGCAGCTGTGACATTGTCTTTATCATAAGGATCGACGGTATCCCACACATGTATGTCATCCACGATCAATGTGATATTCTCATTGTGATAGATGGCAGAAACATCATTCATAAGACTCTGCACATAGTTAATCGTATTTGTGATACTTGATCCACGAGATCTAAAAAGATCATAGTCGCAGTCGATATAAACACTGACAGTATCTCCATGAGACTGGTTCTTATAAGTTGATCCTCTTTTTCGGTCTGAGTTCATTGAGTCATCCGAATTATGACAAGTCCAAGATAAAGTTGGTTTGTCTGCACTATTATATAGTTCCAGAAGTCCTTCTGATGAGGTCTCGAGTATTAGATTTTGATCTGATCTTGCTATTATACCATTGATTTCTGTTCTTGTCACATTGAGTGTTACCCAAGAGTGAGGCTCCTCAATTATTACGCCTCGGTAGGTCTTAATATCAGTATAATGCTTAGTTGAAGCAATTTCCTGTTCCTTTATTAATAGTGTCAGAAACTCATGCTCATTCAGTGGCAGTCGTACTTGCAATAGTGATTTATAAATCGTCTTGGTCAGGCTCTCTGCATCATATGATAGAGTTGAACATATGCTATTATTGGAGCGCCATTTAAATGCGTCGATAACAGTAGGTGCGCCTTTAAGTTTTATAGTTGATTCTAAATCCCTATAAATCACAGATTTCTCTGAGCCCTGTTGCGCTTGTCCAAATAGAGATAGATGTAGACACAATAGTACTATTGCGATTCTCAACACGGTAATAGGTTTTGATTGTTACCGATTGCTGTCTACTGGATTCTTTGGGAGAAATCGACTGAGGCGTGATATCCTTAGTCAATTATTAGAGGGTTATTTATTTTTTGGGTGAGGTAAAGGTTGGCGATAACCTTTGTATCACAAAAATTGTTAAGCTAATAGACTGCTAAGCAGGCGACATAAACATAGATAGATTGGCTTGATAGTGGGTATTAGATATTGCAATAATTGTAGAAAATGCAGACAGATTTAACGTATACAACATTTACAAATTCATTTGTTAACTACTTCCTGTTACTCGGGATAGCCCTATTCACATTGCAGTCTTGCAAGTCCTATCCTACGTTAGGAACTGATACTTCTCAGAGTAGGGCAAAGCTAGATTATGGTCTAATGAAATATTGGGCAGCACATCCTGATAGAAGTGATCCATCAGATAAGATGCCGGGATCTGAATCACTCTCAACCCCTGATACAGATACAGATGTATTTTTTATACACCCGACAACTTATACCAGCTACAAAGGTGCTGTGATGTGGAATGCAGATATCACTGATCAAGACCTCAATGATCGAACTGACAATACTACCATACAATACCAAGCTAGCGCTTTTAACTCAGGCGGTAACGTATATGCTCCTCGCTATAGGCAGGCTCACATAGAGGCTTTTTATACCGAGAATCGGTCAGAAGGAGAACGTGCTCTTGATTATGCTTATGAAGATGTAAAGCAGGCCTTTCAATACTATTTGGACAATCATAATCATGGAAAGAATATCATTATAGCATCGCATAGTCAGGGGACCCGGCATGCCAAAGTCCTCCTGAAGGAGTTTTTTGATGGTACTCAATTGCAGAATCAGTTGATTGCGGCCTACATAATAGGGATTCCGGTGGCAAAAAATGAGTTTGATCATATACCGACTTGTGAGCGTGCTGATGATGTAGGGTGCTATGTTTCATGGCGTACATTTAGAACAGGTAATTATCCTCCTTATGGCTCAGGCGGTGACACAACGACTGTCGTTAATCCACTATCCTGGATGACTTCAACAGAACTGGTCACTCGCGAACATAATGACGGAGCCGTTCTTAGAAACTTTGACAAAGTATATCCTCAACTTGTGGAAGCCCAAATAAGTGAGGGCGTCCTATGGGTTAATAAGCCCAAGTTTCCTTGGAGTTTCTTATTTACCACCAAGAATTATCACATAGTTGATATTAATCTCTTTTATATGAATATCAGAGAGAACGTAAGAAGGCGTATCGACAGATTTAAGAGTGCCGCTAAGAATTGATCAGAGGAATGCCCGCTAGAGCCTGAGTGGTGAGCAGATATACGATCAATCCATAAACACCAGCTATAATGGCCACTAATACTTGCTGAGTCGACCCTACAGAAATTTTTTCTCTAATCCAATGGGCAAATAGAGGGATGATCTGCAAGGAATGTAAACCTAGAAAGTGTCCTATCCGAACATCCCCTCCTGTAGTACTCCAATTTACGAATGGCAGACCAGCACCACCATCAGCCACGCCAACAGCGTGCTGACCATTGGATATCATAATGCCGCCAACTATATTACCTGCAATAAACACAAGCAAGCCTAATCGCACGCCCAATAAGTATGTAGGGTTGAAGTTGCCATGCTTGAAATAGTACATTATGGTCAAGATCAATATTAGAACTGTATTGATCAGGATAAGTATGCCCATAGCGGCGAACATCAATGAATCCAGACCTGTATCAAAATTAAAGTGACTTCGGACTCCTCGTGCACCCTGCACTACTATTATAACCATCTCAACAAACATGATAATGAGGAGTGTCCATTTTAGCCAACGCTTAAGCTTAGGCCACCTCTGAATATCATGGAGTAGGTACGAGAAAGTCCAAATATATATACCTGTTGAAAGAAAGAATTTGATAGGCTTTATCCATGTATTAATACCAAGCACCGTTCGGTCGTCAACCATAAGAGGTATAATCATGAGGCCAGCTACAATAAACAGAATGAGACCTCCCCAATATAGCCAGAGACTCCGAAGCCTAAGGTCTGTAATAAATGTCCTTGAAGTAGAACTCATATAGTACAATGTAATGGTTGAAGAAAAGTCGGATCATCTTTTATTCTGGTGCATAATCGAAGTTTTCGTGGTCGAATTTTTGAGTTTTAATATTGCGTATGGTGATGTATAAGAGTAGTCCTATCGGGCCTGCAAAGAAGGTGAGCAACTGACAAGGCAGCAGCACTAATCTATGAATTCCGTGGCGCATGGCATCATTATATTCCCATGTTCCCACCCAGAGATCAAAAGCTAAATAATGTACCCACCCAAGAAATATCAGATTCTTGTTGCTAAACAAGATGGCCAACTCATCCAATGATCCAAAACCTCCTTCTCCCATCTCTCCATAATGAGTGACCAGTAAGAATAGGTATAGACCACTTAAGAGAATAGGGATTACTGCACCTTGCACTAATATTCTGGTATACTTCCAGTGTGGCACTAAGATCAGTAGTGCCCAGCCCAGCATAGCAATGAAGTTAGCAGCAGTAAAAAGTTGATCTATATCCATGATTGATTGAATTTCTTTCTTGAACTTAATGAAAAATAGCAAGGGGTAAGACATATTTTTCACCCTTAAATGGAATCTTTGTTTTAGTTCATTCTTTTGATGGACATTTGTGCGATCTTAATCGTTCTTGACTAAATCTAAAAATTTTATGAGATTATCATATATGCTGTCATTTATGTTCTTATTCGTTATGATCACTAGCTGTAGTGACGATGGTGAGGATGTAAGTACCCTGAGAATATCAGATTATGTAGAAGACAATAACCTTAACACCATTGTCACACAGAGCGGACTGAACTATATCGTCACACGTGAAGGCAATGGGGCAAGACCGAATGCGAATTCTGATGTTAGGGTCAACTTTGTTGGTTATTTCTTAAATGGAGAAACTTTTGATTCAGCAGATGATGTCACATTTAATCTGCAAGGAGTAATCAGAGGATGGACAGAAGGCTTACAGTTTGTTACAGAAGGAGGAGCCATCACATTGTTGATACCTTCTAACTTAGGTTTTGGTCCTACGGGTACCTTAGGGATACCACCGAACACTAACTTAGGCTTTGACATAGAACTCTTATCAGTAGAATAATACAAAAACTAGTAGCGGATGATGACTATTAAAAAATACGGCTTAGGCTTTGTGCTCCTATTAGGTATGATATTCGTGCAGTGTAGTTCTGACGACGATAGTCAGCAACTGATAGAAGATTACATAGCGAGTCAGACACTTTCCTTTGATCAAACTGCCAGTGGATTATACGTGTCGATTGAGAGAACAACAGGGAGTCCACTCATTAATGAAACTGACTTTTTGCAATTTGAACTGCGATTGTCAGATCTCAATGGCGTCGTAGGGATCAATACCTTTACTGATGATCGAAATATAACGACTGAAGTACTTGCTTTTCCTCCTGGAATAGTTGAGGCATTTCAGTTAATGGGACCTGGAGATATTGGAACATTTATTCTTCCGCCGAGTCTATCGGGAGGAGGATTGCAAGAGGGGGAAGCACTTATTTATGAGATTGAGATTCTAGATGTATTCGACAATCTGTCGACTTATAATGATGAGTTGATTACAAGCTATCTCACCGAGAATAATATCACTACAGCCCAGCGGATGGATAACGGTCTCTATATCGTTATTGATAATCCTGGAAATGATGTCCAGCCTGATTTATTGTCTACAATAATTATTGACTATCAGGGCTACTTATTGAATGATGAAGTCTTTGACACTACCTTAGATAGCCCAGATCCAGCTACCTTTCCATTAGCACAATTAATTGAAGGATGGCAGATAGGGCTCCAATCTTTTGGTGAAGGAGGCGAAGGAATGTTGTTTATTCCTTCTAATCTTGCTTTTGGCAGAAATGGCTCAGGAGATATACCGCCTAATGCTCCAATAGCATTTGATATTCAATTAATTACGGTACAACAATAAACCAGGAGTATGTGCAAGTACTCTTACCTATTCTTAGTAATTATAACATTGTCATTATTTGATATTGGACTAATCAGTGTGATATAGATGAGACCAACCCTCCTAGCTGTAATACTACTTTTCACAGCTATGTATTACTCATGTTCTTCAGAAGCTAATGAGAATATATTAGCTCAGATAGAATCCATAGAGGAGTTTGTCGAGAGCCGTCCAGAGACTTTCGTTGCTATTTCTCCCGAGCTATTAGTATCCGTAATCGATAGTGGAGATATGGAAGTTCCTGGTTTTTCCAGTACCGCAATTATAGACTATATCATAACAGATCTTAATGGAGAAGTACTTGATGAACCAGAATCACCGGTTACGATAGTATTGAATCGACTTATCGACGGTATAGTGACTGGACTAAGGCGTATTGGTCGAGGTGGTCGGATATTGATCGTTATGAGCTCTGATGAAGCCTTCGGCGAACTTGGAGATAGTAGGATACCATCTAACACTCCAATTTTCGTAGATGTTACATTAGTAGAGCACTGGGTACAGATTGCTGACTTTCACGAGCGGCAGATTCAGAATTTCTTGCAAGCCAACATGTTACCAGATTCCCTAGAAATCAATAACTCCTATTATGTGTTTGGCGATACAATGGCTACGGCTGCCCCAGTGGATTCTACTCTCATCATTGAAGATGCCAGCGTGATTAGGCTGAACTACCTGGGATACCTACTAGACGGGACAGTATTTGATGAGAGGTATGTCACACAGGACACGACTATCCGACTCTCTGAGGCCATTCAGGGATGGCAGGATGTATTGGTAAACTTTTCTCAAGGGTGGACAGGTAGTATGTTTATACCTCCTCTATCTGCTTTTGGAGCAGAGGGCTATAGATCCGTACCACCAGATACGCCAGTGGCATTCGACTTCACCATTGTTGGAGTCGAGTAAATAATTAAGCTAATCGTGCTACAGCACTGTTGATGTCGCCTACACTTATATTGTGATGAGAGGTATCATAGACGCACTCACCGTTGCTTATGATTAGTATTTGTGGTGACTGATGTACCACTTTGTATCTCTCCGCAATGGCATTAGAAACATCTCTATGACTCAACAGGTCAAGGTAGAAACATGGCAGATCTATACTGAGGCTTTCCCAATCAGACTCAAGTCGGTACTTAGCGCCGCTACTAATACCACATGTCGTGCTATGCTTAAATAATATTACTGGCTTTTCTTGAGAAGCGTTATCAACTTCGTTGAGATCAGCAATTTTTCTGATCGGTGTCCAGCTCTCAGGAATATTAGAATGTTGGGAATTTTTAAGTCTCTTTAAAAAGCTCATGGTTAGTGTATTACAATGTCTAAAACAAATTAGAATAGTCAAAGTTCCCTCCTGCCTGAGAAGATCAAAATTCCTCTGGAACTTGATCAATAATTGTCTTTATTTCGACATCAAGTTTAAGTAGCAAATCAATACCATTATTGTGCGGCTCCAGGTGGTCGATATCATACTTCCCCCAGTCCAATTGCAAGTCAATTTTGCTTTTAGTTTTAAAATCTGAAAGCACCTCATACAATTCTTCTTGCGCAGATATGATATACTCATTCAGGTCAAAGACTAATGCCTTGTTTAGTTGATCATGGATGTAACCTTTTTTGATCCAGGCAGCTGTCTTATGCAGTATATTACTTGTTTTCAGCGACCAAGTGACATTCTGAGCGCTCAATACACCATCATTGTAATCTGGTTGCCCCGTTATAGTTATGATCCCCTTGAATGATCCAGATGTCTTGACATCCACTGAGATTTCTTTAGTCTTGCCCGAGATCTTTAAATCTTCAACCTTGACTGTTCGGCCACCATTGCTGAATGATTTGTTCACTAAGTTGGATTTTGCAAGATTGGTTAGATAACTATATCCCAAATCTGCAAAAATCTGAAATGTGCTTATTGATCCAATGTTATTATTCCATGTGAATGGTGGGAGTTTTTTGGCGCTGTCTGACACTGGCTTTTGCGATCTGACGACAGTCTTGAATGGAGCATATATTTTGCCAGTTATATAGTCTTCTGTGTTACCCCATGGAGAGAAGTGGATGCTATCTGTGGCCATGTCAATCCAACCACCTATAGCTTGATCTAGTTCGTATGGCTGTAAGATTGGACCCAGTAAAAGTTCAGTTTGATTTTTTAGATCAAAATTCTCTTGTATCGCCTTGTCTAGTCCTTTCTCTACTATTGGTTTGATTCGATCGGTTATCTCACGAGTAAATGCTCCGAGCGAAAGGTCTAAAAAACCTACGGCCACGGTTGGTTTTTGGATCCATTGATAATCAACGATTTCTGTAGCAGTCTCCATTTTCCAATCAGGACTGATACCTACATTGGATATTATTGTTAGATCAATTTCTCCATTTGCACTCCACTCCCCTAAGAATGAGTCCTTGAAGGCATCCAGTTTTAACGGTAGCTTGATAAGAGCCTGTTTTCCCTGAAGCTCAATATGACTTGACGATAACCTTGTGAGTTTTACTTCGATTCCTTTGTCGGCCTCTATTGTTTGGGTGAATAGACTGTCTAAATATCTATTGATATAGTTGTTCAGTCCAAGTTTATTGATTTGATACTCAAATGCCAAAGTAGACAAAGGAATGTTTCTTATGGGTGTTCTAATTTCCTGAATTGCTTGTTCCTCCACTAAGATTTTTTTACTCCCGCATGCGCTGAAGGTCATGCCAGCGATCACAATAAAAGCTATCAAACCTGTGACTGTTGTCCTCTTCAACATCCTTACATACTTAAGAGACATCCCCTAAAAATACGGAGAGGTTTAAACTCTATTTGTTAAACCTCTCCGCCGGTGACATTATTCTAAGTGTCTTGAGACAATACTGCTAAAAGCATCATACATATCGTCTCGTCCCTCAGCGATCATGGCATAATCAGTGGGGAAGTCGTCAATCCGGCTATTGAACCCTAAGATCCGACTTGGGATGGCACGTCGATCTCCGGTTATTCTATATCCCTCGCTAACAAAGCCAACATTGATCTCTATAGGCTCAAGTGCTAGGACTAATCCAGTTTCAGGATCTATGATCTCAGCGATCCCCAACAAATGTGCATTTTTTGATCTGGTTATGTGTCTTGTACGACCACGGCGTACCTCAACTACCGTTTCTTGGAGCGTATTCCCAAGACTGTCAGTGGCAACAGTGCCATCTCGACTCACAATATCTTGCAATATCTCCGTCTCCTTAACGAAGGACTCATTATTGATGCGCTCCTGTTCTGATGATACGTGAGCATCTCTCAATGTTAACTTGCTGATCAGGTCAAACTCATCTCCAGCAAGGTCAGAGTAGTAATATCTAGTCCAGCTTCGATCTGGCAGTCTCAGTGAGTGAGACCAGTCATTGATGGCGGCCACCTGATCATCTACAGTGACTAGGATGTGTGTTGTCCCGAGATCATAACTATACCGAATATCTTCGATCAAGTTTGGATTATCTAAATCAAATGATTCAGCTAGCTTTAATTCGGCATAGGCTCGACGGGCAGCATATTTATCACCGCTGGTTTCTGCAATCTCAATTAGGGCGGTGCCAGATTCATAATATTTTGCCGCCGCATTTTTAGCGGCAAGTACCTTGGACTCTGCCACATTTACTAGTTCAAAGTAAGCCTGATAGCCATCTTTGCTGATCAATGGGAGATATGGCGTAATGCTGTTCTGTCTCCTACTAATCCGATCATAGATGCGGTACACATCTGCCCAGGAGTCAGCATCATCCTTTAGTTGTAGATGTGTTATGCGATCCAAGTCTCGAGCATTTACCTTGGCATATGCGTCCTCAAGTGCACGTACATGCTTGGTTTTTTTGTTTTTCTTGCCAGCTAATTTACGAGTGGCAAGTTCAATGGCGGCATCATAGTTCCCCTGATCAACCAGCTTCTCTATGCTGGCACAAGAACTCATTGCGATGCAATACAATACAATTGGGTAGATTACACGTTTCATAGGCTTAATTTTTTTTAAAAGACTCTTATGAACCACGTGTAGTTAACACGCCGGCAATGGATTAAATGAATATTAACCTTTTAAGAGGTAATAAATAAGACAACCTTAGGAAACGGGAGTGAATCGTAGCCAAGTAGTGTATCCCATAGAGGAGAGAGGGATTACTTTACATCACATCAAGCGCCTGCACCAGATAGGTGAGGACAAATGGTAGGGCAACCCAAAACCATGAATTCACCCAGATCATCATTGCGACCATGATCACTAATGATACGGCGAAGTAGATCCAATATTTACCAGTTGATTTAGTCGTCTCTGCCATGATGTGTAATTATGATGCAAAAATAAGGTGTTATCCGTATTGAGCAAATGGAATATTCAAATTGATGTGAGGGTAAAATCGATCTAAATAGGGCAATAATCCATCCGTCGAAGCATTGGTTTTATAATAAAAGATGAGGAAAACGAATAAATATAATATATTGATAATCATATGAATATGTAATTAAATTATAATTATTAGAATTAATAAATTGAGGAATCGGCTCAAAACATGACTTTGTAGAATGCCACTATTCTATAAAATTAGCTTTTACTGCATCAATCATAAAGTTAACTACTTGTGATAGCGCTCTCATTGTGTCGTGTAAGAATGACTCAATGTGAGGCGCTAACACGAGCTTTTAATGAATAGTAATTATTCATTATTTTTAGTTGAACGACACAATCAATGATTGCTTCTGAGTTGCATATTACTTTGATTGATGACCATCCAGTATTGTTAGATGGTATCACAGCATTACTAAAGGCTGCTGGGTATGATCACATCACAGCACTAAGTGACCCTGATGATATCGCAGGATATATTGATGCTCCTATAGGTGGTATCCTAATACTTGACATTAATATCGGATCATATGACGGCTTAGAGGTCTTGTCAAAGTTGTCTGATCGTAGGCCTGAGCTTAAGGTAATTATGCTATCGTCATATGCTGATGCACGCCTGATCCGAGAAGCACTTAAGCGGGGAGCCAAGTCATATCTATCTAAACAAACCGCCTCAGCTCATGTCGCAATGGCTATTGAGGCTGTGGCTCAGGGCAGCAGTTACTTCGACCCGATTATCCAAGAAGTGATTAATAAGAACTTCGCCCATATGATGCCAGATATCGCCATTACATCGGAGCGACCAATGTGGTCGATGCTATCAGATCGTGAGAAGCAAGTCCTCGAGCTCATCAGAGCAGAATACACCAGCGAAGAAATCGCTAAAGAATTATATATATCTAAATCAACAGTCGACACCTATAGAAAGAATCTCATCATAAAGATGAAAGTGAAGAATTCTGTGGGATTGGCTAAAAATAATTAGTTAATACAGTAATATGAAGCAAGAATTAAAGTTAAAAGGATGGGCGCTGAAAAAGGGTAAAATAATCGATAAGGTCTTAAATAGGTATAAATTCAAAGATGTAAATGACAATAAGCCTGTTCCCTACGGACAATTTATCACTAGAGAAGTAGCTGAATTTTTAATCAATGGTCTTTTTTGGAAGTTTCCAAAAAAGGAATTTACTAAAGAGAACTTCATAAAATCAGAACAGTTTAAACATGGCTATTCTGTCTCTTTTGACAGGAGTGTAATAGAGCTGATTTTGTCTCAAAAGAACTGTCAAGGAATACGGTGTTATTACGCTAAAAGACCAGAAAATCTGAATGACCAGAATGATAACTTGTCTGATGAGAACATGAGACCTACGGTGGTGCTCATCGGTTATAAAGCGGATGATTCTGAATTTGAAACGGGAACAAAATTCTTGTTTAACAAGAACTATCAGTTGCCAAATATAAATTTTGATCATGCTGCGAAAGATAGCGATCCCGAAGAGGTGTTAATTGCAGAAGTTGGAGGTCATAATCGTGGATTAAGTCTTGAAAGAAATTTGAAGAATTCAGATGATTTGAGAGAATTCGACAAACATATGCAAGATTTTATTTCCTCAATGAAATAGGCTATGTAATTGAATGGACCCATTACATATTTTTTATTTGTGCCTATTGTTTTTCAATTTCATTTTATACTCAAAATATTGGAGAGAAAACATTCTGACTATATTATTTGGAATGAGTTTGGTGGCAGAGATTATTGTGAATGCCCTATGGTATGGATATAGTACACAATACCATATTGTTTACAAGATTTATGTTCCGTTAGAACTTAGTTTTGTCCTATTTTGGGTAGTGAAACAAGAGAATTCGCCCCTTTCGAGTGGTAAAGCCAAGGTTATTATATGTACTTATATGGGTTTCTCATTAGTCTATTATCTTCTTGTTCAAGAAAATTTTAATAGTTTCCCAGGGATTTTATACAATCTCTCTGGAGTAATTATCATTGTGCTGTGTACATTTTACATAGCACAATTATATTCTTCCAGTATAAAAGAGCTTTGGCGTATGCCAAATTTCGTAATAGGAATAGCCTTTATTTTTTTTTACTCGAGTATTTTTGCGAGTAATATAGTTTATTCATTTTTAGATATCACTGAGAGTAACCTGGCATCTATCTTAAGAAGATCCATTCCTAAAATCGCTAATGTTATATTATACATAATGCTCATTTTTGCTGGATGGAAACATTGGAGTCAGAAAATATAATTTTAGCACTTACTATTGGAGTTACCCTCTTTATTATATTAGTCATTTTTGTCATTATTTTAATAATATTGAGATTTAAAGATAGAGAGTTCAAATACCAAACTAATTTTAAAATAAGTCAACAACAGACCGAAATTCGGACTATAAACGCCCGCCTTAATGGCGCGGAACAGGAACGTATACGAGTAGCTCAAGTGTTACATGATGGAATAGCCAGCCAGTTAACTGCGGCTGATTTTCAGTTAGCTTCGATGCGTACAACTGCTGATGATCGCAAGGTTGAGTCTATCGATAGATCTATAGAATTACTCAGAGCAACATCCAAACAGGTGAGAGACTTATCCCATGAATTGGTACCACCTGTTTTGTTGAAACTTGGTTTAGGGCCTGCAATAGAAGATCTTTGCTATAAGTACAGCTCTGATCATATGAGCTTCAGTATGATGATAAATGATGAGGTTCGATTCAGAGGTGTCAATCTCAATCGAGAAAATAGTTTCACACTCTACCTGATAACACAAGAACTGCTACAGAACATCTTAAAGCACAGCGATGCCACTGAGGTATCTATACATGTGATGCAAGATGAATATCAATGGAGTATTGATCTCGTTGATAACAGTTCAATATCTATCGTTACCAACTCGAATGAAGATCAGAGTCTCGGCCTAATCTCTTTGCGCACACGCATTGAGAGTATCGGCGGTTCATTCAACAGAATTTACAATAGTACAGACAACAAAAATATCCAACGGATCGAGATCCCATATAAATAGGGATATTCTATAAGCCCTATTTGCACGATACCGCTCGGTTCCTACATGATTGATTTTTGACCGTGATAGCTGAGAGCATTATAGCTCACAGCGCCTATTACCATCACTATTTCAATCATGAGTTATGCAAAACTTTTGGGACTGGATCTACAGCCTAATATTAGGTGATGATGTAGATGAGATTTAATGAAATTAGAGTAGAGAGGTATCAATTTGATACCTCTTTTCTACTTCTTTGAGCAGCCACATTCTTCCTGATAGTGGCTCGTCTTGATAAATCTTGGCAAGTATTTTATCAGGGGTTTTCTTCTTGAGCATATCCACCAAAATATCCATGGATCGCAAAATCCCCTTTGATGAGCTCTCACTAACCTTTGCTTTGTTCGAGCGCAACCATATTTTAAAATTTTTAATCTCATTTAGGCAAAAGTCAACTTCATCATAATATTGACTATACGCCCTGACGAGCAAATTTCTTACAGATTGTTTTGCTTTAAATGAATCTACTTCTATAGTATTAAGATGATTTATAGCATCAGGCGTTCGATTGGTAGCAAGCATGAGGATTGTCCGTGCTAGCTCAAACAGGGTGGAGCCTGACATTTGTGTGCTATATCGTTCTACAATGGCCTTCATTTTATCTATATCCTCTATATAGTTTAGGTAAGTCATTGTGCTGTATACCCTTCTCGGGGTTACAGGTATCTGCGCTTCTCGCATATACTCCAATTCTTTATAGATTACTCTAAGCATCAATTGTTTAGGCACGGTCTGCGGATTCTTGCCGATCTGCTTAAATAGTTTGGCTCTCAGAAACCCATAGATTATAATCTTGCTTTCAAGACTTGTTGATTCAATTTCATTCACTTGTCTCAAGATGTCCTCGAGCAATGCAGTATTGTACGTTTTGATGAGTTTTTCGATTTTATTAAAAAGAACCTCATCTAGTGCGACTCTATCTCGGATAGCTAATTCTTTTTGAGGGTTTTTGGTAATCCTCTTTTCATGATCAAGGATGAGTTTGATATATCCACCGTATGCTGATAAGGTGGACTCGCTACTGCTATACAGTTGTTCTAAGATATCAATGACATATTGCTTTTTGATTGGGTGTGTCCCAAAGTAGGCTTGATGCAATATTTTGATTAGATCAAATTGATCGAAGAAGGATATAGACTCTTGCTTATTGTAGCGACCTATGGATTTGTGGAAACTTTGCTCCCATTCCTTCTCATCACTGTACCGTAGATAGTACTGCCTCAATAGCAGGTCCTTATACTGTTTCTCCTGCTTGAACTCTTCATAACTGATGAAGCTTTCGATAGCGAGAGTAAGACGTGATAACTCATTTTGGAATGCTTTCTTACTTAGGATTGGAAGTGTAGCCTCATGTACCTCTTCGAGATCCCATTTCTTGTGGTTCTTCCTTGTTTTCATGAGATAGTCGTAGATCTCAAGCGGACGCTTCCCAGATATTTCCATCTGTACGAATAATCGACAGCGCTTCCAAGTAGCGATGTCGAATCGTGAGAGTATTATGAGTAGTCGATGATGCATTTAGGTATATAAAAAATAAGTATGAAAATACTACAGATGAACTGATTATCAGAGCTTTACATCTAAAATGTACTATTTAATTTGAGGATATATGGGCAAATTTGGTTTTGGCAAAACTATAGAAGTTGATATTCTTGTTTATTCGCACAATTTAGTTCAAGAAGGAGCAGAGTAATATTGACTTCCTGCTTGAATGACAGCTTTAGTTGTTTAATCAATCAATACCAAAATGACAAATCATCATAACGTTCTTGCTAAGTGTATTTACACTGCAGTTTTTGTTTTTGCGAGTTGCACTTTTCTGTATCCACAGATGACTAAAGGTGAAGTAGATAGTTTGGTTAATATTAGAATTGATTCTCTCCTTAACAAAGAAAAAGGAATTAAGTATTTTGAATTTGTTGGTGGTGGAGATCTTAACGGTATTTCGTCAGAGGACCAAAGTCTGCAGGCTGGTAATATTTCATTTGGTATTCATATGCTCAGAGAGTTTGAGCCCGGAACGACAACTTTCTTGCAAGATTTGGAGGTAGATTTTGCCATGAACGTAGCGAGTTCACTTGACTCTATAAATGGTGCTGGCCTCAGAGACCCAATATTTGGAAGTTATATACTCCAACCTTTGAATAGTGAATTTTCGGCACGTCTTGATTTGACATCATTATTCAGAAATCAAGTAAATCGTGGCGGAAAAGTATCACGGGCCGCCGCCGCCAAAGAAAAGGGAATGCTGGAAATTCTTAATGAACCAAAGGAAGATAGAGATTCTACTATTATTCTTGACAACGAGATTCTAGTTGGTTTAGGGCTCCAACGTGAAACAAAACTTTCAGAATTAAGCGAGATAGAATTAGAATTGTACAAATTAGAGCTTGAGAAACAAATATACAGTTTAACCCATTCAGCGCGAACAGACTTCCAAAGAAACGAGGCTGACAAAAGATACACCTTGTTTAACCGCCTTATCGAAGGGGCATACCTTAACCTATATGCAGATAAGACATTATGGACGGTGCCTAATACGAGTGCTCAAACTGCATTTACTTATCAAGCAAATTTTGGATTTTTTCATGAGCTCCTACCCAATGTCACTGCCCGTAACGAACGCATCAGCATAAGACTTGGCTTGGGTTATTCATATCGAGCTGTTACGGGTGATATATCACAACCAATAATTACAGAAGACCGCATAGATATAGCTGAAAGTGAAAGAACAAATCTTGAGCGAATAGGAAATTTAACAAACTTTATCGGGGGGGACCGCAAGAGATTTCACGGTATAGACGCCTCACTCATATTTGTATTAGATCGATTGAAAGTTGAAGCTAAACTGCCATTTATTTTCGCCAATAGAAATCGACAGATACCAGGACTCACGAATAGTCAATTTGTGTGGTCGATTAGATTCGTAGGTGGCATAGACTTTTTTGCCGATCGTAACAGGTCGAGCATATCTACTACTCCAAAAACATAAGAATGGAAATCTTGAAGAAAAAAATAAATCATAGGTTTCCTGCTATATTCAGCCTATTCATGGCATTAAGTGCAGCCATGATATGGACCGCCACTAAGTTTAAAGGAGTCTCACTTTTAGACTCCCCTCAAAGTATTGATCTCGACCAAATTGAGGATGTATATAAGGGTATAATCACTGTAGACGAATGTTCATTATTCTGGTATAGAACGTTCTTTATCGTAGATCTATTCTGGCCTATCTTTCTTCTGACATTGGTTTGTCTTCTGATGTTTAAAATTATAGAAATATGTAAAAGCTCTTCGGCAATTATCAATGAACACTTAATTATGAAGATTTGGCTGATATCAGCAACAATTGCATACTCTTTAGACTTTACAGAAAATATTACATACTTATTTTATCCTGCGTTCGTGTCTAAAATAGTCGTTGGGGCTAAATTATTTGCGTATGCTTTAGTGATGCTATTTCCTTTTGTTGTCTTTGAGTTTCATGTCAGAGATGGCATCTTGCTGAGAGGAAAGCAATTTCTTAGGTCGTCTTACCTGAGTCTCATAGTTATTGGCGTAATTGGCTTTTTAATGACCTTACTTGGGCAAGGAGCTACAATAATGATTCATTTGTTATCTTATCCACTGGCTACCATTTTAGGGTTTGTGCTCATAAATTTTCTTGCCCTATTAATATCTCATTATCCTATATATCTCTACATCAAAAATGATGAAAGAGGGAGTGGCATGTATTCATACAAGATGGAGAATGATGATGACCGCCCATTGGGTATTATCTATTACGTGCGTAAAAAGGGAACAAAAAAACTACCTCCCTCACTAAAAGTGGGGTGGGATATGCTTGGCATAGGATTGTTGCTCACGTGGAATACGGCTATGGTTTATACACTAAAATCTTCCTTCCTTCCTTCGTTTGACATATGGAGCTATTTTATTTATACCGGTATACTATCAATTGCCTATTATCTCCTTAGAAGAAAGAAAAACGTTGAGCTAAGAAATGATATATATAGCTTCAAAAATGATGAGGAAAATAAGATTAAAGATCTAACAAAATCTATAAGAAGTCACTTGTGGATTTATAGAGCCTCTTGGATGTTGTTTATTATTTTCATAGTTGCTTTAATAGCTTTTGTTTGGATGTATCAATGGACTCAATACACGAACATTATAGCAATTTTAGTTTCCATTACGAATTTAGTCGTATTCATCGAATTAAGGATTAACCGGTCGTTACTTCGATATACGGGTTATAGTAAACTCAACAAAGTCTCTTTCGGCACTGGGGGAGATGCTGGAGAATTCGATAAGGAGTACTTTAAGAATAAAAATAATCTTACTAGTCGAGGGATAGTTTTTGATGCCTTGTCTAAGATTAGTCATAACCTAACTTATTTAAAAACCATTAGAGTAATTGCTGTTATAACGGTTATTTATTTTGGGATAGTTAATGTTTGTTCTATAGTCTTTTACAATTCGATTAATCCCTTTAATATTTTATGCGCTTACATGATCGTAGTTTACAGCGTGATTGTGATCTATATAAAGCACTTAAAGTTTCATTCGGATCAATATGACCACGAAGACAAGACGGATCAAATAAAAAGAAATTTTCGAATCTTCAGATTTTACATTCCCATTGGTCTAATAATAAGTTTGGTAATACCATCCATATTGTGGTATAATCGACAATTAAGAACACTCCCGATAATTCCAGAAGAATCATCTTTATCTATGTCTGAGTACTTAGATGATTTCCGTGAGAGGAATCCCAAAAACTCTCCTATAGTATCCATTGCTTCTGATGGAGGAGGGTTAAAGGCTAACCTATGGAACTTACTGGTACTTCAGGACGAGCTTGAGCGCAATCCTGATTTTTTGAATAATGTACTAGCCTTTTCTGGGGTATCTGGGGGAGCTATTGGCTTGGCAAACTTTCTACCATTAAATTTTGATAATAGTGTTGGCTCTAATAAAGCTGAAATAATAAATGATATAGGCAATACAAACGTGTTAGCGATAGACTTTGCTGGTGTTTTTATGCGTGATTGGATTTTGCATAATTACTGGTTTACGCAAAACAGAAGTCGATCCTATTATGCTATGAGGGCATATCAGAGGGCATTGGGACTGTCTGAATCAATGGATATTGACACTTATAGATCCTACTGGCAACGCCTATACCACCAATCGGGTGATAGCATTCCAATGTTAGTGATGAATTCAACATCAACTTCCCACGAGCAAGGATATGCGCTAAGTGTGACCCATGGTGAGGAGGAACTTCCTAATAATTTGGATATTCTCAGCCATGGGGATGGTAGTTTGTCATATTTCAATGCCGTATCTACAACTAATAGGTTTCCAATTGCGAGTCCTGCGGCACGAATTAAGAGTAAGGGCTACTTTGTAGACGGGGGATATTTTGAAAACTCTGGCTTGCAAGTAGCAGCTGATATATTCCAAAGGGCTATTAATTTGGATACTTCCTTTCAACAGAAGAACTACGATCATCAATACTTAGATATCAGAAACGGTCGTAGCGATTGGGCAAGATTGTTTATTGAGAAGTTTGGAATGAGTAGAGACGAATTACTTTTTGAGATAAATGAGACTCAGGACAACATCGCTATTCTTCAAGCTTTAGTAAGCCTTGATAAAAAGCCTGAATTACTTAGAGAGGAAGAAAGTCTTTATGACAATCTTGATAATAACTTTATTGCAATGCCATATCCGTTACGCTTGAACGATATTAGAAATGAACTCAAAGGAGAAATAGAAATTTCAAAAACACTTATAGATGCACTTAAGGAGAACAATGAATTGGTTAGAATAGCTCTTGAGAAGAAAGACGCCAGGGACGGTACTGACTACTTTAAGAAGTATGGGACTGTCACTCCTCCTTTAGCAAGATTATTGGGTGAGCCGGTCGTGTTTTATCAAAGGGCAATGGTTGAGAGCAGATTCTATTCTCCCTTACCCCAAATAGATTAATTATATCACTATTGAACAGTAGCCTTCAAAAATCCCACCGCATCCTCCGCCGTCTTCACTGGTATTTCCTCCATTGGAACATGTCCCACTCCCTCATACATAATCAACTCTGAATCTAATATGTCAGCATCAAATCTGTGAGCATCTTCAGGATTGACCCAAGTGTCTTCTGCTCCCCACATAATCAGTGTTGGACAGGATATCTCCGATATTCGATTGGAGATATCGGTATGATCAGTATGCACTCTATCGATGAAGGCCTGACGATTACCTTCTCTTAGGGCCATATCGTAGTACCGATCTATTAACTCATTAGTGATCTTAGATTGATCGGTATAAACTTGTTGTAGATTCTTAGCGATGAGTGATTTAGGCGTAATCATCTTCATAAGTGGTCTTAAGATCGGATTAGTTGCTATTTTGAAGGCGAGTGCATCTGAGTCTTCATCCGAAGGATAGCCAGCAGCATCGAGTAAGATGAGCTTCTCGACTTTATCGGGATGTGCAACTGTGTAGGCCCAAGCAATGTACCCCCCAAGAGAATTGCCAGCTATTGCGAAGCTATCCACACCTAATTGCTCGACATAATGGTCTACAAAAGAGACATAACTCTCAATCGTGTAGTCTGCATCGGGATCTGGTCCTGTTAAGCCAAAAGCCGGGAGATCCATGCGATATACCTCGAAGTGATCGTCTAAGCGTTCTGCCCAACCATCCCAAGTATGGAGTGACGCACCCGTTCCGTGTAATAGAACTATAGCATCTCCATTGCCTTCTCTTTTATGATGTACTTCCATGCCATCTACGATAAGCCACTCAGATTCTTCATCGGTATATAGAGGTTTGAGTTCATCCAGTGATTTATCTGGGGTGCGTAGTACAAGTAGAATGATAACTCCTAGAAGGAAGAGCGACAGCAGTGTTCTTAAGATCCATTTCATATGCAAGAATTGTCTTTAATACTAAGAGAAACATAGGTTGATGCAGAGAGAGATCCTCGATCTATTATCACGGGAATATACAGCTAAGGCGATCGGATCATCTCTATTCATCAGCCACCATACAGTTGTCTCCCGTTGCATCAGACTAAAGAAAAATTAAAGGCTAAAAACTGTACTTATCTCATTGCTATTGTACTGAGAGTAGGAATTATCTAATAGAATAAAATTGATTATATGAATTATCGGAATACTTTTTCTGTTGTCATGTTTTTTCATGGCATTGTATTGCTCTATTTTCTTTTTCTATACCTTAACAAGCCTTAATCCAGATAATAGATCAAAATGTTTGTCCAGTGTCAAGAGACGAGAACCATGTTCCATTGTTAGAGCAGCAATCCATATATCATTAGTAGGAATTGGTTTTCCTATTTTTCTTAAGTGTGTGGTGATATCAGAATAAATGTCAATTGTTTCAGCAGTGGAATGTAAGATTTGGATACTATTTTTTTGGATAAAGGATTCCAATCGTCGGTTATTCTCTTTAAACCGATTGCCATTTTTGAAACCTGACTGCAATTCAGCAACAACTATAAAAGGCAATAGTATCTCAGTTGCACTTGAAAGAATCTCAAGAATCAGTTGATTTTGATTACTTATTGCTCTAAAAATATTGGTATCAAGGCTAAGTTTCATCTGCAAGGGAATTAAGACTTATCTCATCAAAGAAAGAAATATGCTCCTCTATGTTGTCCCATTCTTGATCT
Source organism: uncultured Saprospiraceae bacterium (assembly GCA_964522505.1). Taxonomy (GTDB): domain Bacteria; phylum Bacteroidota; class Bacteroidia; order Chitinophagales; family Saprospiraceae; genus GYS-P2D. Next base: position 52,706 of record CAZFWJ010000016.1, read on the forward strand.
GAGTACATACCAAAAAGATCACTGAAATCTCTTCTAAGTAAGTTATCGTTCGCAATACCAAAATTGGACCGTAAAATTCCTTTTACAAGTTTATTCATGCTTAGATTTTTCTCTTTTGCTTTCTGGAGAATTAACTGGTAGAGTTTGTCATCAATTTTGTGAAGCGTGAATGATTTCATGGTTTATTTTAATGGTTCAAATATAACCAAAATATGGTTCATGATTGAACGGGTAATTTATCAATCAAGAATTCTGAATTTTTTCGAGATGTTATTTTCTATAATCGTGAGATCACTCCAATCGCTTGATCACCTCTTCCAAAAACGCATGAATAGATATAGCTTCGATTTGCTCCGATAGCGGATAGCGATCTGAGCTGTGGGTGATGATATAGTTTCGTTTAGTACCGACATCTCGGATAGCGATGTTCATGCCTTTAGATATTTTAGGGGCATTGGTGAGCTTGATCTCACAGGATATATAGGGTTCATCAGACCTTGTGATGAGGAGATCTATCTCGGCACCTTGATGAGTGCGATAAAATGATAATCCATATGGCGGCTTAATGATCGCCCGAACCTGATTGATCACATAGGTCTCCCAAGAAAAGCCAGCTTCTGGATGACCGAGTAGTACGTCGAGTGATGATATACCGAGGAAGCTATGGAGCACACCAGTGTCATTGAGATAGTATTTTGGAGATTTGACAAGCCGCTTCTTAAGATTGCGATAGTAAGGCGTCAACTCATGTACGAGAAATGTATTGATGAACATATCATAATAATCCCTGACTGTAGTATTGGATACTTGGAGAGATCGACTCATGTGATTATAGTTGCTCAGCTTAGCATTGAGATGAGCTGCCATGGTCCAAAACTTATGGTGAAAGCTCGGATTGTTAGGTAGACCAAGCATCATGAGGTCTTTTTCTACATAGGATCGGACGAAATTCTGTAACCATCGCTGACTGCTCTTATGGGACTTAGCAAGATAGGAGAGTGGAAACCCACCTCTAAGCCAATGGAGGTTATAATTGTCCTCTTGTATCTCGGATAGGGATAGTGGATGTAAGTCTATATAAGCGATCCTGCCTGCTAATGATTCTGCAGAGTGGCGCATCAGAGTCGGAGAAGCAGACCCTAAAAGCAGAAACCTCCCTGGTCGTCTATCCTGATCTATAAGTGCTCGCAGTATGGCGAATATCTCTTGCTGTATCTGTATTTCATCGAGGATAATCAGGTGATCGCTATAGCTATTGAAGAATAAGGTAGGATTGACCAGTTTAGCTCTATCATCAGGGAGTTCGAGATCGAGATATATTGATTTGCGATTTTCTGACGCATACTTAGCCAAGGTAGTCTTGCCGACCTGCCGCGGTCCTAATATACCGACTGCTGGATATTCGTCTAATACTTCAAAGAGTTCTGCAGTTTGATCTCTAATTATCATGATTCAAATCTATCTCATTACCATGAAAAATAAAAGTTATGGTTTAATATTTCATGGTAAATATCAATTATTAACCATGAAATATAGAAATTTGTGTTAATGACATATAGTTTGTTATTGGAATGCTTAACCCGAATCTATAAGTAAAAGCCATAAGCATATGATAATCAATAATATATACATACACATACAATTCATGTAAGATGTATTTACCATGAAAAATGAAACTTATAGTTTAATATTTCATGGTTAAATTGAATAATTCAACCATGAAATATTAAATAAAAGAACCTCCATTGACCCTATAATTCGTCGATCTCTACGATTCACTAAGAATACTCTCTACAATCCGCTCTCCATGATCCCGGGTATTCTCAATGAAGAGCTCACTGGTTTTTCTGCCTGCATTGACAACTCCCGCAACATATAAACCTGGTCGGGAGGTCTCAAGAGTATCTGTATTAAAGTCAGGTTTCTCATATTCTCCCGAGGTGGGAACCATCAATAGATTGAGTAGGGAGTAATTTGGTTGATAACCCGTCATAGCAAGTACGAAGTCATTATCGATGCTCCAGGTTTTCTCTTTATTCTTCAATGTGGCGCTATATGGAGTGATTTCGATGACTTTTGTCTCAAAGTGTGCTGTGATAGATCCTTCCTTAATTCTATTCTCGATGTTTGGTTTGATCCAATATTTCACTCTGGGGTATATTTCGTGAGACCTGATGGCCATAGTAACTTCCGCAGCACCCTTCTGCCAACACTCCAGCGCAACATCGCACGCACTGTTGGCAGCTCCAATGACTAGGACCTTCTGATCTACGTATGGATGAACCTCATCATAGTAATGCTTGACCTTAGGGAGGTCTTCACCTGGAATGTTGAGTAACCTAGGTGTATCGTAAAATCCCGTAGTAACAGCTACATTTTTAGTTTGATAGCTATTCTTAGCGGTCTTGAGTTCATAACCAAGCTCTGATTCGGTAAGCCTTTCGGCAGGCTCATAGTATCGGATGTTGAGTTTATAACTTTCTACTATGCGCCGATAATACTCCATTGCTTCCCGTCGAGTCGGTTTCTCCGTATGAGAAATGAAAGGAATGTCTGCTATCTCGAGATTCTTAGAGGTACTGAAGAACGTCATGTTAGCCGGGAAATGATACAGCGAATTGACTAAGACTCCCTTCTCAATGACTATATATTTTAGACCTGCCTTTTGGGCAGCTACTGCTACATTGATACCTGTAGGCCCGCCTCCTACAATGACCAGATCATATAACATAGAGGTTATCCTTAAGAGCTCTTGGTTCGAACCAGCTTACCGTATAATTGTCACATCACCCTCATTTTCAAAGGTATTGTCATTGATGTCATAAGTGGCGTACCAGAAATAGACAGTTGATGGTTGATCTCTGCCGTCGTTGTTTCTGCGACCGTTCCAGCGGGTATCAATATTATTTGATTGGAATACTCTATTTCCCCATCGGTTATAGATGCTTAGTTCATAATTTTCTATCGTCGCATTACCACAGTTCATGTCTTCAGGTCCAAATGTTGTATTCCTATCGTTGTTAGATTCAGGGAATACCGCATTAGGAAATTCTAAACAATCTTGAACTTCTGGTGGCGGCGGGAGTACAATACAATTGTCTATGTCATCTTCAGTGACTGTTATGGTTTCTGTTTCCTCATTACCGCAGATATCTGTCACCATCACAGAAAACTCACCAGGTTCAGTTACGGCGATTGAAGAGGTTGTCTCTCCTGTGGTCCATAGGAAGGACTCTATATCTGTTCCTGAGGCGACAAGTTGCCAGAAATCATTAGTAGGACTACAATCTCCACTGATCTCGACAGCCAAGTTTAAGAAATCGTCTTCTGTGATTTCAACGCTATTGATGCCGGGACAGAACTGTCCCACATTTTCTGCTGTATAGGTGCCTGGTTCACTTACATTGATGGTCGCTACCCCTACAGCTATATCTGTACCATCCATAGACCATATCAAGTCCTCTTCTAAAAAGTCTCCTGATGCTCTTAAGAATAAGGTGTTGTCATCGCATATATTAGCCGTGGACACATCGATAACTGGATCGATTGGCATCCTGAAATCCGTTAAGTTGACAGTAGCTGTCGCCGGATTATCACAGTCATCAATGATCGTCACACTATAGTTCGTGAGTTCTGTTACCACGATGAATTCAGTCTGCTCACCTGTTGACCAGTTGATAGATGTAATCGGATTACTGGCTTGAACCTGTAAAATGATTTCGCCATCACTACAGAAATTCGGAGTGCTCATATTAATCATTGCAGTAGGGAACATAGACTGATTGACAAAGCCTGTATCGCATAGGACGAAGCATTCTTCGATACCTACTTCTACGGTTAAGATAAACATTCCAGTTTCCATTACTGTCCGAATGCTATCAGTAGTTCCATCATCCCAGAGGTAGGAAGTAGCTCCTCTTACAGTGCCATCAAAGGTAAAGAGTACCGGATCCTGCGGACAGAAGTTAGTATCCTGCAAGCTCAAGAGTGGTGGATTAAATTCATCAAAAGACAATGCTAACACATCAATACTATCCATCTCTAATTGATCGGTGCCAATCCACATCAAGGTATCTACAGATACATCTATACTATCCAAGCTCAGATTAAATCCAATCTCTTCACATCTTGTAGCGCCATCTGGATCCAGTTTAGTTAATGAAGGAATTAAAGTCATACCATCTAGTCGTTCCGTAGACGTCAGAAAGCTAACCGCCAACATAGAATCTGCGATCAGACCAGACTGAGTAATATTCATATCAGTACTTTCTTTGCCCAAAGTGCTATACAAGAATGTACTGTCAAGCGACATTCTTACAATTTGCGGTAAGATAGTACCGTCAGTATTGTTTAGCATGCGCATGGAGATTGCGAATGTCGAATCTATGAGTGGTACTATATTATTTGGGAACATTTCGAAGGCCGCATTCTGACTTAGAAGCTGAAATCCTTGTATCAGTTCACCGGTCTGATCTACGTTGATGAGTACGCCACTGGTAGTGCCTCCAGCTGAAGATCCAAGAATTAAGAGCGTACTATCGGCCATTTCTACTACACTCAATGCAGATTGATTAATACCTGATCCGATGTCTCCAGTATAACTTCTACTCCATATAATATTACCAAGCGTATCCATCTTAGTGAGGTACAACTGATGTCCTTCATCACGATTGTTTCCGGTAATCAATATTGTTGAGTCCACGAGGAAGGTGGCATCACGTATCACACTTGATAAGACATTACCGCTGGTATCACTAACCTCCCATGATTGACCCCATATAAGATCACCATCTGATCCAATATTGAAGGTGAGTGGTTCATCGACATCGCCATTGCGATTATTTGTGATATGGATGGTACCCATGTCTTCGGCACTTACTAATCTTGATCTGTATCCGAGATTTCTGAATTCGTCTGAAGCCTGTCCCGTAAGCCGAGTCCATAGTACGTTGCCATCAGAAGAGACTCTTGTGACAAGTTTGTTCAGACTATCCTGTTGCAGAAGTGCGCTAAACATGATTGATCCATCAGGCAATAACTCTACTTCTCCGAGTTCTGAGATAAATACCTCATCATCGATATCATAATCATATTCTTGACTCCAGTTAATGGTGCCTTTCGCATCTAAACTAGTCAGGTTTATAAGCTCATTGTCGCCATCCTCATTGATCTGTAGACTTAACATCAAAAAACCAGTCCCTGCTTGATGAAGGCTAGTTGAAAGGACATCCGTATTGGTCGTAGTATATAGCCTTTCAAAAAGATCCTGACCATTGAGATCTATATTTACCAGGATCAAAAATGTTGTCAGTAGGAGGTACGAGATATATTTCATAAAACTTAAATGTTCTGTTGAAGTCAGGGCTATTAGTGATATAATGCGCCATAAATTTAGCGCATTTAGACCACTCAACAGCCCTCACTTTCAAATGTAGTCATATCAATAACGCAGCTTACTATATATTCGGTTGACGAGTACTAACTTTTTCTTTCAACATCGGGTACTTTTACCGCAAACAAGGCTGAATTACTAATAAAACAATGTTGTGGCCTTGGCTGATGAAATAAGATACCAAGATATTATAGATGTTTTGTGAAACTATTTATGTTCATCCCTTCATTAAGTATACGATTGTCATTATTCATTAACACGTTAAAATAAATCATGGGACTTTTTTCATTTATTAAGAATGCTGGTAAGAAGGTTTTTTCTCGAGAGGCGGCTGCGCCAGCACTGACTGCTGAACAAGAAAAAATAAAAGCTTTAGAAGGTACTGTTTCACAACTAGGCATACCTGTAAGCGAGCTTAAGATCGAATTGGCCGAGCAAGTAATTGTATCAGGAGCAACTGGAACCAATGCGGACAGGGAAAAACTGATTCTGGCACTTGGGAATGTCGATGGGATAGGCGCAGTTGCGGACAATATCAATGTGCTAAATCCAGAACCTGAGTCAATATTTCACGAAGTTAAAGGCGGGGATTCGCTGTCTAAGATTGCAAAGGAGGTCTATGGAGACCCTATGAAATATAATGCCATATTTGAGGCTAACAAGCCAATGTTGAGCCATCCAGATAAGATATATCCGGGACAGATCCTAAGGATACCGCCATTGGCGTAAGCAATCTCAGATCTCAGTAGGTAAGATTATAGAGTGAGTTAACATAGCTCACTCTTTTTTTTGTCGACTACTATCCTAGCTTAGTCGATAGTGCTGAACTCGCCACAATGGATTAGGGGTTGTGTAGTTAGAATCACAATCCTATGAGTTTGCTGCGTGTCTTGTTATCAATATTCTTTCCACCATTGGCAGTGATAGATAAGGGCTGCGGCTCTTTTTTACTTGTGTGTTTACTAACCCTTTGTGGATGGGTACCTGGAGTTATCTCTGCCTTAATTATTCTTAAGGATTGCGAATGATTATGTAGAATCAATCAAAGTAAGAAAGTCCAGTTATTCGAGAGAAACTAAGATCTATCAATCACGTTTTTATAAGAGTACTTAATAACTATGGCAGCTAAAGCGAAGAAAAAGAATAAGGAAGAAATTCTGGATGTCTATATGGAGTACGTTCTGTCGCAAGGGATTGACGTATCTGTTGAGGATCTATGTGCTGATACTAATCTTGATAAGTACAATTTCTATGATTATTTTGATTCAATACCTCATATAGAGAGTAGTGTTTGGGAGAGCTTATTGCAAGCATCCGTTCAGACAGTAACTCGAGATGAGCTGTTTGACACGCTGCCCAAGCGTGATCAGCTTCTCTCCTTATATTATACCTTTTTTGAGAATTGTGAACTCAATAGTGATTTTCTAACACTTAGTATCGATAAGCATGGAAGATGGGGCATGGTAAAAGTGCTGGCTCCGATGAAGGAGGTATACATAGAATTTATTAATCATCTCGACATCATAGGATCCTGTGGTGTGGGAACGTTGGATGACACTATCAATAAAATTTCAGATAAGATTAGCGGCGAAGGGTTCTATGGTCAATTGCTGTTTTTGATTGACTTTTGGCATAACGATGATTCTCAAGATAAGGAGAAGACAGATGTTGCTATAGAAAAAGCAGTAAAAGCAACCATGGATCTCTTAGATGTAACACCACTCAAGAGTGTGTTTGATTTTGGCAAGTTTATATTCCAAGAGCGATTCACTAAAAAAGCCAAGTAGATGAAGACTATTGATAAGATACCTACCAGCAAGTTAAGTCGTGCCGGCAAGTTGCTCAAGACTGGCTTGAAAGTTAGCAAGAATTATGCAGGGTACTATGGTTCTAAAATATTGGGAGATGCAGATAAGGACTCTCTCGATCAAAAGAATGCTGCTGATATCATGGATAGCTTACAACAACTCAAGGGAGGGGGGCTCAAAGTAGCACAGATGTTATCCATGGAAAAGAGCCTCTTGCCAAAGGCATATCTGGATCAATTTAGTTTGGCTCAGTTCTCCGTGCCGCCGCTCTCAGTGCCGCTAGTAAAAAAGACATTCAGAAAGTATCTCGGTAAAAATCCAGAGGACTTATTTGATTCATTCAACTATCAAGCCTCTTTTGCTGCGAGTATTGGTCAAGTACATGAGGCTATGCTTGATGGTAAGAGGCTAGCAGTAAAGATTCAATATCCTGGTGTTGCGGAGTCAATCAAATCTGACCTTGCCATGTTAAAGCCAATGGCGAGTAGATTGTTGGGCCTCAACATGGCTGATGCGGACAAGTATTTCGGAGAAGTTCAAAATAAACTCGTTGAAGAGACTAATTATACGCTAGAACTTAAGAATAGCCAGGAGCTTACCGAAGCATGCAGGCATCTCGAGAGTTATGATTTCCCAAGTTATCATCCCGAATTCTCCTCAGCTCGTATTATTACTATGGATTGGATGGAAGGTATTCATCTTCCTAAATATTTGGAGCGAGAACTAACACAAGTACAGCGAAATGATCTTGGACAGCGTATCTGGGACATCTTTATGTATCAGGTTCATGAACTCCAGAAAGTCCATGCTGATCCCCATCCTGGAAATATCTTGATACAAGAGGATGCAACGATATGTATGTTAGACTTTGGCTGTGTGAAGGAGTTGCCAGCAACATTCTATGAGCCCTATTTTGAATTGACGGAACCTGGCGTTCTTGATAACAGAACTAAATTTGAAGAGATTCTGGAGAAATTAGAAATCTTGTTTCCTGATGACGATGTTGACCAGCGGCAACATTATTATGAATTATTTCATGAAGTGTTGTCCCTTTTATTGAAACCTTACCATGCTGAGACGTGGGACTTTGCTGATGCATCCTACTTTGATCAAATTACGGCCATCGGTGAGCGTTTAACTAAGGACACGCTCACTGCCAAGTTTAAGGCCAATCGAGGCAGCAAGCACTTTATCTATACTAATCGTACCTTCTTCGGTCTATATCAATTAATGCATATGATCGGTGCAGAGATTGAGGCTCCGTACACTAAGCATAGTTAAGAACAGCTCAAAACTTCAAATAAAAGTCTTTAGTCAGCTCTCGATACTCATGACTGAAGTCCTTAGTTTCTTGATCTCTTATATATAACTTGTCTTTAGGATAATCTTGCAGTTCTTCTTTGCCTAATGAAATCATCAATCGCTCCAAGGGTTTAGATTGATCAGGATATACCTCTGTTACTTTTTGCGGATATAAATTATAAGTTCGTGCCAACTCAATACATCTATAGCCTTCAATATCTGGAAGTATGAGCGAACATGTTCCTTTAGGCTTCAGTAGATTCCTTATGGCTCCTAATAGATCATTATGAGACAACTTAGTTGTATGACGCACGCTACTCTTGTTTTGGCTGTTAGAGAGCGTGCCTCCGGTAAAGAATGGCGGATTTGTAATGATGTGGTCAAATGTGTTGTTAATTTCTCTCTGATAATCTTGGATGGATTGATTGATCACTGTGATTCTGCTTGACCACGCTGATTCATCAACATTATGTTGAGCTTGAGTAGCTGTCTGGTGGTCGATTTCAATGGCCTTAATGGTGGCGTCTGGATTTCGTTGAGCTACCATGAGCGCGATAACACCAGTCCCTGTTCCTATATCAAGTATGTCAATACAGTTAGAACAACTAGTCCATGCCCCCAGTAATACCCCATCGGTACCAACCTTCATCGCACAGTCCGATTGTGCAATGCTAAACTTCTTGAAATTGAATACTTCCATCATATACCTAATAACCCGCAAAAGTAGCAATAGATTGGATATGCCATCAACTCATACAATTAAAGACCCATAGAACCTGTTTCACGATATCTGATTTCAATAGAGATCATAAAATCCACATATCCACTACAAAAATCTCTCGATTTGATCATTTCTTCGAAAACTCACTAGGTGATTTAAGGGGTTCAAACTGTCATCTATTTAGCATAGCGTACTTACCCATGGTGAATTTGAGGGCTTTTATGCTAAGTGATTGTCATTTAGGGACTAATCCAGTCCAAAAAATGTGAGTACT
>CAZFWJ010000017.1:0-58676 GCA_964522505.1 uncultured Saprospiraceae bacterium
TAAATATTATGAAGCCAAGGATGCTGATGCCAGTAGAGCCAATCATGCCTTGGATCTCAACCATCTGCTACCTCATAATATCAAGTTGTAGTTGCTCGGACGGATACGTTAAGTCAGTGAGTACATCATCTATAGACCTCAGATTGGATGTCTAAGTAGTTCATTAAGGCTTAATTATTGAGTTTATCGAGGTGATAGTTTGTTGTTTTGGGTTTGGCACAATGTGATTTAGGAGATTCTAATGCGATTAGGTATAACTCCGCCAATAGATAGTTGATATCACTTCTATTATTCCACTACTCATGCATCGAAATAGTATCTATTTCTTATAGGGTCCGCTAGCGCCATTTAGGGGCTAAGAACACTTTTTTAGAATATTCTTCAGGGGGGTCAGCCTGCGCCATTTAGGGGGTCAACATAGAGCCATTTAACATTAGCTTAGATGCAACCAATAATGCAGCGAGAATAAACCTCAAGACTAAAGACGGAATCGTTATATTAGAAACTGGGAATTGGAGTTTTGCGTCTCGATTAGCAGATGAATGGAGCTAATGGAAAACTGGAATACCCAATGATCCAGCAATGAGTTCTAATTGAACAATGCTCATAGTATTGTTAATCGGCAGGTATTTGATCATCTTGATTTCATCAATTTATATTATAAGAAAAAAGCTAGAAAAGACGAACGGCTAACAATGCATTTGAGAACATAGCCGCTTTTCGCCCGGCTACGCTTCACACACTAGCTGTACGAGGGGTATTAATAATACGAATATGGAAATAGATAAAAAGAAATTAAGCAACAAAGAAAGTGCGCTTCAACAAGCATTTCACCTTGCAAAAACTCCTATAATCATTAGTCTTTTTGTAACCCCTGTTCGTTTTCTACTTGAGCTTGCTGGCCTTCCTGAATACGCAATATTTATAATTGGACTTCTCTGGCTAACCTTAGCCTTTTCTGTGTTTTGGGGAGTTAAATTATATAATGAGAAGCAACCATACATCCTGATACTACTATGTTTAACTATATTTTCACCAATTTCTCGTCTTACTGTGGTTGCAGTGTGGTGGATTGATATAACTTGGGAAATAGGAACTCATTACGGTCTATATTTTGATAACTGGCCACAGGTACTTTTAAATCAGGGGATTTATGGAGCACTTGTTCAAATTATACCTGGCTTTGTACTTGGATCCATGACAATAGCTATCATGAGATTCAAGAAGTCTGCATCAATGCGAACTTAATGATAAAGAATATTGAAACCTTTAATGAATGAAAAGCCAGCGTACAACATTGTATATGTGATTTGGCTCCCTAATCTGTCGCACTACGCATATGATAAACGTTAGCCAGAATTTCAGAAATCATAGAAATTTATATTATTTGTGTGCAAATTACTTCCAGCTAAGAGAAAACACATTTGGACTAACTCATCACCAGTTTCCTATCTATCGAAAGAGTTAAAAACGTTTGTCCATATTATGTGATCTTTTATCTAATAGCATGCCTATGCATGGTACTATGTCTTTTTATATTTTGGGATAATATGCACAGATAATAAGATAAGAACTCGAATCATGTGTTTTGTCAAAATACCCTAAGGAAAAATTCATCCTAAGGATAAAATGATCAGATAACTTATGAAAAACATGAAATTCAAGAAACTATTGAGAAAAGTGTCACTACTAATTTTTATCCTAGTTATTGGTTTCATTTCTTTTCTTCTATACCAATCTAAAGATGATATTAATGCAGACCTCTCTAACATTGATGAAAAATTAGAGAGATTATAGAATTCGGAGTGAATTGCTGGCTTTGCAGTTTCTGTTTCTAATGCGGATAGTATTATCTATTCGAAAGGGTTTGAATATTCCAATAAGGAGAATAAAGAGTCATATACTCCCAAACGCAACAATTTATCGCTTCGATCTCAAAGACAACCATAGGCATTGCCTTATTAAAATCTGAAGAATTAGTCCACTATAGTGAGGAAGTCCACACTTTCAACTTTCTAACTTTCAACTTTAACCACATACTTATTCTTTTTACCATTCTCAACCATGAGATACTTCCTATGGATGAGGTCTTCACTGGAGACGGTCGCATTGTGATCGCTTACTTTGACCTTGTTTACAGAAATGGCATTTCCCTTTATGGCACGACGAGCGTCACCATTAGAAGCGCAGATATTGCTATGAGTAGTCAATAGCTCTACAATATTTATTCCTTTTGCATCTATTGTGGTCTTCACATTGACTGACGGAATCTCTTGTGCAATCGTCTCGAAGTCCTGTTCTCGCAATGACTTGAGTTGCTCCTGCGATGACTTCTTGTTGAATAGAATCTCGGATACAGCCACGACGCTCTTATGATCTTCAGCGGTATGTATTCTGGTGGTGAGTTCTTCAGCGAGTATGGCTTTGCGGCTGTTGGGATCTTCTGCAAGCTCTTGTTCCAGTGCTTCGATTTCTTCCTTAGACTTAAAGGAAAAGTATCTGTAAAACTTCGGGAGATCTGCATCATCCGCATTGATCCAAAACTGGTAAAATTTATATGGTGAAGTCATCTGGGGATCGAGCCAGATATTGCCTTCTTCAGACTTGCCAAACTTCTTGCCATCTGCTTTAGTAAGTAGGGGAGAGGTAATCGCATAAGCTTTGCTGCCAGTGATATTGCGCCGTATGAATTCCGTACCCGAGGTGATGTTGCCCCATTGATCTGAGCCACCCATCTGGTAGGTGCAATCGTGATTCTGATAGAGGTGTAAGAAATCATTAGCTTGAAGCAGCTGATAACTAAACTCAGTGAATGACAATCCTGTCTCCAAGCGCTTCTTAACTGCATCCTTGCCAAGCATGTAGTTGACGGTAAGGTTCTTACCTACATCACGTAAGAAGTCCAGCACATTCATCTGCTTGTAGAAGTCGTAGTTATTCATAAACTCCGCCTTGTTGGGCCCATCGGTGAAATTCAGAAACTTCGACGCCTGCTCCTTCTGAAACTGGAGGTTGCTATCCAACTCTTCATATGACTTCAGTTGTCGCTCCTTGTCCTTACCAGAGGGATCTCCGATACGTCCAGTGGCTCCTCCTAATAAGAAGATGGGCTTATGACCTGCTCGCTGCCAGTGGGAGAGTATCATGATCTGAACATAGTTGCCTATTGTCAGAGACGGTGCGGTAGGATCAAATCCGATATAGCCTGTGCGCATACCTTTGTCCAAGTCTTCACGAGCGCCAGGGGTGATATCGTGTAACATTCCCCTCCATGTCAGTTCATCAATAAAATTCATCGTACAAGCACTTTTTTTGAATCCACGCAAAAGTAGAATAATCCGATCTAACGATTATCTATATTAGCGATCTATGATTAACGGTATGAGGAGATGAGTTTTGAGCGATTTATAGCTAATCGCCTGTCGCTCACAACTATGGGTAATTTTTCGGCACTCATCTTAAGGATTGCAGTGTTGTCTATTGCCTTGAGCGTAGCTGTGATGATCATTACGACGACTGTAATTAAAGGCTTTAAAGAGGGCGTCACCTCTAAGGTCTTAGATTTCTGGGGTCATATACATATCACTGATGGCAACGTAGGAGAAACTTTTGAATTGATTCCGATCGATGTGGACCCATCTTTAGTTGCAGATATTGCGGCTATCGAACAGATCACCTATCAGCGTCCGCCGACAATTATACGCCCCGAGATAAAACCTCCTATTCAAACTACATCTGGCGGTGTCGATCGAGTAGAGACCTATACTATCGTCCCTGCAATCTTGAGTTCTAAGTCAGATTTTGAAGGAGTACTCCTCAAGGGATACGAATCTGATTATCAGTTTGAACGGATCAAGTCATACATGAAGCGAGGGTCCTGGGTCAGCTACCCTGCCGATGGGCCGGCTCAGGAAATCGTGCTCTCTGAGCAAATCTCTAATCGCATGAACTTTGATGTGGGAGATAAGATGATCATCTACTTTATACTGGATGGAGAACAGTATAAGAAGCGTTTCACAGTTAGTGGGATCTACAAGACTGGACTAGAGGAATACGACCGGCGATTTGCACTCGTCGATACAAGGGTGCTGCAAGAGGTCCTCAACTGGCGTGACGACCAGGTAAGTGGTCTAGAAGTCTATGTTGATGATCTCGATGATGCCGTGTTGCTCAATGAGTATATCTACTTCGAGAAGCTACCTCGTAATCTATATAGTCAATCTATTCAATCCAAGTTTTACCAGATCTTCCAATGGCTGGAATTGCAGGACATTAATGAGCATGTGCTCATATTACTCATGATCTTAGTGGCAGTTATTAATATGATTACGGCCGTATTGATCTTTGTCCTTGAGCGTACAGAGATGATCGGTTTACTCAAATCTGTAGGTGCTTCTGATTGGTCGATCCGAAAGATCTTCCTTCATAACGCCGCTGAGGTGATCATCAAAGGGATGATCATCGGCAATGTTCTGGCACTTGCGTTGTGCTTCATCCAATTGAAGACAGGAGTCTTCAAGCTTTCTGAGGCTGAGTACTACTTAGATACTGTGCCAATCTCTTTTGATTGGTGGATGATCCTATTGATTAATATTGGTACGGTACTCATTACACTACTGTTCATGATGATACCTACATGGATTGTATCCCGAGTGGATCCTGTAAAGGCGTTGAGATTTAGTTGAGTGATGCGTACTCATCCTGTATAAACAGAGTTTATACTTCCCTCTCTTTCAAAAAGACCGTTAGGGAGAGTATAAATTCTAAGTCAAATAATTTTATTCAAATAGCAGGTTTGAGGAGGGCTGACAGAATTAGTGGAGCCTTCGGCGAGGCACTTTTGCAATCGGCAAAAACTACCGAAAACACTTGACCATCAAAGGCTCTGCTACTAAGCTGCTCTCGGGGGCCACTTGGAATGAGCGTAGCTCACCCGCCTTTTAAAATCAGTGTGTATCGTCCTCGAAGGGGCAGGGGGTGTCAAACCAAGGCTACAAAAGATAAGATGGCAGTAGGTAGGTGAGGCGATAATAGAAATGAGATTTAAACCTGAGTTATCCTACCCTTATCATCTGCTCCTTCTTAAACCACTCAATAGTATCCTTTATAGTCTGCATAGGCGACGTCTTGGTATATCCCAGCTGCTCCTCTGCTTTACGAGTGCTTATGTTCTGATGGCCTTCGAGTAATACTTGCAAAGCTTCTTTAGTGAGCGGAGTTGGCTTTCCCGTCAACTTAGCCTGCAACTTGATTAGAGGAAGCAAGGCTTTTAATAAACCAGAGGGCAATACGCCAGTTTTGACCTTATGAGGGCTATGTTGTCCGATCATTGTGGCCAATTCTTTTAGAGTCAAGTAGTGTCCTGCTAATAGGAATGTTTCATTGGGATAATCATTAACGATAACCTCGTAGGTACCTTTGACCACATCTCTCACATCTACGAAGTCATAGCCTCCTGGGGCTAGTACTGGCACGTGGCCTTGATACATATCTATCACACCTTGGCCCAGTAGGGATGGTCGATAATCATTAGGTCCGATTACAGAGGTGGGATAGATCACTGTGGTTGTGGTGCCTTGATCCTGAGCTTGTTGTACTATTGCTTCAGATGCAATCTTGGACCGATCATAGTCACTGCCATGCTCCACTGGCCCGCGGCTCTCATCAAGAACTTGATCCTGTGGATATGGATCAAATCGATGTATGGAACTAAAATGAATCAACTTGCTGACGCCATACTTGATGCACGCATCTACTATATGCTGTGTGCCGATGACATTGATATCCCATAATTCACCAGATACGTCCTTTTCTATTGAGATTTTGGCTGCAAGGTGGACGACTACATCAACTCCCTCTACTAATTCTTTGATTGCAGCGGTATTCAGTATGCTGCCATTTATTTGTCGGAGGCCTCTATAGTTCAACGGGGTACTATTAATTAAGACACGCACTTCATGAGCACGCTCCAATAGCAAAGGGCATAGATTCGCGCCGATATGACCAGTGGCTCCCGTAATAGCTATTTTCATAAGATAGAGGGTATAACAGCTTTTCTGTCCTTAGGATAATCCGCAAAGGTCTCACGATACCAGTCATGATGATTCATAGCTCTTGGCACCAAGTTAGCAAAGGTCCATAGGGCAAATGAGAATGCCTGAAGGGAGCAAGCGGCAATGGCAAATCCAGTCCACTCGATAATCTCACCAAAAAGATTGGGACAGCTGATCCGATTGAATAACCACCCTTGCGGCACTTGATAGCCATTTTGTTTCCTGCGTAATCCGATGAGATAGTTATCGGCTCTTTGATTGATGTAAAACCCAATCACAAATACGAGTATGCCTAATATGAATAGAGCCGTTGGTACAGCGGGTAATGTCATATATCCCAGTGCATAGCCATTGAGTAACCCATTGATGACATTGAAAAAAGCGGCAGAGAATACAATTGATATCGGCATCTTTTTGCCTTTAGTCTTTAACCTGAAGGGAAAGATGAGCGTCCTATTGAAGTAATGGATAGTCCATAGCGCTATAAGAATCCAGTGCAACGATGTCTTTTCAGCAGATCCTATTAGGGCTATTATTGGCACGATGACCAGTGCCGGCAGCTCCATCCAAAACCAACCCCAATGGTTATCAATCATCATTCCCCATCCTTGTCTTGAGTGCCGACCATAAGGAGCTCTGACTTTAAGGATAATAAGCGAAAAAAAAGTGGTGATGGCAATCCCAATCCAAACCCAAGTAGATATCTCAATTATTGATTCTGTAATCATTGATCCTTGTTTTACTATTCAAACCTTACTTTCCCGTTGGGTGAATTTAGTGAAATCGCTATTTGCTCTGGTCCTTGAGCCACATGATAATTGGTAATGCCGAGTTGTTTGAGAAGATCGTGCATTAGGTGAGGCTTCTCACTACTCAACTCAATTTTATCTATTGATAGACCCATGTCTGGTAATTGATCAGTCGGATGAATCGGTGACTCACTCCAATCGATAAAGAACGGTGCCAGATCTATCAATGGGCTATGGTGGGGTAGGGACATCTTCCATTTGATGATCTCATCACCGCTTGTCTTGCGCTGTCCTGTTGTGATCTGTCCGAGATTCTTGTTATAGCGTTTCAGAATACCTGCATGATGTTCTATTCGATCGGTGCCAAAGGCCCAACGGGTAATCAGAGGATCTTTAATCAGATCCATTCCCATCCATCGCTTCGCATTAATATGGCTGGCAGGATCTGGAGCCAAGATCTCAAAGTAGCTTTTAGAGCCTATCTTGACAAGTGCATTCTTAGTGCCATGCGCAGTATGGTACCCTCCAAATGTTGGTTCTACACCTGTTTTTTCTTTGAATAGGGTCATGCCCTCATCGAGATCAGATATTAACCAGACGATATGGTCTATACTCATAATAGCAAATTGTGATTTATGATTTTATCGGCCACTTCTCTGGCGCTGCTCACCGCACCATCCATGTATCCCGGATGTGCCCGAGCTGTCTCTGAACCAGCAATAATAAAGCGCTCCTTATGAGGCGATGAACTGTATTCCTTATGGCCATTATTTTGATGTGGCAGCATATGCTGATGATAGGCACTATAGGTGTAGGGCTCATTGCTCCACACAAGTTCTTCATAGGACAGATATGAACGCACCACACTGCCATAGTATTTCTCTAATTGCTTTAGACAGAGTTCCATACGCTCTTCTCGGCTTAGGGTATGATAAACCGAATTGAGGAATCCTTTCAAACTATGATTCTGGTTATCCTGATCTGTGTGTTCATACATCTCTGGTATCGGCCCAACATTGCTCATGATTGTACCGCTGAGATCATTAGCTCTCCAGAATGGCTGCTCGTAAGTGAAACCTACCTTAATTGATTCTCCCATCCAAGTATGTGTCTGATCCATCACCTCGGATAACCTATCGGGCAGGGGAGGCTCGATATCAATAGTATGTGCTAAGAGATAGGGCGGTAGCGTACTAATGACAATCTTAGCCTCTGTGAGCCCTGTAGTATGCTTCAGTTTGACCCCTTCAGTATCTATATGTACTGATGACACTACATCTGATAAGGATATGGATGTATTCGGACTGAGGCGGTTATGTAATTTATCAATCAAGAGAGTTGATCCGCCGGCTATGCGGTAGCTGGGATCTGTATTAGGTGGTAAGGCTACGATCTGTGGTGGGCTGGTAGATATCGGTTCGTATATAGCCGTTGAGCCGAGTTCTTGGATGTAGATATTCAGATTTAGTTGGTCAAGTAAAGTATTGAGGTCTCTATGTTTCTTCCCAAGCCAGGTAGCACCCATTTCGATTTTATGCCCGCTTGAAGTCGTTGATGTATGAATTCTACCACCGATCCGGTTTCTCGCCTCAATGATGGATATGGACAATGGACTATCTCTCAAGAAATAGGCGAGGGTTAAGCCAGTCAATCCCGCACCAATTATAACGACATCAGTTTTGTTCATCTCTCAATTCCAGTTGGATACACTCTGTAATACCTATATACATTAAACTATTACATCTTGTTTTCCAGCATCCCATAGTTTATCCAGATACTTGAACGATGCATACCCTACAGCGATACACCCTATAAGGATTCCGATGACTATTGCGTCATTGCCGATATCTGCACGTGTCGACGTAGCTTCTTCCATGTTCATATACTGCATGGCAACGAAAGCCAATGCGTTGTTGATCGCATGGATGATGATCACAAACCAAAGGGACTTCGTCTTATAGTAGATCCATCCTAGGGCCATGCCCATAAATGCAGCAGCCACTATTTGAAGTGGGATCATATGTATGAGACCAAATAGTACTGACGAGATAATTATAGCCATATAGGGCTTATTATATTCATTATTAAGCCCCCGTTGGATCATACCCCTGAAGTAGACTTCTTCTACTACAGGAGTAATTATAGAAGCTATAATCATGACCGGTAATCCCAAACCGCCGAACTGATCGAGGTAACCTTCCATGATTTTTTCATATCCTGGGATGAACTCAAGTGGAATGGATGAACCCATTTTTACCGCCATAAAAAAGAGGATACTCATGAAGACGGTCTTCGGAGTAAGTGCTCCATTGCCCCAAGAGAAAACAGGAAAGTCTATAAGTTGCTTCCCAATCAAAAGTGATAAAATATATGATAGAACGAGGGCATAAGCAATAGACTCCTCTAATGACATAAATGCTAAGAATGGCAGAGCGCCCAATCCCTGCATGACTACAAATATGATAGCCATTACTATCGCTATTCCAACTGGTATGCTCATCTTCTTGTGTGTGGCCTTATCGGGGATTATGGAGCCCAGAGGTTCATTCATCTATCGATTAATTTGTCTTTTAGATCAGTATTGCGCATAAGTTACAAAATCGAATTAAGGAGTAGTAGATCGTTGTAGGATTACATGCGGCCATGATCACAGTATAGGAAAACCTAGAGTCCAGAATATAGGTTTTGCCATCTCAAAACATAGGGTTGACCATATTTCACGGAGCTATATCCGAGCTCATATTTGTGCTATTAATAATTCAAAAAAAATAAGTCATGAAGATTAATAGCATTCTCATTCATCATGTCAGCGGGCTACGCTCCAATCAGATTGATGAGTTCAAATTTGAAGATAACGATATAATCAGTATCGGGAGATCTGCTGAAAGTATGGTAAGATTTAATTCTGACAAAGAAGTTGGAGTAAGCAGGAATCATGCTACTATCAGAAAAGGAGCAACACCTGGACAGTTTTTTATTGAAGACAATGACTCCATGAATGGCGTAATTGTCAATGATGCTAAAATTTCTGGTTCGGTGGAAATTTTTCCAGGAGACAGCATTCAGTTGGGATTGAAGGGTCCCAAGTTTACTTTTGATCTCGACCCTCGACCTACAGCGAATAAATCTACGCAGCTTATGGACACTGCCGCAGCTACACAAGAGCTGGTAATAGAAGAGTCAGCTGCTATTCAGTCAAAAAAAGATGGCATTGGAAAAGAAACCTTTGAAAGAGCTATAGTTGTAGAGCGTAAGAAGTCTATGTTAAATATGGCTGCTGTGGTAGGTGGGCTTGTTATTTTATTGGGAACCTTAGGATTTACGTTTAGAGATAAAATTTTTCCAGAACCCCTGGAGCCTAAAACTATAATTGTCAACAATGGTGATGATAAGCCTGCACTTGCCGAGATCGTTGCAAATAATATGAATAAAGTCGTTTCAATTGAAACTGGATGGAAACTGATACATGCCCCAACGGGCGACGAAATCTACCATGAATATGCCGAGTATAAGGATCCAACAACTGAGCAAGTCTATAACCTTCCAGTATTTATTGATTTAGGCGATGGGAATGTGGAGCCTTCTCTTGGACTGAGGAAGAACATAATTAATGGACAACCGATTTCGGCTATCGGGGCTGGTACAGGATTTGTAATTGACAAAGAAGGCTATATCATGACTAACAAACATGTGACTTCGTCATGGAAGCTTGCTCCATATAATTTTAGTGAGGGCCAAGGAATACTCTATAGCTTTAACGGGCAGGAATGGGTACAGCAAGGAATTATCGATGCTCCTTATTGGATTCCAGGCAATACAACACTTTTTGGAAGAGAGCCAATAGCTGGTAAGACGCTTACTGCCGAGACAACATTTATGGATGTTGTGTTTTCTAAGACAGTTCAACGTATTAAGGCAGACATCAGTAGAGAAAGCCCTGAGCATGACTTGGCCATCATAAAAATTGGTTCTATCGGGGACTTGGCACCAGTAACCCTCGCTTCGGCAGATTATGACGTAAGAGAGGGTCAGTCTATCATGGCTATGGGATTTCCAGGTCTATCTCCCGATGCCGCCAAGTTGACACGAGACCAGTCCTTCACTGGAGCACGTAATAACTTCAAAACAGCGCCTAGCCCAACTGCGACGGAAGGAATAGTGAGTAAGGTGCTTGATAATGCGACAGACGCTTCAATATCTCAAACCAACGATATTGTCAGTGGATTAGGAGATCATTATCAGATGACCATAAATTCAGGTCCAGGTAATAGTGGCGGCCCTGTCTTCAATGATCAAGGAGAAGTCATAGGCGTATTTACCGCTGCCCGTTGGGATGGGGTAGGTACCAAGTTCACCTATAGTGTTCCCATCAAGTATATGCATCGATTGATGTCTACCCAAACCGTAATTCGGTAATTTCTGTAATGTGGGGAGAGGATTCTTCTCCCCTTTTTTCTTCTATTTTAATTGATATAATGTTCTCTTTTTTAAGAAAAAGGTCGAAATCTAAGGCTTTCCCTAGCACTTCGGTTGTCCAGTTTTCAAGCTTCGCAGTAGCCTTAAGTGATGTTGGAGAAATTAGAGAGAATAATGAGGATAGCATTGTGTTTATCAAGCCACACGACGAGCACACCCAAATTGAAAAAGGAAGCTTGGCAATAGTCTGTGATGGAATGGGAGGTCATAAATCAGGAGACTTAGCATCTAAGATTGGTATAGACAAGGTCTCTGAATATTATTACTCCTCAAAGTCTAATGTAGAGCAATCTATAAAAGATGCCCTCATCTCAGCACATAAGAGCATAAGAAAGGTATCGACCTATAATGCCAGACATGCCAAGATGGGAACAACATGTACGGCAGTTGTGATAAAAGAAAAATCAGTCTACGTAGCTCATGCTGGTGATAGTCGTGCTTACCTAATCAGTGACGAGAATATCAAGCAATTAACAAAAGATCATACTTATGTGCAGCACTTATATGACAAGGGTGTGATCACTCTAAAGGAGAAATTGCGTCACCCGGATCGTAACATTGTTACGATGGTCCTTGGCACCCAAAATGAGTTCTTGCCAGATGTGTATAGCTATAAGAATTCATTTGGAGAGTCCGACAAGTTACTACTCTGTAGCGATGGTTTATATGATTACATCGAAGATCATGAACTCCAACATATCGTGTCAAGGCATGAACCTGCAACCGCAGCAGAAACTCTTGTTGATATCGCAAAAAAAAGAGGAGGACATGATAACATATCCGTCATTATAGTTCAGAACAAGGCTGTCAATGAGGACATAACCATCCGTAATACTAAAGAAGTAACAGAATGATCGGGCAGCGCATTTCTAATTTTCAGATTGTCAAAGAGCTCGGTGCTGGAGGAATGGGTACGGTCTATCAGGCTAAGGACCTAAGACTGAATCGCTATGTAGCTATAAAAATGCTGCATTCGCATATTACTAATCACTCCAATATCTATAAGAGATTTCAAAATGAGGCCATGATCTCAGCACAGATCAACCATCCTCATGTCACTACTTTATTGGATTTTATTGAGGAGAATGGACGAAGCTACCTCATCATGGAGTATGTAGACGGATCTGCCTTAGATGAGTTGCTGCAGAGTAATGGGCCACTGGATGAAAAACAGTGCCTCGATATCTGCATCCAGATGCTCAAGGGACTGTCAGAGGCTCATCAGCTTAATATTCTACATCGAGATCTGAAGCCAGGAAATATCATGGTGAACAAGAAGGGCTTCGTTAAAATAATGGATTTTGGCATTGCTCGGATGTCCTCGGCAACTCGTATCACGGCACAGAATAAGGTAATCGGTACAGCAGAGTACATAGCACCTGAAATCTACTTGGGAAAGGAACCAACAAAAGTATCTGATCTCTACTCTATAGGTATCATACTATATGAGATGTTGAGCGGAGATGTATTGTTTAAGGCGGAGAGTGATGCGTCGCTGATCTATCAAGTTGTCAATAGCAAGCCAAAGATAAAACTAACAGGTGTCTCGTCCGAGTTGGTAGCAATTATCAAAAAACTTACGAATAAAAACCCAAGTAAGAGATATCGGTCTACAGAAGAAGTTATTGATAAACTGGAGCGGATAAATAAGTCATCACAGGGCAGATCCAGTCTGACAGGTATAAAGCTTCCAGGATTATCTCAAATGGGTCAACTTCCGTCCTTATCACTACCATCCAAAATTGCAATGCCGCAATTTTTGTCAGCCATTAACCTCAACGGCCCCATAAAATTCTTAATCATTTCGCTGGTATTCAGTGTAATCATTATAGCATTAAGAAGCACGGTGCTAAGTGACAATCGAAGAGATATTAGAGAACCAGATCGAGTAAATGAGTTGGTAGATATAATTGATGAAAGTGCGAGTTCTGTTGATCTTATTGAAACCAAAATTTCTGCAAAAAGTCAATTGCCTATTACCATCGAAATACCAAAATCAGCAGGCGTCAAGTCTCCTAATAAAAAACCTGATGAAGTAGACACAAATTCTTCTAAAAAGGAAGAGACTGTCAAAGAACAAAATGGACCAAAATCATCGAAGGAAACAGGTAAAGAAAAACCTCAACCGATCACTATTGAAGTAGTAGAGTCAGCGCCCGCAAAAATTAGCCAAGAAGAAATTCAGCCTGAACGAAATACTGACATTGTAGTGGAAACTCAGCGAGCTGGAGAAGAGCATAGTCAAGAGGTGGAGTCCGTCGCTATCGAAGAGCGTAAGTCAGCCTCACTCAAATCAAAAAATGTATATGTCACTGAGCAAACCATCAAGATTCGATTTGGATCAAACATATCAAGTGGTTCAGTTCATGAGGGTCAAATAGTATTGTTTCAATCCGGACAAGAAATATATGTGAATGGACAGTTGCTTATAGCAAATGGTGCGCCTGTCAAAGGGCGAATATCTAAACTTAAAAGAAAAAACAATGGTAAAGTCCACTTGGGAATTCAGATGCTCTCTGTCCAATCAGTACATTCTGATTGGCTTGATTTGGACTATCCAGAGTACAGCGACATCAGGAAAGGGGAGGTAGTATTTCCAGCCTCAACATTATTAAGCAAAGTCAAACTTAAATCTCAACAAACACAGATCTTCTATTAAATAAAAACAGTTAACACATGTATAAAATAATTGTATTTTTCGCCGGTATACTTGTCTTTTCCAATGAACTATATAGCCAAGATGTCCAATCCAGTGCTTCAGGATTTTCGGTACAAGGAGCATTCTCGTACTCGAGTTGGTCGTCTGATAGCTTTTTCTTAAGTGACCTAGCTGATTCAGAACCGGTAGGTATAGGCTTGAAGCTGGGTGTAGGTTATGGGATCTCAGAAAAGATTAGCCTACACGCCAACTTTTATAGTCTTTCATTCCAAAGAGAGTTTGAGTGGGACACCTTCAATTTTACAAGTCAGACGCTTGGTGCCAGATTCACCTTCGGGGCGACATTGTCTAAATGGAGGCCGAATTTTGAGGTTGGACTGGCCAGAGTGGTTAATAATATAGGCCCGGTATTCTTTGATTCCATAGACAATTTGGAGTTGAGAAATAGCGGCTTTGGGATTCAATTGGGCGGGGGAGTAGACTATTATATTAATACGAATCTTGCTATCACTGCCCAGGCGAATTATTTGTTTGGCAATTTTTCGGATTCCACATTTTCGGGTGTTCAATTTGATCCTCAAGAAGAAGTCGATTATGATATCCTGAATATTAACTTGGGAGTCAGGTACTTCATAGATTAGAGATTCTATTCTCCTGATACTAATGAACCAATTAGAGAGCAATAAAATAGAAAGCTGCCTGACTAAAGAAGCTGTTTCAATCAAGAGTGATGCGTGCAGAAAGATCTTTTAAAAGAATGAGTAAATGGATTTAGATTTTTGAAAAATCTGAGTCAAAATGTTAGAATCTTATTTAATAAGTAGAGATCTTCTGTACGCTATTATTTTTTTTAAGCTTAATGGAGTGGGCATATTGATCATGTTTTTTATATACTTACTTAGATGATTAATGTCCTTATAGTTGATGATCATAAAATAATATTGGACAGTCTGTCCTTATTGATCAATCTGATGGATATAGAGGTTGTTGCCACTTTCGATGACAGCAGAAAAGTCTTAGACTATTTAGACAACAATCATATCGATGTCTTAATGACCGATCTCAATATGCCATACATGACAGGCATAGAACTCAGCCATAGAGTAAGAGAGGCGCACCCCGATGTTAATATACTGATGCTCACAGTTAATGATGAGCCCAGTCTAATCTCAGATGCTTTTAAGATGGGTATCAAGGGATATGTAATGAAGAAGGCTAAGCGAGATGAGCTTGAGAAGGCTATCAGAACTGTAGCAGAGGGAAATCTATATTATGGACAAGAAGTCATGCAGGCTCTTCTATCCGACAATGGTGAAGAGAGATCAAGTGAAAAATTTGAGTCACTCACCAAGCGTGAGATCGAAGTTATCAAGTTAATCGCAGAGGAGAAGTCATCAGCAGAAATTGCAGAGGTGCTTTTTATTTCAAAAGGCACTGTGGAGGTGCACCGTAACAAAATCTTTAAAAAGTTAGGTGTGCGCAATGTTGTCGGAGTGATCAAGTTTGCCATGAAAAATAATCTCATTGATGTGTAGGCACTCATTTATAGTTGTGCTCTTGTGTCTCGTGTTTCCCTTTGCTCTGCTATTGGGACAGGATATATATGACTATAGTGAAGAGGAGATCAGTATGTCTGGAATAGTTGACTCCATAAGATTGGGCATCCGAGCCAAAAGCATTCAGAGCATTGATGAATTGGAAGATTTTGCTGCTCGATCAGATCTAGAAGGCACTCCATTTGCCTTGGGAACTAAGCACCTCATCTATGGCATCTGGTATAACCAGAACGGTAATGATGAACTGGCACTTACAGAAATCAGCGCAGCCCAAAATTTATTTGAGAATTGTTGTTATTACTCCAGAGAGCATGCTCATTCGCTCAGATATTATGGCTACATCTTAAATAATGTCGGTCTCTTAAATTTTGACACCATAGTATTTAGGAAAGTGTCTGTACAAATGAAGAAGGCCGTTGAAATCGCCGAGGTTGTACAAGACACATTTCAGATGATAAAAGCGCTCGGCTTGCTAGCTGACCATAATTTCTATTCTGCATATCGAATCAAAAACTATAGCAAGGCCTTAAGCTATTATCAAGCAGTGGATTCTCTTCTTACACAAGAAAACCAAAGCTATTTCGCCGCCGACAATGCTTTAGGAAAAGCCAATGTATATGGCATGCTCAATAATACCGAGTTAGAACAGTACTATTTCGACCAGGCTCAACAGCTGGCTATTAATGACAGTTTTTATGACGTCTTGTTTGCCTTGTACAATGATAAGGCTGAGCGCTTCAGATTGGCTCAAAATGATCAGAAAGCTCTCGAATATCTATTACAAGGCTATGATTATGTCTTGAAGTCAGGAAATAAAGAGTTTATAAGCCGTTCAGACCGTCAGTTGTGGTGGACATTTAAAAAAATTGGAAGGTATAAGGAAGCACTGCATCACTATGAGCGATTTAGGACGGCAGTCGATGAACTCAACAAAACTGAGGTGCTACAACTGGAGAGCGAGCTGAAATACAAAGATCAGCTAGTAAGCCAGACTACGCAGATTAAGAATTTGGAATATAGTAACCTTAAGTTCGGCAGAAACTTAATTATCTGGATCGCTTCTCTGGTTAGTTTGCTGTTCTTGATCAGCCTTTATTTTATCCAGCGCTTTAAAAGACAGAACAAACAACTCAACCGAAAAAACAAGGAGATACTATTGGCTCAGTTAGACGGACAAAATATCGAACGAAAACGAATGGCCGGGGAACTTCATGACAACCTCAATACCAAAATAGCGGCTGTAAGATGGCAACTGGAAGCGCTTGAATCGACTGAATCTCTCAATAATCCGGAGCTTCTTAAAAAAAGTATCAATCAGCTCAATGACGCATATGAGGATATCCGTTTGATCTCTCACAATCTCATGCCAGAGACCGTACAATCCATGGGAATCATCAATAGCATTGCAGATCTCATTGAAAAACTCAATAGTAGTGACCGTGTTAAGTTTCAGTTTATCACAGAGGCGTCAACAGATGTAGACTATGGATCGCTTGCATATCCAGTGTACAATCTCATATTTGAAATGGTCAATAATGTGATGAAGCATGCTAATGCTCAGAATGCATGGATCAGTTTAAGTAGAAATGAACAAGGCGATCTCAAAATTACCGTGAGCGATGATGGCAAGGGATTCGACGTCGGTGAGATGAAAGGGGGATATGGTCTGAAGAATATAATCTCAAGAGTAGAAAACTTACATGGCAACTACAATATTGAGAGTGCTCCAGGAAAAGGCACAAAAATTTATATAGAAATACCCCACCTATAGATATTTAAAGTCTTGCTATTCCACCGCTAATACAAGCCCTTTCAGATACTTACCTTCAGGATGATAGATGCTGACGGGATGGTCTGCTCCCTGGGACATATGATGGATTACTCGGCACTGGCGACCTGTCTCAATCGCAGCAGCGGTGATCGTATTATAGAATAGTTGCGCATCGATGACTTGTGAACATGAGAAGGTAAAAATCATTCCTCCAGGAGCAACCTTGGCGATTGCTGCAGCATTGACTCGTTTATAGGCTTGCACGGCATTATGTCGCTTGCGTATACTCTTGGCAAATGCAGGGGGATCCACCACAATGATGTCGTACTCATGCGCTTCAATTGTGTTGATATACTTGTTGACATCTTCAGTTAGAGAAATATGATGTTTATATCCTCCATTGAGTATTAAATTGTCCTCGAGAGTAGACATCGCCGTACGAGAGGCGTCGATACTACACACAGCGGATGCACCATGATTTAGCGCATATATTGAGAAACCACCTGTGTAACAATACAAGTTGAGTACTCTTTTACCTTTGGCATACATGCTGACCAATTGCCTGTTATCTCGTTGATCGAGGAAAAAGCCTGTCTTCTGACTGTTGATCAGGTCAATTTCGAAGATGTGTTTGTTCTCATGTATCCTAACCTTGGTTTTATCCCCTTTAATACAACCATCCTTTAGCTTCGCCGAATACGTCTGAGGCAAAGCGTTTTTACTTTTATCGTAGATGCTATCTAGAGTTGGTCCTAATGTCTTAATGAGCGCATTAGCAATCTGACCGATCATCATATGGACGCCGATGGTATGACATTGAATTACAGCCACATCATTGTATACATCTATGATTAAACCCGGCACACCATCACCTTCGCCATGAAAGAGTCGATAAGCATTCGTCTCTGCACTGGGCAAGCCGATCTGATTCCTCAGCTGATATGCTTGACTAATCTTTTTATTCCAATAGTCCTGATTGATCTCTTCTCCACCAAATGATAGGATCCTAACGAGTATGCTGCCATCCTGATAATATCCTGTAGCGAGGTATCCCTGACGCTTATGGTGTATCTCTACTATGGCGCCATCGGCTGGTGCATCATGGGGTAATACTCCTCTGCTGAATATCCAAGGATGCTTCCTTTTAACAGAGGCAACACGGTCTTTTTTGATATATAATATAGGATAGGTAGACTCCATCGGACCAAGGTAGTCAATCAGCCTTTAATGAAAATATTGAGTAGTGAATTATTATTAATAATCAATTGTTTATATATTAGATTAATATTTAATATGATAGAACCGAATGATAGAAAAATTGTTTCTACATCCAGCCATATTAATAGCCTCGGGATATGAGTGTTTGGATACTGCGGATATACGTTTTCTAAATGCTTTTAAGAAGCACTTCAATCCTCATAAAGATAACTTCGCACAGATAAGATTGATAACTCCTGATGACTTTGAGTTAGGGGGTATATTCAATCCGACTAATATTATGGTGGAGCCGATACATGGCTTCCGTCAAGCCCAAGAGCGCATTCCAGATTTTCCGTACATCAACCAACACCAAATTCTTCGGATACTCTATCAAGAACGACTTGAGATAACGTTCCAAAAGATCACCCATGAACTACTGCTTTCAATTAAAAGCTCCTTAGGTTGCAATGATATGAATATTGCGCGCTTATTTGATAATCCTGATACCAGTAATCGAGCTATTAAGATTATTCAGAAGACAGAAGTCTTCAAAAAAGTACATGCGCTACATAAGTGCGGTTTAGGCAATAGATTATCGGATGCCTTTGCCTGGGTATTTCATAAGTATCGCCTGAATCATATAGATTAGCAGTTCTTATGAGTAATAGATCATCGTGGATATTTCTACTTGCTATCTTGTTTGTTTCATGTAGTAAGTCTTCATTTATAGAAGATGTCAATCGGGTACCTGTGTACACCTCAGATATTGACCTATTCTATGGGACATTGGATCGAATGATGATAGATGGATACTATGAATCAATTGTACAGTCCGATTATTTTGATCGTGGTAGTGACGGGTTAAAAGCCTTGATAGAAAAGGATCATCTTAATGCTAAGGAGTTTGCGGAGTATATGGAAGCACATGAAGAGTTCTTCCTATCGATAAGACCTCAGCTATTAGATACACGACATTACAGACGAATGACGATGAGTGTCTTACAACAGTTTGATTCAGTCATTCCAAATGCAAGATATAAACCTATTTTCTTTTTAGTTGGACAGAATAAACATGGTGGCACAGAAACCAAATCGGGTTTTCTTATCGAAGCCCAGAAAAATGTGCTCGGTCTTCCTGATATAAATTGGGGTACTTTTGATTCATTGAGCTTTAGTCCTTATAATAATCTGGATCAGATGATTGCTCATGAGCAAGTGCATGTAGTGCAGCCGGATATGTTCATAGGAGAATCTCTATTAAGATTAACGCTGAGTGAAGGTATAGCAGACTTCATAGCTTATAAGGCGGTCGGCAAATTAGGCTATCAGGAAGCATATGAATATGGTGAACAAAACCTTGAAATACTCAAGAAAGAATGGACTGCCGATCTGAACCTGCCAATTAAGGAAGTTAGGCCTAAGTGGTTGTTCAACTGGGGAATGAAGATGGACAAGCCCTATGACATGGGTTATTATATGGGCTTTAAGATTGCAGAAAGCTACTATGAGCACAATGGCAGCAATGCCGAGACCTTAAGAAAAATGGTCTATACAGAGGACTTTGAAACACTATATGAAAGAAGTGATTTTATGGAATAACCTCTTCCTTTCCTAAACTGGGGTGATTAAAAAAAAGAGACCGCCTCAGTTATGAGACCGCCTCTTTATGACTTATACGTAGAGATTTATCTGTTTGATTTTTGTATTACTGAATGTTAAGCGTAACATTATCAATTCCGACCATACCTGCTTCACCATTTACATCAAACAATACTCTTGCGTCAGCAGCCCCAAATCCATTGGCCGTTAAGGTCAAAGTATAAACAGTTGGGGTAGGGGTGATCGCTACCGTTTCTATTGAACTGCTGAAGTCTCCTCCACTCAATCCGATGCCAGCGATGATGGTTCTCTCAACATCCGACCAAGCTTCGAATTCTAAAATATAGGTTGTGCCAACTACTATTTCTACACGTTGACTTGTATTAATTAGAAACGGTTGATCAGGATCAGGATTAGTTACATCTACAGAATAGAATCTGTTACCATTCATTACCGCGGTAGGAGCTGGAACATTGTCATCAACACCTACTATCCAGCTTAATATCGTAGAATCGGCAGCTATGCTTTCCCAATCTCCATTTTGGATTAGACCAAATTCTCCTGTTTCTCCACCGCCAGCATTGCCCTCTTCTAAGAATAGGGCTACGTTATCAATATTAACCGTTCCGGCATCACCATTCAGATCGAATAATACTCTTGCATCTGGAGCGCCAAAACCTGATGAATTCAAAGTAAGCTCATAAACTGTTCGTGTTGTAGAAATTCCAACCAGCTCAGTGGCGCTTGCAAAATCTCCACCGCTCAGTCCGATACCTGCGATGATGTTTCTATCTACATCCGACCACGCTTCAAATTGAAGAGTATAAGATCTTCCTTCTAAGATCTCAACCCGTTGACTAAGATTGACTAAGAATGGCTCATCAGGACTAGGAGACGTAATGCTTACAGAATAAAACCGATCACCATTATCTACAACTGTAGGTGCTGGTATCGCATCATCCACTCCAACTATCCAGTTCGTAACATTGCCATTGGCATCTGTACTTTGAAAATCACCATTGGACAATAATCCATCGTCAAAATTAGTAGACTGTGTTTCCCCGCAGGTGCCGCTGTCATCTACAAGAAACAACCCGACATTGTCGAGATTAACTGTTCCAGCCTCTCCGTTGAGGTCAAAAATGATACGAGCATTAGCAGCACCAAAATTGTCAGCACACAGCGTCAACTCATATGTAGTTCTCTCTGTATTAATATTAACGCTGCTTGTGGTATTGCTAAAATCACCATCACTTAGTCCTATACCTGCGATGATACTTCTATCTACATCTGACCAAGCATCGAACTGTAGTCGATACACATTGCCTCGATCTATGCTAAGCAATTGACTCACATTGACGAGGAATACTTGTCCTGCATCCGGGTTAGTGACATCTACAGTATAAAAACGGTTCCCTCCTTCTTCTGCGGTTGGTGCGGGGGCATTGGGGTCAACACCCACGATCCAATCCGTAACATTTCCATTGGCATCTACGGTTTCAAAATCGCCATTTGCAACTAATCCACTGTCGAAAGCCTCCGGAATACTTATGGTAACAGAACTCTCAAAAAGATCACTTTCGCCATCTGAGTTAGAAGCTGTTAGCGTTACCGTAAACATACCGGACTCAGTGTATGTATATGTCGGGCTGGTTTCTGTAGAAGTGTTACCATCTCCAAAATCCCAAGCAAAAGAGTTAGCATTTTGTGAAGTGTTAGTAAACGTTACAACGCCTGTTTCACTCTGAACATCTTGAGTAAACCCGGCGATAACCTCGGGAGTAGCAGGGGGGGTAACAACTCCTCCGTCATCATCATCTCCACAACTCTGAATCATCAATATCGAGAAGAGAGAAAGAACAAATAATTTTAAGTTAGAGATCATGTTTGAATTTTTCTAAATATTTCTTAACCAAGAATAAATATTTAGCAGCTGATCTGATCACTTAACGATGTCTTTAAGAAAAGAATAATTGACGCCGTGATTTATAATCGTATACGATCTATATCACTATCGGTAGCTATTGCTCCACAATTACGTCACTCAACTCAGATATGGCAGCGACATTAAAGAATCCAAGAGCTTCTTGACCATTACTTCTAATGATATTGCTGCGAGCATTAGCCTGAGGTAGGGTAAAGATGCCATTGTCACCATTGAGAATTTGGTCACGGGCGATTTCCAGAAAATTGAATGCCTCAACAGATATCGAGTGAATCTCTACCCTGATTTCATCTCCAACGTCCCAAGGTGAAGGCATACCGTCTTGCTCGAGGATATTAGTAAACTCACGGATCGGGGATATAAAAATTAGGCCATCTACTCTTGATCCTGCATCAAACCCAGCGTCAAAGGCAATATTTAGCTGGTTGGCATTATTGAGAAAATCCCCATTACGGAATGTCTGTATCCAGTAGGCGTCGCCCTGACCAACCGGGTCTCTGGCAAAGAACTGGGTGTAAATACCATCCTCGCCGAACAATTCGTCATCCCTGAATTCTTGTTGAATCGAATCTAATGGGGGAACTCTATTTATGGTTGTCTGTGCCTCAAATCGCCCGGTTCTATGTACTACAGATAGACTCATTACATCTCCTACCTGACCAATGTTATTGCCTAGTTCGGGTGTAAATGAATAGGTGGAAGAAGTATCTGTCACCACAAACACGTAATCTTCTTCTCGTGTTTCATTAGTAACCACTACCTCTGCATCTCTAACTATAATCGTATTACTGTTAAAAAAGCTTTGAGACAGACTGAGGCGTATCTCTTGGGTCTCAGACTGAGTGTTGATCCATGCATCAATAACAAGATCCCCACCATCTCCATCTATATCGATCTCTACGACGTCCTCGCAAGAGAACAATATGATAATGAGCATGATCATTAATATGTACTTGAATGCTCTCATGCCCTTTAAAATTTGAAATTATACGCAACTGCTGGAATATAGTTGCCGAATACAGACAGGCGCACAGCCTCTTTGATTCCATTGCCTCTCTGACGAGTGAATATGCTGAATGCATTGCGTCTCGAATACACATTGTATACTGAAAACACCCATTCTCCTTGCCAGCGTCTTTGTTCATTTTTCTTTCCCTGTAATGTGGCGGAAATATCAAGTCGATGATAGACCGGAATCCTAAAATTGTTTCGGGCATTATCGACGTTATGGGGGATAATGAATCCTTGTTGCTCAATGCGTGTAGTTGGCAACGTTAATGGAGTCCCAGAGATAATTGCAAAATTAGCTGATACATCTAATCGCTTGCTTACATCATAAAAAGTGGTCAAACTAAAATTGTGAGTTTGATCAAATCGAGTAGCATACCAATCATCATTATTTATTCCTTCTACTAGTCGTTCACTTCGAGCCAATGTATAGCTGGCCCATCCTGTAAAGCGGCCTGCATTCTTGTGCACGTATAGTTCAAGTCCATACGCTCTACCCCGTCCTTCGAGGATGTCTCCTTCAATAAAGGGGTTCAACAATAAGTCTGCACCATCAACATAATCGACGAGGTTTTGTAATCGCTTAAAATAAGTTTCTACACTAAATTCAAATGTGTTGTCTGCTGAATTACGAAAGTACCCAATGGCAATCTGATCTGATAACTGGGGTCTGATGTTATTAGTACTTGGAGTCCAAACATCCACTGGAGTAGACGCAGCCGTATTAGATAATAAGTGTATGTACTGGGCTGTCCGGTTATAGGTGGCTTTGAATGATTCTTGTTCGTTCAGTTGATACTTGAGAGAAAATCGTGGCTCAAGATTGGCGTAAGTCTGGATAGATTCCCACTGATCGAAACTCTCTGTTGACGTTACGGTACGGCGCTGCCCTACCGGAGTGTCTTCTTCAAAAGTAAAAGCATCTCCAGCGCCAACATAATTGAAATGAGATAGACGCAATCCATAGTTCAACGTTAGCTTGTCCGATAAAGTCTGCTCGTTTTCTATGTACAAACCAGACTCTATGGCAAACCTATTATCCAGCGATAGATCTAAGGTTTCACCTTCACTAATACCGACGGCGTTGCCTGGGTCAAACTCATAAATGATGAATTGACCACCAAAGCGCACTTGATTATTGGGATTTAAGAACCAAGTGAATTCTGGTTTGATCGCATAGTTCTTAATCGCGGCATCCCAGTCAAATCTATTCTGAGAATCATTACCAAAGCTGATCTGATAATCATAATCACTATAATATGCAGTCACATTACCAAAAAGACCGTCATTATAGACATGATTCCATCTTAACGTGGCCGTAGCGTTACCCCAGTTAAATCCTGCTTGATCTCCGAATCCGAAATTGTCTCGACCTGTATATCCAGATAAGAAGAGTCTGTCTTTCTCTCCCAGAGTCCAATTAGTCTTAAGAGTTAGATCGTGAAAATTAAGGACTGAGCCCTGAGCATCCTCATCTAGGAATGGTTGCGCCAGTATGTCTGCATACGATCGTCTTCCTGCGATGATGAATGATGCCTTGTCTTTAATGATGGGAGCCTCAACTGATAGTCTACTAAATATAGCCCCAACTCCTCCGTTGATAGCGAGTTTTTTATTGTTGCCCTCTTTCATGCGCACATCGAGGATGGATGACAATCTACCCCCATATCGAGCAGGTATTCCTCCCTTGTAAAGTTTGACATCCTTTACCGCATCAGGATTGAAAACGGAAAAGAATCCAAACAGATGAGACGAATTATATACTGGAGCTTCATCCAATAGGACAAGATTTTGATCTATACTACCACCTCTAACATTAAATCCGGTTGCTCCTTCTCCTACAGAGCTTACGCCTGGCAATAGCTGGATGCTTCTTAATATTTCAACTTCACCGAGAAGAGTAGGGATTTTTTTTATAGTACCTATATCAAGTTTATTTACACTGATCTCAGTACTGCTGACATTTGCATTAGCCGCCTCTGAAGAAATGACTATCTCCTGAAGTTCTTGGGATTCGATCCCAATATTCTTATCCAACCTGATATCTTGAGTCAAGGACACTTGCTCGACATTCGTGTCATAACCGACATAGGAAAAACTGAGTGTATATGTACCTGCAGGAAGATTGACGGAGTAAAATCCATACTCATTGCTCACCGTGCCTGATCCGATTTCGTCAATATAGATGTTGGCACCGATGATTGTTTCTCCATTAGCCGCATCTCGGATATAGCCACTTATAGTGAGGTTTTCACTTTGAGCGAATGCAGTCGAGCTTACAAAGAGAATCAGTAATAGTTGATAGAATATTCTATTCATGAATGCAAGGCTTATGATGATAATGTAAAAACGCCTTGAAAGTTGGAATTGTGACCACAATTAATTTTTACTTAAAGTGAAGCTGCATCGTGTATCTCGTTAAATGGTAATGTACTTTACACACTCATCTTAAAATATCGAAAATTAGGGCCTTCCCTAAGGTTCATCACAGATATAGTGATTAATTTTCCAGATTGAAAAGTCTTTAATTTGGTTTGGCATGATAATGGATATTCTTGTCAGCATATTATTGTTTTAACACATGTTTAATGATGTCTTGACAGTGTATATGTTTCGATTATCGTCGCCCAAGAAATAGACTAAATAGAAAATGAGAAAGGTCTTGAACCTAACTGCAATTATTCTAATACTTCTAGCCGTATGCACCAGTGGTGTAACGGGACAGCAGATTATTGATGAGCTTACAGTCGATTTCGACGGTAGCCCTATTGAGGTTGTAACGCTCGGTGGTAGTAATGATATTGACAATGACGGTTTTTTTGGCATTCGAAATGGTGCTTTCGAGATTACAGATGTTGAAGGAACACCATGTAATGGCACGTCGGTAAATGGTTTTAACGATAACCAAGCTTTCGTTGTTGGTGGTGTAGCCCAACGCAATTATTGTAACGTATCCATTACTATTGAAACCTCATTATCGCCGGGAGACTTTGAAGAATGTGCTGCGCCAACCACAATCACCCCAATTGGGTGTACTGAATTTAGCCCGACTAGCGAGCCAGGTGGAGATGGAATTCTCATAGGTGTAATGATTGGTGCTAATCAATTACTAGGAGGATATTGTGGATCAAATCCTACGGGTAGCTTCACACTTACTGGAATAGATGTATCCATAGGAGACTTTATACAAGTCAATATTACTGGTGGGACACAAGCGCCAGATGAATCATACTTTGTAGAGAGAATACTCGTAGAAGGGACCGAACGATCTGTTGTGCCAGCCCAAATTACTGGACAGTTAGATCACTGCGAGGGCTTAGGTGCCATTGTGCTCAACGTCTTGCCTCCGGGAGGAAGTAATCATCGCTGGTTTCTAGATGGAGTGCCACTCAATAACGACAATAGTGAGACTTATGTAAGTGCGACACCCGCCCTTAGTGAAGAAGGCCTCTATCAAGTAGAGTTCATCGAACCCGGAGGATGCCCAGCCGCTGCAGAATTAAAAATAAATGTTACCGATTGTGCTAACGTAGCTGCTAACTTCAGTATACCTAATATATTTTGTAGTAATGAGAGCCTTTCACTACCCACCAATAGCATCAGTGGTTTGACTGGAGAATGGAATGTAGATCCAAATCTTGAGCTCGACGACCATGTAGGTACAATAGATATTGTATTTACACCAGATAATGGAGGAATACCATTTATGCAAACCATACAGGTCAATCAAGCTTATTGTGACACCATGAGTTATTTGTTGTGTCCAGGAGAAATAGTTGAAATTAATGAAACCGTATTTACAAGTAATGATGCAGGATTTAACTTGCTCCCTGATTTATTTACACAAGATGGATGTGATAGCCTTATCCATGTATTGATAGAAGCGAAACAACCAGAAGTTCGAATATTTGAAACTCCACATTGTATTGATGATACAGTGACCTTGTTTGGAGTAGATTATTTTGCTGCTTCACCAAGTGGTTTTCATACGCTTTTCGGTGATAATACCTGCGATACATTGATCACTATAGCCTTAGATTTTTTAGTGCCCGAAGAAGATACGATCAAGGGGACATTCTGTACCAATGAGTTTTTAACGGTGGCAGGAGAGATATTTGATTTCGAGAGACCTACAGGCATACTTAACTTTACTACGGACATGGGTTGTGATAGTACCCTTGTAATTGATTTAGACTTTATACGTGGTGATAGTATTACGACAGATGTCTTGCTTTGTCCAGGAGAGACCCAGACCATTAGGGGAATAGAAATAGACAGGTCTTTTAGTATTGACGAATATTTTGGATTTGGACCATTCGGCTGTGATACTGTTCTCAATTTTAACGTAGTTAATCTTGAAGTTGGGATCTTAGATACGATGGCTATATTATGCCCAGATGACAGTGTAGTGGTTAACGGTGTAGTATATGATATAAACAATCAGTTTGGAGTAGAAATGCTCTCATCTCAGAATGGCTGCGATAGCATTATAAATGTCGACTTAAACTATCTATTCACGTCCGAGACTTCGATCGCTCCTAATAGATGTGAGGGCGATAATTTTAGTGTCATCGTTAACAACGTCGTTTATGATGAATCAAATCCTATTGGCGTCGAAGTACTTACCAACGCTGTAGGCTGTGATAGTACTGTGGAAGTAGCATTGAGTTTTGCGGCACCGAGTGCAGATACAATTGATTATCTGGGCTGCACAGGAGATGGTTTTGAAGTATTTGTAGCCGGTTTAAGGTATTACGAAGGCAATTCTGGCGGTACAGTTGAACTATTGAATGCAGCAGGTTGCGATAGCATTATTAATGTCAACTTGGTATTCCAGGATATCGCAATGAATGAAATATCCCATGTTGGATGTATAGGTGATGGATTCCAAGCAATAGTTGATGGGACTTTATATAATGAGAATAATCCTGCGGGAGTAGAACAATTATTGAGTTCTACAGGCTGCGATAGCATTGTCATGGTCGACTTGATATTCAATCAATCGACAACTTTTGATATAGTACTCAATCAGTGTCAAGGTGACGGGTTCTTTATAGAAATAGGCTCTTCTATCTATGACGAGTCTAACCCTGTTGGGCAAGAAATACTCACTAATGTCTTAGGTTGTGATAGTCTCGTCAACATTGATCTTGCATTTCTCGAGGAAACTAACAATCAGATCACACATAACGGTTGTGAGGGTGATGGCTTTAACATGGTTATCAACAATGTAATGTATAATGAATCTAATCCTACCGGTCAGGAGATCTTGATAAATACTGCTGGTTGTGATAGTATCGTTGATATTTCGCTGAGTTTTGCAGCGCCAAGTGCTGAGACGATAGATTACTTAGGCTGTGAGGGGGACGGCTTCTCTATGATAATAGGGAGCGTGACCTTTGATGAGTCCAATCCATCAGGTAATGTAACATTGAGGAATGCCGCGGGCTGTGATAGTCTCGTGAGCGTCGATCTAAATTTCCAGCTGAATCAGATCAATGAGATCACCCATAACGGTTGCGAAGGAGATGGATTTTTCGTAGTTGTCGATAGTGTGACTTTTGACGAAACAAATAGAATAGGTGTCGTCCAAATGACTGGAGCCAACGGTTGCGATAGTACGGTTACCGTGGATCTGAC
The DNA here is from genome assembly GCA_964522505.1 of uncultured Saprospiraceae bacterium. Taxonomy (GTDB): domain Bacteria; phylum Bacteroidota; class Bacteroidia; order Chitinophagales; family Saprospiraceae; genus GYS-P2D. The sequence continues at coordinate 28,657 of CAZFWJ010000017.1, forward strand.
GTTCTTGGAATCTAGCAGCAATGAGATAACTCACAACGGCTGTGAGGGAGATGGCTTTAACATGGTTATCAACAATGTAATGTATAATGAATCTAATCCTACCGGTCAGGAGATCTTGATAAATACTGCTGGTTGTGATAGTATCGTTGATATTTCGCTGAGTTTTGCAGCGCCAAGTGATGAATCTATTGATTATTTAGGTTGTGAGGGAGATGGATTCTCAATGTTGGTAGGTACTCAGACCTTTAACGAGTTCAATCCCACGGGTAATGTTCTGTTGACCAACGTTGCGGGCTGTGATAGTATGGTTAACGTGGACTTAAATTTCCAACCAAATCAGCTGAATGAGATTGTACACAATGGTTGCGAGGGAGATGGCTTCTCCATACTCGTAGATAGTATATTATATGATGAAACTAATCGGACAGGATTCGTCCAGCTTACTGGAGCCAATGGTTGCGACAGTACGGTTACCGTGAATCTGACCTTCTTGGAGTCTAGTAGTAATGCGATTACTCATAATGGCTGTGAGGGAGATGGCTTTAGCATGACCGTTAACAGTGTGATTTATGATGAATCAAATCCTGTAGGTCAGGAGATATTGACAAATGCGGTCGGATGTGATAGTCTAGTAGAAGTGGCACTGAGTTTTGCTGCGCCGAGTGATGAATCTATTGATTATTTAGGTTGTGAGGGAGATGGATTCTCAATGTTGGTAGGTACTCAGACTTTTAACGAGTTTAATCCCACGGGTAATGTTCTGTTGACTAACGCAGCGGGCTGTGATAGTATGGTAAGCGTGGACCTAAATTTCCAAGTTAATCAGCTGAATGAGATTGTACACAATGGTTGCGAGGGAGATGGATTTTCCGTACTCGTAGATAGTATTACATATGATGAAACCAACAGAACAGGGGTCATTCAACTCGTAGGAGCCAATGGTTGCGATAGTACGGTTACCGTGGATCTGACCTTCTTGGAGTCGAGTAGTAATGCGATAACTCATGACGGCTGTGAGGGAGATGGCTTTAGCATGACCGTTAATAGCGTGATCTATGATGAATCTAACCCAGTAGGTCAAGAGATCTTGACCAATACAGCCGGTTGTGATAGTATTGTTGATGTTGCCTTAATCTTTGCGGTGCCAAGTGACACGCTTCTTACTGCTTTGACTTGTGCTGGAGATGGTTTTTCAATCCAGGTAGGCAATGAGATTTTTAATGAGTTTAACACGCAAGGAGTTGTGATATTGACTAATGCAGCGGGCTGTGATAGTACCGTTACTGTTGACATTGATGTGCCAAGTGCAACTATGGTCGATATCATTCACATGGGTTGTGAGGGTGACGGTTTCTCAATAGAAGTAGATGGAATAACATACGATGAGTCAAACCCGATTGGCAATGCTCGATTGCTTGGGCCTAATGGATGTGACAGCACTATATCTGTGTTTCTGTCATTTTCAGATGCTATAGTTAACGAAATAAGACATACTGGTTGTGAGGCAGATGGATTCAGTGTTGTTGTCAATAATGTGACCTACGACCAATCCAATCCCGTAGGTAGAGACACCTTAACGAGTAGTTTTGGCTGCGATAGTATTGTTGATGTGTCTCTGAACTTTGCGGTGCCAAGTGACGAGCGTATAGACTATTTAGGGTGCCAAGGGGATGGATTTTCTGTAGTAGTGGGCAATGAAACATTTGACGAAAGTCGTACTACTGGAAGTGTTTTATTGATGAACTCACAAGGCTGTGATAGTCTGGTGACTGTCGAATTAAACTTTCAAGTAGCTCAGAATAATGACATAGTCCATAATGGCTGCCTAGGAGATGGATTCTCAGTAGAGGTTGATGGTATTGTCTATGATGAATCTAATCCTAGGGCAAGAGTAGAATTAGTTGGTGCAAGCGGTTGCGATAGCATAATTAATATTGATCTAAGCTTTTCTGATATCATTACTAACAGTATCGTCCATGACGGGTGCTCTGGTGATGGCTTCTCGGTAGAGGTCAACAATGTGATTTATGACGAGTCCAATCCTACTGGACAAGAAATGTTCGTTAGCACTGCCGGTTGCGATAGTATAGTCGATGTGTTTTTGAGCTTTGGTCAAGTCTCCAGTTCAGTTGTAGACTACTTAGGATGCACCGGAGATGGCTTTAGTGTAACAGTGAATAATACACTATATAATGAGCAATTGCCGAGTGGAACTGAGGTTTTGATCAATGGAATGGGTTGCGATAGTACGGTTAACATTGATCTGGTATTTCTAGATATGTTCTTGACTGATGTAGACCATCAAGGATGTTCTGGAGATGGATTCTCAGTAGAGGTCAACGGAGTGATTTATGACGAAACTAACCCATTTGGCACTGAAATGACAACTTCAACAAGCGGCTGCGATAGTCTCATAATGGTAGATCTGATATTTAGTGAATCTGATACTACTATGGTGGGCGGGGTTGTGTGCTCTAGTGTTAATGCATTTAGAGTAATCAATGGTACCATCTATGATGAAAATAATACGAGTGGCGTGGAGCTATTGCAGACTGTCAACGGTTGTGATAGTGTGTTGATAATCGATTTCTCCTTTGTTGAAGGGGTAACTACTGAATTCACGGATACACTATGTAGCCAATCAAGCGTAACTATTGGCAATACGATTTATGATAGATTCAACTCGACAGGCACTGAGACGTTCACGATGCCAGGAGGATGCGATAGCATAATCCTAGTCAACCTTACATTCTATGATGAACCTAACTTTAGTGTGAGCTTAGAACCGATTGCTGGTAGTCCTTCATTTCAATTGAATGTTACTAATGCAGATCAGATAAGCTCTATCTCCTGGGATAGCGATCTACTAGATTGTACGGATTGCCTTAATCCAATAATTACTACTGATCAAAATACTGGATTTACCGCCAGTATAGTGGATGTCAATGGTTGCGAGACCACTATTGCTGTTCCAATAATCATTCGTCAAGCTGACGTAAACGTGTACATACCTAATGCGATTAGACCTTCAAGTACTCAAGGCAATAATGTACTAAGACCCGTACTTCCAGATGGAATCGAAGCGGCTTATGATATCGATATCTTTGATAGATATGGCGGAATACTATTCCGTCAGGAAGGTGTTTCGACACTCGACCAAAATGCGGGTTGGAATGGTGATTTCAGAGGACAATTGGCTCAAACAGGAGTTTTTGTGTATAAGATTGTTGTCTATTTAGATGACCAAGATCCGATGATAATGTCTGGCACAGTGACTGTGTTTTAATCAATATTGCGCCGTACAGCATCATTGAATATTGATCCTCGATGACCCGACCCTGGTAGATCGATTATGTTGAATGAATTATTGATCTCGGATAAGCTTCTGGCATGATCATAAGGAATCAACTCATCATTAGGGGCGTGATAAAGCGTAACAGGACAACTCACACTGGATAGATTTTTATCGTTTCTAAATGGGTACTTCAATAAGAAACTTGGGATCACCGGAGCAAACTTGTTCTTCATGGCTATCAGACTCTTGTATGGTGCTACGAGGTGTAAGGATTTAGGGTTATTGGTCGCTGCAAGATGGCTCGCCATGGAAGATCCTAATGAGTAGCCAAGGATCGTAATGCGATCTTCTCCATACCGTTCCTTAAGATGGTTATAGACGACTTGCATGTCCCCATATGCCTGATCTTGCGACAGCATGGATCCATCACTCTTGCCATAGCCACGATAATCGGGCATAAATAGATCATATCCTAAACCATCATATACCATGAGCTGACGTAGGCAACGTCTGTTGCTACCCCGATTGCCATGCAGATATAGGATCACACCGTTATCGTTTGGGTTATCGATGGAGATACAATTGAGTGATACTTGGGGTGCTACTTCCAGCTCTACTTCTTGCCCCGCTCTGAACACATGACTTTCGGATAATTTATCTGGATTGAATAGTAACTTCTCCTGTGCGATGTAAATACTGATAAGCAATATTATGTAGAGTATCGCAAGACCAATTATGATTCGCTTGAACACTTTTTTCATCGACTACTGATTGCTAAAATATTCATCAAGTCGAGCCAGAGCTACTTGTAAATCTTCGTAACTCACATATGGATAAACCAACCTGTACTGGCCATGCTCTCTATGTCCAAATCCATGACCTGGTGTTAGAAGGATTCCCGTTCTAACATATAGGTCATTCCAAAATCGTTCGTCTTTAGCGCGTGTTTGACCTGACAAGTATCTGGATAAATCGATCCAAATAAAAAGCCCACCTCGAGCGGGCACATAGGGTATGTTATGCTTCTTAAGGAGTTTAGTTACAGAAACATAAGACTGAGTTAAGAGAGACTGATTATCGATGATGTATTGATTGATCCACTCAGTATCCTGAAGTAGCTGTCCCATCATCCATTGAGTATGGTTGGAGATGGTGTGCCCAATATTCAGGTTTTCATATGCCTTGATGAATCGGACATTGTGACTATAGACCACGCCTATTCTAAATCCAGAAATGCCAAAATCCTTGGACATGGAGTACCAGTGGTGGAGAAAAGCACTCTTGTAGTCATCCATGATATTTAAAAATGAACTATAAGACTTTCCTTCGGTGTAATCATTGATGAGTTCAGGATGAGTAGTATCGATGTTTGATAGGGCATAGATCTCATTGACCACGAGGTGGATCTGCTTATCCATGCACCACTCGGCGATTTTTCTAAGTTTTTTAGTGGTATATTTTTGCCCTGTGGGATTGTCAGGAGTGGTGATCACCACCATTTTTAGCTTCTTAGCTTTTTTCTTGAGTTTCTTTCGTGCCTTGGTGAGATCAGCTATTGATATCGTTTTAGTTGTGCTATTTAAATTGTATCGGATGACGCCAGCGATATTTCCGAGGTCCTTCTCATATACGGGATATGCCGGAGCTGGAATAGCACAATAGTCTCCAGGATTAGCTAAGATTAATGCAGACATTTCGACAACACCAGTAGCTCCTCCTGAGACTCCCATTAATTCTGGATCGATCTCTACATCACAGATTTGCTCTTGATAAAATCGAGCTACAGCCTCTCTAAAATTTATGTCCCCTAGGGTAGAGGTATAACCCATAACCCAGTCTGGCAGCTCATCGTTAGTGCAGATTTCTCTAAATTTTTGTTTTAGCAGGCTCCATTGGAGTCGATTTTCAGCAATGTTGAGGGCAAATGAGCCCGCTGGATTATCTACGGGGTGGTACTGATCATCTAGTGCTTCAAATGTGATATCCCAATCCACCCTTAGCGGTGTTTGGGCAGCTTGACAACCTCTATCAGAAAGTGATTTCATGATATCTGTATTAGGCGAATGCGCTTGTTAGTTTGCGTTGTTGGAAGAACTTACTTAAGATCCCTTCGAGGTATTGCTGATCGATGTGATTAAATGATGCCTTGAGCGTGCTATCCACATCGAATACGGCGATCAGTTCATGATCTTCATTAATTATAGGTAGTACGATCTCAGAATGCGAATTAGGGTCACAAGCGATGTGATCTGCTCCCTGTGCCAGTGCATGAACGTCTTCCACTATAATAGTCTGCTGTGATTGCGCCACTCTACCGCAGACACCTCTTCCTATTGCGATGTCAATACATCCGAGTGTGCCTTGATAAGGTCCTACCTTAAGAATATCGCCATGGACGATATAAAACCCGACCCAGTAGTAATAGGGCAGGTGAGACTTCAGAATGCAATTTATGCTGGACATGATAACAAGGATGTCCTGTTCTTCTCCGAGCAATGCACTGAGGTTAGATTCCACGTTTTTATAAGCTTCTATTTTATCCTCATCACTTAGATTGAGAGAGGGCCTAATGAAATAGGGCATCTGTTCTGAAGCATGTGCCATAGACTTATTCACATATTTTTTATAAAGGTAGACCAAGCCTAATATAATGCAAGAGTATCTATAAAATTCGTGACCTTTGCACGATGGTAAATCAGAAACGAGCGCTGATTTTTATTTTTTTGACTGTTATGATTGATGTCATAGGTTTTGGCATAATCATACCAGTTTTTCCGAGACTAATCGAGGAATTGACGGGTCAAGGTCTCAGCGAAGCTTCCGCTTGGGCGGGGTTACTCATGGTTTCCTTCGCAGTGATGCAGTTTCTATTCTCACCAGTGATGGGTGAGTTGAGTGATCGTTATGGTCGTAGACCCATCTTGCTATTGAGTCTGATAGGATTGAGTTTGGATTATCTACTTCACGCCTTTGCTACCACAATAGTTTGGTTGTTTATTGGGCGAATTTTCGCCGGGATCTGTGGGGCGAGTTTTACCACTGCCAATGCTTATATTGCGGATATCTCGAGCGAAGAAGACAGAGCTAAGAACTTTGGACTCATAGGTGCGGCATTTGGATTGGGGTTTATCATTGGTCCGGCTATAGGAGGTATATTAGGGGATATCGCAACTCGCTTGCCGTTTTATGTAGCTGCAGTGCTATCATTTGCCAACTTCCTGTTTGGTTACTTTTTAGTGCCCGAATCACTATCACCAGATAAGAGACGACAGCCATCTCTCAAGAAGATGATACCGGGTGTTTCATTACAACATCTCAGCACTTATAAGGGATTAGGATTGCTTATTGTCGCTCTCTTCTTAGCTAATGTTGCTGGTCAGGTATTGCCTGCCATTTGGTCTTTCTTCACTATGGAGGTTTACACCTGGGACGAAATGGATGTTGGACTCAGTCTGACATTTGTTGGCCTGTTAGTCGCTATAGTACAAGGCGGGCTATTGGGCTGGATCGTTAAGACTTTTGGCGAGTACAAGACGATCTTAGGAGGGTTTATGCTGTGGAGCGTTGGTATGACTCTTTTTGCTTTTGCCTTTGAGGGCTGGATGATCTATCTCATCTTAGTTCCTTATGCTTTGGGGGGTGTTGCTGGACCAACATTGCAGGGACTACTCTCTAAGAATGTCAATGACCGTGAGCAAGGAAATCTCCAAGGTGCGCTGGCGAGTATGTTGAGCATTACTACCATTATTGGTCCGGCAATTGCGACCACCCTTTTTTTTAGATTTACGCAAGAGGTCTATTTTCCGGGAGCGCCATATATTGCTAGTGCAATCCTATTGTTGATATCTACTGTATGTGTCTATTATGGGTTGACTCGCCTCAGAGACTTACAATCAAACAGATAAACTATAAGATCCTATCCGCTCCAATAGTTACTGACTTTAATTATGCACAGAATATCGATTTTAGTATTACTGATCTTTACTACTTGCTATGGTTGTATGGATGTTACACCCACCAAATTGGAGCAAATTGACACAGATGTACAAAATGTTGATCCAATTTCGGCTGTTAAGATGGTAGCAGATAATATATCGTATAGCCATTCGAAGGAACTTACTTCTTTATTTAGTGATAACAGTATAGCTGCGATTATTCAACTTAAACACCAATTTGAAAAAGGACTTGCAGGTGGATCCGATTATACTAATGTCGGTCAATTATATAAACTGCATGCTCAGAGGATGAGGATAGATAAGCTTGAACGTTTCCCATTTACTAATAATTATCCTTACAACCAAAAGAAACGATTTATCAGCTCCCATATGCTAATGGAACTTCCATTCTTGACCGATGCATGTGGGTATCTGATCAATGATACTGAAAAGCTTAGCTTTCCTTGTTTTACTAAAGAAAATAAAATGTTTGAATATCTGAAATCTGGCTCTGACTCAAACCTGATCACTCAGACAATTACGGATTACAAGGCTGCTTTAGGAATGACCCACACGATTCAGCATAACTTGCTGATGAACTCTATTGATGAACTAAATTTTGATAGGCACGCTGATCAATTGTTTTATGCCCTATTCCATATCGTCCTCAACGAGGAATGGGTTATATCCCAACAGCTGAAAGCAAGTCCTAAGACCGACGGAAAGTAAGTTGAATTATCAGCTATTTATATGTGACATAAAAATTAAAAGTGTTAATTGTTGTATATGTGTTGAATATATATGAATAATTATTTATATATGTATATTAATTAGCTGCACCTATCAAAAAATATCTGCATTCATCAGAAATAACTGCATCTCTCATTGAGTAAGATGTTAACCTCATCTGGGTAATAGAATTTGAACTTCTAATCAATCAATCAATCATTAGCTGTACTGTCATCAGTTGACAGTGCTTATTGGTTCATTTTTTAATATACAAAACATGAAGAATTCAATCTTTCTATTTATTGCACTATGTGCGGTCCACTTACAAACTATTTCTGCTCAGGGTGAATTCACAGTTACCCCATTTGAAACGGATGCAACCTCACAACAAGACATAATGGATGCGGTCTATGCCTCTTGTACCGAGACGTTCTTTGAGATAGGTAGTACTGTCAATTTTATATTAGACGGATGCGACGCACCAGTTTTGGTGAGTATGGATTTGTTACGATCGAGTGGTGACCCTTTGGATCCCACGAACATTGGCAGAGAAGAAATACTAATTGATCCAGCAACATCCAGCGCACAGTTTGATGACGAGGGTATGTTTGTCGTATTCTGTGACGATTCGTTTAAGACTGTTGGAGGATGTTTTACAATAACATCAGATCTTGCTCTACTTGGAGTAGGCGCAGAGCCAATACCATCTTTAGGTGCATGGGGGGGAATTAACCTTTCATTTTTACTTGTTATACTAGGATTAAATTTCATACGAGTAGGACAAACAGACAGGAAATACTTCTTAGAATAGAAGTATTTCAACCATTGGTAGAGATCTCATAGCCTCTGTCATTCTTCGTCTATTGATTAAGAACAAACTGATTGATTAGCGCGACTGTTTTATTAGCTCGCATTCCATTGACCTCCTTCTTTTCAGTATAGATATGCAGGGATGTGATTGGCAGGAGGGCAGCACCTCGATCTACGATCTCGTGGCTCTTATCCCACTGGCCCTGTGCATCATAATAAAGTGCTTTGCGAAACTCATTCCAGTCAACATCAAAAAGAGGCAGTTGCTTCATGATAGGGTTATAGCCTTGCAGGTATTAACAATGGTCTGCCATGAATCTTGTACGTGCTCCAAGGTCACTCTTAACTGACCAATAGACATCCGCAACGTTAGTTTTTCATCAATTCTGGTATGCGTCATATATAGCTTGCCAGATGCATTAATTCTGTTTAGAAGCTTTTGATTGAATAGTTCGAGCTGATATTCTGCGTTGATTCCTGAGGGGTGCCATCTAAAACAAACTAAGTTCATCGAACGTGATATCATGAGTTCAAAATCTACATGATCTTCGATTTGTTGCGCTAACCATCTGGCCATTTCAATATGACCCCTTAATATCTCTTGTAAGCCAAATAGACCATAGTACCTTAACACAAACCACAGTTTCAAAGACCTGAATCGTCGCCCAAGTGGGATCCCCCAGTCACAATGATTGTTCACCACACTATCTGAACTGGTTTTCAGATATTCGGGCAATATTGCAAAAGTGTTTTTTAGGGCTTCTGCATCTTTCACAAAGTAAGCAGAACAGTCAAAGTTCGTGAACAACCACTTATGCGGATTGAATACAAAACTGTCCGCCCTCTCAATACCAATGATAAGATCTTGATATTCTGGTAATATCAGAGCAGAACCTGAGTAAGCGGCATCTATGTGCAGCCATATATGATGCTTAGATGTGATTTCAGCGATCGCCTCTGTTGAGTCCATGGCCAGAGTGCTTGTGGTACCCAGCGTAGCCACGACGCATAAGGGTATGTGACCTGCTGCAAGATCTTGCTGAATGAGTTCTTCAAGTCGCTGAGGAGATAGAGCGAGTTGATCATTCGTGCCGACCTTTACAACATTGTGCCTGCCTATACCTGCAATTTTTGCGGCTTTCTCTGCGGAGGAGTGCGTCTCTGTAGAGCAATAGACTCTATAACTTTGATTAGAGTTAAAACCGTTCTCATTAATTGCATAATTAGTTTGGCGTTCTCTTGCTGTTAATATGGCACATAAGGTGGAGTCTGATCCAGAAGACTGAATGACTCCGCTCCAATCGTTGGGAAGATGTATTGCCTTTGCTAACCAGGACATCACTTTTTCCTCAAGTTCTGTCGATGCTGGCGAGGTCTCCCATTTCATTCCTTGTACGCCTAATGTAGCCGTCAACATCTCTGCTAAGATCGAAGGTGGGCTCACATTGGCTTGAAAGTAGGCATAGAAGTTTGGATGTTGCCAGTGCGTTATTCCGGGCATGATGATCTCTCTAAAGTCAGCTATGATCTGATCCATCGATTCTCCATCTTGTGGCATATCGGATGGTAGCTGATCATATACTTCTTTGGGTTGGACGGTTGACTTAACGGGATAAGATTCGATGGTTTCCATATACTCAACCATAAGATCAACCATCTTATAGGCTTCTTTCTTAAACTCTGTGCTCGTCATATAATCTCAATGTAAATAAAAATGCCCGTTGGAATCAACGGGCATAAACAGTTCAATCTATGTATTAAGTGATGTCTTAGGCAAAGACTAAATTTTTAAGATATGTGGCTCCTACTTGAGCACATTCCATCGGAGTTGTATTGTCGTAGCGCTCCTGCTCCATAAAGAAATACTTCATCCCTCGATCTGCAGCTTTCTTCAAGATAGTAGGGTAGTCGATGATTCCAGTGCCGAGGTTACATGACGCCAATCTTTCGTCTCCAGCATCTTTCATCCTATCCTTTATGTGGCATAGCCTAAATCTGTTAGGATACTTGTCAAGATATTCTATTGGATCGACGCCAGCGGTAACCACCCAGTAGATATCCATCTCGTGCTCTACAAGATCTGGATCTGTATTGTCCATCAGATAATCTTGAGGAATCATACCCGAAAATGGAATAAACGAGTAAGCGTGATTGTGATACCCAAACTTGATTCCATTCTTCTTACAGATTTCGCCACAGGCGTTAAACTTATCTGTAACCTCCTTCCATGCATCTACAGATTTTTGAGGCCCTATCCATGGACAGATGAGATACTCCAGTCCTGCCTCGGCGGCATCAGCAGCTTTCTGTTCAAAGTTTTCATTGATATTGCAGTGGCTTGATACCATATCGAGGCCGAGATCATTGATATAGCTTTTAAATTCCTTTGGAGTGTGTCCCCAAAAAATTCCTTTATCTCCATCAAATCCCTCTAACTGATTAAAGCCATAACCTGCAAGCTCTTTAATAACTCCAAGTGGATCTGCCGGCAGAGCATCCTTAATCGTCCATAGCTGTATGCCAAATTTGTCCAAGCTTCCTTTAGGAGCCATTACCTCTTTAACTACATCAGCGGCATGCTGTTCCTTGCATCCAGGTAATAATAATGTTCCTAATGCCAAGGTACCTGCACCCTTCACAAAGGTTCTTCTATTTGATAAGCTTTTTATATTCATTTTCACACTTCTATGCGTTGAATGTAATCAAATAGGATGAAAAACATCCAAGCGATATAGCTATTTACTTACGAGTCTCATAAGAACAGGTTACTTGCCTTGTTACTATGCTCGACATAGACTTGCTGAGGATAAATAGGGAGGTCGTATAATAGTAGATACGTACACGGCGGTGGCGGTGTCTTGACCGTTACAGTATTGATTAGGAAGCTTCGATGACAACCAGGAGGCTAAAGTCACTAGATCAATATTTTGGTCAAAATGTCCTTAAACATTTTCATATCTCTACTCACATTTTCTTTTCTTTAGATGCTATATCCAAGACTTATGAATAAAATCACGTTCTTAATAATCATCTTAGGCTTCTGTTTAAGCCCCGAACTGCCAATATATGGGCAGCATAATACTGATAACCCAGTAGAAAAATATTACAGTTCTCTCGAGTACCGATCGATCGGTCCGTATAGAGGTGGCCGTTCATGTGCAGTAACTGGAGTACCCGGCAAACCAGATCTTTTTTATTTCGGCGCTACCGGAGGAGGAGTTTGGAAAACTACCGATGGTGGTCGATCATGGGAGAATATCTCAGATGGGTTTTTTGGCGGATCGATTGGGTCGATAGCGGTTGCACAATCTGATCCCAATGTGATCTACGTTGGAGGAGGGGAGAAAACGGTAAGAGGTAATGTATCCTATGGTTATGGCATATGGAAGACAATCGATGGTGGTAAGAACTGGGCACATTTAGGTCTTAAAGATAGCCGTCATGTATCACGGATACGCATCGACCCTAACAATGCCGACATTGCCTATGCTGCTGTAATGGGCAATCTATATGCACCTCATGCCGAACGTGGCGTATTCAAAACTACCAATGGCGGTAAGACTTGGGACAAAGTGCTCTATATAAATGATGAAGTCGGCGTGGTAGATCTCGTCATCGACCCTAATAATCGCAGAAATCTATTTGCCAGCTCATGGAGGGTAAAGAGGACGCCATACAGCCTAGAGTCTGGTGGACAAGGTTCTGGCCTATGGAAGAGTACCGATAGTGGAGAAACGTGGACTGAGATTACTGGCAATGATGGTCTACCCGAAGGCACTTGGGGTATCTCCGGCATAGCAGTCTCACCTGTCAATAGTGACCGAATATGGACAATTATTGAAAATGACAAAGGAGGAGTCTATAGGTCTGATGATGGTGGAGACTCATGGAAAAAAACAAATGACAGCCGAGCGCTGCGCCAGCGAGCCTGGTACTACACACGTATCTATGCAGATACTCATGACGCTGACAAGGTATATGTGGTAAATGTCGCCTATCATCGCAGTACGGATGGTGGTAGAACGTTCGAGCCATCTGTAGCGCCACATGGAGACCATCACGATTTATGGATAGCTCCTGAGGATCCTAATAGGATGATCATGGGAGATGATGGTGGTGCTCAAGTGACCTACGATGCTGGTGCCACATGGAGTACCTATCATAACCAGCCTACAGCACAATTCTATCGGGTGACTACGGATAATGCATTCCCTTATAGAATATATGCAGCACAGCAAGACAATAGTACTATAAGGATCAACCATAGATCGAGAGGTAGAGTTATCAATGAGAGTGATTGGGAGCGCACCGCTGGAGGAGAGTCAGCACACATCGCTGTAGATCCCGATGACAATGACATCGTATATGGGGGCAGTTATGGAGGTTATTTAACGAGGTTGGACCATAAGTTAGACGTCAACCGAGCGATCAATGTATATCCAGACAACCCTATGGGTCATGGTGCCGAGGGGATGAAGTATCGATTTCAGTGGAACTTCCCGATCTTCTTCTCACCACATGATAGTGAGAGACTTTATACGGGTTCTAATCATCTCCACCTAAGCACTAATGAAGGTCAGTCTTGGTCAATCATTAGCCCTGATCTCACTAGGGCAGAAGCCGAAAAACTCGGCCCTTCAGGTGGTCCGATTACTAAGGATAATACTGGGGTGGAATACTATGCGACCATTTTTGCTGCGGCAGAATCACCAGCAGAGGAGGGAGTGATCTGGGCAGGATCCGATGATGGCCTATTGCATGTGTCACGAGATGGTGGTGACAATTGGACAGACGTTACGCCATCAGGTGCACCTAAATATTTGATGTACAATAGTGTTGATCCCGACCCGAGAAATGCAGGCACCTGTTATGTGGCAGGCACACTATACAAGGGCGGAGATTTTAGACCATATATATACAAGACAGATGATTATGGGGCTACTTGGCGCAAGATTACCAACGGTATTCCTGATGATCACTTTACAAGAGTAGTGCGGGTAGATCCTAATAAAGAAGGTCTACTGTATGCAGGTACCGAGACAGGCATGTATATCAGCTATGATGATGGCCAGAGCTGGCATTCGTTTCAGTTAAATCTACCTATTGTCCCAATTACAGACCTTACCATCAAGAATAATAACTTGATTGTGGCAACACAAGGGCGCAGTCTATGGATAATTGATGACTTAACAGTTATCCATCAGGTGTTGGAGGAGCAATCAGATTTTGACTATGGACTTTATGCTCCATTGGACTCCTATCGATATGGTGGTGGACAAAGCCAAAATGCAAAAGGTGTGGGTCAAAATCATCCCTCTGGTGTAATGACTCATTTCTACTTATCTGAGTATGAGGAAGGACAGGATACAATAACATTGAGCTATGCCGACCCATCAGGTAAGGTGATCAAGTCCTATACTACTCATGCCGATGACAAGGATCTAAAACTTAGTGAGCTCAAGTCAGGTGGCAACATGTTTAACTGGGATATGAAGTATGATGATGCTACAGACTTCGAAGGAATGGTGATGTGGTGGGGCTCAATGGCAGGAGCTAAAGCAGCACCAGGAAAGTATGGTGTAACGCTCACTGTCAATGGACGAGAAATGTCTGAAGAATTCACAATTTTAGGCGACCCAAGATTAGGATTATCAGATGCAGACTATCAAGCACAGTTCTCATTTATTAATGAGATCAACACTGCAGTAAGTGAGTCTCATGAAGCCATCATCGAAATCAGAGAGGTCAATGAACAGGTAAAGAAGTATGATGACATTATCGCCGATGATGAAGAGATCACTCAATTGATTAGCGATATTGATAGCACGCTGCAATCAGTGGAGACGGGTCTATATCAAACTAAAAATCGCAGTCGTCAAGATCCGCTCAATTTCCCGATTCGCCTAACTAATAAGTTAGCCCATCTTAACTCTCTGGCTCAGATCGGTGACTATCCTCCAACTGATCAAGCTATAGAAGTTAAAGATGTATTGATGAAGGAGATTGATGCATTGCTTGAGGTCTACGATCAAGTGAAATCTCAGTCAATACCTAAGCTTAATGAGCTAATCAGAAAGCGGGCGCTTGATTATATAATTATAGATGACGGGGATGACGAGTGATTTGAATGAGTAGACGGACAAAATTAGTAGTATTAGTTTTTTGTGTCGTCAAGTTAATTCTTCATCTAATTGCTGATTCTAATTCTGGTTTTCAGGCAGACGAGTTTCTACATATCGAAACTGGCAATAATCTAGCCTATGGATATATGGAGTTTCCTCCCATGATTGGGATATTGGCTTTCTTCCAAAATCTTTTTCTGTCTAAAAGTGTCTTCGTGCACCACATATTTGTTCACCTGGCAGCACTACTCATTCTATTCATTGTCGCTAAAATAACGATCGAATTGGGTGGTAAGGCGACCGCAGTTTTTCTGGCACTATTCTGCATTCTTGTAGCTCCTGGCTTTGGTCGTTCGCAGCAACTGTTTCAACCGGTTGTTTTCAGTCAGCTTTGCTGGGTACTGAACTTCTACTTTCTGACCAAATATGTAAAGTATCTGGAGCGCAAGGACTTATGGATGCTCACTATAAGCATAGCACTTGCGTTCTTAACCAAATACGACGCAGTATTTTTCATTTTTGGAGTGTCATCGCTATTGTTTTTCAGCAGCACAAGACAAGCATTAATCGGACAACAGTTCTGGTGGAATGTGTTGGTTTTCATTCTTTTGATAAGCCCTAATCTTATCTGGCAGTATGTAAATGATTTTCCTGTCTTTGACATGTTTGATAGATTGTATGAAACTCAGTTGGATCAATTAAGTGCGATGGATGTCCTACAAGATTTGTTCGTAGCATTAAATCCAGTAACACTTCTTATCACTATGGCGGCATTCATCTTCATGCTTAAAGACACCGTGAATACCTACAGGCCACTTGCCGGATCGATATTTCTGTCTATTATGTTTTTATTTTTCAGTGACTCTAAAGCATATTACTTTTTTCCTGCGGTCCTTACAATTTTGCCTTTTGGAGGTATTGTTTGGGAGCAAATCATAGATAAAAGAGGCTGGCTGATGTATCCTTTTATAGTATGTCTCTCTATTGGGATTTTCTTAGTGCCATTTGGTATGCCAATATTTCCTTTAGAGAGTTACTTAAAAGTTGACTACCCCAAGGAAAGCCGAGAATCAGTTGTCGGAGGACAATACAATGTGGCATTTGCAGAGAGATATTCGGCCGATTTATGGAAGGAAACACTCCAAGAATTGAAATCTGTCTATGAGTCTCTTCCACCCACGGAGCAGGACAACTCAATAATATGGGGTAAGCACTATGCACAAGCTGGAGCCGTCAGTTTGATGGGACCTAAATATGACTTGCCAAAGGCTTTTTCATTACATGGGAGCTTTTATAATTGGGTGCCTCTGGGAAAGATACCTGCTACTACGATTTGTTTATCTTATGAAGTTGGCGACTTCTTCGACGAATATTTTGTGGATGTGATTAAGGTTAAATCAATTTATAACCCATATGCCGACAATGAGGAAGAACTTTATCAGCATATTTACTTGTGTCGAGGACCTAAACAATCATTTGATCAATTAAAATCATTATTTGCACATCGAGTCTTTGAGTAGTTCACACTAGTACAAGTCTCTTAGCTCTTGTTGATTATCAATCCATTCCAGTAATTGGGCATAGCCGATGAGCACAATGCTCAATGTACCAGAGAGTACGATGCTGATATCTACGGGCTGTAACAGAATAACCTGTAGCGTATAGATTAATGTAATGATGCCGATGGTTAGTGCGATGTATTTCATGTATGGATATATAGTTTTTATGTTGAACAAAAGGCAATTTACTGTAGTATGGTATGTCTATGATGATTGGTTCGATCAATGCTTGGATAAAGACGACTATTACTTGTCAAATCGTATTAAGTGATGCAGAAATTGTGAAAATATCGGGTATACACTCATTTGAGAATTGATGTATCTACTCATGTCCGCTATGCGGAATATTGGGGTTTTCAGATGGGAACTTGTGCATTAGATTACTCAGTACTTTAAATTTGGACCTTATTTGAAGGAGTGACAGAATGAGCCGATTATTTTATTTAGCCCTATGTGAGCTCATATTTTTTGTAGCGTTGCAAGGCAGCACAATTCAAGGGCAAGATTATCATGGGACTATATTGGATGAATATCAACAAGCCATTGTGGGAGCCCATGTTTTTAATAAAAACAGCTCGGGTTTCGATTTTAGCGATGATTTAGGACATTTCTTTATTGCACCTGCGTCTGTAGGTGATACTTTGCTCATCTCTCATTTAGGCTTTGAGCAAATAGAATTGGTCATACAACAGATAGCTCAACCGTCAATTATTGAGCTACAGGCGGCGCAAATATCTCTCCATGAAGTAGTCATCTCCCCGGATATTAATGCTTTACACCTTCTCACAGATATCAATGTGCACATACAGCCTGTTAATTCTTCGCAAGAGGTGTTAAGGCAGGTGCCAGGACTGTTCATCGGCCAGCATGCAGGAGGCGGCAAGGCTGAGCAGATATTTTTAAGAGGCTTTGATATCGACCACGGTACTGATATTGCACTGACTGTTGATGGACTACCTATTAATATGGTCTCGCATGCCCATGGTCAAGGATATGCAGACCTGCATTTCATCATCCCTGAGACAATTGACAACATAGACTTCGGCAAGGGCCCTTACTATGCTGATCAAGGTAATTTTAATACTGCAGGCTATGTTGATTTCAAAACTAAGAATACAGTTGAGCATAGCACGATTAAAGCAGAATTAGGGCAATTTAATAGCCAGCGATTATTAGGGCTTATCAACATTGCACAATCGGCTAAGACGAAGAGCTATGCTGCTGCGGAATATCTACGCAGTGACGGACCGTTTGAGAGCCCTCAGAACTTCGATCGCTTCAATTTTTTCGCCAGCTATCAGACTGATTTGACTGAGACAGATGAGCTTGATGTCAATGTATCCTATTTTACAAGTGAATGGGACGCCTCAGGACAAGTACCACAACGAGCCATTGATAGTGGCCAAATTACCAGATTTGGAGCTATCGATGATACAGAGGGGGGCAATACCAGTCGTGCGAATATTCAGTTAGAGCATCGCAAGCAATTTGGAAACCGCACTTCTCTTACTAATCGGTTCTTCTACAGCTATTATGACTTCAGATTGTTTTCCAATTTTACCTTTTTTCTCAATGATCCCATTAATGGCGATCAGATTCGCCAGGAAGAACAGAGATCTATCTACGGATTAAATTCAAAACTATTCCGTGAACTTGGTGATGACATCGATGGACATTGGACCGCTGGATTACAGCTTAGAGTAGATGATAGCAATGACAATGAGCTTGCCCGTACGCTCAATAGATCTACTACGCTTAACTCATTGCAGTTTGGGGATGTCAATGAACTCAATCTCGGCGCATATGTAGATCTGACGCTCAATTTTGGCAATTGGACGATTAACCCAGGCCTTCGACTGGACTACTTCAACTTTGGATACACAGATCGTTTGGTGCCAAGTCCCGATCTACAATCGTCGGCTAAGTCTATACTCAACCCTAAGCTCAACATACTATACAATCACTCATCTCAACTACAAGGTTATCTTAAGTTGGGTAGGGGTTTCCATTCTAATGACTCGAGGGTGGTAGTTGCGCAGCAAGGTGAGGAGATATTGCCAGCTGCCTTAGGGGTAGATATTGGGACAATCTGGAAGCCTAATCCGAGATTGCTGCTTAATGGTGCATTTTGGTATCTCTTCCTCGAGCAAGAGTTCGTCTATGTTGGAGATGAAGGAATCGTCGAGCCCAGTGGTCGTACACGTCGACTTGGCGTCGATATAACCTCCAGGTTGCAATTGAACAATTGGCTATTCTGGAATTTAGATGCTAACTATACTTACGCACGGTCTATTGATTCTAATGAAGGAGAAGATTTAATACCTCTGGCGCCGATATTTACGATTCAATCTGGGATCCATGTCGCTCAAGATCGTGGGATATATGGAGGCCTGAATCTCAGGCACCTCGCCGATCGTCCCGCTAATGAGGACAACTCAATTGTTGCCGACGGATACACTGTAATTGACTTTAACACGGGCTTTAACTTTGGTGCGTTGGACATAGGTGTCCAAATCCAGAATGTCTTAGATGTGGAATGGAATGAAACCCAGTTTGCCACGGAATCCCGATTGCAAGGAGAGTCAATATCAGTGGATGAGATTCACCTTACTCCAGGAGCACCATTCTTTATCAAAGGGGTGATACAATATCGGTTTTAACTTAGCTAATTAGTCTTTAGTTCAAGAATCAGGGTTTGCACAACTTATGTGCATATTACAATTGAGATGGACTGGAACTCAAATCGGTATATGGCGACTTAATCTGACAAAGATGAAGCAATCTTGAGTATATTGAGATTGTGATGTACTGTATAGACTGTTGCCTAATAGACAGTTATCACCACCTAATACAAAATCACACATAATGAAAGTTACAGCAGAAAAGAATGAGAAAGTCGCCAATATGGTCTTCGCCTCCATTTATCCACTATACCTCAATAGAATAGAGAAGAATGGAAGAACTAAGGAAGAATTCGACCAAATTCTTAGGTGGTTCACTGGTTTTGATCAAGCGACCTTGCAAACACTAATTGATGATAAAGTGACTTATAGAACATTCTTCGAACAGGCCACTATACATCATAATGCACATATGATTAAAGGCGTCGTCTGCGGGTATCGCATTGAAGAGATCGAGGACGAGTTTCTATTGTACAAACAGTGTAGGCAAATGGAAAAGCTAATCGATGAACTGGCAAAAGGCCGTAAAATGGAGAAGATTATGCGCCAGGATAAGATAGAGGCCGGTTCCACTAAGTAGCGAACATCATGTCGATATTGGATGGCACCATGCTCTCTCATATCTGAGAAATAATGGAATAAAGTAATAATGAAAGTAACAGTTTGTCAATTGAGTAATGATCCTAAGCAACTCACAAATGAGTGGCAGCAATTGATCGTGCATTGTAAGCAGAATAAGACCGAACTTCTTCTATTACCTGAAATGCCTTTTTATCCTTGGATCGCCTACAAGCCTCAAGTTGACGACGCTCAGAAAATAGCAGCAGAAAAAGCACATAGCATATGGCTTGAACGAATTGAAGAGCTGGGAGATCTTGCTGTAGCTTATACTAAACCGGTTATTGATGAAGATAAATTTTACAACACGGCTTTCATTTGGACCAAGGAGGTTGGCCACCAGAAAGCACATACGAAATACTATTTTCCAGAAGAATCAGGCTTTTATGAAGATACTTGGTTTGATAGAGAACCCAAGAATTTTGAATTAATTGAGGTAAAGGGATTAAGAATAGGATTCTTGCTCTGTACCGAACTATGGTTTACTGAATACACTCGTCAATATGGATTGAGCGGTATGGATGTTTTATGTTGCCCGAGAGCGACTGGAGCATCATCAACAGACCAATGGATCAGATGTGGGCAGACATCTTCAATTATTGGTGGAGCTTATTGTTTGAGCTCAAATCGTTCAGGAAGAGGAGACGAAGATTTTGTGTGGGGCGGAACTGGATGGATTAGCCAGCCTATGGACGGCGCATTGTTAGGAGTAACATCAGATGACACTCCTTTTTTAACCATTGATATCGACATAGCGAAATCGAAAGAAGCTAAGAGCGATTACCCTATCTATGTAAAGGAATAACTTGTGGTCATTACAATTTCTTTCTTTAAAACGATTACTCAAATAGCCTGATATGAAGAATCTATTGTTAACGACATTATCATTCTTCTATCTAGTTACTCTTTCAAGTCAGAGCATATTTAGGACTGCATGTAATGGCAATTTAGAGAACTTAGATAGTATGCTGGTTAACACCTCAGTCGACCTCAAGGATGATAGAGGTAAGTCATTATTACATTGGGCTGTTGCATGCAAACAGAAAGAGGTCTTTGACCTACTGATCAATAAAGGAATAGAGCTCAATGCAATCGATGACCAAGAGCAGACACCTTTGCACATAGCGGTTCAATTCAACAACGTCGAGTACTGTGAGTATCTCATCGAATTGCAAACTAATGATACCTGGCAGTCCCTATATGGAGCATCCCTGCTCGAACTGGCTATATTAAATAACAGTAAAGAGCTTACTGAGATACTGATCAATAGTGGGGTCGATATTAACATTAAGAACAATAGAGGCAGTACAGCCTTAGAGATCTCTCAAAGGTTAGGTGCTGACCATATTTCGGAATTGCTTATTTCTCGAAAAGCAGATGAAGGCCTTGTTCGCAAGTTCAACATTAGAGGAGAATACATGGGAATGGAAAAACCTGGATTAAATGCCCAAATGTTTGCACCTAATTTCATCTCTACCGAGGAGGAGGAATTTGGTTCTGTATTTAGCAAGGATGGTACTGAGTTCTTTTTTGGTGTTCATACTGGCCAGAGAAATGAAATTCGATATTCCATGATGCGAGATGGTAATTGGTCCAAGCCCAAGACTATTGTTTCTCACGCCGCATATAGCTATAATGATCCATTTCTGTCAAATGATGAGAATAGCTTGTATTTTATATCCACAGCAACTATGGATGGACAAGGAGCGGTCGAAGATTATGACATATGGTATGTTGAGAGAATAAATCAAGGATGGTCTGAACCTATTAATGCTGGTTCGAACATCAATACCAGTGGGGACGAATATTATATATCATTCACAGATGCTGGAACGATGTTTTTTGCGTCTGACGGGCATCCCCGTAAAGACTCCTCCAGATCGGATCACGACATCTACTACGCTAAGTATATTGACAATGAATTTCAAGAGCCAGTATTGCTTGATTCAGCGGTAAACACATCGGGCTATGAGGCAGATGTCTTCGTTGCACCAGATGAATCTTATCTCATATTTTGCTCTACTCGTGATGGCGGATATGGCAAAGGAGACCTATACATCAGCTTCAAGGATGCTGATGAAAACTGGACAGATGCAATCAATATGGGTGTGGAAATTAATTCTGAGCACTATGAATATTGCCCATCTGTTACGAAGGACGGAAAGTACCTGTTCTACACCAGTAATCAGGATATATATTGGGTCGATACGGAGATTATCAATGACTTAGAAGATAGGAATAGGTAGTTGACTGCATCAATGGCTTTGCTAGTGATCACGAAAGATTGGGAACATGACCAGAGACTCTGCTGATTAATCTATTTTCAGACTGCCATAATAAAGTGAGCCTTCTTAATGACCACAAAACTATCAGCTTTGAAATACGCCCATTTTATATTTCCCTTCCTACTCATATTCAGTTGTAAACCTGAGTCACAGACTGATGACGCCTCTTCAAATCAACGAGAGTTCGAAGACTTCATCCATCGGCTTGAAACGGAATTTATTTACAGGTCCGATAAACAACAGGTTATTGACTGTATAAGGGACAGCTACGCTAGTCGCGCCGATTCGATCACCGAGCCCTACTTCAAAGTATTGTATTACGAGACCATACTTATCGAGTTTCATGATTCTCATATAAGCCTCAATACGAACACGGATAGATCATATCGGTTGAGCTCACCAATCTATTTAATTGAGAGAGACAACAAGTATTATATCAAGCATATCTTCTATTCGCAGTTAAAATCCAATCCTGAGCCCAATGTCATTGATGCAGTAGTAGAGCGGTTTAATGGGAGACCATTCAATCAGGTCATAGCAGACTTTCCGTCATCATGTATGGATAAGACCAATGCAAGCATCAGAGAATGGATTGCTAATAAGGTCATTGCAGGCAGGAGAGATCAATCAAGGATTTTAACCCTACGACTGCAAGACGGCAATCCACTACAGATCGATTTGGATGCTATAGAGCTTAAGAATGATCAAGCCACATTGTACAATAGGATTGAGAATAGAATCGGATATATTAGAATTAATAATTCCTTAGGCAATCCCAACTTAGTGAATGAGTTTGATGATGTCATAAATCTGATGATGGACACTGAAGGCTTGATTTTGGACTTGCGCAATACGCCAGATGGTGGCAATACTGATGTCGCTGAGCCAATGTTAGGCAGATTTATTACTGAAGAGCAAGGATACCAGATCTGTGAGAATAAATCGCAGCGATATACCAGAACCGTTTCCCCAAGAATGAGAGCCTATAACAAACCAGTTTTTGTGCTGGTAGGCAGATGGACGGGCAGTATGGGCGAAGGAATGGCCATAGGGTTAGATGGCATGAAGCGTGCTACCATAGTCGGCACGGAGATGCATAGATTAGCAGGAGGAATTAAATCCATTCAGTTCCTTAATAGCAACTTTGCGTTTCGCATTCCATTCGAAAAAATGTATCACCTCAACGGACAACTCCGAGAGACATTTGTACCACAAGAGTATGTGAATCAATCTGATAATAGTGAGGATCATCATATGAAGCATGTGACGAGACTGATTAATAGTGAATAGGATTTTTAGCCGCCATTTATGCTTACTCTTAGTTGATTGTGCCTTTTCAATCCGCAAGTTCTAGTCAAGGATCCTATCCACAAACCACTTCACTTGTAGATCGCCTAAGCCGTAATAGAGATGACGCTCCTGAAATTCCTTGAATATTGCTCCAAACTGAGTGGTACCCAAATCAGTGATGATGGCTCGTAGTTTGGTGAGAATAGGGTCTTCCTCGGCTTCAATCCGTTCAATCTGCAGTGCAATGGCTTGCCCCAATAGTGGATCTATCGTAGAGAGTGGAGCTTGGAATGCTGCTATTTGTGTTGCATTGCGATCGACATAGGCCTGCCAAAGTTGATCAAGACCTGCTGATGATGGTAGAGCTCTACGCTGATTAAAGAGCTCGACAAGTTTAACATTGCTGTATTGATGATAGCCATAAGGAGATCGTTCATCAGGGAGCACCAGGTGCATTTGCATTTGCCTGTCTTTAATAGACAACAGATTTAGGACGAACCATAGATTTACCTGACAGAACAGATCGTATTCAAACCAGAGGTTCACCTCAGCACCGTTGGGGAGATTGATAATTTGATTAAATTCTTCGATTGCGGCGCCTTCATAGTCTACAGTCGATCCAGTGAATTCTTCGAGATGCGATTTGCGATTATCATATAGCTCTGCTAAACTCGACCCATCCACTGGTCCCGTCACCATGCATTCTCGACATATAATGTGCTCACCGACGATATCTGACGGAAATCGGTTAGCTAATGAATCGCCATTTAGAACATGATAGATATTCACGCTGATCAATTTAGTACAAAGATGTCTATTACGAGAGACATGAATTCCTGTTGGATTTCATTTATTTACATACAGATGGAGCCTATCATAGATCTTTTGGAGCGTCGCTGGGGATTACAGGTGACTGACTTGTCTCCGATGGAAGGTTATGACAGCACCAACTATAAGGTGAGATGTGTTGATAAATCCTTCGTCCTCAAGTCTTATAGGTATGACCGAGAGTCATACGATACAGTTGTCGCAGAAAATCAAGTCCTTCATCATCTCGGACATCATGGAGCGATTTATCCTAAGGTTATCGCAGCTACCGATGGCGAAGAACTCATTACCGATGACCAGTTGCCCGATCAATTTTTTCGACTGCTGAGTTTTTTGGAAGGCAGTTTTTGGGGCGATAGATCAGATGTATCGAAGTCATTGCTGAGGTCATATGGTCAATTCTTAGGGCGAATGGATAGACAACTTGCCCATATCAAGCCTTTGGCCATCTGTGCCAGACAAATGGTATGGGATTTAGATCACTTTCTCCTCAATGAGCCCTTGATTCAGTATATCACTGAGCCTACTGATCGCCGCCTTGTAGAGTATTTCGTCCTTCAGTATAAAGAGAAGATAATACCACGAATCCCGCGGCTCCGAAAGTCTATCATACACAATGATGCTAATGATTGGAATGTGTTGACCCGAGGGGATTCAGTCACTGGCATTATCGATTTTGGCGATGTAGCCTATAGCTCTTTAATCAATGAATTAGCTGTAGGCTTGACCTACATCATGATGGATCGTAATGATCCTATAGGTGATGCGGCGAAGGTCATCAATTCATATCATGCCGAAATACCCTTGCATGCGGAAGAAGTTGACCTGCTCTATTACCTTATAGCTGCAAGGCTGTGTACATCAGTGTGCAACAGTGCCAAGACTAAGCGAGACAGGCCCGACAGTGAGTATATCACTGTGAGTGAGAGACCAGCATGGGAGCTACTCAAGCGATGGGTCAGTATAAGCCCATATCATGTATCTGAGATTTGGAGATCGGCATGTGGGTATGACACACCACCTTCAGATAGCACAAATATCGCATCTGCCAGAACTCAGAACTTTAGCAATGCGATGAGTCTCAGCTACGACCGCCCAATTCACATGCGATCAGCTGCATTCCAATACATGTATGATGGAGAAGGCCATGCCATCCTCGATGCATATAACAATATTATTCACGTAGGGCATTGTCATCCACATGTAGTTACGGCGGGTCAGCGAGCCATGGCTCAATTGAATACCAATACAAGATATCATTACGATAGCTTGGCTTCGTACTCCTCTCTATTGTTGAGGTACTTTCCAGAGCAACTCAAAAAAGTATTTTTAGTCAACTCTGGTAGTGCAGCAAGTGATCTGGCTCTACGGATGGCCAATAGCTATACAGGGCAATCAACCGTAGCAGTAATTAAACAAGGCTACCATGGCAATACAATTGCCAGCATCGACGTCAGCCATTATAAGTATGCTTATATGGAAGGAAGTGGTAAACCGAAGCATATAATCGAGGCAGACATGCCAGATCAGTATCGAGGCACATATACTGGACCGAATGCAGGTGCGCAATATGCTCATCACTTTATCAAGGCGAATGGTGACAAAGCCATTGGTGCATTTATCGCAGAATCAATTATGGGTTGCGGCGGTCAAGTTCCCCTGCCTTCTGGTTATCTATCAGAGATATATGACCATATCCGAGGCCAGGGTGGTGTCTGTATAGCTGATGAAGTACAGATCGGCTTCGGCAGGGTAGGAACACATTTTTGGGGATATGAGCAGCATGGCGTAACACCTGACATCGTCATATTAGGCAAGCCAATCGGCAATGGGCATCCTATGGCAGCCGTGGTATGTACGACAGAGATTGCCGAGGCTTTTCATAACGGTATGGAGTTCTTTAGCTCCTTCGGAGGCAATCCAGTCTCCTGTGCAATAGGTCAAGCCGTCCTCGAAGTCATTGAATCTGAAAAGCTTCAAGCCCATGCACTGGAGCTGGGCAACTACATGATCTATAAGTTTAGGTCGCTGCAGTCTCGCTATCCAGCTATTGGTGATGTTCGTGGCTCTGGATTGTTCTTAGGAGTAGATATGGTCATTGATCCTGCCAGCAAAGCCCCAGATACCGCTCTCGCCAAACATATTAAAAATGAATTCCGAGAGCGCTCAATTCTGGTAGGCACCGACGGCCCAGCTAATAATGTCATTAAGATTAAGCCGCCCATGTGTTTCAGCACGGAGAATGCTGATCACCTGATTGCTTCTTTTAAGGAAGTGTTGATTGGTTATAAGGCTTCATGATTTGTCACCTCCGCCACGGCGGACAGGACCTCAAGAAGATAATATTGTAACAATTGTG
Organism: uncultured Saprospiraceae bacterium; assembly: GCA_964522505.1. GTDB lineage: Bacteria > Bacteroidota > Bacteroidia > Chitinophagales > Saprospiraceae > GYS-P2D. The sequence continues at coordinate 55,168 of CAZFWJ010000017.1, forward strand.
TGATAGGAACGGGCATCAAAAGAGGGTAGCGGGAGCTGCTTTGAGCCGCGCCTCTGATGGCCAAGGGTTTTGGTTACTTTTTGCCAATTGCAAAAGTAACTCGCCGAAGGCCTTAGCAGCTGTGATGTGATAGCAATTAAATATGAGAATTGTAGGCTTTGTCGAGGGCATCGACTGAAAATAAGATTCACTATTTTAAAGAGAATGCCTAAAATTACAACTCCAACTGATCAAGCCTCGTATCAACAATCTCATTTTTCAACTGCTCACCGAGTCTATTAAAATCTTCCTTCCTCACAGTTTCTTCTATGGTCCCATTGTTGAGGACGCATATCTCATCACAGTTCTCTTGAAGGGAGGAAAAGATATGCGAAGAAATAAGGACTGTTTTACTGGCTAACTTAAGCTTTTGAATAACGGCGGAGAGGATGATATTGCTCTGTATGTCAACACCGTTGAATGGTTCGTCGAGGATGTAGATGTCGTTTTTTTGCAGCAGTAAGGCCATGAAAGCGAGCTTTTTAAGCATGCCTGTCGAGTAGTGCTCGATATATTCATTTAGGGGTAGCTCAAATATATTTTGAGCCTTAAAATCCTCTTGCTGAATCCCTCGAGCCGTACAATGGAGCTTGAGATATTCCCATCCTGTGATATAGCTCATGGTGATGGGATTAGTGTAGAGGAAGCCAAGCTTCGGATTTGATTGGTAGTTACCAAAGGAGATGTTTCCGTCATAAGAGAGTAGACCTGCGATGCATTTAAAGAAGGTGGTTTTACCAGCACCATTTTTACCTACTACGCCGTATATGTTGCCGCTGTCAAAAGAATAGTTGATTCCCTTTAATACCGATTTAGAGCCGTAGTTTTTATGTAGTTCTTTGACCTCGATCATGATAGCAGATGTAAAAGTTTATTCTCGCATTGACGATAATAATTGATAGATAAGATCACCATGAGAGGAGGAAACAATATACTGATCACGAAGACAATGCTTTTCACTAGGGGCAATTCTCTTGGATAGGAAGAATATTTGACCAATATGCCGAATCCTTGATACCATAAACCGATCAGATAAGCGAGCAATATGAGATGCCATTGCCCTGGATAAGTATAGAACATAAGTGCCGAGACTGGTAGAGTGAGAATAGAAACTGCCATAAGTGAAACCTTCAACTTATGTAGCAAGAAGGATCTAACTGACATCCTATGGAGCCAGATGAAAAATCGTTGCTCAATCATCATCATAAATGACATTCCTAATAGGCATAGGGCAATCAAACAGACCATGCTTAGATTGAAATTATTAACAGCGATAGATTGACCAAAGACAAAATAGAGTAGGATGATTAGCCATAGGTTCTTTCTGAATCCTCTGGTGTATTCAAAAACTAATTTTCGATAGGGAGTCGGTATTGTCCAGTTAATACCTTGCCTGAATTTCAAGAGGGCACTACCTACTGCTAAAATTAACATCACAATACTCATCCACCATTGCGTCTCATACAATAGGTAGAGTATAAAAGGTGTTGCGACTATCAGATTTTCATAGACTCTGATCTGTCGAGATGTTGTTTTCCCATGTAGCAGATGCATCATTTCATTGCGCCGAGCTTCGCTCAGTTTTATATTGATGCTCATGCCAATGCCAATCAATAGATATGGAGCATAGGAAGTCTTGTAAAACAGTACCTGAGCCATGACTATAAATAATAGGCTCGCCACAGCCGTCCCTGCAAGAGGATGAATACCTATATATGCAAACCAACGCTTGAGTCTTGTAAGTTGTAATTCAAAATGATAATTCACTATGCAAATATTGCTTTAGATAGGGTCAATATATGATGTGCCAAGATCACGATTACAACAGTAGCAACCGATTGATTTAGATCTAATAGCTTAGAAATTAGATCAGTAGCTCATTATAGATCCTCTGCCAATGGAATTCCGTAAGCAATAAATAAGCATAATAGCACAAAGAAGATCAGTGGCCACTTAAAGACATTTAATACTGATCCAGCAGAAAATGTTTCTTTATCCCAGTCTGTTGTGAGCACTTTGCCTATTGACTTCAATAATGTAATGACAAATCCACCACCAAAAACAAGAAACCCTATTGACACCATGGCTTAGTTTTAATATTGAAAGATAGGATGCTTATTACAATACTCCGCCATTGACTTGCTTGTGCATATAGTCTACAGCTCTTGCCGTCAGCGCCATATAGGTGATACTTGGATTTTGCGTTGCGGCGCTCGTCATGCATGACCCATCTGTAATAAAGACATTATCAACATCGTGCATCTGATTCCATTTGTTAAGAACACTTGTTCTAGAATCACGACCCATCCTGGCAGTACCCATCTCATGAATGGCGGCTCCGATGGCCGTTGGATCATTATAACTCCAGATGTCAGTGCATCCTGCAGCTTCCAACATCTCGATAGCACAATCGACACCGTCTTTTCTCATAGCCATCTCGTTATCACGAAGTTTCGCATCAAAGGTGATGATTGGCATGCCATGCTGATCCTGCTTATCAAAATTGAGGTACATCTTATTGTCATGATAGGGCAATACCTCACCAAAGCAGGTCATGGCAATATCATAAGGTCCTGGACTGAAGATTTGGTCCTTAAGGTCTGCGCCAATGAGATCGGGAGGATTATTGATACCTCTAACCGCTCTACCTTGATACCCAAAGCCTCTGATATAGTCATCTCGTCTCGTAGCATCATCGATGTTGCGGAATCGAGGAATGTAAAAGCCTAATGGCTTGTCACCCTTGTAATAGGTATCTTCAAGGCCTGGAAGCGTGCCACCTGCACCCATGCCATAATGGTGATCCATTAGATTGTGTCCGAGTTCTCCACTGCTATTGCCTAGGCCATCAGGAAACTCCTCAGATCGACTATTGAGGAGTATGGCGGTTGTGCCAACAGTTGAGGCGTTACAGAATATGATACGTGCGAAGAACTCCATCTCTTCACCAGTTTCAGCATCTTTAACTCGCACGCTATCTGCCTTGCGAGTCTCGGGGTCAAATGTGATCTCGGACACGATGCTCATGGGTCGTATGGTTAGATTACCAGTTTCGGTAGCTACTGGCAGGGTAGCGGACTGACTACTGAAGTATGCGCCATATGGGCATCCACGCCAGCATTTGTTTCTGGTCTGGCACTTGCCACGCCGACCGAGATGGATCTCAGGATCATACTCGGTCAGGTGTGCTACTCGCCCCGGTGTCACCACTCGATAAGGGTATTTTTCGCCGACTGCTTCTCTGAAGTGCTGCTCAGCACAGTTTAGTTCAAACGGTTTCAAAAACACGCCATCCGGCACCTGCTTTAAGCCTTCTGCCTGTCCCGCCACACCCACGAATCGCTCCACCTTGTCATACCATGGTTTGATATCGTTGTATCGTATCGGCCAGTCTATGGCGATACCATCCTTAAGGTTCCCCTCAAAGTCTAGGTCACTCCACCGATAGCAGTGTTTACCCCACATAATAG
>CAZFWJ010000018.1:0-57400 GCA_964522505.1 uncultured Saprospiraceae bacterium
CCTTTTAAAAAGGATTGCAAATATATACCAATTGAAATGAGATAAACAATCACCTCACTTATAATTTTCATTAATAAGGTAATGCAGTACCGAATTAGTGAAACACTTGAGCAAATTATCAATGATCTTAATACATTTGAAGTAATATGAGTAGGTTACCCAACTTTATAACGCTCTGCAATGCGGTATGTGGCATCTTAGCCATATTACTCGGTAATCCGATTCTAGGTGCCTATCTCGTATTAGCTGCCATGATCTTAGATACAGTTGATGGCGCTGCAGCCCGAATGCTCAATGTGAAGAGTGAACTAGGTAAACAACTAGATTCGATGTCAGACCTGATAAGCTTTGGGGTCGCACCGGCCTACCTATATTATACCTTGTTTTCTGATACGGAGGCTTTATTGGCTTGTATATTCTTTATTCTTTCTGGTTTGTTCAGGTTAGCAAAGTTCAATACACTGGAATATGCAGAGGACTTTAATGGCTTGCCGATACCTGCTGCAGCTGGTATTTTATCTGGTTATGTTTTGTTGTATGCTTTCGATGCGCCACACAGTTCGGATCTGCTTCCTATGCTTGCAATCATAATACCGGCTATTTGTATGAATATTCATATGAAGTTCTTTTCCTTAAAGAATGAAACTATTCTTATGAATTGGCAACTATGGTTTGTCATCATTAGTACAGTACTTACCTTGATTATTGATTGGCACTATGGTCTTCTCGCTTGTTTCGTTGCTTACCTAGCTGTGAGTTTTTTTGGAGGAGTAGTACGCAATGTGAAAAGTTCTTCTTAGCTCTTGATCAATATTCATTTGATCAATAATTAGAGAGCAGTTGATTTTTATCACATTTTGGGTCTACTTTTGTACTCAAGTTTAATATCACTTAATTATGGCGATCATCATTACAGACGAATGTATTAACTGTGGAGCTTGCGAACCTGAATGCCCGAACAATGCGATCTATGAAGGTGGCGTAGATTGGGCCATTTCCGATGGCACATCTGTAACTGGTGAGTATACACTTGAAAACGGCAAAGTGGTAGCTGTCGATGATCAGCAACCTCCAGTTGATGAAGACATCTACTTCATCGTACCTGATAAATGCACTGAGTGTATTGGTTTTCATGAAGAACCTCAATGTGCTGCCGTATGCCCTGTAGACTGCTGCGTACCTGATGAAGACCGAGTAGAATCTGATGAAATCTTATTAGAAAGAAAAGAAAAACTACACCTGTAGTATAGCAGTGTTAAATCAACGCCACAAAAAAAAGCAACGTCTAAATAGATGTTGCTCTTAATTTGTAAGTAATTCCATAGGTAGGAAGAATAATTTAAATTCCGATCCAACTATCATACTCTTCGTCAGCTAACAGTTGTCTTCTCCTTCTTTTAGCAAGGGAGAACAACCGCGCAACGGATCCGAAAAATTTGTTAATAATATTCATGGGTACTATAAAAAATTAAACTCAATGTAAAGACGTCTGAGAACCAACAAATGTTACCTCTCAAAAAGTTAAAATTTTGAATCTTTCAACTCTCAGCTACAAAATTAAACATATTAAATATTTATTTAAAGTTTAATGCGCTGAAAATGAGCAAATTTGGCAATTTAACATTTTCTCAACATTTACATGCTTCTGCAACTCAATTGGAACTAATTGAAGCTTTGCAAAGTGTTTTACATTTGGTAAAATTTAATGTGAGTCTAAAAGCCCTTGGATTCTCTACATTCTTCCAATTCCGTACAAATCTGTCTTAGCGGGTAAGAGTAAGTTTGTACGAGCTTTTCAGATTTCTTTCGAGCAGCGGCAAAGCCAGTATACATAACTTATAAAAGTGATGCTGTGGCCCTTAGAGAAGGAGCAAGGTGAGCGATTCACCTATCCTAAGAAGATGCTTCGTTATCCATTCAATCAATTGAAATTAAACGCTTAGCACTAATAATTGATGCAATATGATGTGCATCAATTCTTCGGCAAGAACAATTCCGCAAGCATACATCTTGCACTGCCGCCACCATATTCTTCTATGACATCAAGTGGGCTGCTGAGTATGGTGACATATGACTCTATTTGAGATATTTGACTTGGAGTTAAATTATCTCTGGCTGACTGTGACATAACCATGTATTGTTCTCCCCGTGCATTATTGACTTGAAGCATATTACCACAATATTTGAGTACTTGAGCCTTGGTTATATCTACAATTACTTTTCCTGTAGATTTCAATTTTGCTTTGACCATGGTACGTTCAGACTCGCTCTCAATTGATTCAAGGCAGATAATAGCCAGATCATCGCCTAAAGTCATGATGACATTAGTATGATAGTATGGGATATTTTGATCATCTACTGCAACAAAGGCAACAACCTCATATCCTCCCAGCTCTATAGACAGTTGATCCAATAATCGGAAATCTGTCCGCTGACTCAAACATGCGTATATGATCTTGTTTGGACGATCTAATATCATACTACCAGTTCCTTCCAAAATAGCACCTCTTTGTTCATGTGCTGCGAAACTTTTGACCTTATTAAATGCAAAAGTCTGCTTGAGATGATCTATGATATCATCACGCCGCTCTAAGCGTCTATTGGGCGAATACATCGGATATAGAAATATTCGACCGTCCATGTGAGTCGTAAACCAGTTGTTCGGGAAGACAGCATCTGTTTTTTTCGGCAGAGCGGTGTCTTCTATGACAACAACATTAATATCAGCAGACTCCATACGTCTGACTAATTCATCAAACTCTCGCATTGCCAACTCAACAATCTCCTCAATGCTCCGAGATTGATTGTTTTGTTGAAAGACATTGTTATCAGCAGTCTCTGGATTAAAGCCAAAATTGGCTGGTCTCACCATCAATATTGTATCTGTACATTGCTTCATCATATTCATGTTGCTTGTGCGTTGGTTTTAAGTTGGCTCGCAAACTCTTGTCCAAGATAATCATCAATGAGATAATGAGCACCATAGATTGCTGGGGTAAGTACAATGGCTACTACAAACTTGTACAAATAATTAACACTTCCAATAGCAAGCACCCTGACTAGGTCCCAGTCCGAACCGATATAAAATGCTACTATCAACACTACAAAACTATCTATGAACTGAGATACTAAGGTTGACCCTGTAGCTCGTAGCCATACCTTTCCTTCTCCCGTTAGTTTTTTTATACGGTGAAAAGTGAATACATCGACTATCTGACCAATAAGAAAAGCGATGAGACTACCTACAATGATCCAAAGGCCTTGACCAAAAATTTTCTTAAAGGCCAAATCCATATCAGAAATCCCTCCACTATCTGATAAGCCGCTTGTGGACTGCCACCAATCATTCGGTGCTAAATTGATTGCAGCATAGACCATCACAAAGGCATAAATAATCAAGCCCACTGTCATATACGACAGTAACCGTACGCCTCGTGAGCCAAAATACTCATTGATAATATCGGTCATGATAAACACGACAGGCCACAGCACGACTCCAGCGGTAAGATTAAAGCCTAAACTGCCAACACCCAGAATCTCCCAATCAAATGGAGAAAAGCCCAATGTCTTCTCAAGAGAAAATATCTTTGCTCCGATAAACTCTGCTATGAGCGCATTGGTTATAAAGAATCCACCTAAAAAAAGATAGAGTCGATTAATCTTATTTTCGTAAAACTGTTTAATCATGTACACGTAGTCTATGATAAATATAGACGCTTAAAACTGATTTCATAAGCAACCGCTTGTCAATGGTAAAAATCTCAATAAATCTCAAAGATGGCTCTATTGAGCGTGAATCTCAACAACCTGCAATTGTAGGTATTGATCTCGGCACAACTAATAGCTTGGTTGCTTATATCGTTGATGGTCAGGCGGAGATTCTTAAAAACGAACGCAACAAACATCAGTTAGTACCATCGGTCATATACCTCGGGCAAGATGGCGATACAATTATTGGTGATAAGGCCAAATCTTATCTTGAGAGCGACCCAGCCCGGACGATCTATTCTGTCAAGAGGCTTATGGGCAAATCTTACAACGATTTATCACAGGTGAGATCATCGATGGGCTATAAAGTAATGGAAACAGATCAAGACGAACTCGTCAAAATCAAAATTGACGATCGATTTCTGACACCAATTGAACTCTCCTCATCTATCTTGAAGGAGTTAAAAACAATTGCTGAGCAAACATTGGATCAGGCTGTAGAGAAAGCAGTAATTACGGTACCTGCATACTTTAATGATACTCAGCGTCAAGCGACACGTGATGCAGGCAAACTCGCCGGACTAGATGTATTGCGCATCGTTAATGAACCTACTGCTGCTGCATTAGCCTACGGCATTGGCTCAAGTGACAAGGAAGAAGAAATTGTTGCCATCTATGATCTAGGCGGAGGGACCTTCGACATCTCTATATTGCATATTCAGGGAGGTATCTTTGAAGTGCTCTCCACTCATGGTGACACCTTTTTAGGTGGCGATGATTTTGATAGAGCAATCGCTCAATATTGGGTAGACAATACCAAGCTCGATTCCGATCAAGTTATACATGATAAGGTGTTAGGGCAGCAGTTAAGACTAAAGGCCGAAGAAGCAAAAAAGTCATTGAGCAGTCAAGATCATTTTACGAGCGAACTAAACGGCATCAAGCTAGATTTAACATTATCAGAGTTTAATAATCTCGTAAGGCCTACAATTAGGAAAACTATCGAGTCATGTGCTGCGAGTCTGTCTGATGCGGAGATGACCAAAGACCAAATTGACTCTATTATCATGGTAGGTGGATCAACGAGAGTTCCACTACTTAAAACTATGGTCTCTGAGTTCTTTGGACAAGAGGTATTTGACAATATCAATCCAGACGAAGTAGTAGCCTTAGGTGCAGCGATCCAGGCTGACATACTAGCCGGCAATCGAAGTGATATGCTATTATTAGACATTACCCCGCTATCGCTTGGGATAGAGACTATAGGAGGACTTATGGACACCATCATTCCGAGAAATAGCAAAGTGCCAACACGGGCTGGGCGACAGTATACAACCTCTGTAGATGGACAGACCAACCTAAAGGTGGCAGTCTATCAGGGCGAGCGAGATCTCGTAGGAGACAATAGAAAATTAGGAGAATTCATCCTAAAAGGCATTCCCCCTATGGCTGCGGGAATGCCCAAAATCGATATTCAATTTATCATCGATGCCGATGGCATACTCCGTGTGAAAGCATCAGAGCTACGCTCTAAAGTTGAAACGGAAGTACAGATCAAATCACAGTACGGAATATCAGAAGAAGAAATGGGACTTATGCTGCGGGATTCGATGATCCATGCGCAAGATGATATGGATCGGCGAGCACTTATTGAGGCTCGCAATGAAGGGCAAAATGTAGTGAACCATACAGACAAGTTCATAAAGCAAAATGGTCAGTGGCTAGAACAAGATGACATTGATCAACTCCAATCGTTTCAGCAGGAGTTGATCAACCATATAAAGTCAGGTGCCAAGGATGACATAAATAATGCTATGGATCGCCTCAATGAGTTTAGCAGACCGCTTGCCGAGAAAGCTCTCGATTACAACATTCAGTCCGCTTTAAAAGGAAAAGAAGTCTGATGAAGGGGAAGCTTATCTATCCTTACATTAGGTATAATCGATATTTAGTCAATCAGATTAGAAAAAATCCTCTAAAAGATCAGCAAGAGATCTTACGTCACCTCTTATTACATGGATCTAAGACATTGTATGGTCGACAGCAGCAATTATCAGCTCAGATGGATTACGATTCATTTAGAGCTGCAGTTCCTATAGTTGACTACGAGGGAGGCCGACAGTATTTCGATGAAATAAAAAAGGGTACATCGAATGTTACGTGGCCTGGCAAACCAAAATATTTCGCTAAGACTTCTGGCACGACATCAGGCGTTAAGTATATCCCTATAACCGCCGATAGTCTACCCAATCATATCGAGACAGCTCGAGTAGCTCTCATGAATTATGCGTCTTTCGGATCCAAGCATCGGATGTTCGATGGTAAACTGATGTTTTTGTCAGGCTCGCCTACCCTATCAGATACAAATGGCGTTATGACAGGAAGACTATCAGGTATTGTAAATCATGAAATACCCTCCATTGTCCAAAGCAATCAACTACCCTCATATGATACTAATTGTATTGAAGAATGGGAACAGAAGGTAGATGAAATCATTATTGAGACACACAATCAAGATCTCCGCTTGATCAGTGGTATACCGCCATGGGTCCAAATGTATTTTGAGCGTCTCCTCAGTTATACCGGCAAATCAACAGTCAAGCAAGTATTTCCCAATCTTCAACTATTCGCTTACGGAGGAGTAAATTATGAACCTTATCGTGCAAGTATAGAGCGTCTAATCGGAGGACAGATAGACAGCTTAGAAACTTATCCCGCTTCCGAAGGATTTATTGCATTCCAGGATCAAGCAGACAATAATGGTTTGCTCCTAAACACTAATTCAGGAATCTTTTTCGAATTCGTAGAGCTCAACAGTTTTTATTCCGATAACCCAAAACGAATAATGCTATCCGAAGTTGAGTTAACCACAGATTATGTTGTACTCATTAATAGCAATGCCGGATTATGGGGATATAATCTTGGAGATACTGTTAGATTCGTCAGCCTTAATCCATACAGAATAGTAGTAAGTGGCAGGGTAAAACATTTTATATCAGCCTTTGGTGAGCACGTCATTGCGAAGGAAGTTGAAACTGCTCTACAGGAAGCACTAATAAATGATCACACTTCCATCAGGGAATTTACCGTAGCTCCTCAAGTCAACCCTAAGGACGCTGACAAGCCCTATCATGAGTGGTTTATCGAATTTGATCAGATGCCTAAAGACTTAGAGCAGCTAGCCACTGACTTGAATCGAGCGCTCTGTAAGCAGAATATATACTATGATGACCTGATTACGGGGGGCATTTTAAGGCCCTTGATCATCAGACCACTCAAACGATCTGCCTTCATAGAGCTAATGAAACGTCGAGGGAAACTCGGAGGACAGAACAAAGTCCCACGTCTGTCTAATGATCGGAAAATAGCCGACGACATCATCAACTTTAAATTGCTCAAGTAAACAACCACATCTGCTTTTAGATACTCTTAACACTTGTCAATTTCCTTAAGAAAAATATAATTGATAATAGAAGTGGAAAAGGCTACTTTTGCGAACCATGATGAAATGGATACTTTACATAACTCTTTCGGTCATTTGCCTTGCCAGTTGCAAGACAGAATTTGAACGTGTGCGAACCAGTAATGATCCTAAGCTCATATATGCTGCGGCTGATACTTTAGTATCCCGAGGAGATTACAATAAAGCAATCCTGCTTTATGAATTGGTCATCCCGGCGTACAGAGGAAAAACCGAAGCAGAAAATCTGAATTACAAGTTTGCTGATACTCATTTTAAGAATCGCAATTATGTATTGAGTTCGCACTACTTTAAAACCTTTGCTGATACCTATACTACTTCACCACATCGTGAGGAAGCAATGTATCTATCGGCTTTGTCTGAATACTATCAGGCCCCCAGATATAAATTAGATCAGTCGAATTCTTCTGCCGCCATTGACGCCTTTCAGCTATTTGCCAATACCTTTCCAGAAAGCGATCGAGTTGAAGAGGTAAATGATTACGTCGACGAATTGCGAAAAAAACAAGAACAAAAAGCTTTTGAAGCTGGAAGGTTATACTACAATTTGAAGAATTATAATTCTGCGATCCAAACTCTGGAAAACATGTTGAAGGATTATCCTGGATCAAGTTATACAGAGGAGGCACAATATTTGATCGTTAAGGCCTACTATGAGTGGGCTTCTAGGAGTGTTTACGCAAGACAGGTTGAAAGATTTTCAGAAGGAATCACTAATTGTGATTTGTTTGTAAAGAGATATCCAGAATCTGGTTATATACCGGAGGTGACTGATTTTAAAAATAAATGCCGTGAGGCGATAAATGAATTAGAAAATGGCTGATATTAAAACCCAAGTACAAGGTGTTGACCCTAATCTCAAAGCTCGAAATCTCGGGGAGATGAGCAGGATGACTTCCAATATCTATGAGACTATCAATATCATTAAGAGTAGAGCCCTACAGCTTAATACAGCTATTAAGACAGAACTTCATGGCAAACTCGAAGAGTTTGCGGTGACCACTGATACTATCGAAGAAATTCAGGAAAACAAAGAGCAGATAGAAATCTCTAAGTTTTACGAAAAGCTTCCTAACCCTACCGTGATCGCTACTAACGAGTTTCTTGACTTAAGACTTGAGCATGAGTATAAGCAAGAACGTGAAGAGCAAGACTACTAACTAGTCGTTCTGTGAATAAAAAGATCGTAATCGGTGTTAGTGGTAGCATTGCCGCATATAAGGCAGTTGTACTTACTCGATTACTCATTAAGGCCGGATGTCAGGTCAAAGTAATCATGACATCTACAGCGACTAAGTTTGTGTCGGCCTTGACTTTTTCTACACTTAGCAAGAATGACGTCTCTATAGATTTCATCAAAGAAGATTCCTGGTCTAATCATGTCGACCTTGGACTATGGGCGGATGCATTTGTAGTCGCACCAGCCACGGCCACCACTCTTGCCAAGATGGCCAATGGTATAGCAGATAACATGTTAGTGGCGACATATCTCAGTGCAAAGTGTCCCGTCTATATTGCACCAGCGATGGATCTCGATATGTGGAAACATGGATCTACCATTCAGAACTTGAAAAAATTGAGTTCCTACGGCAACCAAATAATTCCAGTAGGTGTCGGAGAGTTGGCCAGTGGACTGTTAGGAGCGGGTCGGATGGCAGAGCCAGAACATATTGTAAGTTTCTTAATTGAATCCACAAATGTCAATCAAGATCTAAAGGGTCAATCAGTATTAATTACTGCTGGACCCACACAAGAGGCTTTTGACCCAGTTCGATTTATTGGTAATCATAGTACTGGTCGGATGGGTATAGAGCTCGCTCATGAATGTGTAGCCCGAGGAGCTAAAGTAGAATTAGTTCTAGGACCAACATCACTATCGGTGGATCACCCTAAGATAACCGTCGAGCCAATCATATCTGCGCAGGATATGTATGATGCTACTATCCCACGATTTAAGACTTGTGATATCGCCATTTTTTGTGCTGCTGTTGCAGACTACAAACCAATGCTAAAGGCAAAAGATAAAATCAAAAAATCCGCAGACACCTTCACAGTAGAGCTGGAGAGAACGCCAGATATCGCCCATAAGTGTGGGCAAATAAAGTCTAATCAAAAAACCATCGGCTTCGCTCTTGAGACCACCGACGGTATGGCCTCGGCCCACAAGAAAATTAAAAAGAAAAACCTCGATCTTATCGTACTCAATAGTCTCAAGGATAAGGGAGCTGGATTCAAACACAATACGAACAAGGTTTCTATCGTCCATACTGATGGTACTGTTAATGAATATGAGCTCAAATCCAAGAGGGCTGTAGCTCAAGATATCATTGATACTTTAGTCTCATTAAGCTGATTAATTTATGTCTACAAGATTGATTAACATTCTGCTAATTCTATTAGTCTTATCATTTGTCAGCTCTGACAGTCAGGCTCAGGAATTTAATATTGATGTCTCTGTCAACGCTCCATCGCTTTCGAAAGCAGACCCCCAGACATTATCGGCACTAGAAAATGCCATTGAGGAATTTTACAATGATCGCAAGTGGACTTCAGATGAATTTGAAAATGAAGAACTCATTGAAGGATCGATTCAATTCAATATTACCGGTGATCCGACTGCCAATACATTCACGGCAGATATGTATATCAGTTCTGGGCGACCTGTCTACAATAGCTCATATACATCTCCATTGATCAATCATGTGGATCGCAATATCTCGTTTAGCTATAATCCTGGTGAACAATTAAGAGACAATAGGAGTCAGTTCACAGATAATCTATCGGCAATACTGACATTTTACGCTTATATCATATTGGGCTTTGACTATGATTCATTCAGTTTACTAGGTGGCGAGGACCACTTTAGAACAGCCAACAATATTTTAGCAAATGTCCCGCCGAGTGTATCGAGTGTTGATAGAAATTGGTCTTCACTAGGTGGCGATAGAAATAGATTTTGGATGATTGAAAACTTGCTAAATACAAGAGTTCAAAAATTGCGCTCAGCCATGTATGACTATCACCGCAAAGGATTAGATCGAATAGAAGTAGATGTCAATACTGGTAAGGCTATCATGTTAAGTGCTATCAAAGAAGCAGCTGTCGTCCATAACGACTATCCCAATAGTATGATCATTCAGATGTTTTCTAATAGTAAGCGAGCGGAGATCTTAGAAGTATTCAAAAATTCAGTAAAAAGTGAACAAAGGAGAGTCTATGACATCATGGCAAGGTTAGACCCGGCTCAAGCTGATTTTCTAAAGGATCTGAGATAACTCAGTTATCTCATAATGAGTTGAGCAGTTCATCAATCCTATACATCTCATCCAAGGTGTCATCCAAATAGATATCAACTCGTGGAATTCTTCTTACATGTTTTCTAATTCGCTGCGTTAGTTGTTTTTTCAATCGAACTTTCTCTCCATTGAGTAATAGCAATACGGCATTTTTATCCTCAGTATTAAATACACTGACATATATCTTTGCCAATCCTAAATCTGGAGACATAATAACTCTGGTTACAGATACCAAGACTTCGCTACCATAGATATAGCTGCCTTGCTCGCGTATTACAGTGCTGAAATGCCTCTTTATTAACTCTCCAGTCTGCAGTTGCCGTCTCGATTCCATAAGTCCTATATAAGTTACAAATATACAGCTAACCATCACGCTATGTCCGCAATACATATTCGACTCCTTAGATTGTGAGGTCCATGCAGAGTGTCTATTTTTGAGAGGTGAGCATAGCACGTGGCATACTGAAAGAAAAAATAGAATTCACTAAAGGTGTTGGAATAAATCGTGCTAAAGTTCTAAAGAGCGAGCTTGGTGTAGAAACTATCGAAGACCTCCTACAGATTTATCCCTTTAGATACGATGATAGATCTACCTATCAACTCATAAATAATGTCAAGGATGGTGACACCGTGCAATTGCAAGGTCAACTCATCAGTATCTCTAAGAAAAAAATGAAGCGAGGATCTCGCTTAGTTGGTTCATTTAAAGATCCAAGTGGATTCATTGAACTCAACTGGTTTCAAGGAGCACAATGGCTGGTCGACAAGTTGAAACCCGACCAAAACTACATTCTGAATGGTAAGGTCAAAGTATATCGAGGAGTAAAGAGTATTTCACATCCAGAACTCGAAGTTGAAGGCACAAGTTCTGGCAGCGATCCATTTCTACCTGTGTATGCTTCCACAGAAAAGCTCAATCAAAAAGGATTAGGAATCAGAGCTCGTCGCAAAATTATCAAAAACATTTTGGATCGCCTCCAAGCAGCTGACTTACCAGAGTCTCTACCAACACATTACGTCGAAAAGCTTAATATCTGTAGTCGATTTGATAGTGTTAGATGGATTCATTTACCACCTTCTCGTGAAGCACTCGGACAAGCAAGTAATCGACTTAAGTTCGAAGAACTCTTCTTCTTGCAATTGATGATCCTGCATAACAAAGTTCAGCGGGACAAAAAACTCAAGGGATTAACGTTTGATGTGGTCGGCACTGCCTTTAACAAGTTCTATACAGACAAATTGAGCTTTGAACTGACTGGAGCTCAGAAGCGAGTCGTCAAAGAGATTCGCCATGATCTGGGACGTGGCGTCCAGATGAATCGACTCTTACAAGGTGACGTTGGCAGTGGCAAGACGATTGTTGCCCTGATGACGATGTTGATTGCCATAGATAATGGCTATCAAGCTTGCTTGTTGGCCCCTACTCAAATATTGGCACATCAACATTACCAATCCATATCAGAAATGGTCAAAGGATTAGGAGTCCAGGTTGCGTTCTTAACAGGCAGTGTGAAGGGCAGAGTGCGTAAAGAACTGTTGAGTTTTCTAAAGGAAGGACATATAGACATCTTAGTTGGTACTCACGCCATCCTCGAGGAGCAGGTAGAATTCAGCAATCTTGGTTTAGCGGTTACGGATGAGCAACATCGCTTTGGTGTAGTTCAGCGATCACGCCTTTGGGTAAAAAATGATCAAATTCCTCCCCATATATTAGTAATGACAGCCACTCCGATACCTAGGACACTAGCCATGACCACCTATGGAGATCTGGATGTATCAGTTATTGATGAGTTACCCCCTGGGCGCAAGGAGATTAAAACGATACATCGCCATGACGCCCATCGCAGTTTTGTAGTCAAGTTCATGAAAGGAGAGATCGCCAAGGGTCGACAGATCTATGTTGTGTATCCTCTCATAGATGAATCCGAGAAATTAGACTTACAAAATCTTCAGTCGGGTTATGAAGAGCTCCTTAACTACTTCCCTCGTCCAGACTATCAGATCACCGTTGTTCATGGTAGAATGAAACCACAGGACAAAGATCAAGAGATGCAACGATTTGTCAGTAAAACAGCGCAGATCATGGTCGCCACTACAGTTATAGAGGTAGGAGTCAACGTACCTAATGCCTCTGTTATGATCATTGAGAATGCCGAGCGATTTGGGTTATCACAACTGCATCAACTTAGAGGTCGGGTGGGTCGAGGAGCCGATCAATCATATTGTATACTCATGACGAAAACTGGCCTGAGTAAGTATGCAAAGGCACGAATTGATACCATGTGTCGGACCAACGATGGATTTGTAATCGCTGAAGAGGATATGAAACTAAGAGGCCCTGGGGATATAACAGGCACTCAACAATCTGGTATAGTAGAACTCAATATCGCCAGCCTCACAGAAGATCGCACCATTATGGAAACGGCTCGACATCTTGCCTTAATCTTATTGCAGCAGGATCCAGATATGGAACAGCCTCAACATCAGGCTACAAAAAATCACTTAAGTAGACTGAAGAACAAGAATTTAAACTGGGGTAGAATTTCGTGATACACTTATATGTTTATCGTGCTGTTAAGGTTTCGGCAATATCAGTTTTTGATGCTTGGTAGGCCGGTATAACTGCCGCAATAAAACCGATCACTAAGGCTGCCAAGACTATATATGACTCTTCTGATAAGAACCTGCCTGCGCTAAAGTTGTAGCGATATGCTTCTCGTAAGTGATCGGCAAAAAAGAATAGTAACCCATGGCTCAGGATCAATCCAACAATAGCACCAATTAGTGATAGGATGACCCCTTCTAAGGTTATCAGGCTAAAAACCTTAGACGGTCCCGCACCCATTGATCGCATCAGCGCAAGTTCATACCGGCGCTCATTTAGCGAGCTATAAAGAGATATAAATACGCTAATCGCAGATACGATGATAATCAGTAGGGCCAATATTCTGAGTGCCTGCTCTGCACTACTCATCATAGCGAATAGTCGATTAATCTCAATGGCTGGTGTAGCCGCTTGCATATCTGTATTTTCATTGATGCTTCGCTGCATATTGAGGGCTTGGAAGCTCCTTCCTTTAAATCGTAATAGCAATGAAGTTATCTCTTTATCGTCTGCCTCTTGTATCAATGGTAATGGCTCAACAGTATGAATATGATCTTCATGGTGATCGTGCCCATGGTCATGTTCGGCATGATCATGATCATCACCATGGTCATGGTCATCGTGAGCGTGACCATCGTGGTTATGCTCCTCATTATGATCGTGTTCTTCTTCAACTTCCTCAACTTCTTCCTCATGGTCGTGATCATGCACCAACCAGAAACTTTGAGAAGTTGTCAAAATCAATTGATCTACAACGGTTCCAGTAGGTTTTAAGACTCCCTTGACAACAAAGCTCTCAGCATCATCATGTTCAAGGTTTTCATCATCTACGAGGCCATGACTACTCTTAAAAGTGTCTCCAATACTTATCGCAAGTGATTGCGCTACAGTTGAGCCAACTGTTACTTCAAAATTGTACTTCCAAATCTCTCCATCAGATAGTTCAGCATCATACCAATCTAATATTTTATGATCTGTACCTACTATACGATAGCCCCTGTAACTGTCACCCATAGATAGAGGTAACGCCTCTTCGATAAGTGGATGGCGCGGATTCAGAAATGGTCTAATTTCTTTTAATGAGATATTCCCCGTTGGAGCATCAATATGATACATCGAGCTTAAAATCATCTGTAGAGGACTTCCTTTTGCGCCAATGACCAAGTCTACTTCTGCAAGGTTTCTCTCGAAGTTCTCTTGGATCTGTTTATCCATTAGCAAGATGAACGAGATTAATCCAACTCCTAAGGCAAATAACATCGCACTTAACAACATCTTCAGTGGACGATCGGTAACACTACGCCAGCTCAGTTGAAATAGATTCATAGCTCTATCCTTTTATCAAATTTAGATTTGAGCCTATTATCATGAGTAACTACAATTAGCGTTGCGTTCACCTCATTAGCTTGGCTAACCAGAAGATCAAACACCGCATTGGTATTTTCATCGTCAAGAGCTGATGTAGGTTCATCGGCTAATATAAGAACTGGGTTATTCACCAGGGCGCGGGCAATAGCTACTCGTTGCTGTTCACCTTGACTGAGGGTATATGTTTTTTGACTCGCCTTACCAAGTATGTTTAGCTTATCTAAGAGGGATTTAAGCTTCCTTCGATCAACAGATTGGCCTGCAAAGCTTTGGGCCAGTGCCAAATTTTCTATTACTGACAGTGACCTGACGAAGTGTGAGCTCTGATAGATCATACCTATATGCTGCCCTCTAAACTGATCTCGTTTCGCCTGTGAAAGTGTGTTGATCAGGGTATTATCAACCCATACATTGCCTGCTTGACTACTTCGGATACCAGATATTAGTTGTAATAGTGTCGTTTTTCCACATCCTGAAGGACCTAAGAGAAGAGTATGTTCTCCCGACTCACATCTAATATCCGGAAAGCTAATCTTTCGCTCTCCATAATTATGGTGAAGTTGCTCTGTTCTAAGCACATGCATATGAACCTAACGAATGTGATGTCTCAGTGTTTTATGCAGCAACAGACTTTCCTTGAAGTAATTTATGATTGAGAAGGTGCCCAATTGCTAATGCTATGCCACCTGCAGCCATAAGTATATGATAGGCGAAGCACAATCCTACCATGATGGCAACCAATCCAAAACCAAAAAACCAATATGGCACAGCACTTTCGTGAGATTTTAGGCCTTTATAGATTGAGAATGCAACCAATATCACACTTCCGACAATTACAATAATCTCTGTAATAAAATGCGACGATGAAGCCCCGATAGAGCCGATGACTCCTAATGAAATTAGCATAGGAAATGCCATACAATGGACTGCACACAGACTGGAGGAAACCAGTCCGAACAAGTCAATATTTTTTTTTATTCTAGTCATGTTAGTGCGACGGCGATGCAAATATATTAGACTTAGCCCAATACTTGCAATACTGTTGCATCAATTTGTTTTGAAATATTTCTGCACGACATTTGACAATATCAGCTGACGTTAGAATGACAAGAATCTATGAGCGTCTTAGTAATTAATGTTCTACTTTGCAGGCGTCAATAGGATGTCCACATGCATGACATAGAACCATATTTTCGGTGGCGAGAGAACTATGTATCCTCAGAGGATAGCAGCAGTCCATTCTATGGAAGACAGTATAGCGAGTTTCAGTATAGTCAAAAAATCTATAACTATTTCATACACCCTCAGTGGGATCATATTGGATCACCCACGTTATATGCCAAACAGCTCTTTACGGACTACTTGGAGGGGTATACTATAATTGAATTGCTTGGAGAATGGAACGACTGTATCAATAATGATGTCATGTATCTCAAGCGAGAAATCATCGATCACATCTTAAAGCAAAACATCTCCAAGTATATTATCCTATGTGATTATGTGATGAATTTTCATTCTGATGATGATTGCTACTATGAAGAATGGTATGACGATGTCAGAGAAGAAGATGGCTGGGTCTGTTTCATCAATACTCGAGAGCATGTCCTTACTGAGATGAACTCTATTCATCTCAAAAACTATGTGATGCTAGGAGACGAGTACAACGAGATACTCTGGCAGAAGTTAAAGCCTAGGGGTGTCTACGAACACATCCAAACTATCATGTCAGAATATGCATAAATCAGGATTCGTCAATATCATCGGAAATCCAAATGTCGGTAAGTCCACCCTACTCAACGCCCTGATCGGCGAGCGACTTTCGATCATAACAAATAAACCACAGACTACAAGACATCGCATCATTGCGATCATTAATGAAGAAGATTTTCAGATAATCTTCAGCGACACTCCAGGAATCATATCCGATCCTCATTATAAGATGCAAAGTGCCATGAACACCTTTGCATTGTCTGCTCTTGAAGACGCGGATATATTAATCTATATGACTGATACCGTAGAAACTCCAGAAATTGATTCCAAGGTGCTAAAAAATCTCAAGAAGGTTGATGTACCCAAAATATTGATCATCAACAAAATGGATGTTTCCGATCATGAACAAATAGAGAAACTCAGTACTTGGTGGACCGAACAGATGCCATTTGATCATATCTGTGCAATTTCAGCACTCGAGAAAATAGGTACAGATAGCGTTCTAAAATTAATCACTAATCATTTGCCTGAAGGGCCGGCCTATTACCCGAAAGATCAATTTACTGATAAGAGTGAACGGTTTTTTGTGTCAGAAATAATCAGAGAAAAAATACTCACGAGATATCATCAAGAGATACCCTATAGCTGTGAGGTTATAGTACATACCTTCAAAAATGAACAGTCTCGATCAGGTCCGATGGTGCATATCATGGCGGATATAATAGTCAACCGCAAAACACAAAAGTCAATCTTAATAGGTAAAAGAGGATCTGCCATAAAAGGGCTTGGCATTGACGCCCGCAAGTCCATTGAAGAATTTTTAGACCGCAAAGTTTTCCTGGAACTCCATGTGAAAATCAAAGAGAAATGGCGAGATGACGATAGATCATTAAAATCTTATGGATATTTGCAGTAAGAACTAACTATGTCAAATCTTATAGCCATAGTAGGTCGCCCTAATGTTGGGAAGTCTACACTTTTTAATCGCCTCATTGGAGAACGTAAGTCCATTATCGATAATGTGTCAGGAGTAACACGAGATCGCATTTATGGGTTTACGGAGTGGAATGGTAGATCTGTCAATGTTGTAGACACAGGAGGATTTGTTAGCAACTCCTCAGATGTATTTGAGGCCGCCATAAGGACACAGGTACAAATTGCCATTGACGAAGCGGATCTGATCATTTTCATGACTGACGTTACCACAGGTATTACTGATCTCGACGAGTCTGTGGCGCGAATGCTGCGTAAAACAGATAAGCCAACGATTCTCGTTGTCAACAAAGTCGACAATGGTACAAGACAACTTGCTGCCAATGAATTTTGGAGTCTTGGATTTGACGATACCTTCTTTCTCTCGTCGATTACAGGAAGCGGTTCTGGAGAGCTGTTGGATGCTGTCATAGACATGATGCCTCCTGAAGTAGGGGCGTCTGAAGAAGATGAACTCCCGAGATTCAGTATTCTGGGTCGACCTAATGTAGGCAAGTCCTCACTAGTCAACGCCTTGCTAGGAGAAGAACGAAATATCGTAACAGATATAGCAGGGACTACTAGAGATGCCATACATAGCCATTATAATAAATTCGGTCATGAGTTTATCCTTATCGATACTGCAGGAATCCGTAAGAAGAAGAAAGTACATGAGGATTTAGAGTTTTACTCAGTAATCCGAGCTGTCAAGTCTATTGATGAAACTGATGTCTGTCTGCTCATGATTGATGCCACTCAGGGTTTGGAGTCGCAAGACATGAATATATTTTCCTTGATTGCAAAAAGAAAAAAAGGAGTAGTCCTGCTGGTCAATAAATGGGATTTGATTGAGAAGGAGACCAACACAGCCCGAGATTACGAACATGAATTGAAGTCTAAGCTTGCTCCGTTTAATGATGTTCCTGTACTTTTTATTTCGGCTCTTGAGAAACAAAGAATATTTAAGGCCGTCGAAAAACTGATGGATGTGTATCGAAATCGGACGCAACGCATCAAAACTTCCGAACTCAATGAGGTTCTGGACGAAATGCTCACGAAGTTCCCTCCACCTGCCCATAGAGGTAAACTGATAAAGATCAAGTACTTGACTCAGCTGCCAACTCACTTTCCTGCGTTTGCCTTCTTTTGTAATTATCCTAAGCATATTACAGAGTCTTACAAGAACTATCTCGAAAATCAGTTGAGGTCTAGATACGACTTCTCAGGTGTACCATTGACTTTATATTTCAGAAAAAAATAGCCCTTGATCATTACTAATACACCAATCGCAGACTTAAAAATCATCGAACCAAAAGTGTTTCATGATGATAGAGGGTATTTCTTTGAATCATATAACAAATCAAAATTTCCTCCAGGCTCTGCTGCCTATGATTGGGTGCAAGACAATGAGTCTAAGTCTCAAAGAGGCGTGTTGAGGGGTCTCCACTATCAAGTAGGACAGTTTGCCCAAGCCAAGTTGGTGAGAGCAATAGTCGGTGAGATATTTGATGTTGCCGTGGATATCAGGCCAGAGTCGTCTACTTATGGTCGGTGGTTTGGGCAGATTCTTACTGATGCAAACAAGAAGCAATTACTCATACCGAGAGGTTTTGCTCATGGCTTTTTAGTATTATCAGATATGGCCATTTTTGGTTATAAATGCGATAATTATTACTCAAAAGAACATGAAGGAGGTATAAGATACGATGACGCTGAGATTAACATCACATGGCCAGATATAGATTTGAGCTACCTCCTGTCTGATAAAGATATCAGCCAACCTAAGTTTGGAGCTCATAAGGCATATGAAGGCTAAAAAGATTGTTATCACCGGCGCCAATGGGCAGTTAGGTCTTGAATTTCAGAAGACTCAAGATCCAAAATTGCAATTCACTTATCTCTCAAGAGATCTCTTAGATATTACTAATGCAGATAAGGTCCATGACACTATAGCCGCAATAAAGCCTGATGTCATAATTAATTGTGCCGCATATACTGCTGTAGATAAAGCCGAAGAAGAAGTAGCTCAAGCATTCAAGATCAACGATCATGGTGCCAATAATCTGGCTCAGGCTGCGGATCGCCTATCGGCTAAGCTCATTCACATTAGCACGGACTACGTCTACCACATAGGTAAAAAGACTCCATTAGTTGAAAGAGATCCTTGTAATCCTCAAGGTATATATGGCAAATCCAAAAGAGCTGGAGAATTGTCAGTATCCAGTCAACTCGAAAATCATTTGATCCTTAGAGTATCATGGCTTTACAGTGCCCAACGAAACAACTTCGTCAGAACTATGCTTCGGTTAGGAGCGGAGAGGGATGCTCTGAATGTTGTGAATGATCAAGTGGGAGCACCAACTTATGCTGGCGATTTGGTCACAGCAATTCTATATATTATTAAGAAGAACAAAGATGTTCGTGGCACATTCAATTATTGTAATGCAGGTAGGACCAATTGGTGTGAGTTTGCCCAAGAGATATTTAAGCAAGCTGATATTTCATGTACAGTCTCTGGTATAACGACTGAAGCCTACGGAGCCCTCGCTCCTCGGCCATTATGGAGTGTAATGTCAACTGATAAAATATCGGACGAATTAGACAATCCAATCCCTCATTGGACAGAAAGTCTTGATAAGTGCATTAATATATTAAGTCCTAAACAAGCTTAAGTCGACTGACTATTCTTGGATCAATATGTCTTGTGTGAGATCATTCTACACACACATGAACTTCTTATACCTACATCTAATTAATATCTATACGAAAAGTCAAAAAATGACATAACTTGGGTATGTGCGCATGACATTAAAAATATTGAGCTTTACAGTTCTCTTGCTTATTAATGTGACAAGCTTGTTGGCGACTCACAATAGGGCTGGAGAAATCACCTATGAACAGATTGATGATCTGACTATTAGGGCGACTATTACGACCTTTACTCGGACTAGCAGTTTTGCGGCAGATAGAGACAGCTTAGAAATGTTTTGGGGTGATGGCACCTCAGAATTCGTTCCTCGCAGTAATGGTAATGGTGAGCCATTGCCCAATGATGTACAAAGAAACATCTATACCGCTATCCACACCTACCCTACTCGAAGTCAGTTTACACTATCCGTTGCTGATCCGAACCGAATAGCAGGGATACAGAATGTCGATTTTCCGAATTCTGTTAACATTCAATTTTATGTAGAGACCACATTGACTCTTTTGGATAGACGATTTCAAGGAGATAACAGCTCAGCCATATTACTACAACCGCCAATAGATTTTGCATGTACGAATCAACGATTTGTCCATAATCCAAATGCGTTTGATCCTGACGGAGATAGCCTTGCATATGAGTTAATTACTCCATTTCAATCTGAAGGAATGGAAGTACCTAATTACTTTCTTCCAGATCAGATAGTACCATCCGATAGCAATAGGGTAAGCCTCGATCCAATAACTGGAGATTTTGTTTGGGACAGCCCTCCAATTCAGGGCGACTTCAATATCACCATTCTCATCAAAGAGTTCCGGAATGGTATTCTCATTAACGAGATTATTAGGGACATGCAGATACTAGTAACAGCTTGCTTTGATGAAAATCGAATCGCTAATACAGTACCAGAAATAGAAACGATTGACGAACTGTGTGTTGTTGCTGGAGAACTCATAGAATTCGAGGTGCTCGGAACTGACGTCGATAGCACTCAAAATTTAACTCTTGAAGCATTAGGTGGGCCCCTGCTCTTTGATTCAATAGACGTGAGCTTTAATGCTGGATTCAATCCATCGACGTCTCCCAACGCTGGTGTTTTCAGGTGGCAAACCTCCTGTGATGACATAGCTGAAACATTCTACCAAATTGTATTTCGAGTGACCGATGATTTCTTAGGATTCAATGGTGGGGTATCGACCTTGAAGACTGTAAGAATTAAAATAGTTGGTCCTCCACCAGAAGATGTTCAAACCGAAAAAGTCAGTTCGGCATCCAATCTCATCAGTTGGAGCGCAGAATATGCTTGTTCCGATACTGAGCTCTTTCAAGGGTTTTCTGTGTGGCGGCGTAATTCCTCGCAAGACATAACCATTGACACCTGTCAAGGAGGTCTCGATGGTCAAGGTTACCAACAAATTATTTTTCTAACTAATGATATTGTCAACGGTCGATACCAGGCGATCGATGACGATCTCAATGCATCAGATATATTCTGTTATCGAGTTGTCGCAGAATTTGCACAGTTGACCAGCAGTAACAATCTGTTTAATCAGACGGGGAGCTTGCCTTCTGAAGAGAGCTGCTTACTCTTTAATAGGGATAGACCTTTTATCACGAGGGTCTCTGTGGAGAGCACAGACAATAGCGCAGGGAACATTCTTACTCAATGGGTATTACCCTTTCCGGATGAAATTGATACTGCAGCAGTAAATAGTCCTTTTAGTATAGGACTCCAAAGAGGAACTGGCTTTAATCCTGCAGCGCTCGATGATATCGCAGCATCCATCAGTACCGATTCTCGATTTTCAGGATTATCAGATGATACGCTATTCATAGATCAACCAATTAATACTGTGGTTGACCCCTATACATATCGAGTAAGATTTGAAAATGCTACAGGCTTCAGTTCTGAAAGTACTCCAGCATCATCTCTGTTTTTATCTCAGCAATCAGGCGATGAAAGCCTCCTCTTGAGCTGGCAAAGTGATGTGCCTTGGAGAAACGAATTATATCTTATTTATGAAGTAATAGACGGGCAGCAGATATTCATCGACAGCACAGCAGATCTAAGTATTAGAATTGATGGGCTGATGAATGGCGAAGAGTCATGTTATGTCGTTGAAAGCTTTGGAACTTATGGGGTAGACGAACTTCCTTCACCTCTTAGAAATTTCTCTCAGGAGGTATGTGGAACACCTCGGGACAATGAGGCCCCTTGCCTTCCCGACGTTGCTATATCAACTGCGTGTGAACAATCAGTGATTGTAGGAGACGAGTTCATTAATGAAGTGCGATGGGAATTTGGGCTAACAGGAGATTGTGTCGAGGCTGATGATATCAATGAGGTCATTATTTTATTTAGTGAGTCTGAAGACGGCGAACTCTTTGAATTAGATCGAGTAGATGCTGGACTTGGTTCGTTCGATCATATACTCGCAGACAACATCTCTGGATGTTACGCCATACAAATAACCGATCAAGGTGGAAATATCAGTGACCTATCAGAACTCATCTGTGTAGACAACTGCCCTTCATATGAATTGCCGAATACATTCACTCCAAACGGCGATAATAGCAACGATCTATTTACTCCAACTGTCAATAGGTTCATCGATAGAATAGAGCTAATAGTGTATAATAGGTGGGGTCAAATAGTGTTTCGTACAGATAATCCGTCTATCGATTGGGATGGAACTAACCTTAGTGGAGGCACTCTCGAAGAAGGCACCTATTACTATACTTGTGTAGTATTCGAGTCACGAGTCTCAGGAATTGTCGAATTAGAAGAAGTATTGACAGGATTCATTCAGATTATTATATAATCTATTACATGTTTACAGGCATCATTGAGTGTTTAGGCACCATAACTCATATAGAACAAGAATTAGCCAACTACCACTATACCATTGAGTCTCCGGTTTCAGCCGAGTTAAAGGTAGATCAGAGTATTGCTCACGACGGCGTATGTCTTACGGTAACCAGATGTGATAGCAAGAGTCATACTGTTACGGCAGTTAAAGAGACTATGGACAAAACTTCATTAGGTGCGTGGTCAGTAGGAGATCCCGTAAACATTGAGCGTTGCATGATTATGAATGGTCGACTTGATGGTCACATTGTTCAAGGGCATGTTGATACGACTGGCACTTGTGTCAAAATCACTGAGACCTCTGGCAGTTGGTTGTATACCATAGCGTATCCAGTTGAGCATGATGCCTTGGTCATCAGCAAAGGATCTATTTGTATTAATGGTACCAGCCTAACTGTAGTTGATCCTACGAAAGGAAGCTTTAGCGTTGCGATAATTCCTTATACCTATGAGCATACGAAGTTCAAAACACTTAAGGAAGGAGACGCTGTGAATCTGGAGTTTGACATCCTCGGCAAGTATATCCAGAAGAATTTATCTATTCTAAGTAAATAAAAAAAGGACTTTCAATCATAAGATTAAAAGTCCTTTATCCTTTAAGAATCGAGCTGATTACTCAGCCGCTTCTTCTTCTACTTCTTCAGGAATATACTCCTTAGCAGTTACTCTTAATTGCTCGTAGTGTCTTAGACCTGTTCCCGCTGGTATCTTCTTACCTACGATAACATTCTCTTTCAGACCCTCGAGTCTATCACGTTTCGCATTGATAGCCGCAGTACTAAGTACTTTAGTCGTCTCTTGGAACGAGGCAGCAGAAATCCAACTCACAGTACCGAGAGATGACTTGGTAATACCCTGTAACAATGGCTTCGATGTTGCAGCAACTGCATCTCTGAATTCCACGGTCTTCAAATCATTACGCTTGAGGTATGAATTTTCTTCACGGATCTGACGGATCGTAGCAATTTGTCCAGGTTTCAACTTATTTGAATCTCCTGACTCTGTAATTACCTTCTTATCAAAAATCCAGTCATTCTGCTCTAAGAAATCATACTTCTCCACCGGCTCTCCCTCTAAGAATGTTGTATCTCCTGGATCAACTATCTCGACACGTCTCATCATCTGACGAACGATCGTTTCGATATGTTTGTCGTTGATACCGATTCCCTGAGACCTATATACTTCTTGGATTCCATTTACGATGTACCTCTGTACTCCGCTTGGTCCCATAATGCTCAGGATATCTTGAGGAGATGTAGCTCCATCAGATAGATGTGACCCTGCTCTTACGAAGTCACCCTCTTGTACTAAGAGGTGCTTAGAAAGCTTGACAAGATATTTTCTCTTCTGACCAGACTTCTCATCTTCGATAAAAATCTCACGGTTACCTCTCTTAAGTTTTCCGAATGATACGATACCATCAATCTCCGCAGTAACTGCAGGATTAGAAGGGTTACGTGCTTCGAATAGCTCTGTAACTCTCGGAAGACCACCTGTGATATCTTGGATCTTACCTAATTGACGAGGTATCTTTGCAATTCTCGATCCTGCCACGATGCTATCACCATTTTCGGTCAAGATGTGAGATCCCACTGGAAGGTTGTAACTTCTCATCACATCACCATCCTCATCGAGGATATTGATAGTTGGAACTTTCTTTTTCTTCTTAGACTCGATAACGATTTTCTCAACATTACCTGTCTGATCATCACGCTCCGCTCTGAATGATACACCTTCTTCGATCGATTCGTATTGGATGATCCCTGAAAATTCAGATACGATAACAGCATTGAACGGATCCCACTGACAGATCACTGTACCTTTCTTGATCTTTCTCTTGCCTTTGATGAATAGGTTCGAACCATACGGTATGTGTACATTAGCAAGGACTTTCTTAGTCTCAGGCTCCAAAATTCTTATCTCACCAGATCTAGAGATTACTACATCATTAGTCGTATCGCCCTCTTTATATTCGATAGTCGATACATTATCAAACTCAAGAACACCGTCGAACTTCGCTACACTTTCAGATTCTGTCTTACTCACTGAAGCGACACCACCTACGTGGAATGTACGCAATGTCAACTGTGTACCTGGCTCACCGATACTCTGTGCTGCAATAACACCTACTGCATCACCAAGCTCCGAAATACGTCCTGTTGCTAAATTCTTACCATAGCACTTAGTACATACCCCTTTCTTTGTTTCACAAGTGAGTACCGATCTAATTGTAACAGCCTCGATACCCATATCCTCAATAGCACGAGATATCTTTTCAGTGATATATTCACCAGCTTTAAGAACAACTTCTTCAGTCTCCGGGTGAGCTATATCATCGAGAGTATATCTTCCAGCAATACGGGGGGCAAGATTCTCTACTACTTTATCATTATCGACTAAGGCTGTTGTTTCGATTCCTCTCAGCGTATCACAATCTTCTTCGATGATGATGACATCTTGAGAAACATCTACTAATCTCCTCGTCAAATACCCTGCATCGGCAGTCTTAAGTGCCGTATCTGCAAGACCCTTACGAGCACCGTGAGTAGAGATGAAATACTCGAGTACGGACAATCCATCTACGAAATTCGCAAGAATTGGATTCTCGATAATCGCTCCACCTGTATCACCTGATTTTCTTGGCTTAGCCATTAGACCCCTAAGACCACATAGCTGCTTAATCTGCTGCTTACTACCACGAGCGCCACTATGAAGCATCATGAACACAGAGTTGAAGCCTCCTTTGTGCTCAGCAAGCTCCGTCATAAGCGTATCCGTAATCTTATTATCAGCAAATGTCCATTTATCAATAACTTGATTATATCGCTCATTCGAGGTGATCAGACCCATGTTATAGTTCTCCCATACCTCGTCAACTTCATTTTGCGCTTCCACAAGTGTACTCTCCTTAAGAGTAGGTGTTATCAGGTCTCCAAGATTGAATGACAGCCCACCTTTGAATGCCCAATAGAATCCTAAATCTTTAATCTTATCTAAGAACTCTGCCGCTACTGCAAAATCCGTTCTTTCAATCAGGTCTCCGATTACTTTCTTCAAGTTTTTCTTAGTCAGGAGCACATTAGCAAATGGTACACCCTCTGGGATGTTCTCATTGAATAATACCCTACCAACTGTAGTTGTAACTCTTTCTTCTACTAAGTGTCCTAACTCATTCTCTACTAATGCTTTTACTGTGACGCTATCATGTATATCATATTTACCCTCATTATAAGCGATCATCACTTCTTCCGAAGAGTAGAAATGAGAGACCTTCTCATTTTTCTTGACGTTAGCCTTAGGCTTCGTGATGTAGTATAGGCCCAATACCATATCCTGCGATGGCAAGGTGATAGGAGATCCATTCTGAGGATTAAGCATGTTATGACATGCCAGCATCAATAGTTGTGCTTCGAGGATCGCTCCTTGACTTAACGGCACGTGGACGGCCATCTGGTCACCATCAAAATCCGCATTAAATGCACCACACACTAATGGGTGGAGTCTGATCGCTTTACCTTCGACTAATTTAGGCTGGAAGGCCTGAATCGATAACCTGTGAAGCGTCGGAGCCCGGTTTAGCATAATCGGGTGACCTTTCAGGATTCCCTCGAGAATCTCCCAGATCACAGGATCTTTGCGATCGACAAGCTTCTTAGCTGATTTCACAGTTTTTACGATACCACGCTCGATCAACTTGCGTATCACGAATGGTTTGAATAGCTCTGAAGCCATACCTTTTGGAAGACCACACTCATGTAGCTTCAAGTTGGGCCCTACAACTATTACTGAACGACCGGAGTAATCAACACGCTTTCCGAGAAGATTCTGTCTGAATCGTCCTTGCTTTCCTTTTAGGATGTCACTTAAAGACTTAAGCGAGCGTCCACCTTCTGCTTTAACCGCATTGGACTTACGAGAATTATCAAATAATGAATCGACAGCCTCTTGAAGCATTCTCTTCTCGTTTCTCAAGATCACCTCTGGTGCCTTAATCTCAAGAAGACGCTTAAGTCTATTGTTTCTGATAATTACTCTACGATAGAGATCATTAAGATCTGAACTTGCAAAGCGGCCACCGTCCAATGGTACAAGTGGTCTCAGCTCTGGAGGTATGACAGGTAGAAACTCGATAATTGTCCATTCTGGTTTATTCTCTATTCGAGTCTGACCATCTCTGAATGCTTCTACTACACGGAGTCTCTTAAGAGCCTCTGACTTCCTTTGTTGCGAAGTCTCTGTAGCTGCTTGGTGGCGTAGATCGTATGACAACTGATCAAGATCAAGTCGCTCTAACAAACCTTTTACACCATCTGCACCCATCTTGGCGATGAACTTGTTAGGATCGGTGTCATCAAGCAGCTGATTATCCTGAGGCAAGCTATCAAGAACCTCAAAGTACTCTTCTTCTGTAAGGAGAGCTTTGTGTTCAATTTCTTCTTCTTTTACCCCGGCTTGAATAACCACATATCTCTCGTAGTATATGATCGACTCGAGCTTCTTGGAGGACAATCCTAAGAGATATCCAATCTTGTTAGGCAATGACTTGAAGAACCAGATGTGTACTACTGGTACGACCAGCTTGATGTGCCCCATACGTTCACGACGTACTTTCTTCTCTGTCACCTCTACTCCACATCGATCACATACGATTCCTTTATATCTGATTCTCTTATACTTGCCACAGTAGCACTCATAATCTTTAACTGGGCCAAAGATTCGCTCACAGAAGAGACCATCTCTTTCCGGCTTATACGAACGATAGTTGATCGTCTCCGGCTTAAGAACCTCTCCAAATGATCTTTCTAAGATGTCGTCAGGAGAAGTAAGACTAATCGTTATAGAACTGAAATCTGAGCTATTTCTACTTAAATTCTTTTTGAATGGCATATTACTGGCCTTTAAAATTTGTTCATTAATAAATTAGTCCAACTTCACATCAAGGGCTAAACCTCTCAATTCGTGAATGAGTACATTGAATGATTCTGGGATATTCGGCTCGGGAAGGTTCTCACCTTTCACAATAGCCTCGTATGCTTTCGCTCTACCCATAATATCATCCGACTTGATTGTCAATAACTCTCGTAGAATATTGGCTGCTCCGAAAGCCTCCAATGCCCATACTTCCATCTCTCCGAAACGCTGACCACCAAACTGTGCTTTACCTCCCAATGGCTGCTGCGTAATCAATGAGTATGGACCTATCGATCTGGCGTGCATCTTATCATCGACCATGTGTGACAGCTTGATCATGTATATGATACCTACCGTCGCTTGCTGGTGGAATCTGTCTCCAGTCTCACCATCGTATAGATATGTCTGTCCTAATTCTGGAAGACCAGCTTTCTTGATATAATCATCAATCTCCCCGATTGACGCTCCATCGAAGATTGGCGTTGAGAACTTCACTCCAAGCTTCTCTCCTGCCCAACCTAATACCGTTTCGAAAATCTGTCCGATATTCATACGTGATGGCACTCCGAGCGGGTTCAATACGATATCTACAGGCGTACCATCCTCGAGGAATGGCATGTCCTCGTCTCGTACGATTCGTGCTACGATACCCTTGTTACCATGGCGCCCGGCAAGTTTATCACCCACCTTGAGTTTACGCTTCTTGGCCATATAGACCTTGGCTAACTTCAATACCCCTGCTGGCAACTCATCACCAATGCTGATGTTGAACTTCTCTCTCTTATATCTTCCGATCTCACTGTTCACCTTGATACTGTAGTTATGCAGTAGCGCAGCAATCAATTTGTTGGAGTGCTCATCTTTAGTCCAGTTAGAGTAATCTACCTGAGTAAAATCTAAATCTTTCAAGATCTTATTAGAGAACTTCGTACCCTTAGGAACAAGCTGCTCATTATAGATATTTCTAACACCGTTAGATTTTCTATTCTTAAGGAGTGTCATCAGCTTATCTACGAGGATCGTCTTCAACTCATTGAGAGCGACCATGTGTCTGTCCTCAAGTTTAGACAAGAGTTCTTTCTCTTGCACCTTTTGGTACTTATCCTTCTTAGCACGGGCGAATAATCGCTTGTCGATGATCACCCCTTTAGTTGACGGTTTAGCTTTTAACGATGCATCCTTGACATCA
This sequence comes from uncultured Saprospiraceae bacterium, assembly GCA_964522505.1. GTDB lineage: Bacteria > Bacteroidota > Bacteroidia > Chitinophagales > Saprospiraceae > GYS-P2D. The sequence goes on from CAZFWJ010000018.1 coordinate 28,814, forward strand.
CCAGCTTTATCACCAAAGATCGCTCTTAGGAGTTTTTCTTCCGGAGTAGGATCAGACTCTCCTTTAGGTGTAATCTTTCCGATGAGGATATCTCCTTCCTTAACCCAAGCACCAGTTCTAATGATACCATTCTCATCGAGATCTTTGGTACCTTCTTCGGATACGTTAGGGATATCATTAGTTAATTCCTCTTCTCCTAACTTAGTGTCACGAACATCCAGATCGAAGCTTTCGATATGTATAGATGTAAAGACATCTTCCTTTACCACACGCTCAGAAAGCACGATTGCATCCTCGAAGTTGTAACCCTTCCAAGGCATGAATGCCACCTTAAGATTTTGACCAAGGGCCAACTCGCCTTTTTCAGTTGCATAACCATCACAAAGCAAACTTCCTCGAGTTACTCGATCTCCTTTACGCACTAACGGCTTCAGGTTTATCGAAGTACCTTGGTTGGTTCTTCTGAACTTGGTTAGTTTATATTTCTTGATGTTATCGTCAAATGACACGAGCTCTTCCTCCTCTGTTCTATCATATTTAATAACGATCTCATTCGCATCTACATATTCTACTATACCATTGCCTTCTGCGTTGATCAACATACGGCTATCCTGGGCAACTTTTGCTTCTATACCAGTACCAACTATTGGGCTACTTGGCTTAACGAGCGGTACTGCTTGGCGCTGCATGTTAGATCCCATCAAGGCTCTGTTGGCATCATCATTTTCTAAGAATGGAATCAATGAAGCAGAAACACCAACAATTTGGTTAGGCGCTACATCCATGTACTCGACGTCATTCGGCTCGAGTACTGGAAAGTCACCATGCTCTCTACTCTTAATTCTATCTGACTGGAATGCTCCAGACTCGGATAATGGCGCATTGGCTTGAGCGATTTTTTTAAAATCCTCACCTTCGGCCGATAGATATTGTACTTCTCCATCGAGATCAACCTTCCCGTCAGTTACTGGACGATATGGTGTCTCTAAGAATCCCATCTTATTCACCTTGGCATGTACGCATAATGTGCTTATCAATCCAATGTTGGGACCCTCTGGAGTCTCAATCGTGCATAAACGACCATAGTGGCTGTAGTGAACATCACGAACCTCAAAACCCGCTCTCTCCCTACTCAAACCACCTGGTCCGAGTGCTGAGATTCTTCTCTTGTGAGTGATCTCAGAAAGTGGATTGGTTTGATCCAAAAATTGTGATAGCTGCGACGTTCCAAAGAATGAGTTAATCACAGATGATAACGTACGTGCATTAATTAAGTCAATCGGAGTAAAGACTTCATTATCACGAACATTCATACGCTCACGAATAGTTCTTGCCATTCTTGCAAGACCTACACCAAACTGTCCATAAAGTTGCTCACCAACTGTTCTTACACGTCTGTTACTTAGGTGATCTATATCATCAAGCTCTGCTTTCTGATTAACCAATGATACTAAGTACTTAACGATCGCCAGTATATCATCCTTAGTTAATACTAAGGTCTCAAGATCTACATTAGTCTCAAGCTTTCGGTTAATCTTATATCTACCTACTTCACCTAAGTTATATCTCTTATCCGAGAAGAATAGCTTGTCAATAATCCCACGAGCTGTCTCCTCATCTGGTGGATCTGTTCCTCTCAATTGACGATAGATATGTTGTACTGCTTCTATCTCTGAGCTTGAAGGATCCTTATGTAGGGTGTTATATATTATAGAGTGATCTTCTGCGATGTCTTCCTTTTGTAGGATGATTGTCTCTACTGAAGCCTCTTCAATTAATTTCACATTTTCTTCGTCAAGGACGATGTCACGCTCGAGTATGATCTCGTTACGCTCAATGGTGACCACCTCACCTGTGTCCTCATCTACGAAGTCCTCTGTCCACTTACGCAACACACGAGCCGCAAGCTTTCTGCCTACTGCCTTCTTTAGAGAGGCCTTAGTCACATTTACTTCTTCTGATAAGCCGAATAGATTTAGGATATCCTTATCCGAATCAAAACCTATAGATCGAAGCAATGTCGTAACAGGGAATTTTTTCTTTCTGTCGATGTACGTATACATCACATTGTTAATGTCAGTAGCGAACTCCATCCAAGCCCCCTTGAATGGGATGACTCTGGCAGAATAAAGCTTAGAGCCATTCGGGTGAAAGCTTAAGCTAAAGAATACACCAGGAGATCTGTGTAATTGGGATACAATGACACGTTCGGCACCGTTAATCACGAAGTTACCCTTAGGCGTCATATATGGGATGTTGCCTAAGAATACATCCTGTACTATAGTTTGAAAATCGACGTGTTCCTCATCGTTACACGACAGTCTTAATTTAGCTTTTAATGGAACACTATATGTCAACCCACGCTGCATACACTCAGGGATATCGTATCTCGGTGGATCGATAAAGTAGTCGAGAAACTCCAATACGAAAATATTCCTGGCATCAGTGATGGGGAAATTTTCTTGAAATACTCTAAAGAGTCCTTCATGTCCTCTATTTTCTGGTGTCGTCTCGAGCTGAAAAAACTCTTGAAAGCCTTTTAACTGTATCTCCAGTAGATCTGGATAACTGCTCGGCAATTTTATTTTACCAAAATTTACTCTTGGCTTAGTATGGGTGGTGATAGTGCCGTTAGATGCCATATAGTCTATAATTTGAACATTCTTAAAAAAGAATAAAACACGTGTGCTACAAGCACGAAAAGCTTTGTCAAAACCTGCGTTTTGACAAAGCTATATTTTCTGTATGTGCGGAAAAATCTTAATAAGCATAGTCGCTCTAAGCAGAATTACTTTAATTCTACTTCAGCTCCTGCTCCTTCTAAAGCGGCCTTAAGAGACTCTGCTTCTTCTTTAGATACTTTTTCCTTAATCGGTCCTGGAGCTGCGTCTACTAATGCCTTAGCATCTTTAAGACCTACACCAAGAAGGTTTTTAACCTCTTTTACTACAGCTAACTTAGCTGCTCCTGCAGAGTTAAGTATTACGTCAAACTCAGTTTGCTCAGCACCTCCGGCGTCTCCACCTCCAGCTGCTGGTCCTGCTGCTACAGCTACTGCTGCTGCTGCCGGCTCAATACCGTATTCATCTTTCAAAATGTCAGAAAGTTCCTTAACGTCTTTCACTGTAAGGTTTACTAACTGCTCTGCAATTTCTTTCAAATCTGCCATTTAACTTTTCTTTTTTAATTAATAAATAATGGCGCGTATATAAAAACTATAAATAGTTGCTTGGAAGCCAAATTAATTCTCAGCACGCTGTTCGAGTGCTTTTAGTAATCCACCAATCGTACCTGATCCTGAGTTGAGGGATCCCAATACATTCTTCATTGGTGACTCTAATATTAAGATGATCTCTGCGATCAAATCTTCTTTAGATTTGAGTGCTCTCAGTACATCGAGTTGATCATCCCCTACAAATACATCCTTATCTATGTATGCAGCCTTAAGTATAGGTCGCTCGTCATCACCTCTAAACTCCTTAATCACCTTAGCAGGCTCACTACTATTAGTAGAAAACATGATAGTCGTAGGTCCCTTTAAGTTGTCATATAGTGGTGCATATCCTTCTTCTTCTCCAAAAGACTCAAGTGCCTTTACAGCCAAAGTATTTTTGACTACTTGCATCTTTATACCTTTCTCGAAACACAAACCTCTGAGCTTATTGATCTGCTCCACGGTCATTGATGATGAATCAGCCAAATAGAAAAACTGATGATTGCTGAAGGATTCTTTCAGATCCTCTATCGCTGTCGCTTTTTGTTCTCTTGTCATGATATTTCTATTTGAAAGATTTTGGATCAATTGCTATCCCTGGGCTCATTGTCGATGCCACACTGATAGATTTAATATATATTCCTTTAGCTGACGATGGTTTCATCTTAATCAATGTACCCATCAATTCATCAGCGTTTCCGACTAGTTTTTCTGGCGTGAAGCTCACTCTACCGATAGAAGAATGAATAATACCGTACTTGTCTACTCTAAATGAGATCTTACCTCCCTTTACATCCTTAACAGCTGCTCCAACATTAGGTGTCACAGTACCTGTTTTAGGGTTGGGCATCAATCCTCTTGGACCTAATATTCTACCAACTCTACCCAGCTGTGCCATTACATTGGGCGCAGCAATCACAACGTCTACGTCAGTCCATCCTTTCTGGATCTTCTGTATATATTCATCAAGTCCAACGTGGTCTGCACCAGCATCTTTAGCTTCTTGCTCTTTGTCTGGTGTACATAGTACGAGAACTGTTTTGTCTTTTCCTGTCCCATTTGGTAAGGATACCGTTCCTCTAATAGCCTGATCAGCTTTCTTTGGATCTACACCTAATCTAATGTGAAGATCAACTGACGCATCAAAGTTTGCACAATTCACTTCTTTAAGAAGCGCCATTGCTTCTTGTGAAGAGTACAATTTGTCGGCATCTACCTTCTCAAGTGCCGCTTTTCTCTTTTTGGATAATTTTGCCATTTACTGAAATTTTAAAGGTTTTAACGCTCAAATGACCGAGCTCCCTGATTAATAATAATTTTTCTTAAGCCTCGGCGGTTCCCCACGGAGCATCACCTTTTATCGTTAGACCCATACTTCTCGCAGTGCCGGCGATCATTTTCATACCAGACTCAACAGTAAAGGAATTAAGGTCAGGCGCTTTATCTTCTGCGATAGCTCTTACTTGATCCCAAGTCACAGAACCTACTTTGTTTCTGTTAGACTCTGGAGATCCTTTTTTAAGCTTAGCAGCCTCTAACAACTGTACTGCAGCTGGCGGAGTTTTGATGATAAAGTCAAATGACTTGTCCTGATAAACAGTGATGACAACTGGCAACAACTTACCCTGCTGATCCTGAGTCTTAGCGTTAAAACGCTTGCAAAACTCCATGATGTTAACTCCCTTAGCACCTAATGCTGGTCCTACCGGAGGTGAAGGATTGGCTGCACCACCTCTAACTTGTAGCTTCAAAAAAGTCTCTGCAACTTTTGCCATAAATTATGATTGTTTTTCGATCTGCATGAAATTGAGTTCGACCTCAGTTCCACGACCAAATATTTTTACAATTACTTTTAATTTCTTCTTCTCTTCATTGACCTCCTTAACATCACCAATAAATCCATTGAATGGACCATCGATAATCTTAACAGATTCCCCTACCAAGAATGGCTCGATCATCGCTTCGCCTATATCTTGCGACTCATCGACTTTACCCAACATTCTATTAGCCTCCGACTCTTGCATCGGAATTGGCTTATTTCTTCCAAGGAAATGAATGACGTTAGGGATATTAGTAATCCCTTTGATCATCTCTCCAGAAAATTTGCCCGGAACAGCTTCAACAAGTATATAACCTGGAAGAATATTTCTTTCGAGGATAACTTTCTTGCCATTACGGATCTTATATACTTTCTCTGACGGAACCAATACTTGCGTCACAACTTCAGACCATTTAGACCTCTCGATTTCGAGTTCTATTCTCTCTTTGATCTTTCTCTCCTTACCACTTATCACTCTGAGAGAGTACCACTTAGTTGCGCTTACTGTATCGTTTGTGTCCGTCATATCTCGTAGATTAGATGCCTAACTTATAGACGTTATCTAATACTCCTCTTGAGATAATATCCATCACCAATATGCACAATGCAATTATTGCAGAAGCAATCAATACAACTGTTGTACTGCTGAGCAAATCTGAAAGAGAAGGCCAAGTCACCTTGTGTAGTAACTCGTTATAACTCTCCTTAATATATAGCATTATAGTATCCATGATTTCTATAATATTCGAGAAAACTGACATTCAGTATCCCGTGTTAATAATCTTTGCAGGGGAGACAGGATTCGAACCCGCGGCCTATGGTTTTGGAGACCACCGCTCTACCAACTGAGCTACTCCCCTATCTTCTTGTTTGTTAGACTTTTACACATTTGCAAAGTCAAAATACGAGAATGATTAAGATGAAAAGAAGTGTCCCTAAAAGAGACACTTCCCATCAAAATTATAATCTGTATAGAGTCGCTCGGTAAAAGAGCTCTCCTTATGTACTAATATTCTATTAATCTAAAATCTCTGTTACCTGACCTGCACCTACTGTTCTACCACCCTCTCTAATTGCAAATCTTAATCCTTTTTCCATCGCAATTGGATTGATCAATGCAACTTCAAGAGTAACATTATCACCAGGCATGACCATCTCAACTCCTGAAGGTAGCGCAACATCTCCTGTAACGTCCGTTGTTCTGAAGTAGAACTGCGGTCTATATCCATTGAAGAATGGTGTGTGACGACCACCTTCGTCTTTGCCTAATACATATACCTCACACTTGAACTTAGAGTGCGGCTTTACGGAACCAGGCTTGACGATAACCATACCTCTTTTGATGTCAGTCTTCTCAATACCTCTAAGAAGGATACCAGCGTTATCACCGGCTTCACCTCTCTCTAGTATTTTTCTAAACATCTCAACTCCAGTAACTGTAGATGTCAATGGTTTAGCATCTGCAGCCATCATCCCTACTATCTCAACACCGTCTCCTGTATTGATTACCCCTCTCTCGATTCTACCAGTTGCAACAGTACCTCTACCTGTGATAGAGAACACATCCTCAATAGGCATCAAGAAATCTTTATCCACATCTCTCACTGGCTCAGGAATATCAGCATCTACTGCATTCATAAGCTCCATGATTTGATTCTTACCCTCATCGGTACCTTCTAAAGCTTTCAAAGCTGAGCCTTGGATAACAGAAGCACCGTCACCATCAAACTCATACTGATCAAGAAGTTCTCTTACTTCCATCTCAACTAACTCGAGCATTTCAGGATCATCAACGAGATCCACTTTATTCATAAAAACAACGATGTTAGGAACACCTACCTGACGACAAAGGAGGATATGCTCTCTTGTCTGTGGCATTGGACCATCAGTAGCTGCAACCACAAGGATAGCTCCATCCATTTGAGCCGCACCTGTAACCATGTTCTTCACATAATCGGCGTGACCTGGACAATCTACGTGTGCATAGTGTCTGCCAGCTGTTTCGTATTCTACGTGAGCAGTATTAATTGTGATACCTCTTTCTTTCTCTTCAGGGGCACCATCAATTTTATCATAATCTTGCTTTTCTGAAAGACCTTGCTCTGCGAGTACATATGTGATAGCTGCGGTCAAGGTAGTCTTACCGTGATCTACGTGACCGATAGTTCCAATGTTTACGTGAGGTTTGGTCCTTTGAAAGGTTTCCTTAGCCATCTTGTCTAAATTTTAAATTAAGTATTAATCAATTTCTAAAAACTATAAATTCAATTGCAGAGCAATCGCTCTATCTTTTAATATTCTTTAGCTCTCTAAAGAATTTTTGAGCCAATGAAGGGAATTGAACCCCCGACCCCTTCCTTACCATGGAAGTGCTCTACCCCTGAGCTACATTGGCAAAGACCTTCACATCAGGAATAAATTCCTTAAGAAAGGTTGACGGAAGATTTTTCAATCTTTCCTCATTACACTCAAAACATATTTTGAGCGGGAGACGAGACTCGAACCCGCGACCCTCAGCTTGGAAGGCTGATGCTCTACCAACTGAGCTACTCCCGCATAAATGAGTGTGGGGGTGATAGGAATCGAACCTATTCAGACATAGTCACCAGATTTACAGTCTGGCCCGGCTCTCCAACTCCGGCGCACCCCCTACATAAAAATCAATGTCAATTGTCGAACCTCTTACCAGTCCAACACAAAACACCAACTCTTTGTAGGTGCTGTAACTGAGTCATAAATGACTCGGTGACTATTTCCCCTATAAGCATTACTCTTTGTAACACTATAATGGAGCCAGCAGAGGGATTCGAACCCCCGACCCGCTGATTACAAATCAGCTGCTCTGGCCAACTGAGCTATGCTGGCAATAATCGCTCATCTATCGTCGCAAAAAGCCACTAAAAGACGTGCAAAACTAATGTCAAATCTTAACAATTCAGGCCGTCCCTGAAAAGTGACTGCAAAAATAGGCTTTTTACCACAATAAGGAAACGTTGCTTTGCAGTTTTTTTCTTGAGTTTATTCCTTTGATCTAGGATGGGCGTGTTGATACACTGATCTGAGCCTATCTATACTGTTGTGCATATATATTTCTGTGGCTGATAAATTAGCATGGCCCATGATTTCTTTAACTGCATTGAGCTCAGCACCCTGATTGGCAAGATGGGTGGCAAAACTATGCCTCAGAATATGTGGACTTCTCTTTTTAACTGTGCTTACTAATGACAGCTGTGCATGAACAATATTATATATCAACTTAGGATATGCCTTCTTGCCTTTTCTCGTTGTGATGAGGAATATGGATTCATTTAACTGCTCATACTCCTTCAACTCTTGGTAGGATTTAATTGATTCTAGGAGTTTGTCGCTGACAGGAATGATCCGCTCCTTATTTCCCTTACCTATGACTTTAATCTGCCGCAAAGAATGATTTATATCTGATACTTTGAGGTTAATTAATTCTGAACGGCGAATTCCAGTGGTATACAGTAAGTCTATGACTAATTGATTTCTCACACTTTCGAAATCGTTTTGATCTATCTCTCGATCCAACAAGTCTTCTATTCGCTCCTCTCTTACTACGACTGGTAGCCGTTTAGCAATCTTCGGAGCGATAACCTTAGCTGTAGGGTTGCTGCTAATATGGCCAGACTTTTTCAAATACTTAAAGTAACTTTTGAGCGTAGAGATCTTGCGGTTGACAGTCTTGGCCGTATAGTTGTCTTGCATCAAATGAACTATCCAGGATCTTACATGAAAATGCGTCAATCCAATTTCATCTATCATTCCTAACTGAGCAGTAAGATAGACTGAGAACTGATCGAGGTCATTGATGTAGGATCGCACTGTATGGTCTGAATATCTGCGCTCATATCTGAGGTATTTTTCAAAACTCACCAGCCATTTCATATTATATTTTACTATAATATATCAACAACCATTCCTAATTATCTATTTGGAACATGCTCGGAGCACCATCATTAGTTAAGGCAATAAGATAATTTTCGCTTCCGATCTCGATCGACTGCAGCTCTTTAGTATTACCTGTTGCATAAAAACAATAGTCTGGGCACGAACCCGCCTCATAGTCTGACACGCCATCAGAGAGTAAAACCAAGCCTGTGCCAGCATCCAATCGAGGTGTTTCTACTTCAGTATTGTAAATATTACCAAGTAGCAAAAGATCATCAACATTGTCGGCATTGACATCTATAGACAGTCCACTAAGTGCTGGGAAAGCCTGCGCTTGATGAGGTAATGACTGTACATGATAACTACCGTCTGACTGAGCAATTAATATAACCGACTCGAAAGTAACCACTTCTCGTGCATAAGCGTTGGAAACTTCATCTTTGCCATATATATCTATAATAGATGCATTAGCAAACTCATTATAGGTTTCAAATTTCTCTGCAATGAATGGCATCTGCTGGCTTGAGCACTCTCGACCACGTACAGGAACTTCTTCATTTTTGTAATGACTAGTCAACACAATATCTATAGTACCTGTCTCATCAAAATCTTCAGCATAGATTTTAAATGGCTTATCCTTGGAGGCTTTGTGTTTGATATTCTTTCCAACATTGCCGATTACAAAATCATCCATCCCATCTCCATTGATATCTGTGGAGGTAATACTATACCACCAGCCAGTAAGTTCAGATAGATTGCCATGCTCAGACAATTTATACTTACCTCCTTGATTTATATATAAGCGTATGCCTGACCATTCACCGACTATCATGACGTCAGTATCACCATCCTTATCCACATCGGATAGCTCAATGTCATTAATGATCTCTGGATCGGAAGACAAATCCTCAAAGTGCTCCTGAGTTACATCGATCAACGTCCCATCATCATTCCTCAATAGAAAGGAAGGAGCTGCAATAGGATAAGACTGTGGGATAATTCTATTGCCCACAATTATATCCTGATCTCCATCATCATCATAGTCGAGTGCTTGTATGGCGCCGCCGGAATAAGTAATTGAAGCAAGGGCAGGTTGATCATCCTTGACATATGTGCCATCGCCAGTATTTAAGTATATCCGGTCTCGGTAATAATCCGATCCTTCTGGCTGCTCGTTACCGCCACTCATAACATAGAGATCTTGGTGTCCATCCCCATCTATATCAAAAAATAAAGCATCAACATCCTCGTGATTTGCATCTGCGGTAAAGGCTTCCTGAATACTTGCGCTAAAAGATCCTCTATCACTCAAGTACAAAACTCCAGGCTGTCCAGATGCGCCTCCTATGTAGAAATCCCTAACACCGTCACCGTTTAAGTCGGCCTGAGCCATGCATGGACCAATGGTAGATTGCTTCTGAGGAAGCAAGATCTCAGTGTCAAAATCATCATACTCATTTTCTTGATGCTTATAATTAATACCTAAAGCTGATGGTGAAAATCTCTTGTACTTAGTACGTTCTCTTCGCTCTACATACGTTTGAGCTGTTTGCTTTGATACGCTCAGTTTTTGATTGGCCGCAACATCGGTCTTTACAGACCTTGTGCCGTCAGTCCAATACACAATTAAGGAGTCCACCTCTTCTATCATCCCTAAACCAAAGTGTGCTATTGGTTCTAATGCTGATCGATACCCTCTCGTGATACCAGGCTCATATGTTATAGTTTTGTTCTGGTAGTGCGCTTCAATTCTTTTGCAAGTGAGTATAGGCTCTGAAACCTCTACACTTAAGTAGTTATTTGCATCGGATGCATTGTTACGATACAACAATGCTGGTTGGTCAATATTATTAATGACCATATCCAAATCACCATCTCGATCTAAATCAACTAATGCCGCACCATTAGAATACGTTGACTCTGATAATCCAACTTGATCCGCTATATCGACAAATGAGGTAGTTCCTGTGTTTCTGTAGAGTATGTTAGGCAAAGATTCAGTAGGCATTTCATTATAAAGCTTTAGCTTAATACTCTGAGGAACATCACCGTTATGATCCTGTCTAGCTTGATTGACCTTTGTCTTGAAATCATTGTCAAGCGCATACTTACGATACCCATTGGTGATAAAAATATCCCTATGGCCATCAAGATCAAGATCCTCCATTAATGCAGTCCAACTCCAGTCGGTCTTGGCCACCTGAGCGAGATGCGCTATGTTATCAAAGCGCCCTTGCTCATTATTAAGGTGTAAAGAATTGAACATATACTGATGCGCAAACCCAAACGCATCTGTCAGAAGGTTAAATGATGGCACATCCATGGAGGCCATGAGCGTTTTGCTTCGCACATGATCTTGAGACGCCATATCAAGCACAAATATGTCTTGCGCCCCGTCATTATTAATATCTGCTATATCCACTCCCATTCCAAAAAATGAGGTGTGATTAATATGCGTCTTTATCCGATCACTGAACGAGCCATTCTTTCGGTTGATGTACAGGTTGTCAGGCAAATAGTAGTCGTTAGCGATATAGATATCTGGATAGCCATCTTCATTAATATCGCTAATCGCCAATCCCAATCCAAAGGTCGGCTTCGTTATCCCTGCTTCTTTTGACACGTCAATAAACTTGCCACCATCATTTCGATAGAGATGACTGAAACTTTCATAGTAGTCTTGAGGCCTTTCTAAGATTCGGCGCTGAAAACTAATAGGGTCATAACCGTACAATGAACTTTCGTTCATGACAATACAATCTAGGTCGCCATCTCTGTCATAATCAAAAAAAGCTGATTGTGTGCTGATACCCTGGTCGGCTAATCCAAAAGAGTCGGCTCGTTCTGCAAATGTTAAGTCGCCATTATTGACATATAGTAGGTTCTTTCTTTTGCCAGACTCATATGGACCACCCTGAGATATATAAATGTCATGATGTCCGTCCCCATTAATATCGACTACAGTGACCCCATTTGCCCACTGTTTGCCAGCATTGATGCCAGCACTCTCTGTAATATCTTGAAATACAAAATCTCCTTTGTTTAGATAGAGTCGATTATTAACCTGATTGGCCGTGAAAAATAGATCTGGTAGATCATCGTTGTTGACATCAATAACCGCAACACCTGAGCCATTATAGAAGTAATCGAAGTCAAAAAGATTGAATTTGGTATTGACATCATGAGTAAGGTCATTACTGAATGTCACATTAGAGTGTTCTGATTTCACCTTCTCGAAACCAAACTCAACACTCTGTTGATTTTCTCCATCTGTCTTGCAGCCCATTAATGATATCATCACTAATAAAAGAATGAAGAACAGAACATGTAAAATATCTATATTGAGATTTTTCATTCAACTCACCATTATTAAGAATGAAAGTGGAAATCGCTTTTCATAAATTTTAAATCTACTTAATTAATGAGATATTCCATTTATGCATTTGTTCTAACTGCAATTTTGTCCGTTGGTCCCTTCATCTCGGTAGATGCGCAAAATTACTTCAATCTTAAGTTAGGTACATCACTATATTCTCAAACAAATTCAGGAGGAAGCCCAATAATAGGTTTTGTTGGAGGAATCAGCTATGAGCCTAAACTTGCTAATAAGATATGGCTAGAAGTAGGAGCTCAGTATGTTGACAAAGGTACTCGTATCGGTACAATAGGAAACGTGACGCAGTTTACTACAAGACTGCGATATGTGGATATACCTGTGTTTGTCAAATACACTTATGAAGTGCGTAATTATTTCACTTGGGCGGTATATGGAGGCCCCTCTATAGGGTTCGCTTTAGGAGCTCGTAATCGCTTTTTCAGCATTGGGCAACCCGTAGTGATAGATATCCCTATAGGTGGGAATGGGGGATTGAACTCAACGGACATTGGTGCAAATGTAGGAGGAGAACTTAACTTTAAAACTGGTTATGGATATGCGAGCCTATTTACTGAATTTCAGTACGGATTATCTACAGTGCTCAATGATTTAGCCGGGAATAGTTTGAACAATATTGGATTGAGTGTTGGATTAAAATTAAAATTAGGCAAGAGATCAGAGATCGAAGAAGCTCCTATTGATCTCAATCGATTGTAAGTCCATTCGAATGTAAGTCCATATATCACTTAATCGACAATAACTACCTTCTCGGCATAGATTGGTCTTTGCGCTGAGTCGAATCCGACCACAATATGTAGTCCTGCACTACGGATCACTGAATTCAAATCCTGCGTCAGGAAATCTTGTGGTTCTAATGTCGCCAATGTTCGACCCATTAGGTCAAATACTTTTAATATCTCTATGCGTTCAAAGATCTCTGGACACTGACGCCTATTACGACACTCGATGTCAGGTATGTCAAAAATACTGGTTGATCTATCGGTGCTACAGCCAAAATCTATATCTGCATCAGGATTAAAATTAGAAGAAGCGCTATCCATACATCCAAGTACAAAGAAATCGCTGTTATCATCGAAGAGCCTTACAAACTGATTAGCTGGTAGATCTTCATATCTGGTCTGTATACCAGATCGCCATCTAATGACTACCGAATCAACAAGTTCCGCATCTGCCAATCCAAAATGCATAAACTTAGTATTCTGCGAGGCATGAGTGCCCCCGCTAAACTTATAATCTACGAACTCCTCTCCATTAACAAATAGTGACACTTCACTGCCAAAAGCATCTGCTGCATGCAGATTAGAAACCAAGTCTAATGCAATAAAATTTTCACTCTGAAAATCATTTCGGAATATCCTATATGACCGTGTAGGCTCATCAGTTGGCACAAAGTTGATATAACTCACGATCACGTCAAGATCTCCATCATTGTCAATATCCGACTTAATAGCCCCCCTATTGAGGTTAGGTCCTGTGAATGATATCCCTACTTGCGGCGAAGCCGTTATAAATGGTTGATTATCTCCAACATTTAACAAGAGGATATTGGGATCATTGAACGAACCAGCTATGAACTCTGGAGATGATATTGTGCCATTTGCCACTAATAAATCTAAATCAGCATCATTCTCTACATCAATAAAGAATGTCCCCCATCCAGTGGTTAAAAATCCGTCAGGGGTGTTTGTATTAGCCACACCAAACTGACCCTGGGCCATTTCAAAACTCGTCGAATTATTAAGCAATAAATAATTCTCCCCAAGGTTAGTGATATATAGATCAAGTGTCTGATCACGGTTCACATCACCTACTCCAATACCCATTCCATACATCTCAATATCTAAGCCATATTGTGCTGCTACCTCTTCATATATTCCTTCTCTATTCGGAACGAAGAACTCATTAGGACGAATAAAAGGGCCAAAATCATTAGCCACTAGAATCCCGAACTCTCCAGGTCGATCAGGAATAGGTATAACAGTTACAGCCAAACCACATCCTTCACCAGCCACATTGAGTGAATCCGTAACGTCTTCAAACTGAAAGTCTCCGCGATTCAAGTATAGTCGATTGGTCTCGCAGTCATGATCAAAACCTGTGGTTACTCCATTATCATCAGTAACAATCCTTATTCTCTCCACATAGCCCATAATAAAGACATCCAAAAGTCCATCATTATTAAAATCAAACAATGTAGCTCCCATACTATTGATAGGCGTGTTCAAGGCTTGATCAATGGGAAGTAGTTCAAAATTGCCAGAGCAGTCATTCTGTAGGATGATATCATACCCATTCTGGCTATAATTGGTGAATAACAAATCTTCACAACCGTCATTGTTAAGATCACCTGAGACTACAGCAGACGTGGTGTCAAGTAGCATATCATACCGATTATTTGAGAACTCAATTTCCTCAAATTCTCCATTCCCAAGATTCATATACATCTTATCCGTAGAACTGCCTCCAGTGAAGACGAGGTCTTCCCATCCATCATTATTTATATCCACAGATACCGCGCCTCCACCTAGGAATGCAGTATTAGTAAAGGTGTGCTGCACTCCCAATTCAGCAGTGATATCAGTAAACTGCGCCTCACTAAGCAGAGGACCAAGAGCGAAACAGATTATGAGTATATATCTAAACATATGAAATAAAAAAGTCGGTGATAGAAACTATCACCGACTTATAAATTTACTGACTTATATAGCTTAATGCTATTGTCTAGTCAATTGAATTATATCAACATTGCTGTATCCACATCCTCCACCTTCTTCTGCTATAGTTAAGGTTATAGCTGAATCGTCTGAAATATCGATCGGATCATCCCCTCCGTTAAGGTACATAATTGCAGGTGCTCCACAACCTACACCGGGGCCTGTATCCTGCCATCTTGCAATAGTACATACAAATTCAATACTTGCAGCCATCTCGAAACCACCGAAGGCATCGATTACGACTAAACCGTTGATAGCTCTTACTGTTGAAGAACCTGGAACAAGTGCCAATTCCACATTAGCTTCTCTAACACCAGTAGCCCAAGGATTACCTGGCCCTTGAATATGAGTGATAGCATAAGTTCCTACAAACGCATCATCTGGTAATGGACATGTAGCGTTTACATTCCAATCGAAAAATGCTCTAAATGCAGGTCCAAAAATAGTCGACTCCGTATTCGCACTGGTAAAAACTCTACCATCTTCTAACTCTAACTCAGCTCTAAATTGAAAACGATCACCAGGTGAAATATTCTCAGGGTTTACTCCTGTCGCCGCCGCCATAGCCGCAAATGGAAAATCAAGTGTCAATCCCACATTGCTATCATCAGCAGCCGATGCAGAAAAATCTGAAGGACTAAAATCACCAACAAGAGCCTCTCCAGATGACTCATCACCATTAGAAGGATCATTGTCGTCGAAGGTTACAAAAACACGGTAATTTGACACATTGTCACCACCAGACTCTGATCTAAAATCAATCTCATGAACATAAGAAGAATTTGCAAGATCCATCAAATCATACTCACTGGCAATTAGATTCTGAGTTCTTGGAAATGCTCCTACCTCAGCAGTATCTATTGTGATTATCGGTCCTAACTCTGGATCAGCCGAACAGGCACCGATTAGAGCAACTGCAGCCAAATAAAAAAGATATTTTTTCATTTTATCTAAGTTTAAATCTATTAATTAAAACACGGACCTAAGCTTGATGGGTTAGTATCCCAAAATACTTGATCAAATACTGTTTTCTGTGTCGCCGTCTGGTTCAAGTTAACATGTACAGCTGGTAATAATGCCGATCTAATCATTGTTCCTGCAGTTGTTAGAATAGCAGGCTGGATATTAGTCGGTCTCGCAGTACGTCTGATCATGTTGTAACTCTCGATACCATTACCCCACTGAGCTATTAGTGCTTCCAGTGCGATTACGTTGAGCGGATCACTTGACTCATCAAAACGTTGTGCTACAACATCAAGGTATGCTGCTATTGCATTAGCACTTGGTAAGAAAGCATCACCTTCAATTTCCTCCATTGTAGCCAAATCTACCGCTACGACTTCGTTCAGAGATTCGTCATCTCGCTCAGCGAAATCAACAACTTTACTAATAGAAGCTGTTACTCCCGCCAAAAGCTGCTCTCTGGCTAGAGCCATATTCCCAGCAACCGCTGCCATCTCTGCTCGGTAAAAATTAATGAAAAAAGACGGCATAATAGGATGAATTCCTTCTCCTAATGCCCCATCTATTCCTAAACGCATATTAGAAGTTGTAGCCTCAAATGTATTAGCATCAAACTTTCCTCCCATCGGATAAACTCCATATCGAGTTCGAATATCACCATCAGGAGGAATACCATTTCCATTACCATGATCTCGTCCATAGTAACCATCCGTCAAACTTCCTACACAATATGCTATATTTTCATCACAGGCTAAGTAATGCTCAGGTGTAGCTCCTGCATCAGGAACTATAGAAAAAATACAATCAAATCTATTGGTATTATCCAAAGGAACGGAAGGTACTTGTCTATAGAAATACATTCTGATACGAGGATCAATCACAGGCTTTTCATCATTCATGATATACATCAACCAATTTCCCAAATACTGACCATCTCCACCTTCATAATGATTAGCATACAAAGGGTGTCTAGAGTCCGGATTTAGTCTGCTATTTCCATATTCAAACTGCCAATCACTAGATGCAGCTGAGATGAAATTACCTCCCTCAATAATGGCATTGAAGGCGGCCTGATCACGCGTGTTTACTGCCATTTTTAGCAATAACGAATTCCCAGCACGAACCCAATTAGCACGAGCTGAGCCTCCAGTGAACATAAAATCTAATGATGGTGGAAAACCCAAACCCGACTCAAGATCCGCTACTCCTTGAGTAACTAAATCACGGGCAATACCATACACAGTTGCTCCATCTTGAGCCTCTGGGCTCAAATTATCAAGACCCATAAACGCCTGATCAAATGGAACATCACCGAATAAATCCACTAAAGTAGCTAAGGTATATCCCATCATTATACGAGAAGTCCCAATATGATAATTCTGTTCTGTAGGTGAAGCAAGATCAATTACCGCCATAGCATCAGGAAACAAGCCAGCATAGGCTGCATTCCAGATACCATCAAAATTGTTAGGACTAAATGCCGTTTCATAGACATTTCCTGCAGTAAATGCTCGTTGTCGAGATAACTGCATAGTGAAAAATTGTGTTCCAGAAAGAATATTTTCAAACTGCAGTTGCACACTTTGATATACTGCCTCTAAAGAGGCTGTTTCTGGAGTTGGGTTATTAGGATCCGTTTGTAAGTCTAATTCAAATAGATCACCACAAGAGGAAAACAAGACTAAAAACCCAATAAATATTATTGAACTAAATTTTCTCATGTTAAAATTCTTATCAAGTTAGTTGTAATTAAGATTCTTAGAATGTAAGGTTAAGTACAACACCGATTCTTTCTGCAGTTGGACCTGTCACAAAGTCGATACCTCTACCGTTACCAACACCTAAACTCAATACCTCAGGGTCAAAATTGATTCCTTCTGGGAAGTTGATCGCATTAAACCATAGGTTCTCACCAGTTAACGAGATGGAAGCACTACCTATTGGAGTATTCTCCAAAATTGAAGAAGGCAATTGATAACTCAATCCAACCTCTCTTAATCTCAAGTGAGTTGCATCAAAGATGATACCTTCACGAGGTCCAAAGAATCCTTCGAAGAATGCATCACCCGCAAAGATTTGAATATCATTCGGTGATCCATCAGCGAATACGCCTGGTAATATAAATGGTAAGAATCTATCGAAATCTGTATCGACCGTGTTACCACGTGCAAGATTCTGACCAGCACTAATTGATAAGATATCACCACCTTTCTGGTAATTCCAGTTGATGAATAGTGATAACCCGTTCCAGCTTAATGTACTTAGGTATGAAATCGTGTAATCAGGGTTAGGGTCTCCGATAACACCAATATCCTGGCTCTCTACGAAGAATCCTTGTCCATTAACGAGTGGAACTCCATTTACTCTCTCAAACTGAGATCCTTGAATAGCTGCGAATGGCTCTCCTTCGATAGCGAAGTTTCCTAAATCAGTAAATCCAGCGATTGGAATCTGATCTACACCATCTGCAATTCTATCAACAGTATTCTCATTGGCAGTGAAGTTCACTGCTAAATCCCACTGTACTGCCTTAGCAATAGGTGTTAAGTTTAAACCTAACTCTACTCCTCTGTTAGTAATCTGAGCAGCATTGATTGTTGTATTGGTAAAACCAATAGCTGGATCAGTATCAAGATTTACAATTAAGTCACTTGACTGCTTATCATATAGGGATAAGTCAATTCCGAATCTATTTTGGAAGAATTTGGCCTCAATTCCTAACTCTAACTCAGTATGAGTTTCATGTGTTAAGTCTAAGTTACCCAATTGATTAGAGATAGAGTTTGTATTTGAAATAGCTCCACCTGCAGTTTGGAATTGTCTTGTATTAAGGCCTAGGATAGTTCTTGTTTGAAAGGGATCAGGATATCCAGCAGATGTCCCAATACCAGCACGAACTTTTAAGTAGTTTAAGATACCACCATCTGTCAAAGATGGAACAGCATCAGAAAGTATGAAAGACACATTAGCACTTGGATAGAATACAGACTGATTCTCTGGCTCTAAAGTAGAAGTCCAGTCATTTCTTGCCTGCAACTGTACATATAAGTAATTGTTGTAACCAAATGTCACGGCTCCTAATAATCCTAACTGATTCTCAACTGAATTATTACTAAATGCTGTTGTCTCAATGAAGTTATTATGTCCTTCTAGATTAAAAACGAACTGTTGAGTACTATTAATGCCATCAACTGATCTTGAATCTCTACGAGCGTTACCGCCGATGAAACCACTTAAATTGACAGACTCAGACAAGTCATAATCAAAGTTTATCGTAGTTAAGATATCAGTTACTCTGTTAGCGAATGATATAGTACTAAAACTTCCATCTGCAAACTGCGCACCACCTCTATTTACGAGGTTAGCATTGTCTTGGAAGTATTGATCAGCACTTACTCTAGACCTAACCTCTATGTTATCAGTGATATCATAAGATATGTTAGCAGTACCTGTGAATCGAAGTACATCCTCATTGTTACGAGTATTGTTCAATGTCCATAATGGATGGGTAATCTGACTTGTTTGTCTGTAATAAGTCTGAGAACCATCGATCTCACTTTGGAATGGTAAGCCAAAGATATCTATACTTCGTGGTGTATAAAGCACATCGGAGAAGATTGATACGGCATTAGCACCAAAAGTACCTGAACCAAATCCTGGTGAGGCTGGTGGCGCTAATCTGCTTGAAGCAACAAAACTGAATACACCGTTTATTTTTATACCATTCGCAAGTTCCGCGCCTGCGCCTAATGATAGATTGTGCTTCTCATAATTGTTACTTGAAGAACCATCAGCTAAATCAGGTGTAAAACCTTCTTCATCTAAGTAAGAGTAGGATGCTTTAAACTGAGCACCATTACCTAAGTTCTTAGAGATGTTAATATTTGTATTTGTACTTAAACCACTCTCGAAGAAGTTCTCTGCACTTTCAAACGGACGATACTCATATGTATCAAAAGTTTGACTTGGGTGCTGCTCCGAAAAGTTTTGTCCAGTAAGATATGGGTGAGTTAACTGTACGAATCCCTCAGCACTTACACCTTGGAATGAAGAACCATAGAAATTAGGGTCCGTGTTGTCGAAAGCTGGTCCCCAGTTAGAGAAGAACCATCCGAAACTTCCAGAGAATCCATTACCAAAAGTGTTTTGGTATTCAGGAAGGTTAGCAACGCTCGTTGAACTAACTCCTTGAGAAACACTTACTTCAAATCCTTTATCACGATCCAGGTCGATATCTCCTGTCTTAGTTGTAACAAGAACTACTCCATTTCTTCCATTCTCTCCATAAAGCACCGTAGCGCTTAACCCCTTAAGAATACTGATCTCCGCAATGTTATTAGGATCAAGATCAAGGAATCTGCTTGAGGCTGCTGCTCCTCCATTAAGGAATCCAGTAGAAGCGTTAGTTCCAGAGTTAATAGGAACACCATCTACAATGAATAGCGGTTGGTTAGAACCTGTAATTGAAGAGTATCCTCTAATGATAATACTTGTCCCAGATCCAGCCAATCCAGACGTTGAGGTTATGTCAACCCCAGTTGTCTTTCCTCTTAAGACACGAGAGACATCTGATTCTGGACGATTCGCAATCTGCTTAGTATTAATGGTAGAAACACCATATCCTAAGGCTTTTTTGTCCTTTTTAATACCCAGACCAGTCACGACTACTTCATCAAGTAGTTGACCTTCTGCAAGTACAACATCAACTACAGTAGCGTTAGTGATGTCAAACTCCTGAGTTTCATATCCTGTAAAACTAATTACAAGAGTGTTAGAAGCATCAGGAACGTCTAAAGAGAATGTACCATCTATATCAGTAATGGTACCAGAAGTAGTCCCTTTAGCCAAAATGCTCGCTCCAATGAGAGGCTCGCCAGTGTTATCTATTATAGTCCCAGATACGGTTTTCTGAGCTAGAATAGTACCGACACACATCATCAAAGCAAAAAAGAGTAATGAAAATTTTTTCATATCTATTTCGGTTTAGAAAAATTAAATAATGAGTATGATTTCGTCTTAAGTTGACAAATTTAACTTTTTGTTTAAAAAATCATAGTCTAAGACGTTAAACAATACACGCACGCTGCCTCTTGTTAAGAACTCCTTAACATATATGATTTTAAAGCCTTTATGATCGATAAATAATCTTTTGACAAAGGGGCTCCTTGTCCTTTTAATTATTAGGATTTTATGTTTTCTCGATATTCTACCTATGATGCTGTATATGAACACATTAAACATGTCCTTGAAGATTAATATACTTTACTATCCTGCTGAAGAAGCTTCGAACTAAACAGGAATCATGAAAGTCATAAATTATTTATTGGGGAGGAATAAAAGTCAGTTTGATAGTTGCTGGCCTTCACTTTACAAGGTTTTAGTCGCTCAAAAGACTGTTATTTGGCGCTTTCATTAATTGGCAATCATTAATTTCTTAGCCTCAGAAGGTCGTAATCACCAATTTCGTATTCCTAGTTTGGAGTTTATCTAGTACTGACAAAACATACACTCCAGCAGGTAAAGCTTGAGTATCAAGCTGTATAAGTTCTGAACTCAGATTATACTCTGGGAAAAATATCTGTCCGTTCATATCATATACAATCATCTGGCTGGATTGATCAAACCCCGAGCCACTAGTGATTTCTACAAGATTCGATCCTCTACTGATAATATTCGGACTAACAAATAGATCGTTTATAATTGATATCTCATTGGTAGAAACGCTCAGGTCCATCTGATCCTGTATATCATTAACTCCCTGAGTGATTCTGATAAATGAATTTGGTTCTACATTAGCAAAGCTGGAACTCGAGCTGTCATTCCAGATGATAGTCACTGAATCAATTACTTGAGCATCGCCGAGGCCGATAAACACTCTATCATCGGAGTAACTGCAAAATGATCCATCAACACTTTTATTTTTCTCGAAGACTCCAATATCTGTATGAACGAAAACTTGAACGAAGTTTTCAACTCTGTTTAATTGATTAATGAGGTCAATATTGATAAAGCTATTCCCTTCATCAAAGTTGTTTTCATAAATTCTAAATAAACCGTTCGGACTGACCTCATCTGCAGTATTAATAGACACCGATGCTATGCACACATCTAGGTCGCCATCATTATCTATATCTCCGGTGAACAATCCCCTGTTTCTCCCACTATCATGAAATTCTGACTCAACACCTCTCAGAAAAGACTGGGTCGTAGGGTCGAACATATATAAAATAGAGGTGTCCTGTAGGTTTACATCGAGGAACTGCGCCGATGGTATATGTCCTCTAGCAACGATCAAGTCGTCGTATCCATCTCCATTAAAATCCTCAAAATCACAACCCCAAGAAGTGTGATTGGGTATATCTTCCGCCTGGCCAAGGCCATATTTTTTGATGCGGTCAGCATACTGGCCGTGTTCATTCGATACTAAGAACTTATTTTCTCCAAGATTAGATACGAACATGTCTAGCCGATTATCAGCATTGACATCCGTAAAGGCGATTCCCATGCCAAACATCTGTGCATCAAGGCCGTACGATTGAGCTACATCGGTAAATGCCTCTTCCACGAGGAGCGTCTCGTTAGGCTGTAGCCATGCTCCAAAATCGTTGGCAATCATAATCGCAAGACTATCACTGCTTCGCCCGAGCTTAAATGCCGCAACTGCAAGCGCACAACCATTGCCAGAAGCATTGTAAGACTCAGTCATTTCACTGAATCTACCTGTGCCATCATTGATATAAAGCAGGTTGGAGTCACAGCGGTGATCGAATCCTGTTGCCATACCTGTACTATCACTAACAAATCCATCCTCTGCAATATAATTGATGACATAAATGTCCAAGAAGCCATCACCATTCACATCCACAAAAGCAGAATGAATACTGCTATTAGCATCATTGACTCCGCTTGTGCTACTACGGTCTGAAAATGTCCCATCACAGTTGTTCACTAATAAGACATTGCTGTGCGATGCTGAAATCGTAGTAAGAAAAATATCCTTGCATCCATCATTATTCACATCGCCAATACTTACCCCAGATGTGACCCCCTTATCAGTCTGGTCGTAATGGAGGCGCCAAGTTTCTTCAACAAACGTATTGTCTTTCTGATTGATATAGATTCTATCGATCTGTGCGCCACCTGCAAGCATCATGTCGATATAGTCGTCTCCATTTATATCAACAAAAGCACCTCCTGCTCCTAAGAGTTCTCCAGACTGACATACGTGTGCAATGCCAGTACGCTCAGTGATATCAGAGAACTGTCCAGAAACACTCATGACAAATGTTAGTAGAAAAAGAATTGTACTTATGGCTTCATTCATGGATATGCAAAAAAAATCCTCAAGCAATCAGATTATTGATCACTTGAGGATTTAATATCTCAATAATTGATATTGAGTAGGTTATTAATTAGGGAACAATTCTACTATTGCTCCAAAACCATTACTTGGCTCCCACCAATTGATCGTTAATACCTGACTATCCGCATTCCAAGATCCAGGTCCAAATCCTGCTTCTGCATTGGTCTCATATCCAAAGCTCGCTCCCATCGCAGGACGTGCTATCGTAATTTCATCACAGATATTGAGAATATTCGCTGGCTCGTCTGCATCACAACATCCCAATGCTGGAAGTACTCCAGCAGTAATGTCTGAAACTAAAAGCGTACCGTCTCCCGCATCTGTAATAGTCACATCGTCTCTTGATGCGGCTATACCAAATGCTCCATCGATAATATTAATTGTCCAAGTACGATCCAAAGGAATCGTATTAGGACAGGTAACTTGAACAGAATATGAAGCAGTCTCTGCAAAAGGAGCAACCCCTGAGTCCGAAGAAAGATTCAAAGTAAGCGTCAGGTTATCCTCCACATCAATATTATCAGGAAGAATGGTGATAGGAACTGTACCAGATAAAGAGTTAGCTGGTATAGTACCTGTAGTGCCATCAACTGTATAATGAGTACCTTCTATCGCAGTAGACGATGGATCTACTGAAAAAGAAAAGTTTATCGCCTCACTTTGGGGGGCTCCTATCAAATCTACAGTAATGCCTGAAGCAACAGGGCCAGATCCATCTCTGAGGAACACCAGTTGTGAATTTTCAGTATTAAACCCAACTATTGTATCCTCAAATACAACCCCTTGTGTTGCATCACAGCCTATCAGACCGATTATCGCCAAGAATGCAATTATATAATTGAAATTTTTCATAGTAGTGTGTGTTTAGTAGCCAGGATTTTGAATAATTAAATCATTCGCACTTAGCTCGTCTATAGGAATTGGCATGGTAAATCTAAAGTCTCCAGCGGGCAGATTACATGCATTATTTAGCGTGCCGCAATCACTAATATCTCGCTCAAGACTACGATTGAGCCTCTTAAGATCTAAAAATCTACTTCCTTCATTTGCCAATTCTATACGCCTTTCGTTAGCTATAAAATTGATAGCATCTGCCTGCGAAGTAAAGATTACGTTCTGCTCCTCATTGATACGTGCCTGTCTAAGACTAGTAATCAATGATGATGCTGTGCCTAAATCACCTTGACGAGCCGAAGACTCTGCTGCGATCAACAACATCTCAGCACCTCTGAAGATTTTTACATCATTAAGACCTGGTTCTGCCACACCTGGATATTTGTTCACTACCTGAACACCAGTACCAGTTGCTCTTGGCACATCTATTATAGTCTCCAATCTGATGTCTTCTTCCGGATTATCAACAGCTGCTATTAATCCATCAGCCACTTCTAAGAAAGGACCGAAAGAATTAGTAAATACCCATGCTCCAGCAATTCTCGCATCACCTACTACCACACCAGCTTGATAGATCACCTCTTGCTTATTAGTGTCATTAATAAACATATCAAGGTAATCATCTCGATTAGTGATGGGGTAACTCTCAATGAGTGGTCTAGACAATGCCAAAGCCGTGGCGAAATCACCAGTAAAGAATGCCACCTTAGCCTGTAATGCGCTTACCGCATCTATAGTCATAAAATTGATATCTGTCTGGCTAGGATCCAATAATTGAAGAGCTTGCGCAATATCAGAATTGACTAAGTTGATCACCTCACCTGCAGAATTACGAGGAAGGTTTTGAGTAGTTACAATCTCCGTAACAGCTGGAACTGACATCACAGAAGCGTCAGTAAAATTAGGCGTAAAGAATTGGTACAACTCAAAGTGCGCTAATGCTCTCAATGCGAACGCCTGACCTAAAATATGGTCAAGAGCAACTTGATCTGTAACCTCAATAAGATTAGCTGCGTCAATAACTCGATTGGCACGATTAATCATGGTATATCGGTTGGTCCACAGAGCATTGGCTACACCACTACTCGGATTAAGTATTAATGAGTGCACATTGAATTGTTGTCCACCATTGTCGACGCCGATCTTGGTTTCATCAGAAAATGTAGAGTTGAACTGGATATAGTTGAATCTATCCAGTGCAGCATAAACACCATTCAAGGCAAACGTCAAATCTTCCTCGTCATTAAATGCCGTGTCGGCAATTAATGCCGTATTAGGTGGTATTGTCAATGTCTCATCGCAAGAGGAGAAGATCACAATACCTATAAATATTATTAGAATCTTTTTCATAGTTAATTTTTTAAAAGTCAACGTCTAAACCAACAGTGAAAATTCTCGGATTCGGAAATGCGAAAAAGTCACTTACGTTGAGTGCTGAAAATTCTGGATCAAATCCTCTCCATGCTGTCCAAGTTACAAGATTTTCTCCCTGAACGAATAATCTGATACTCTCAAGAGGAATATTCAGCTTGTCCAATCCACGGAAAGTATATGATGCGTTGATATTTCTTAATCTCACATAACTCGCATCCTCAAGGTATCTGTCGTGTAACAAGTTTCTCGTAGCACCTGTGTTTAATGCTGGAATAGCAGTAACCTGACCAGGTTGTGTCCATGCCTCCAACAGCGTCGTTGACGCATTAGTAATACCCAGAAGTGTCTGATCTTCGATTACACCAAAAGTTCCATTGTTTCTAAAAACATCAGCGACGTAAGAAAAGTTAGCACTCACATTGAATCCTTTATATCCAATATTGGCACCAAATCCTCCTTGGTAGGTAGGTAACGATGACTTACCTGTGAATCTGCGATCAGCATCACTAAAAGTCTCTGTCAACTCGCCATCTCTTGTACGATATAGCGCACGTCCATTAGCTGGATTAACGCCTGCCCACTCAACAACGAAGAATGAATTGAACGGTTGTCCAACAGCTTCAACAGCTCGCTGTCCACGATCTAATATGATATCTCCATTGCCATCAGCTTCCACCTGCGGAAGATCCTCTACTCTATTTCTATTAATAGATCCATTGAAGAATACATTTACATTCAGTCCATTATTAGATTGAAGCACATCATAGTTAAGGAATAATTCAAGCCCTCTATTAGATACTTCAGCAACATTAGCACCGATGTTTCCAAATCCTCCAGACACCAAAGTATTAGGTCTGCCCGCAAATACATCTGAACTCAGTTTGTCATAGACATCAATGTTACCTCGTAGACGATTTCTGAATAAGTTGAAATCTACACCAACGTTAAACTCACGAGTGACCTCCCACTTCA
Organism: uncultured Saprospiraceae bacterium; assembly: GCA_964522505.1. GTDB lineage: Bacteria > Bacteroidota > Bacteroidia > Chitinophagales > Saprospiraceae > GYS-P2D. The sequence goes on from CAZFWJ010000018.1 coordinate 55,436, forward strand.
ATTCAGGATTGGCTATCTGTGACGGGAAAAGCGCAGTACCCCCTAAGAAGCCTCCACCTAATCCAAATAGGTCGAAAGTCTCATCCAATCCAGCATAATGTCCTCCAAAGATTCTATCATTTCCAGTAGTACCATAACTAGCTCTCAACTTTAGGTTGTCGATCCAGTCAACATCTTGGATGAAACTTTCCTCAGAAATATTCCATCGACCAGCAACTGACCAGAATGTAGCAAATCTATTTTCTTCACTAAATCGAGAAGAACCATCTCTACGTACCGAAGCTTCGAAACCAAAAAGATTGTTATAGTCGTACTTAGCTACACCAAACACTGAGAATTGGGCCACATTACTCTGAAAAGACCCAAGAGTTGGAATAAATAGGAAGTTACCGTCATCATCTTGGGTATTCCCTGGTACAAATCCTGCACCTGTACCAACCAAGCCTTCAAAGAGACCGTTTTGAGTAAAGTTAAAGCCTGACAAATCATCATCGATTAGCTCCGTAAAGGCTGATAACTTAATAAAGTGCTTATCATTAAAAGTCGTATTGTATATTAAGCTTGTCTGAACATTCTTACGAGTATCTCGTGTAGTTCCCTCGAACTGATTCCCTCTAAACTCACCTACTGCATTGGTAATCGCTCTAAGGCTCTCAGGTGGCTGGATGTTCTTGTTAATGATTTCAGTAAAGTCTATACCCGCACTTACTGATGCCGTCAGGTTATCGAGTATGTCATACGACAATCTTACATTACCTAAGGCTTTTATTTCCTTATCACTATTAGTACTAAGGATTGACTCATTTAGTGTTAAGAATGGTGTGTTGGCAAAACCTGCGGTACCATCACCTTCAAGGTTGAATGACCCATCATCATTAAAAGGATTTAAGTAAGGCTTAGCGATATATGGTGCTAAGAAAGGGTTATCCAGGTTTCCTGAAAACTCATTAGGAATCTCACTAGACCTACTGAAGTTAGCCGAAAGATTGACAGAAGTTGTAAATCGGTTCGCCTTTTGAGTAAAGTTTGTACGAAGGTTGAATCTCTCAAGATCTGATCGACGTGCAATACCCTCTTGATCAAACCAACCAAAATTGGCGAATAATGTGCTATTATCTCCTCCAGAGGTGATACCTACATTATGTGATTGAGACTGTCCCTCTCTGAGGAATATATCAACCCAATCCGTATTAAATCTCTCTCCAACTGAAGCGATCTGCTCGTCCGTAAGAGGCGATCCTGCCGGAAAACCAAACTGATCTGCCACAAACTGAGAAAATCCACCTGCACCAGTACCAGCTCCTCTTTGACGCTCAAGTCCTAAGATCTCAGCAGAATTAGTCAATGAGAAATTAGGTGATTGCATGGCTGTGATACCGTACTGACCAGTGTATGTCACTTTAGTTGGAGTATTGAATTCACCTTGCTTAGTAGTAACTACAATAACTCCACCAGATGCCCTGTTACCATAAAGACTCGATGCAGAAGCATCTTTCAAAATAGATACACTCTCTATATCATTAGGATTTAAACTTCGGAAATTATCCTCATCAACAGGAATTCCATCAATTACAAAAAGTGGTTCAATATTACCACTTAGTGATGTCACACCTCTGATAAGTATTAAACTGTTACCACCTGGTTGCCCAGTTCCTGTGGCAATATTCAAGCCTGGAGCTTGTGCCTGCAGCAATTGTGCAATACTGGCATTAGCACGGCCTTCTATCTGTCCTGCTTGAACAGTGGTGATCGCTGCCGCTACAGAAGCCTTATCTTCTTGTCCACCATAACCTGTTACAACCACTTCATCAAGGAGTGATCCTTCCGTTAAGATGACCGAAATGTTCGATTGGTTAGCTATATCAATCTCCTGTGTTTCATAACCTGTGAAACTGATAATTATGGATGAAACTTCATTAGGTACTTCTAATGAAAATGAGCCATCGAAATCAGTAATCGTTCCTG
>CAZFWJ010000019.1:0-1760 GCA_964522505.1 uncultured Saprospiraceae bacterium
GACGATTCAATGTGAAAACAAATTAACTGTGACGAATTAGTGAAGGATTTGCCCAGATTTTTGAAATCTCTTGATCATCATTTTAACCTGATATAACTAGAAGACTATGAACTTAACTGACCAAATATTACCTCATAAGGAGCAGTTTGTGGATTTTATCAAAAAATTATCCATCGCAAACACCATTGGTGATGATGAATTTTTTAGAGTTTAGCAAAGACCTTAAGTAAGGTGAATTCAAAATTGAAGCCTCATGAGAAAATTTCGACCATAATTATTACTCGAGAGGTATGGAGCTTGGAGAATGGCTTGTTAACGCCTACACTGAAAGTTAAGCGCAACAAGATGAATGACCGATACCGAGATAGGATATTGGAATGGCATGAAGATCAAGATGTAATCATTTTCGAGTAAGCCATTAAAAAAATCTATACTGTATAAATAGGTGGAACAAAATCCCATACAACAGGACTTAAATCCTAATTTGATCAATTAATAACAGAATTATAAATTATAAGTAAACATATGAATTTCGAATATTCAGAAAAATCTCTCGAACTCCAAGAAAGACTCCAGCAGTTCATGGATCGTCATGTCATTCCATTTGACCAGGATCGACAAGTCTATGTGCATAAGCCTGAAAACCTCTGGAAAGACTATCCAAAACTGGAAGAATGGAAAGCAGCAGCTAAGGCGGCAGGTCTTTGGAATCTTTTTTTACCGAAGGGGTACGGTGAGTTAAGTCCTGGCTTGACCAATTTAGAATATGCGCCATTGGCAGAAATTATGGGACGATCGAGAGGTTCAGATGAAGTATTTAATTGCTCAGCTCCCGACACAGGCAATATGGAAGTATTCGCTAAGTATGGGACACCAGAGCAACAAGACAGATGGTTGACCCCCTTAATGAATGGTGAGATTCGTTCGGCGTTTCTCATGACAGAACCCGATGTTGCCTCCTCAGATGCCACCAACATTGAGACTTCTATCGTACGTGACGGAGATGAATATGTGATCAACGGACGGAAGTGGTGGTCGTCGGGGGCAATGAATCCTAATTGCAAGGTCTTTATCCTGATGGGCAAAACAGACCCAACGGCACCTCGACATTCTCAGCAGAGCATGATTATCATACCTCGTGATACACCGGGTGTAGAGATCGTTAGGCCGTTATCTGTATATGGCAGTTGGGATTCCCCAGAGGGACATGCGGAGATACGGCTGAACAATGTGCGAGTGCCAGTATCTAATCTGTTACTTGGCGAAGGTCGGGGATTTGAGATCGCTCAAGGTCGCCTCGGGCCAGGTCGTGTACATCATTGCATGCGCTTGATAGGTGCCGCACAGGCAGCCTTAGATCTGATGTGTAAGCGAGTCGCAGAACGAGAGGCTTTCGGGCGAAAAATTAAGGACTTCAGCAGTATCAGGCAACACATCGCCAAGTCCGCTTGTGAAATTGAGCAAGCCCGATTACTCACTCTGTCGTGTGCAGATAAGATCGATAAGCATGGTGCCAAAGGAGCAAAGCACCTGATTGCCATGATTAAGATTGTAGTGCCTCAGATGACCTGTGATGTGGTCGATCGGGCTATACAAGCACATGGTGGCATGGGAGTATGTCAGGATACACTGTTACCTTCATATTGGACTTACGGCCGTATAGTCCGTATTGCTGATGGACCTGATGAAGTACATATGTATCAGTTAGGAAGAAATCTGGTGAAAGAGTCTATGATAAAAGAATGAGAGCAAGTGTCGAG
>CAZFWJ010000019.1:1860-54061 GCA_964522505.1 uncultured Saprospiraceae bacterium
TAGGAAGAAATCTGGTGAAAGAGTCTATGATAAAAGAATGAGAGCAAGTGTCGAGATGTCTGAAGATCAAGAGCAAGTATCGAGTTCAAAAAGATAGATGTGAAGATTGAAAGCGAGTATTAAGTGCAAATGAAAAAAAAAGAAGTTCCGGTTCGAGATAAAGAATTAAGGGCGAACTGAATTTAAAATTACAACTATGGAATTTAAGGATAAAATAGTGCTGGTCACTGGTGCAGCATCAGGAATCGGCAAGGCTGCTTCAATAGCTTTAGCAGCTCAAGGAGCTCATGTGGTCGCTGTAGATGTGAATACCGAAGGGGGAGAGCAGACAGTGGAAGAAATCAGAAATGCCGGCCACCTGGGAGATTTTTTAAAAACAAATGTTGCAGCATATGACGAAGTCAGAAAGCTTATAAAAGAAATTAAAATCAAATTTGGCAGGTTAGATATTGCAATCAACAATGCGGGTATCGCTGGGGCGAATGCCAGAACGGTAGACTATCCAGTAGAATCATGGGACAAGGTAATGGCGGTCAATGCGTCCAGTGTGTTCTATTGTATGAAGGAGCAGATACCCGTAATGGTAGAGCAAGGTGGTGGAGCTATAGTTAATACAGCTTCAATAGCAGGTCTACAGGGACTTCCGAATAGCCTGGCTTATGTAGCTAGCAAGCATGCTGTAGTTGGAATGACTAAAACTGCTGCCATGGAATATGCCCGACATCATGTACGAATCAATGCGATCTGCCCAGTGTTCACCGTTACGCCATTATTCGATCCTGTTGCTATTGAAAAAGTGGCCAAAGGGATACCAGATAAATTGAAAGCCAATGTCCCAATGAAACGATTTGCAAGAGTAGAAGAGCAAGTAGATGCCATCATGTGGTTGTGTTCAGACAGATCAAGTTTCGTTACAGGTCATGCCTTGCCAGTAGATGGCGGGCTGACGGCGTAGAATGACAATTGAATGAATCAACTGTGAACAGAGAAAATCAAGAAGTTCGTGATAACAAGTCAAATGAAAAATCAACCAAAAGTCTTAAAAGATTGGCATAAAGTGATGTCTACTGGTGACGCACAACTATTGAGCAAATTACTAGCAGATGACGTCGTTTTTCACTCGCCCGTAGTTCATACTCCTCAAAAAGGCAAGAAAATAACGATGGCTTATTTATTGGCTGCAAGCCAAGTCCTTGGTGGAGATGGTTTTGAGTATGTCCGTGAAATCTTAGGAGAAAAAAACTTTGTATTAGAATTTAATAAAGAAATTGATGGAATATTAATCAATGGAGTTGATATAGTCACATTCAATAAGTCTGATCAAATCACAGATTTTAAAGTAATGGTTCGACCATTGAAGGCTATTAATATGATCCATCATAAGATGGGCGAGATGTTGATGAAGATGAAAGATAAAGCATGATCCAGTTATTCATATCCAATCCACAGATTATGATCATAATTAATGAACAGTCTCGTGATTATTGCTTTAAATAATTGATTGCTGCCGGATTGTAGCTTGGCAAAATGTCATAAGTGCTATTACAGCTGCTGAAATTGGCTCAACATTTGGAGGAGAACAAGTGATAGTAGAAAACGAGAACGTGGTTCATAAGCCTGAGAAGCCTGTATGTGCAGCTATACTTGTACGCTTGATTTCAAGTACAAGATAACGTACGCTAATTAAACATTGATTTATAATAGTATGGCGACCATAGAAGTACAAATGCCTAAAATGGGCGAAAGCATCATAGAAGCAACTATAATCCAATGGTCGAAAAATGTCGGAGATAATATAGAATATGAAGAGACCTTGCTGGAAATAGCTACTGACAAAGTCGATTCTGAAATCCCTGCACCGGCAAGTGGGGTATTAGTAAAAACTTTTTTTGAAGCAGACGAGGTAGTGGCTGTTGGAACTGTCATTGCGTTAATTGAGACTGAATCGGGCGAAGATACTGATACACTTCAAGAAGAGCCTGCTGCTCCCCCTAACGCAACAACCAGTGAGCAAGAGCTTCATACCAGAATTGCTGATGGTTCATCACAAGTAGATATCGAACAAGCGGCACGTCCGAGTGTCAGCAAGCAATTTTATTCGCCATTGGTAAGGAGTATCGCTGCCAAAGAAAATGTGGACCTCGCCGCATTGAATAAAATAAGTGGTACTGGACATGATAGCAGAGTGACTAAAAAAGACCTACTTGATTATGTTGATAATCGAGACAACTCCGCTCTCACATCAGCTTCTACCCATAGTATAGGAGCACGACAAACTACGGCTACACAAGGATACGTATCTAACCCAATCTCCTCAACAACCACCTCGGTAAGTGGAGAAATAGAAATCATAGAAATGGATCGCACTCGTCGATTGATTGCAGAGCACATGGTCCGATCCAAACAAACTTCTCCACATGTCACGTCATTTATAGAAGTGGATGTGACCAATATAGTGGATTGGCGCAATCAGGTGAAACATTCATTCAAGGAAAATCACCAAGAGAATATTACCTATACTCCGATATTTATCGAGGCAGTAGCCAAGGCTATTCAAGACTTTCCACTGATCAATGTTTCTGTAGATGGCACTAAGATCATCGTTAAGAAGACGATCAATATAGGTATGGCAACAGCATTGCCATCGGGAAACCTTATTGTGCCGATCATCAAGGATGCCGCACACCTGAGTTTATTTGGTTTAATCAAGAAAGTGAATGATCTTGCTCAGAGAGCACGAGCAAATCAGTTGAAACCTGGTGATATTCAAGGGGGTACTTTTACACTTACCAATGTAGGTACATTTGGCAATGTGATGGGCACGCCGATTATTAATCAGCCTCAAGTGGCTATTCTATCTGTTGGGGCAATACGGAAAAAACCTGCTATTTTGGAAACAGAATATGGAGATGTCATCGCAATCAGACAGATGATGTTTTTGAGTTTGTCCTATGATCACCGAGTAGTGGACGGTATGTTGGGTGGATCTTTTCTGCGAAAAGTAAGAGACTATCTTGAAGCATTTAGTTCTACACGAACCATTTGATAGCTCATATGTCTTATAAAATTGAATATTTCCAGCACATAAATTTCATATAAAACTTATTGTTCAGTCGTTACCTAATCAATTGCAATTATCATGTCAACAACGCATTCAGAAACCATAAAAAGAAGTTCCAAAACAGATCAGTTCGAAGCACCTGATTACTATGTTTTGGATGAATTATTAACGGAGGAACACCTGTTGATTCGATCGTCAGTACGAGCTTGGGTCAAGAAAGAAGTCACTCCTATTATTGAATCCTACACCGAAAACGCAGAATGCCCACTCTACCTGTACAAACAAATGGGCGAATTGGGTGCGCTCGGTCCGAGCCTGCCAGAGAAATATGGATGTGGAGGAATGGATGAAATTACTTATGGCATCATCATGCAGGAATTGGAACGAGGAGATAGTGGCATACGTTCTATGGCGTCTGTACAGGGATCGTTAGTGATGTATCCCATCTATCGTTTTGGGTCGGAAGAGCAGAAACAAAAATATCTACCGAGGTTGGCCAAAGGAGAAATAATAGGATGCTTCGGTCTGACAGAACCCAATCATGGTTCTGATCCCAGTAGTATGATTACCAATTTTAAGGAAGACGGCGATGACTATATATTAAATGGTGCAAAAATGTGGATCACTAATTCGCCAGTTGCTGATATAGCTATAGTCTGGGCTAAAAGTCCTGAGGCGATCATCAGAGGGTTCATTGTAGAACGGGGTATGAAAGGATTTACAGCGCCAGAGATAAAGGGCAAATGGTCCTTACGGGCGTCCATCACTGGAGAAATTGTGTTGGAGGATGTGAGAGTACCTAAAGAAAATATGTTGCCGGAGGTACAGGGACTAAAAGGCCCCTTGTCTTGTCTGTCCAAAGCGAGGTACGGCATCTCATGGGGAGCAATTGGGGCGGCGATGGATTGTTATGATGCAGCATTACGCTATTCTAAAGAGCGCACTCAGTTTGGCAAGCCACTGGGTCAATTTCAGTTGACTCAGAAAAAACTGGCTGAGATGATTACTGAAATCACCAAGGCACAATTACTTGCTTGGCGACTGGGCAGTTTAGCAAACAATGGTAAGGCGACTCCCTCTCAGATTTCTATGGCTAAGAGAAATAATGTATGGATGGCTTTGCAGATTGCCAGAGAGGCGAGACAAATACATGGTGGCATGGGCATTACCAATGAATACCCAATGATGCGTCATATGTGCAACCTAGAAACGGTACTTACCTATGAAGGGACTCATGACATCCATCTATTAATTACAGGAATGGATGTAACTGGGTTAAATGCTTTCAAATGATCACGCTACACTATCAGGAGGATTTTTTGATTTTATTTCACTATTGATGGTCCAACTAACTATTATAATATGGCAAAAGTAGAACCGTACATTATACCCTTCAAAAAAAAGAGATTATCTAAAAAGAAACTCATAGAACTCTATGAAGGTATCTTGCTCCCAAGGATGATTGAGGAGAAGATGTTGCTCCTTTTGCGTCAGGGTAAAATAAGTAAATGGTTCTCAGGAATTGGTCAAGAGGCTATTGCTGTCGGTGTTGGGATGGCATTGGATCATGATGAGATCATCTTCCCAATGCACCGCAATTTGGGCATATTTACGAGCAGAAATATCCCATTAAATCGCCTATTTGGACAATGGCAAGGCAAGCTATCTGGCTTTACCAAGGGTCGAGATCGATCTTTTCACTTTGGCACCTTAGAGTATGCCACCGTAGGGATGATTTCACACTTGGGACCGCAGTTGTCACTCGCAGCGGGAGTTGCATTAGCACATAAATTAAAAGAAGAAAACAAAGTAAGTCTGGCTTTTACGGGCGAGGGAGGTACGAGCGAAGGAGAGTTTCATGAGGCCCTAAATGTCGCCGCCGTTTGGCAATTGCCTGTTATATTTCTAGTGGAGAATAACGGATATGGATTGTCAACGCCTACTAAAGAGCAATACCATTGTGAGCATATCGCGGATAAAGGTGTAGGCTATGGAATGCGATCGCTACGGATCGATGGTAACAATATTTTGGAAGTGTATCAGACGCTAACTACCCTAGCCAAAGAGTTAAGAGCTCACCCTGAACCAGTATTATTAGAGTGTGTCACTTTTAGACAAAGAGGGCATGAGGAGGCTAGTGGTGTCAAGTACGTACCTGAGGATCTCATGAACTATTGGAAAGAAAGAGACCCTCTCACCAATTATGAGCAGTTTTTACTAACTGAGGGCGTCATTGATGACAAGTATATAGAAAAAGCAAAAGTTAAGATTAAGACAGAGATCCAATCAGCAATTGACCTTGCCTTCAATGAGGAGTTTCCAGTTGCAGATACGACTGCTGAATACGCAGATATTTATCAAGCTCATGATACTGCGGCTATTGCTCCAACAACAGACGAAACAACTGAGCTGCGATTCATTGATTCGATCACAGATGCCCTCGATATAGCGATGGAGCGTTATGATGAATTGGTATTAATGGGTCAGGACATTGCTGACTACGGAGGCGTATTCAAAATCACCAATGGGTTCTTAGAAAAATATGGAGCTGGGCGTGTCCGCAATACACCTATCTGTGAGAGTGCAATTGTTGGTGTAGGATTAGGATTGAGCCTCAAGGGGATGAAGTCTATGGTAGAAATGCAGTTCGCTGATTTTGTCAGTTGTGGCTTCAATCAGATCGTCAATAACTTGGCAAAAATACATTATCGCTGGGGTGCCAATGCTGATGTGGTGATACGTATGCCATGCGGCGGAAGTGTAGGGGCAGGTCCGTTTCATTCGCAAACTAATGAAGCTTGGTTTTTTAAGACGCCTGGATTGAAAATAGTCTACCCTTCTAATCCTGCAGACGCCAAAGGCCTTCTTCTGGCTAGCTTCGCAGACCCAAACCCCGTTTTATTTTTTGAGCACAAAGCGCTCTACCGTAGTATTACGGATGTCGTGCCAACTGGTTATTATACCACCGAAATAGGCAAGGCGAACATCGTGGTTGAAGGCAATCAAGCTTCTATAATCACTTATGGCTTAGGAGTGAAATGGGCTAAAGAAGTTGTAGAAAAATTGAACGTATCTGTCGATATCATCGACTTGCGTAGCCTTGCTCCATTGGATTACAGTGCTATTGACGAGACGATTCAGAAAACTAACCGAGTATTAATCTTGCACGAGGATACTTTAGTCGGTGGCGTGGGCGCAGAATTATCAGCCTATATATCCGAACATCTCTTTAAGTACCTAGATGCACCTGTCACTCGTGTAGCGAGTCTAGATACACCTATACCTTTTACTAAGTCCTTAGAAAATCAATTTTTGCCTATTGAACGGCTGGAAGTCGCATTGCAACAATTGATCAACTACTAAAAATTCAATGAAGCAAGCACAAAGCTAACAATTAGATCAATCGCTCTTCTTCTTCTTTCATTGTGCATTGAAGAACCTGTGGTACTTGTATTACTCCTGTGATCGAAGGAGCTATAGATCATCGAGATGCCGTGTTAAGTGAAGAAGAAAAAATGGCAGGTAAAAACATGTGTGTCTGTGTTTCTCGAGCGAAGGATGGAAGAATTGTTTTGGATTTATAAACAAGCCTGGTATGGAAATTTTAATTAGGACATAAGAGCTTTAACCTGTACTCAGAGCTGCTTTGATACGATTATCTTTAATCAATGAAGTATAGTTTTCTGATCGTATTCTTTTTTTCATTGTTTTTTACCTTTTACAGTTGCTTTGAGTGGGGCCCAAGAGCCTTTAAAAAATTTCCTGTAGAAACGGCATTAGACAAAACATATCAATATGACGGTAAGGTCCTCATCATTGGGGCAGGAGCATCAGGATTGGCAGCGGCAAAAATATTGGAACGTAATCGCATCGATTATAAAATATTAGAGGCAACTAACCGATATGGCGGTAGACTTAAGAAGGATACAACACTGGCTGACTTCCCTATTGACATAGGTGCAGAATGGATTCATAATAAGCCTGCTATACTAAATAGGTTAAAAGGTAAAAAAGGAGATGACGTGGATGAGGTGTTAATTCCTTATCACTTAGATAGTGCTGTTAATTGGGATGGGGAGCAATTGGAGAAAATGGCTAAGCAAGATTTGGATGAGTATTATAATTTCTTCCCAGAGCAAAAATTCAAACGATCCACATGGTATGATTTTGTCAACGATAACTTTGCCCAAGAGGTTAAGGATAATATACTCTTCAATACTCCAGTCACAGAAATTAATTATGAAGGTGAGCAAGTAGAGGTTACTACAAAAAATGGAGAGACATATACAGCTGACAAAGTCTTGCTCACTGTGTCTTTGGGAGTGTTGAAATCAAGGACTATCGCCTTCGTGCCAGATCTAAGTACTAAGAAAAAAGAAACGATAAATGCAATCAGTTTTAAACCAGGATTTAAACTGCTGATGAAATTTTCAAAGAAGTTCTATCCAGATGTTATCAATATGACTGAGACTGGTGGTGATGTAACCTATTATGATGTTGCATTTAAAAAAGAAGCGAGCAGTCATATTCTTGGGGCACTTGTATTAGGAGAATATGCAGAGAGTTACTATGACTTACCTGCCTACGACGAGATTGTATCAGCTATTTTAAAAGAGTTGGACGTAATATTTCAAGGGAGTGCTTCTAAGTACTATACAGGGAATTATATCCTTGAAAATTGGGGGCAGCATGAATACACCTTAGGTACTTGGGTAAATGCGGCAACAGATAAAAACTTAAATGTAAAAGTCTTGAATAAACCGCTTCAGGATAAGGTTTACTTTGCTGGTGAGGCCTATGATAGACATAAACAACTGGGTGTCCCAGGGGCGTTGTTATCGGGATATGATGGAATTGATTTGTTGTTGACAGATGAAGATTAATCTGCAGTTGCTAGCTCATCTGTGGCTTCACCAGATACTTCTTACCACTACCGGCCTTAACATATTCTAATATATGATCTGGCTCACACATTTCGTCTAGAGATATTGATTTGTGAAAGTCGCTTTTGAAGGTAGTGTCAATTTCGTCGGCAACTCTTTTTTGCATGGCCATAAATCCTTCCATACCTATCTTCTGGATAATAGGAGTCACTAACCAGCCACTTATGCTCCAATACAAACCAAATGTTCTACTGAATGTGGTTGGCGCTTGGTTCAGACTGCCGTAGATATACACCTGCTTAAGGGTAGTAGTGCCATATACGCTGTAACTATCGGCTTTGCTGGCCAGGGATTTTTCCATAGCTTCTAATATCTGTCCTGCCATATCTCCTCCGCCAATACATTCAAAGGCCAAGGTGGCTTCAGTCTCACTGATTGCATCTATAAGTTGACTTTTAAAGTTGTCATCACTAGAGTTGAGTACATATTCTCCACCGATTGATTTTAGAAGGTCTACTTGTTCTTGTCTTCGGACTATATTGATAAGAGGTATGCCATCTGCTTTACAAACCTTGAGAAGCATTTGACCTAGGTTAGATGCTGCAGCAGTGTTGATGATTGCTTTATGATTTTCCATCTTCATGGTAGCGACCATACCTAGTGCTGTATATGGATTTACACAGCTCGCAGCGGCTTGCTCTGGAGTAGTACCTTCATTCATGACCATGCATGATAGACCTGGTACACATCGATATTTTGAGAAACAGTTAGCTCCAAATAATGAGACCACCTTGCCTATAAGATGTTGCATATCACTTCCTGCGTTTACAACAATCCCAGATCCCTCGTTACCACTCGGGAGTGCTTTGTCCCATCTTCCTTTCATATGATTTACGATGGTTGATGGATATTGTATAGTTTTTGGATTAGCTGTGGTGCCTATAAGATCAGTGGTAATCATATTTGATAATCCAAAGAGCACACCGACATCTGAGGGGTTTATAGGTGCAGCATGTATTTCCACTACCACTTCGTGAGCTGCAGGTTTTGGCATCGGAGTATCTATTACCTCAAGTGATAATGTACCTTCTTTGCTTAGCGTTGATCTTATTTCTCTATTCATGACCTAATCTGTTCTATATGGTATAATTTCTGTTGGATATCAGCAGTTTGTAGCGATTGCGGAATTTTGGCACGTGTATATTGCTGAGAGCAGCTTTAAATTCCAAATTAATATTTTCCAGGTACTTTAGATTGCTTAGCTCCAGTATAAACATAGCTAGTAGTTTGAATATTCTGATAGTGATATCAACCTAGTTCGAGCAGATTTACTTGATTAATAACCTTAAACTTGCCCGAATACTTTAGCCAACAACCAACATCTCTTCCTTCACCAACTGAGGAATCCGTTTTTTCACATTGTGATATAATGGTTGACCTTTTTCGGTCAGGTAAGGATAGTGATATTCCCAGATCGCCATCATGATCTCCTCCATCCCAACTTTTTCTTTTCCGAGTACTTCACGTTCGATTAACCAGGAGTTTAAGATGCCCCAGACATTTTTTGCGAAGAAATGAAAACTACCATCATGTAGTTCTGGTTGCAACAAACCCTTTCCAACCGCAAGGTACATTCCATTCTTGCTGAAGTTAATAACTTGGTTCATTAATTGCTCGTAGACATCTTTTGCCTCAGGAACGAGGTTGGTTATATCCAATATATCTCGGTAGAAAAAACGATGGCCGATCTGAAATCGTAAGTAATTCTTAATCACCCCCAAGTAGTCCTCTGATTCTAAAGATTGCATATTGGATGCACGCATTTCTGTTGTTGCCTCTTGAAGCATCTCCAAAACCGAACTCATCAAATCTCTCTTGGTGCCGTAATGATAGGAGAGATTACCAGGACTTATACCCGTATTTTCAGCGATATCTTGAAGCCGAACATTGTTTACTCCCCTCGTATTGAAGAGTATACGTGCACTTTCCAAAATCTTCTTGGGCGTCTTCTTCATCTACATGACAACTTTAAGTTAAAGATATAAAATATAGACCTAAAATAATTCAATATTATAGGTTTTAAATCCTAAATTAGCATTATCTAACAGAATATAGATACGTATGTCAAAGATCCTTAAGAAGTTGGCCTCAAAGGCTATTTCATCACCTATCACAATTGATTTTGAAAAGGGTGGTGTGCGAAAAGTAGAAGAAGTTACCCCATATCCTAAAGAAGTATTTTGGGATGAATCAGTAACCATTTACCAAGCATCTACAGAAGTAGAATACGTTAGAACGCCTGATGAACATTTTGAAGGCTTAGATGGCTATGATTTTAATCCTAACTACCTAGAGATTGATGGACTAAGGATGCATTATGTCGACGAAGGACCAAGAGATGGTCAGGTGATCTTAATGTTGCACGGGCAGCCAGTGTGGTCATATCTATACCGTAAGATGATTAAAGCATTAGTGCCCAAAGGTTATCGATGCATCGCTCCTGACATGATTGGAATGGGCAGATCTGATAAACCTATAAAAGAGTCTTTTCACACCTACGACCGACACTGCGAAATCATGTTGTCTTTTATACGTGAATTAGAGTTGCAGAACATCACAGCTTTTGTACAAGACTGGGGCAGTTTGATCGGCACAAGGCTTGTTGGAGAAAATCCTGATCTATTTGCACGTCTTATTTTAGCAAATGGTGATCTGCCATTAATTACAGAAGAAACAAACCCCTTCTATATACCCAATCCAGTTGTCGTCAATCCTAAGATTAAGGGGTTTAAAGACATCGCCAAATATTGGCTAAAAGGATTGCCGGATATGTTTCAGGCTTGGATTTTATTTTGTCTTGAAAATACCAAGAACTTTATTGGGCCAGTGATGCAGCAATCAACTGCGATTACACTAACGGATAAGGAAATGTCGGCTTATGACGCCCCTTTTCCTTCATTTATATACATGGCAGGTCCACGCACCTTACCATCGATGAATGTAGGTTTAGTAGGACAACAATTGCCAGCATGGGAAAGTCTAAAGAAATTTGAAAAACCCTTTATCTCATTTATTGGATTAAAAGATACTCTGCTTGGCAGACCACAAATTCAGGAGAAATGGATTTCCAAAGTACCTGGAGCAAAAGGCCAAGATCACGAACAGTTTGAAAATGCCAATCACTTTATTCAAGATGATATAGGGGAGATAATGGCAGATCGGACACACAAGTTTATTGTTAAGAACCCACTGTAGAGTGCAAGGGTTAAGTGGACGAAACAAGTGCAAGTTTTAAGTTTAAGAGACAAGACCAAGTAGCAAGTGCAAGAAACAAGAGTTAGTTAAGATCTATGAAAATCAATTGGGATGATAAGCAAGAGATATGACCTGGAAGATCGAATAGTCGAATTTGCAGGAAATATTGTGTTTTTCTGTAAAGACCTCCCAAATGATAGAACTGGAGATTATTATGGTAATCAACTCTTACGATCAGCAGGGAGTGCAGCCTTAAATTGGAGAAGCCCAAGGAACGAGTACTCAGAAAGACAATATTTACTAACTATCTCCATCACTGAAGGAACTAAAAGAATCCGGAGTGAACCTAAGAATATTGAACAAAGTGGATTATGGTGATAGCTCTAAACGTGAGTTTCTATTTGATGAAGCAGAGTAATTGATAAAAATAATAGCAACAATTATTAAGAATAAAAAATCTTAAAAAAATGCAAGATTCAAGAATCAAACTCAAGAGCGAAAAAAGCCTTGAACTACATTTGAAATTTGACACTTGAACTTGACATTTGAACTTGAACTTTCTCAATGACACCTATCATTATCTGGACATTCGCTTTTATCCTATATGCCATCTTCTGGCTATGGTATGTCGGTTTTAGAAAGCCACTTTCCAAAGAAGAAATAGAGAAGTATTTAGGGCAGCTCGCCGAATATGATAACAACAGCTCAGAAGGGATATCTGACTTGCGAACGTTTTTAGAAAACGATACAGGTAAAAGTTTCGTAATGGTCAATAGTATCCTGTTAAAAGAGACACCAGATCTGGTGGAAGGTGTGCAGGAAGGTGACAGCTCGTTGAAGACACTGATTACCTATCATAAGTCATTCATGAAGGCTATGTTCAAGAGAGCTGGGGTCGGTATATTTCAAGGTAGGGTAGCTGGCACTTCTGTCGATGTCATTGGTATTAACAATGCTGAACAATGGGGCATCTCGGGCATTAATCGTTTTCGAAGTAGGAGAGATTTTATGGAGATTCTGATCACCCCTGAATTTCATGAAAAGCATGAATTCAAATTTGCAGCTCTCAGCAAGAGCATCGCTTATCCAGTCGATCCATGGTTTCAGTTGGGAGGACTGACCGTCGTTGTTGGACTTGCCTTAGCATTAATCGCAGCTATGACTCATATATTAATATTGTAAACTAATTGTAACTGAATTATGCGGCATAAAGTACTTCCTGAAATTGTAGACGACAACTATCGAGGTCATAAGATAGCTTTATGGTTTTTTTACTTGATTACAGTGGTGACCATAGTCAGAAGCTGCATTCATATATTTAAGGATGACGGCGGAGCACATAGTATAGCTACGATACCAATAGACACATATACAGAAGGAGGGGCTAAGGCTGTCATTTTCATTTTTGCCTATTGGGGATTAAGTCAATTGATGTTCGGACTACTGCAAGGGATAGTAGCCTTGAAATATCGAAGTTTGATACCGCTGATGTATCTGTTTCTTCTATTGGAATATGTCGCACGCTACGGTATTTCACTTTTCAAGTCACTCGAAACTACAGGTCAAGCGCCAGGTGGCGTAGCCAACTATCTGTTCCCATTTCTCTGTATTATCATGTTCTTGCTTTCGATAAGAACCAATAAATAGAACGCTACAACTAATTGTTAGATCAAGAGTAAATAGAATATGGACGATTACACACAACAATTTTTAAAGGACACGGGCGCAGAAGTTCCTATTGTTTGTGGCCCCATGTATCCTGGCTCTAATCCAGAATTAATTGCGGCAGTTAGCGATTCGGGAGCTTTTGGCGTGGTGCAACCAGTAGCCTTGACATCGCTTTATGGTCATGATTTTAGAGAAGGTTTACGTCTAATTAAAAAACTGACGAACAAGCCATTTGGCGTCAACTTTACCATATTCGGTGGTGCCCATAAGAAGTATCATGAGCAGATGAAAGAGTGGATGGATATCTCCATTGAAGAAGGTGTGAAGTTCTTCCTCACTTCATTAGGCAAACCTCATGAGATTGTCAAGATAGCCAAGCAACACGGCATTAAGGTATATCACGACGTACCTAATAAGAAGGTAGCATTGGCTATGCGAGATGCTGGTGTCGACGGTCTCAACTGTATTAACTGGAGAGGAGGTGGACAGACAGGAATCCAGTCTGCAGAACAATTTATGGAAGAGCTCCACGATATAGGCATTCCGCTCATCTGTGCCGGAGGGATAGGTGATACTGATCATTTGCAACAGGCCTTAACTATGGGTTACGCAGGAGTACAGATGGGGACGCGATTTTTAGCTACCCATGAGTGCAAGGTTACTGATAGTTATAAACAAGCCATAGTAGATGCTAATGAAGATGACATCGTATGGACGAATAAAATCGCTGGAAACAATTCATCTGTAATCAAAACAGCGGATATCATGAAAGGTGGTTTAAGAACTGGGCCGATCATCAATTTTATGCTGAGACGTCGGAAATTAAAGAAATATGCCCGTATGTACCTGATGAGCAAGGGTGTTAAGAATTATAGCCGCACTGCCTTTGATGATAATGTTCAGTTTTGGCAAGCGGGTAAAGGAGTTGGCAATATCAAATCAGTCGACTCGGTGTCCGTAGTAGTAGATTCTTTTCGATCAGCATTCGCCAATCATATATAGACTGCCATGAAGAGATTTATATTTATTTCTGCACTAATCGAAATACTTGCTGGGGTTATCATGTTTTTCGCACCTCAAGTAGTACCTGATTTAGCTCAAGGAACAAGTAGCCATATGGCGATGGCGAGAATGTACGGTGCTGCAGCGATGGGATTAGGAGTCTTTGCTGTTCAAGTCTGGCGCAATGTTGATAGCGAGCCATTAGTGCGGGCATTTCTGGGTGCCTTTTTAATATTCAATTTGGCGGCGTTCATCGGACTGCTCTCGAGCTTTTTGGCTGGTGTTTTTGCTAATCCTGGTGGGGCAATGTTACATTTAATCTTGAGCATATTTACGTCCTATTACTTTATAAAAAACCGATTTCCCCAATTCTCCTTGTGGAAGAAAGCTGCAACAGGCTCGGTGATCGGTTTAGGAACTCTGGGCACATTGATATTCTTGTTACCTAATATTCTGCATCAAGCTGGCTTACATCCAGATTATAAGCATTCTCAAGAATATGATTTGTCTGGCAAGAAAGCCTTAGTGATAACGACCAGCCATGGAATATTGAATGCTCCCGGCGAAACCACAGGAGATCCGACTGGAGTATTTGCTTCAGAGATGACTGTGCCATACTATGAATTTCAAGATGCGGGTATGGAGGTTGATGTAGCCAGTATCAAGGGAGGTGAGATCCCTGTAGATCCACAATCCTTCCTGTTCATGATCAAGTCGAATGCAGATAAACGTTATCAGAAGGATGAGGATTTTCAAAAAAAGGTAAAAAGCTCTCTCAAAATAGATGATATCGATTTCTCAGACTATGATGCTATCTGGCTCGCAGGAGGATGGGGCGCAGCCTATGATTTAGGGCAATCAGAAGTCTTAGGGCAGAAAATATCAGAAGCCTATTATGCACAGACGCCAACCATAGGAAGCGTATGTCACGGCGCATTAGGACTCATCCAGGCCAAAGATACCTTAGATAATTTCCTGATTACTGGACGTAGTATGACTGGAGTTACGGATAAACAGTTGATAGAATTGGGCATAACAGTGACTCCTCTACACCCTGAAACTGAGTTGAGAAAACGAGGAGTGAATTATAAGTTTAACTCTGGCAGTCAGGATATATTTCAAACGATTACGGTAGTTGACGAGGAGCGACGATTCGTCACAGGCCAAAATCAAAACTCAGGACACGAGACAGCACAGAAAATGATGGCTATAATTGATGAAAAATCGGCTCGAACCATACTCGACTAAACTAAAATATCGTGGCAGAACAAGATTTAATCATAGATACGATATCAGACGCAAACAAATTTGGTCAGACCAATAATTGGAAGTTACAGATGGCTTTATCGAGTATTAAGAGGAAAGCCATATTAGCTCGACTACCTATTATTTCTTCGTTAGTACCAAGAAGTGCTCTGAGCTATGTCGGCAAGAACTTACCAGTCAATGGATTGCTGGCTCATGGCGGTGGGCCGATACATCCTGGAGGCACTATTGAAGAAGACAAATGTTGCCACCATCCATTACAATTAGATCCTGATGATCCCGATTTTATTGCAAAGACATCAGGGGGACTAAAGATGATTTCTGATGATGATTTTGAACCGGCCTATCCCGATAAGATCATAGGCAATTTTACTGCTTCCAACCGATTTCTCACTAATGTGTCTCGTGACTTTCTTGCCGCTACCATTGATCGAAAAGTAATCCCCCCAAAGAATGATAAAGAAAGAGTAGAGGCTTATCTGCGCAGTGTTGTGGAGTGTGACAAATTAGATCGCAGGATAATCTTAGAACAAACAGCCACGTTTGCTTTTCGTTCTTCTAAAAATCCAAAGGAGTGGCATGAGCCAATTACGGACTCCATCCATGGCATTATGTTTTTTGAATGGGGTGTACAAGGACAGGTATTTAAAGGAATAATATTAGGAGGGACGGGAAAATATGCTGGCGCATCTGGAGAATTCCAAAGAGAGCGTCTATTGGCGCCTAATTTTGCCGGAGCAGAAACATTTAGAATTACATTTCCGGGATTGCCGACACCAGATTATTGGCCATAATGACTCAGAGACTTCGCTCAGAGTCCTAATTTAAACAACATTCAAGTACTGACTATCTGTGCCTGAGCGGAGACGAAGATGCCTTTGGCGAATTCAATGAGTCGAAAAGATTTGAATATAGAACATGAATAAACACATCATAACAGTTTTAATCTCAATGATAACTATAAGTCTATCTGCCCAAGATATGGTGACGGGTATTTGGTTGACAGGAGAGGAAAATACAAAAATAGAAACCTATCAAAAGGAAGGAATGTGGTTCGGGAAGATTATATCTTCTGACAATTCAAAAGCAAAAATTGGAAGTGACATTCTTATTGGTTTCGCAAAGGAAAATCAACACTGGGCGGGCAAACTGTATGCTGTTAAAAGAGATCGGACATTGGATGCTATTATAATTCCCAATGATGACAAACTTGATATTACGGTTTCAGCAGGATTGTTTAAAAAGAAGTTGACATGGTTAAAAGAAGCCGAAGAATAAAAAATGAAGCAGGCAATGTATATCGAATATAGACAAGTAATAGGCTTTGTAATTTGTTTATTCAGCTCCATTGTAATTGTGGCGCAGGAGAATATAGAAAACGTAAAAGACTTGCTACCTCCCAATATCGTCCTCATACTTGTAGACGATGCGGCCCTGCAAGACTTTGGTATCTACGGAGGGGAGGCCCATACACCACATATTGATGCTTTAGCTCAGCAGGGCACATTATTTACTCAATATCGCGCCTCTCTTATGTGTGCTCCCTCGAGAGCTATGTTGATGACAGGATACGACAGTCATCTGACGGGAGTGCCTAATCTTCCGATTTTCACACCACCCGAATATGCTACTAGACCAGGGTATGAAGGAGTACTTAATGATAAAGTCGAAACTATTGCTACCAGATTAAAACGCATAGGATATCGTACTTACATCACTGGAAAATGGCATTTAGGACATTCGGAATCCAACTTGCCTAGTCGGCGAGGTTTTGACCGTACTTATATATTAGACGCTTCTGGCGCTGATAATTATCAGCATAGACCTTATCTCCCAACACAGACTTCTAAACCCCCATGGTATAAGGATGGAGCACTGATAGATCTACCAAAAGATTTCTATTCTTCTAAGAATTTAGTGGATGAAATGATCCAATTTATGGAAGAAGAAGAGGAGAAACAGGATCCATTTTTCTCATTCATTTCTTTTCAAGCCATTCACATACCCGTACAAGCTCCTAGGCGTTACACCGATAAGTATATTGCTACCTACGAGCAAGGCTGGGATGTCATCAAAAAACAGAGATTTGAAAAAGCCAAAACGCTTGGACTTATACCGCATGACGCTCCAATGGGTAATATGCCAGAAGGCCTACAGCAATGGAAGTTTCTAAATAAAGAGCAGCAGAGCTTTATGGCTAAGGCGATGGCAGTCAATGCTGGAATGCTGGAGGCGATGGATGAGCATATCGGGAGGTATATTGACTACCTTAAGCAAGAAGAAAAGTATGAGAATACGGTATTTATCATTACATCCGATAATGGTCCAGAAGCAAGCTCAACGGGTGATGTTAAAACTATGCAACTGTGGTTGAAGTATGCAGGATACCATAGAGACTATGATAGACTTGGTGAACAGGGATCATATAATTACATCGGGCCAGAATTTGCCAGTGCCTGCGCAGGTCCGAGTTCTTATTTTAAGTTTTATGCTGGCGAGGGAGGGCTCCGAGTACCCTTGATATTTTCAGGTCCTGGCATACCACTGGGTGAGACTCAATCAGCATTCTGTAGAGTGACCGATATCACTCCAACCATCTTGTCATTGGCAGGCATACAACAACCTAAAGTGGCACCAGCAGGGCCTATGACAGGTAGAAGCCTATATCCGTTGATTAGCCAGACCTCAGAACAAGTGTATCAGGATGATGAAGCGGTAGGAATAGAGGCGGCAGGACATGGAGCATTATATAAAGGCGATTATAAATTGGTTAGAAACGGTAGACCATATGGAGATGGCGAGTGGCGCATGCATAACTTGAATTTGGACCCTGGGGAGACCAAAGACCTGTCAGTGCTGGAACCTTCCAAGTTTGCTGAATTAATTAGTGATTATGCCGACTATACCGAAGAGTATGGGGTGCTCGAAATGGGGATCAACTACGAACCCATCAACGAAATTCAAAATAAGCTCCAAGCACAGCTTGGGGCAGCTATCAGACCTTGGTTGTTAGCTGTGGTGGTGCTCATTATGGGTTTTTGGGGCTTCAAGAAATGGCGCGTTACTTAGTCACGACAGGCATTTGCTCGACGTATGCGATGATGTCTGCATTGAATCTAAAACAAGTAAAATGAAATATATACTCCGCTTTATTCTAATCTTGTTTTGTGCATTAATATTGGCTATAGGTTTATTCTTTTTACGATCCAATAGATTTTTGAGCCCAGTTTTGTCTGATGAGATTTTATCTTTTCCTAATTTCTCTTCCCATTCAGGGGTGATGTCATGGATTTTCTCTACCGACTCATTGATCTTTTCTCGATATGTTTTTTTCTTGGCCATGTGTGTTAGAATGCGTGCGAAGTCTGAGTATATCTATTAACTGATCAAAATATCCCTGGCAATCCTCTGTTTCTATCGCAATAATATATCATTTAGAACTCTTCGGTGTCCAGGTATCACTGGTCTGAGGCTTACTGGCAAGTTTGGCTAAGGCCGCCAGCTCGGCTTGTGGATCATGCTTCACATTGATATGTATCCACAGTGATCTACTCGATCGGATCAATCGGGTATAGGAGATCAACCCGAGGAAAATTGTAAAGGCCATCGCAGAGTTAGCAGACCACTTAAAGTAAAATACGAGCAACAGAGTCGGCAGCAATAAGTACCACGCTGAGAATATATAGGAAATAAACATTGCCCCATAGTAGAATCCTGGCTCCGGTTCCATTCTCTGATTACAGAGTTGACAAGCTTTAGGCATTTTAACGGGATCTGAAAAGGACATGGGCTTAATGAAGATATCTCCTTGTCGACATCTTGGACATTTATAGTTCCACCACGATTTGATCCACGAACTCACAGGAATAGTACAGATGAGGGGATAGAGTTGTTTTTGTTGGATAGACATTATTATGAGGATTATCTGTGGAATTCTTTAGAATAATCAGATGATTGCCAGACCGTTATTATGCAGTATGCGGAAGTGGTTAAAAATTCTTGCCTCAGTATTGGTCTTACTCTTAATTCTATTTTACGTAGCCCTATATATGGTGGTTCCTATAACGATTACACAGCCTCGTCGTGTCAGGAGTACATGGTCACCCGAACAATTTAAACTGAAGAGTGAGTCATTACAATTAATGAGCTATGATAGTATCATGTTAGACGGATATTGGATAGATGCTGAGACTGATTCCTCTAAAGGGGTCATGATACTATTACATGGCATAGGAGATTGTAAGGAGCATTTTCTTCCGCTCACTAAAGAGCTAGCTAACATTGGCCTTGAGTCTGTAGTGTTTGATGGTCGCGCACATGGCCAGAGTGAAGGCGACTATGTGACCTATGGCTACAAGGAGAAACAAGACATTTCGGCAATAGTGAATTTAATTTTATCCCGTAATCCACAAACCAAGATTGGTATCTGGGGCAATTCACTGGGCGGAGCTATTGCTATCCAAGCCTTAGAGCGAGATTTCAGAATCGACTTTGGAATAATCGAGAGCACATTCACCGAGTTAGATGATATCGTCTATGATTATAGCAATCGATTGTCTGGAGGCCTTAGCAGGCGATTTATATCAGACTACACCCTCAAGCGGGCAGGAGAACTGGCTGGTTTCGACCCAGATGAGGTAAAGCCTATAGAATCAGTCAAGAACATCGATATCCCAATATTCATCGGTCATGGCGAGACTGATGAAAACATTTCTGTTGAGTATGCTAAGGATTTATATAACAACTTAAGGTCAGCTGATAAGGAACTGTACATAGTCCCTGGAGCGGGTCATTTTAACCTGATGAAGATAGGTGGTCAAGACTATGAGAGTAGCGTATTCGAGTTCATTGAACGAAACTTTGGCGATCAAGAACAATAGAATATTAGCGCGGACTTTCATACGATAGTGTACATTTGTTAATCGTCATCATAATTAAGATTCGTTGAAGTCTATCTATATCATCATGGGTGTATCGGGTAGTGGTAAATCTACCGTTGGCCAGTTACTGGCTGATCGACTGTCCATACCGTTCTACGATGGTGATGACTTCCATCCCGAAGCTAACATTCTTAAAATGCAATCGGGTCAGTCCCTCGATGATCCCGATAGAGCACCGTGGTTAGAGGCAATTAATCAACATTGTATTAATGAGCAAGGTAAGAATGGATGCGTTATCGCTTGTTCTGCACTCAAGGAGAGCTACCGCAAGATACTTTCGCTTAATATTGATCGACTGTATTGGGTAAGCTTAGAAGGTAGTTTTGAGCTGATCTATGAGCGTATCATATCTAGAAAAAGACATTTTATGCCGCCAGAATTGTTGCAGTCCCAATTTGATATATGGGAGAAGCCAGAAGGGGCCATTACTGTTAGTATTATGGATGAGCCAGAAGTAATTATTACGAATATCACAAATCAACTATAGCAAATGTCATCAGAATTTGGTCTTATTGGATTAGGAGTTATGGGCAAGAGTCTTAGCAGAAACTTAGCTAACCATGGATTTAAGTTATCGCTGTACAACCGTCATGTCGATGGTATAGAGGAGAATGTTGCCGTAGACTTTGTCAAGTCATTTCCAGAGTTACAAGGTTCATCGGGATTTGAGGACTTGGGTCAATTTGTTAATTCTATAGCAACGCCTCGCAAGCTTATGCTCATGGTTAATGCTGGAAAACCTGTCGATGCGGTCATCAGTCAGTTGATACCTTTATTGGATCGAGGAGATGTAATTATTGATGGTGGCAATAGTCATTATAAGCAGACTGATCAAAGAGCTGCATTGCTGGCAGAGCATGGCATCGAGTTCATCGGAACAGGTGTCTCAGGTGGCGAAGAAGGAGCACTCAGAGGCCCCTCAATAATGCCTGGCGGATCGTCAGACGCATATAGCAAGGCTGCGCCATACTTAGAAGCTATTGCTGCCAGAGATTCAGAGGGCAATGGTTGTTGTGCTCATGTCGGTAAGGGAGGAGCTGGACATTTCGTCAAGATGGTCCACAATGGAATAGAGTATGCCGAGATGCAGCTGATTGCAGAGTGTTATAGTTTACTTCGTTACGTCGGCGGGCATGATCATGAAGCTATTGCAGATCTATTTGATGCATGGGGCAAACGGGATTTAGGTAGTTACCTACTGGAGATCAGTGCGCAGATATTGCGGAAGAAGGATGGTGAAGAGTACGTGATCGATCAGATATTAGATAAAGCAGGTAACAAGGGTACGGGAAGCTGGACGACAATAGCTGCCGCTGAATTAGGTGTGCCGATTACCATGATTACAGGCGCATTGTTTGCGAGATACACCTCGGCATTCAAGAATGAACGTACGAGCTCAGATCGGCTGTATGGTCTTGGTGTGGAGTCTTCGATTATCAACCTTGTAGAGCTCGAGGGCGCTTATCGCATAGCGCGCATAGCTAACCATCACCAAGGTCTACACCTCATTGATGCTGCCTCTGAGACCTATGAGTGGAACCTCAACTTTTCGGAGATCGCCCGCATCTGGACTAATGGATGTATCATCCGCTCCAAACTCATGAAAGACTTAATTGGTGTGTTAGGATCTACACAGAGATTGCTGCAACACTCAGACTTGATAGATGTAGTGCAGAGACATCGTCTCGATCTCGCAGAGATAGTAGCTCAAGGACATCAGACTTATTGTTCGATTCCATGTCTGTCGGCAGCAAGTGATTTTATCAATACCTATACGCAGGCTCAGAGTAGTGCTAATATGATTCAGGCACAGCGTGATTTCTTTGGCGCACATACCTATAAGCGTATTGATGACCCTACTGGGCCGTCGCATCACACGATTTGGTAGAGATAAAATAATGATCTTGACCATTTAGATTTATAACTATGTGGCTCATACAACTGTATGCTTTAATAAAGGCCCGAATTGAACGGTGTTCTGACCTTTTAACCAGTATATACTTGGATAAGGTATCTGATTCAAATACTTCTGAACAGGCTGTGCAGGAGTCATGAGTAGTCTTGTCAAGCTCAATGAAACAGTTACTTGGCGGGCCAAGCACTTTGGGTTATGGCATGCCTTGCAGGTTCAGATCATGCAGTATCAGCAACCGCATCTATTTGTTGACGAGATGATTTCTGGGTTGTTCAAATTCATGAATCATAAACATGAGTATATAGATAAGACTGACCATAGCGTGATGATCGTTTCTTTCGACTTTTCCTCGTCCATTGAATATCTTGGTAAGCTCGTAGATAGACTATCTTAAACAGATACATGACCAATTTTCTGGAGACCCCAAAATCGTATTATCAAAGAGTTATCAGCAAGCAGAATACTATCTTAAATAAATGGAATTAAATCTCAAATAATCACGTTATATTTAAACAGAAAAACCTGTAAAATTGACAGTTAAGACCAAAAAAGTACAAAGGAGGTTAGTGGAATCGGCTAAAACGAATTCTAAAAGGGTTCATATCACCCCACGTGCAAATGGTTGGGCAGTTAGAAGAGAAGGAAATTTGCAAGCGTCCAAAGTTATGAAATCCCAAAAAGCAGCTGTCGAAGTTGCTAAGACATGGGTTAAATCTGGCACTGCTTCTACAGTTATTATTCATGGCAGAAATGGAAAGTTTAGGGCGGCGAGATAATGTCCTATAAAACTAACATTTTCATTAATTGCCCTTTTGATAGTGATTATTATCCACTATTAAAACCTCTATTATTCGCGGTGATATTCTGCGGTCTCAAACCAAGGCTCTCAGAAACAACTGACGGTGATGATATAAGAATAAGGCAAATCCAAGAATTGATTAACGATTCAAAGTATAGCATTCATGACATTTCAAGAATAATACCTAAGTCCAAAAAAGATTTGCCACGATTCAATATGCCATTTGAATTAGGGTTGGATCTTGGGTGCAAGATGTATTCTAAAAATGATAAAAAATGCCTAATACTTGAAGAAGACCAATACAGATATAAGCAAGTTATATCGGATATATCTGGTCAAGACATAAGCAGCCATGCTAACGAGCCCATTCAAGTAATCAAATGTGTCAGAAATTGGATTTACAAACTCAGAAGATCAAAACCATCAGCATATACAATCATATGGGACTTGTACAATGAGTTTCTTTATGACTTTGACAAAGATATGAAAGCCGAAAATTTAGATCCTAATAAAATGTGGGAAATACCTTTTTCGGAACTCATTGATTTGATGTCAAAATGGATAAGCGCCAAGACGAGGAAAGAATCCAAGAAAAGGAAAAAGTAAGCAAAATACCAGCTTACAATAAGAGATAATGATGTCAGAGTGACTATTGTCAACTCCGCCACATCAATAGTCTTTCCAGTATATTTAGTTGCATTATTCACGTCAAATCTGAAACTGAATTATGATTAAAGGCCTATACGAAACACATTTATTCGTTGAGGATTTAGAGCGATCTATTGAGTTTTACGCTGAGATCATGGGGTTGAAACAGTGTCGCTTTGATGAGGTTCGGAGGATTGCATTCTTTTGGATCGGGCAGGCACAACAGGCCATGATCGGTCTATGGGAAAAACCAAAACATGAGATCGATATTAGACATTTTGCATTTCAATGTGAGCCAGATTGGATATTGCACGAATCTGAATCCTTCCTCAAATCGCACGATATTCATTGCTGGAATTTTCTTCACGATGGTACGACACAGCCTATGGTATTTTGTTGGGTGCCGGCAATCGCCATTTATTTCAATGATCCCGATGGACACGAGCTCGAGTATATCGGCATCCTTCCTGGAAAACCAAAATCCGAGTCTGAGAAGCGTATTTTGAGCTACCAAGATTGGCTAAATATAAATTAGAACTTCAATAATAGCTTGTCTAGCGCTATCACATATCAATTCACCGCTACAATCTGGAAGCATGGCGATGTCGGAGGATGGTACTTTGTATCATTACCTGCTAAGTTAAGCCAAGAGATCAGAACAAACCTTCAATGGCAAGAAGAAGGGTGGGGCAGAATGAAGTCCATCGCAGTAATTAGGGAGACACAGTGGGAAACCGCCATATGGTTTGATAAAAAGCGAAACACCTATCTCCTGCCACTAAAAGCAGCCATTAGAAAATCCGAATCGCTCGAAATCAATGATTCAGTCGAGCTAACCATTAAAATCTAAGGGCATCTTGACGTTTGATTTAACCTATTCATGTCCGATGGCTACATTCCACAACCTCACCTGATAGGATGTTACTACCCCGTTGATCACATATGGATCTCGCTCTGCAAAATCCTCAATCTCTTTCTGATGCTCCACTTTAAATATCAACAATGCACCTTCTGCAGGATCGTTATAGGCTCCACCGTAGATTAGCTTGCCTGCCTCATGATAGGGTGTAATGTGTTCAAAGTGTAAGCCTCTGACCGGCTCTCGCTTTTGCATATAATCATCTGTAAGTTGATAGGAAAGAGTAAAAAAGGGCATAAGTTTTTATATATTAAAATTATTTATAATATGTTGTGCGACATATCTGCCACTATACATGGCAGCATTGAGGCTACCCATCATAATGTGATCACCGCAATTGTAGATGCCCTTATCGAGTTCAATCTTATCTGGTGTCAACTCATATTGAATGCCTGATAGATCTGGTAGGGAGTACGGGATATCATAAGATGTGATCAGCTTAAGATCACCCTTAACGCCTGATTCTTTAAGTTCCTCAATGATCTTCTTCAAGAGAGTTTCTTTACCAAAACCTTGATCATCAAGAACTGTGGTCGACAGAATCGTTTTTCCCTGAGGATGAGCCATCAGATTAGTCGGGTAGTAATAATTGTTGACTAACCGATTTGGTTTAGCTGATAGGGTGATGATCTTGTCGGTATAAGTCGGGGCCTCAACTTCAAAGTAATAGTTAACGGACCGCTTCCACTTAGTAGAGTCCTTATTGGGCATGAGGTGATTGAGATCCGTAGCGATAATGATATGATCGGAGGAAATGTTTCTTCCATCAGATAGCTTGAGCGATCGAGATCTAATGTCTTCCACAGCAGTGCCAGTGTGAATCGTCGTGTGTTGGAGTTTACTGAGGAGTTGGTCCGTTATCTTTTGCATCCCACCTGCCGGGATTACGCTTTTGCCAGTACCAAACATCTTAAATAGAAATTCAAATAGTCTGGAAGACGTGTGAAGTTCTGTCTCTAAAAATATGCCTCCAAAGAACGGCTTAAAGAAACGATCAATAACCCGATCTGAAAAACCCAATCCTTGCAGGTATTGGAGTGCAGATGTTTCCTCCTTGTCGAATATATCTGTCAGCGGTTTATTCTTCAATCGTATGGAGAGCTGCAAGGTCTTCACTTTATCCTTAAGTGTAGAGAGCGTCGGATCGAATGAGTCTAACCAGAATGTCGCTGAACTCAATGGGTCACCGATGCGAACGGTCTTTCCTTCATAACAGACACGTGATCCTGACAAGAAGTATTGTAAGTCCAGCTTCTCATAATCCAGATAATGCTGAGCTTCAGGATAGGCAGTCAATAAGACCTGAAATCCATGATCAAACGGATAACCATCTATATAATCAGTTCGAACTCGGCCACCTAATTGACCTTCTTTCTCATAAATGGTGGGTTTAAGTCCTGCCGATTCCAGTTCTAATGCTGCGATAATTCCGCTAATGCCTCCTCCCACGATATGTACCGATTGCTCCAAGTTCAACTGCGATTAATTTTGCGAAAAATATTGTTTATATATGCGTTTACGAGGGTAAAATGCACCGTACATGAATGGTCTAATTATCCAAGTCAGCACAGCATTCTTGCACTCATATGTCATGTTGTCCACTATCCGACAACGATCTTGACTGATGTGTTCTACGATGTGTTCATGCCGCCAAGTCTTCAATGGCCAAGGCAAGGTGGCTCCAACATCCACGAACCATGCACTCTTATCATCGTGACCATCTTCAACAATATTAGATTGCCAAGTGAACTTAGTCGGAACCGTGAATGTGAGTATGACTTGGTCACCCTGCTTTGAGCCAGTGAATTGTGTAACCTCCATACCTCCAGGAGGCTTTAATGCCTCAAATAGATCGCGATCAAATCGGTTCATCACATCCAGATAGTATCCGTCCACTTCTGTGGCTAACCGTATAGTCATGCATATATAACCAAGTTAAATGTGCTTAGTTGGTAACAACAGTTGCTTATTAATTCTGTATTTTCAAGAGATGCCCAATCGACAATTAAAATATGAGCCATATACACTTACCACAGCTCAGCCATTTTGGACCGCTCATGGCGCACGCTCTGAAACGCATATAGTAATCATTCAGCTCATTGACGGTGATCTTGTCGGATTAGGTGAAGCCGCAATGCCGCCATATTATCGGGAGAAGCAGCATCATATGCTTGATTTTATGAGTAAGGTAGATGCAGATCAACTGTTGAGTTATGATACGATTGGAGAAGCCTTGCATTATGTTGACCGCATTGCTGAGGGGCATACAGCTTCCAAGGCGGCCATAGATATCGCTCTGCATGATCTTCGATCCAAACAACAAGGCGTTTCTCTCAGCAGATACCTCAATATTGATCAGCTCTCAGTACTAATCCCATCCTCCATAACGATAGGCTTGAGTGATGTTGATCGCATGCTTAAAGAAGTGAATCGCTTTCGAGCTTATCCAATATTGAAAATTAAACTGGGTCGAGGACTGTCAGATATTGACATCGTCAGATCGATCAGGAAGCATACGGATCAAAGGTTGTGGATAGATGCCAATCAAGGATGGAAAGACCTCCGTGAAGCTAAGCTGATATGTAGTGAGCTACAATTCTTAGGTGTTGAGCTTATAGAACAGCCCTTCCCAACTGGACAATTAGCTTTGGTAAGAGAACTGTACGAACAATTTGACATGACGATCATCGCTGACGAAGATTGCCAGGATTCCTCGGATATCCAGCAACTTGCGGGGTGCTACAATGGTATAAATATCAAGTTGATGAAGTGTGGCGGCATACGCAATGCCCTCGACATGATTAAGCAATCAAGAAAGAGCGGACTCAGAGTAATGTTAGGCTGTATGACTGAAAGCTCCATCGGTATTTCAGCGGCATATCAACTGGCACATCTGGTCGATTATGTCGATCTGGATGGCAATATGTTGATCGATAATGATCCTGCTATAGGTGGGCATTTAGACGGGGGATACCTGAAAAGTGTAGGAGAAAAGGGCATTCAATGTAGACTAAAAACAAGCCTTTAGTCCTGAAACTGAGTTTTGTTAATATTAGCTAAATTAATATCTGTGACCGATAGACCTATTGTCTCGTCATAATTAGCACTTCTAATACTTATTTATAAACAAAACATAATATGGATAACATTTCAAACTTATGGGAGTCATTGACTGCCAGATTTGGCGACGTATTACCAGGGGTTTTAGGGGCTTTGCTCACCTTGATCATTGGTTTTATCGTTGCCGGAATCGTCAAGCGTATTGCTAAAAGCTTACTTTCTAAAACTTCAATAGATGATAAATTGAGCTCAAAAATGGGTTCAAGCTATCGTTTAGACAATTTCATAGCTAAGTTGTTGTACTACCTTGTAGTGATCTACACACTCATTATCGTTCTCGATATGTTAGGTGTACAAAATGTGCTTGAGCCTTTACAGGATATGGTCTCTAAGTTTATTGGCTTCTTGCCTAATGTTGTTGCAGCAGGTATCATTGGATTTGCAGGTTACATCATCGCTAACATTGGCTCTGATGCGACTGGATTCGTATCTGAGAGACTTGAAGCTTTTGGAGGAAAAGTTGGATTAAATAGCGGATCTGTTAATCTTTCTTCGCTTGTTAAGCAGTTGGTATTCATATTGATCTTCATTCCTATTTTGATTGTTGCATTGGATACGCTTAATATGGATGCGATTTCTGAGCCCGCGACACGCATGTTAGGACAGTTTTTGGATGCTATCCCACAGATTATAGCTGCAGGTATATTATTGGGTGTTTTCTATATAGCAGGAAAGTATATCACATCTATATTATCTGAATTACTTAAAAACCTTGGAGTTGATAACTATGCTAACCAACTTGGTGCAGCTAACTTGATGGGTGATACATCGGTATCTAGTTTGATTGGAAAAGTAATCTTCTTCTTCATCATTTTTACAGGACTTATCGCTGCAGCTGATAAGCTCGGACTGGAAGAGGTTCAGACTATACTTAGAGACATATTTAATATAGGAGGAAAAGTATTCTTTGGACTTGTTGTATTACTTGGCGGTCTTCTTATCTCTAACTTCGCTGTTAAGGCAGTTTCAAATACGGGTAACAAGTGGATGGCTTCGGTAGTAAGATTTGCTATCATGGGAATATTTCTTGCCTTTGCACTACACACGATGGGTATTGCCGAAAGCATCGTTAACCTTGCTTTCGGATTAACTCTTGGTGCCATTGCTGTAGCATTCGCACTCTCATTCGGATTGGGTGGTAGAGAAGCTGCTGGCAAGCAGATGGAACATTTCTTCAACGATATGAGAAATAAATAAGATCTAAGACATTATCTTGGAAGCGGATGAGGTTACTGCCTTATCCGCTTTTTTTTGGATTATTAGGAAAATATGCCTTCAAGTTGTAAGTCATCAAATGTCAATAAGCAAGAGCAAACGGATCGTGCCATTGCTGTTGTTGTGGTTATTTTATTTCTTGGGATCAGCATATTCTTAATGACCGGAAATGAACAGCCAGAGATAATCGAAACATTAACTAATACTCCTATTCAAGAAGATATCACTGACAATGATCATTACAGCGATGAGCCTGAAGAACGCTCCGATGAAATGGAGATCGAAGGCAAGACCTACAAAATGGAGAGAGAAAGCTCTCGGACTATAGATCGATCTTATCATCACCGTGCTGCCGATGAAACGCCAGTCGAATCCAAAATGGCTGAAAAGACTGATAACGATCTTGATCAGACAGATGAGAATGCATCACCTCAGCATCCCCTGCAAGAGAGCAATACCGAGAAACAACCACCAACTGCTATCATACAAGAAGTAGCAGAAAAAACTGCTGTACCGGTAACTACCATAGCCAGTGCTATTGAAGATAAAGTAGAAGAGGTGGTTGAAGAAAAACCAATCCAACCTAAACAAGAATCGGAGCAACAGCAACAGCCACAGGTTACCGATACTAAAACTGCAAACTGTGTGATCATCATTGGCGGATTCCGAAACCCGTCAAATGTTTCCAAGCTTAAAATTCGACTGGAAAGATCAAATTATGACCATTTTACAGCACCCTATAAAAATCTTACGAGAGTTGGTGTTCGGGTGCCTTGCGATCCAGAATCTTATAACCCTGTACTCAGTGCTATCCGTAGAGATTATGCTGAGGATGCAGTACTATTGCAACCGAAATAGGATTCCTTATCTTAGTCCTCTTCGTTTTCATCTAACAACCAGTTGTAAACTGCCTGATGCAGCCGTGGTCTCACATTTAGATTATAGATGTTTCGTTGGTTACGACTGGGATAAACTCTATTGCTCAAAAAAATAAATACGATACTGTGTTCGGGATCGGCCCATGCCATAGTACCTGTAAATCCACTGTGTCCAAAACTTGATGGGCTGGCAGATTCAGCAACATAAGAGAGGTCGATATCATAATCCAGTAGTGGCTTGTCAAATCCTAATCCTCGACGATTCATCTCGGATTCATACTGATATCTCGTAAACTCCCTAACAGCGGCGGAGTCGATTATGGACAGCGCATTGTGCTTACCATAATTTTCATACATCATAAAGAGCCTACAGAGATCTTCTGCATTAGAAAAAATGCCGGCATTGCAGGACGTGCCCAACATGGCTGCGGCTTCATCGTGTACATGGCCATGTACGAGCTGTTTTCTAAATAGGCTATCATATTCGGTCGGAACAATCTCATTAGGATCAATTTTTGTCAATGGGTGATAGCCTATGAATTCTAACCCCAATGGATCATAGAGCTCTCGCTGTAGCATATCGACAAATTCTCCTCCCGTCAGTCGCTCAATCAAGTCTGGTAGTAACAAGAAGAACAATCCTGAATATCGATAGCCTTCTTCTGGTAAGAGATCACTGTCTTTGATCCTTTTATTCATCAGCTTGTGATACCGTCTGTGGAGGTACAGGTCATCTGCGACTTTAATAGTGTACTTCTTGCTAGGATTCTCCTTAAAAGTGCGCCGTTTGAAAGAGCCATTTTCCTTGAGAGTCTCCTGCCAAAACACGATATATGGAATGAGTTGTGCCTTATGGGCAAGTATTTCTTTAAGTGTGAGCTCAGCCTTATTGGATTTGCCCCATTGAGGGAGATAGCTCTCGATGGGAGCATCGAGATCAATAACGCCATTGCCATAGAGTTTCATCAATAATGGCAAGCCGCTAGTGACCTTGGTGAGCGATGCCACATCATAGAGATGTTTATTCTTGACTTTAATCAGCTCTTGATAAGTATGATGACCGTATGACTTGTTTAAAATAATGCTGTCCCTATAGGCTATAGCAACTTGACAGCCAGGAAATGCCATTGAATCTATCGCATCATCAATTATGTGATCGAAGATTTTGACCAGTGAATCGATTTTAGAAGCGTCAGCCTGTGCCGATTGGGCAACTAGATAGAATGGACTGAGTAATAAGACACTGATCCTTACATAGGATCGTAAGCACCTTCTCGCCGTCTTGATCATAGCTTAAAGGATTGACCGAACGACGCCACCTGAAACCCCTGCTTTATTGTATACTTATAGGCGCTGCTCTGCGGATCTAAAAGTGGATTGGTGTGATTAAGGTGAATGAAGTAAACCTTATTTCGTTCAATACGTGATAGTGGCGATAGGATGGACAGGCTCTCCTCTACTGTAGGGTGCGGAATCAGGCTCATATCTCGACCGCCAAGCTCTACACCGTCATAAAATGTCGCATCTAATAGGGCATAATCGACCTTAGCTATTTCTGCGATGATGTCATGATCCCACAAGTGCCACTTATCAATATCTGGAATATAGAGCACAGATTTATCTGGTCCATTGATTCTATAGCCTACGGTTTCTGAATACTCATCTCGATGCGGAACAAGTAATGGTGTATAAGATAAATCTCCCGTAACTGGATAAGAGCTGTTAGAGATAATTGGGTGAAGTTCGATATTGTTATTTTCTACAAGTTGACTCCAAGGCCCATTTGATTTAAGGAAGCTTTCCATTCTGGGCATAGTAGCTACTGCTACCATATCCGCATTAATTGCTTCTTTTCCGAACTGCAGTAATCCACTATAATGACCTATATGAGCATGAGTTAACAGTACGAGATCGGGCATGGCATTTGGCACACCAGATAATTGCTGCAGGTAGTTTAATTGGCTTTTAATATCAGGAGTTGCATCTACAATCATTGTATGGCAACTCTGGTAATCGATGACTCCTATTGACGCTACCTTCCGAGTATGATCTGGACGTTCCCACAAGTGATTGCAGCAATTCTTCTGACATCCTATCTGTGGAGATCCCGCATCCTGTACTGTACCTAATATAACTAGTTCGACTTGTGCCAAGAGAGCAACATGACAGGTAAACAGGACTGCTAATAGGATAAGTCGCATGTGTATAAAAGTAATCAGACCTACAGTAATCTGAGTCTATTTTATTATCTCTCTATTAGGTTTGAATTACGCCTACATTAAACTTTTTTATTGGGGCGTGATCGGCCGCAGCGATTCCTGCTGAGATCATGGATCTTGTTTGCACTGGATCTATAATAGCATCTACCCATAACCTGGCTGCTGCATAGTACGGAGAGGTTTGGTTCTCATATTGCTTGGATATATTGTTCAGTATATCTTGTTGTTCCTTGGCGGTGGGTTCTTTGCCTTGAGACTTCATCGATGCTACTTGTATCTGCATCAGGACTTTAGCAGCCTGCTCTCCGCCCATTACGGATATCTTAGCACTCGGCCAAGCTACGATGAGCCGTGGGTCATAGGCTTTGCCGCACATGGCATAATTACCAGCTCCATATGAATTACCCATGATCACGCTGAACTTGGGCACAGTGCTGTTGGATACAGCGCTAACCATCTTTGCTCCATCTTTGATGATGCCCCCATGCTCTGACCTCGTACCAACCATAAATCCTGATACATCATGTAAGAATACGAGCGGAATCTTCTTTTGATTGCAGATCATGATAAATCGTGCCGCCTTGTCTGCTGAGTCGGAGTATATAACGCCGCCAAACTGCATCTCACCTTTAGCATTTTTAGTAACCTCCCGATTGTTGGCAACTATGCCGACTGACCATCCATCTATTCTGGCATATGCACAGATCATAGTCTTGGCATAGCTGGCCTTGTACTCCGATATTTTGGAATCATCAACGATACATTTTATTACATCACGAGCTTTATAAGGCTTCGCACGATCGTCAGGCATTCTGCGATAGATCTCTGTTACATCAACTTTTGGCGGTTTGGGCTCAACTCGATCGAATTGATTTAGCGTATTAGGGCCAAGTTGGCTCATGAGTTCTTTGATTTTATCTAGGCAACTCTGATCATCAGGCAGTTTATAATCT
The DNA here is from genome assembly GCA_964522505.1 of uncultured Saprospiraceae bacterium. Classification (GTDB taxonomy): domain Bacteria; phylum Bacteroidota; class Bacteroidia; order Chitinophagales; family Saprospiraceae; genus GYS-P2D. The sequence continues at coordinate 34,602 of CAZFWJ010000019.1, forward strand.
ACTACTCCTGATATTTCAGTTTGTGTCTTAGCACCTCCTAAAGTTTCTTTGTCAGCAGTTTCACCTATTGCGGCCTTTACTAAGTATGGCCCTGCTAAGAATATTGACCCTGTTCCTTCCACTATTAATGACTCGTCCGACATAATAGGTAGATATGCTCCTCCTGCAACGCAGCTTCCCATAATGGCCGATATCTGAGTGATGCCCATGCTGGACATTTGGGCGTTATTTCTAAACACTCTGCCGAAATGCTCCTTGTCAGGAAATATCTCGTCTTGCATTGGAAGGTAGACTCCAGCACTATCTACTAGGTAGATGATCGGCAGTCTGTTCTCCATGGCGATCTCCTGAGCACGCAGATTCTTTTTGCCAGTAATGGGAAAAAAGGCACCAGCCTTGACGGTCGCATCATTGGCAATGATCACGCATTGCCTGCTAGATATATAGCCTAAGCCAGTCACCACACCACCTCCAGGACAGCCGCCATGTTCTTCATACATCTCAAATCCGGCGAATGCACCTAGTTCAATAAATTCTGAATCGTCGTCCGTCAGATAGTCTATCCGCTCTCTAGCTGTAAGCTTCCCTTTCGCTTTATGCTTCGCTATCTTCTTCTCTCCGCCTCCCTTATAAATGGTCTCAAGTCTGCGATTCATCCTCGATACCATCATTTTCATTGAGTCTTCATTTTTGTTTTCGACGATATTCTCCATTCAAAACTTACTATTAGAAAATGGTACTAAGATGAATTATTATTTCAATTTGGGTTGATTGCTAATAAGTCAATAACGAAAAGGTTTAGTCTTTGGCAATAAAAATTTATATTTTTTATGTTTTTTTTTACCGATAAATCAACAAGGGAACTATATTCGGTCTACCAAAATTGGTTCACCAAAAATTGGTTCACCAAAAAAAATGTATGTTAGAACATATCCAGAAGATAACTATAGAGAAACCCGTAGATAAAATTATCTCACAGATTAGAGATCAAATATCTTCAGGCGAAATTCGTCCTGGTGAGAAGTTACCACCGGAGCGCAAGTTAGCAGAACATTTCGGAGTAGGACGTGCTCATGTCAGAGACGCCATCAGAAAATTAGAATTTTATGGAATCGTGAAAACCTTACCACAAAGTGGTACGGTGATTTCAGGTACTGGTGTTGCAGCACTGAAAGGTGTGATATCAGATTATATCAAATTAGATGACCATGACTTCAGGTCTCTCGTTGAGACTCGAGTGTTATTGGAAAAAGAAGCGGCATATTTGGCTGCTAAAAAACGAACGGAGCAAGACATTCAAGAATTAAAAGATGATCTCGAGGCATATCGATCTAATGTCGAAAAAGGATTACCAGCAATAGAAGAAGATTTAAACTTCCACTTAACAATTGCTGAAGCGGGTAAGAATAAAGTGCTTAAGGCGCTCATGATGATTATCACACCCGATATCGTTTCAGGCTTTAATAAGTTTAAGGTTTGCAATGATGGAACCATTGACAAATCTCTTGAAGAACACCGAATAATACTGCGGCATATTATCGATCAAGAACCAGAACGTGCTGCCAACGCTATGGACTCACATTTACAGGATGTCTTAGCCTTTAGTATAAGGCCAATATGACTTAGAATGTAAATGATGTTTTTGAAATGAGAAACACTAAGTCTTCAGTTAACGGACGGCAAGACCATATAAAGTAATAGCTAACAGTAAGCCCCTAGTCAACTCGAAATTTTTAATCTATTTATTAAATCTTAATCGAAGTCTTTATGAAAAACAAAAATCTTACAACTGAACTTCACGTTCAAGTTTTTAAGAGTAAGGCATCCAAGACTATAATGAGTGGTATGGTTATGCCGGCGCTGACGTCAACTATGGCACAACATATTGTCTCTGGTACTTTCACTGGAGACGATAGGGAGGCACTTTTGGATGTAAGCGTTATGGTTACTGAGACAGCGAGAGGAACTATAACAGACTTAGACTGGGGTTTCCAGATATCCGCTTCGCCTGATGATAGATTACGAAAAATGATAAAGGATTTGAGTCCGCAGAAATTGGACTCATATTAACAGTAAATAGTTTTTTCATATTAGCAGGGTGCTTAGTGTACTAGCTGAGTACCCTCACTTTAAACACAAAGATTGGTCATTAGGGTGAACTGATTTGCATTTAGTTGAACGTTCCTTTACAAGTGTCAAATAAATCTTTCAGATGCTCTGAAGCCAACTAAGATAAATCAATGATAAGAAGAGTATTTTTATATGTTATTTATGGCCTCCTTGCTCTTCAACTTGAAGCACAGAGTCATCCTACTTTGACAATTACCACGGCAGAAGTCAATGAGATCCGATCTCAGCTAGAAGCGGCACCATTATTTTATAGAACCCTGCAGAACACGATTAACGAGGTTGATCAAGAAATAGAAATAGGTATTCAGGTACCTATACCTAAAGACATGGCTGGGGGCTATACTCATGAGCGTCACAAAAAGAATTTTTTCATTCTACAGAAGGCTGGTGCACTATATCAGATAACTGGAGATAACAAGTATGCTCAGTATGTCAAAGAGAGTTTTATGGCATACGCTGAGTTATTCCCATCGCTGCCACTTCATCCAACCAATAGGTCATATGCGACTGGCAAGATATTTTGGCAATGTCTTAATGATTCCAATTGGTTAGTCTATTGCAGCCAAGCATACGATTGCATCTATGACTACTTGTCAGCTAAAGAAAGAGATCATCTAAATACTAATCTATTTAGACCGATGGCAGATTTTCTCTCTGTGGAGAACCCTCAGTTCTTCAATCGAGTCCATAACCATAGTACCTGGGCTAATGCAGCAGTAGGTATGATTGGCTTAGTAATGGATGATGAGGAGTTGATCAATCGTGCATTATACGGATTGCAAAATGATGATTTAGATAAGAATCTGCGTGATAATGATGGTGGATATATCAAGTCTGATGACCATGCTAAGGCAGGCTTCTTTGCACAGTTAGATTATTCATTTTCACCAGATGGACATTTTACCGAAGGACCTTATTACTTGCGATATGCAATGTCGCCATTTTTATTATTTGCTAAATCGCTATCCAATGCTCGTTCAGACATAGATATCTATGGATACCGTGATGGTATCCTGAAAAAGTCAGTCTATGCTTTAATTAATCAAACTGATGCACAGGGGAGATTCTTTCCTATTAATGATGCTCAGAAAGGCATGTCATGGCTCTCACGAGAAGTAGTTGGCGCAATTGATATCGCCTATGCAGACTTTGGTAATGATCCTATGCTCTTAAGTGTCGCCGATAAACAAGGTAAAGTACTGCTTAATGGTTCTGGATTTCAGGTTGCCAAAGCATTGGCAGATGGTAAGATGCAAAACTTCGAACATGCTTCGATGAGCTTCAATGACGGGTATAAAGGGAATAAAGGAGGATTGACCATACTCAGAGCCCAGACTAAACCGAACGATGAAGTAATGGCTCTGGTGAAGTATGCAGCACATGGTATGGGGCATGGTCATTTTGATCGCTTGAGCTACTCTCTAACTGGTGAAGAGCGTGAGATAATCCAAGACTATGGTTCGGCACGCTGGGTCAATATTGATCAAAAAGGAGGCGGCCGCTATCTGAAGGAAAATAATTCCTTTTCTAAGCAGACGATCGCACATAATACGCTCGTAATCAATGAGGAAAGTCAAAATAAAGGAGAAGTAAAGATCGCTGAAGAACATCAATCGAATTTATATTTCTCAAAATTAGATGACTCATCATTATTAGCTGTGAGCGTAAAGGACTCCTCAGCTTATAATGGTACGATTCTCCACCGCACCTTAGTTTTAATGAAGGACGAAGATTTTGAATATCCCTTATTACTTGACGTATTTAGGGTGGAAGGGGAAGATGCGGAGACTTATGATTTACCTACTTGGTTCAAAGGGCATCACCTCTCAGCAAATTGGGAGTACACAAGAGGTAATGCAGACCGCCAAGTACTAGGAGCAGATGACGGATATCAACATATATGGGTTGAAGGGACCTCTGATGGGCTAACTGACATGAGTCAGTTTTCTTGGTTTGATCAAGATAGGTTCTTTACGTTGAGTACAGTCACTACGGATAACGACGAGATCATTTTTGGAAGACTTGGAGCTAATGATCCTGAGTTTAATTTGAGAGCTGATCCAGTACACATTTTGAGAAGGTCGAATGTGGGTAACAGCTTGTTTGTCAGTGCTATTGAGTCCCATGGGTCATACGACACCGTTACCGAAACTCCGCTCAATCCATTTAGCTCGATCAGCAATATTGAAATCATGATGGACACTGACAATTATACAGCCATGCGATTCACTCATGTTAATGGCTCATCTTGGATATTAGTTATAGCTAATCATGTTAGTAGTGAATCTCAGAATCATAGCATAGAAATAGATAACCAGATAATTAAATGGACAGGTCCGTTAAAAATGATAAATGAATAATATGGAAAGAAATAGCAAAAAGTATATCCTGACAAACAAAATGGAATGGGAGAACCTCGGTGGAGGAGTTTCAAGAAAATTCCTAGGATATGACAATCAGATCATGATGGTCCAGGTGAAATTTGATGCAGGAGCAATGGGTTCAGAGCACTCTCACTTTCATACTCAAGCTACTTACTGTGCATCAGGCAAGTTTGAATTTGAAATAGATGGCGTAAAACAAATCGTCAATGCTGGTGACGGAGTCTATATCGAACCAAATTTAGTACATAGCGCCGTCTGCTTAGAGGAGGGGATGTTGATAGATACATTTAGTCCAGTTAGAGAGGACTTTATGGATGGCTCTGGTGTCTCTTATTTCGGAGACAAAGAAGCCTAAACACAAAAACAAAACTATTACTCATGAAGAAAGTAAAGGGGCTCCGATGGTGGGTCGTAGGCTTAGTGGCTCTTGCGGCGGTTATTAACTATATCGATAGACAAGCCTTTGGAGCTTTATGGCCGGACATCGCTGCCGATCTCTTTCCAGATATGGATCCGGACTCTACCAATGTTATTTATGGTACGATCATGACGGTGTTCATATTGTCATATGCAGCAGGACAGACCATTTTTGGTAAGATCTTCGATTGGATCGGTACACGGATTGGTTTTGCACTTTCAATTGGGGTGTGGTCTATTGCTACATTTCTTCATGCATTTGCTCAAGGCATGTTGAGTTTCTCGATTATCAGGGCTATTCTGGGAGTAGCAGAGGCAGGAAATTGGCCGGGTGCGGCCAAAGCTAATGCGGAGTGGTTCCCGACAAAAGAGCGAGCATTCGCTCAAGGTCTCTTTAACTCTGGTGCAGCTATTGGAGGAATAGTCGCGTATCCCGTCATTGGCGTCCTATCTGCATATATGGGCTGGCAATCAATATTTATTGTGGTCAGTGTTTTGGGCTTTATATGGTTGCTCCCTTGGTTCTATATTGTAAAGGCTGACCCTAAGAATCATCAATGGCTCTCAGACTCGGAGAGAGAATATATATTGTCAGGTCAAGAGAACCAAGATTTGGACGCTGATGGCACCTTTGATGAAGGATACAATCCTACTACAAGTAAGCTTATGGGCCATAAGGAAAGCTGGGGTGTCATTATTGCTTCGGCTGCACTTGACCCCATATGGTGGCTTTTTATTGGATGGATTCCGTTATATCTAAGAGATGTGTATGGCATGGATGTGAAGGGTATCGCCTTCACGGCTTGGGTGCCATATGTAGGCGCCATGTTAGGCGCTTGGTTTGGCGGACTGCTTGCGCAAAATAGATTAGGTGCTGGATGGAATGTAGATAAGACCCGAAAAATGGTTATAACGCTAGGGTGCATTATTATGATTCCTTGTTTTGTCCTATTAAAAGCCCCAGGTACCGCAATGAATGCTGTATTAATTATGGCCGTATTACTTTTTGGCTTCCAGACAGCTATCGGAAATGTTCAGACCATTCCGAGTGATTTATTTGGGGGGAAGGTAGTAGGAACACTTTCTGGATTTGCAGGAACGGCTGCTAAGCTAGCTGGAGCCGCACTCACTTTTATCATCCCGTTCATTACAAAAGGCGGGAATTATACAGTTGCATTTTTAGTAGGAGGAGCCTTGGCTGCAATTGCCCTTTTTGCAATATGGGTTTTATGTCCAAAAATTCAACCATTGAAGCCGAATTAGCGAAATTCACATTATTTAAAAAATAATTATTTAAAGAACAAAACATAGGAGCTTGAGAGTCTCCAATTTTTTACACAACTAAAATATTGATATGTCAAACGGGAAAGTTGCTATAGTTACAGGTGCCACGGCAGGTATCGGATTAGCAGTAGCAAAAAGATTAGGGAAGGACGGATTTACCATAGCCATAAATGGTATCCAGCACGACGAAGGTGCACAACGAATTACTGAGTTAAAAGCAGAAGGAATTGATGCTGAGTATTATGGATTTGATGTTACTCAAGAACATGCAGTAACGGAGAATATTGTAAAAATAGGTGAGAAGCACGGCAGAATCGATGTTCTTGTAAACAATGCAGGCGGTTTAGGAGGAAGATCAAGATTCGAAGAGATGACAACGGAGTTCTACCGTTTCGTTATGGCTTTGAATTTGGATTCAGTGTTTTTCGCTTCTAGAGCAGCAATCCCATTCCTTAAGAAAGGCGATAACCCTACGATCATTAATTATACATCTAACGCTGGTTGGAATGCAGGTGGCCCAGGTGCAGGTATGTACGGTACGTCCAAAGCTGCAGTTCACACAATAACAAGAGCTTTAGCTAAAGATTTAGCAGAGTATGGTATCCGTGTTAATGCGGTATCACCAGGTACAATAGACACTGATTTTCATATTGGTATTAAGTCTACTAAGCCAGAAGTATTTAAGTCTTGGGCGAATAATATTATGCTTAAGAGACTCGGACAGCCGGAAGATGTAGCTGGTGTTGTTTCTTTCTTAGCAAGTAAAGATGCTTCATTCTTGACGGCGGAGACGATCCAAGTAGGTGGAGGACAAGCATTAGGAATATAAGTAGTTCTAGTAGACTACATATTAGAAATAATTGTGATGAGAATCTCAAGAATGACGTAGCAATGGTAACTGACTACGGATATGATATTGGCTAAGCCCTATCTGAAGGACTCATAAATCAATAAATCGTAAAAGCCATATAATGAATAAGGTAGTAACATTTGGAGAAATCATGCTACGGCTAAGCCCTCCAGGATGGAGAAGATTTTCTCAGTCTTCAAGCTTTGATGTTATTTATGGTGGCGGTGAGAGCAACGTTGCGGTATCACTCGCCAACTATGGTATCCCTGTTGAGTTTGTAACAAGGTTGCCCAATAACGATATCGGCGAATGTGCATTGATGGAAATGCGTAAGCGTAATGTCGGCACACGGCATATAGCCCGAGGTGGAGAACGACTAGGGATCTATTTCCTCGAGACTGGTGCAGTAAGCAGGGGCAGTAAGGTCGTTTATGACCGGGCATACTCAGGTATGGCTTCTATTGAAGCTGGTATGATAGATTGGGCAGAGGTATTTAATGACGCTGGATGGTTTCACTGGACTGGTATTACGCCGGCAATATCCCAAGGAGCAGCAGACGCATGTTTAGAAGCTATTCAGATGGCCAATAAAATGGGTGTTACCGTATCTACTGACCTTAATTACCGCAAGAAATTATGGAAGTATGGCAAAGAGCCGGGTGAAGTAATGCCTGATTTAGTTGCTGGATGTGACATAATTCTTGGTAATGAGGAAGATGCAGAAAAACACTTTGGATTACATCCAGAGGGTGTTGATGTGACAAGTGGAAATCATGTTGAGGGCAAGGCTTATTTGTCAGTGTTGCAGCAGTTGATGAAGATGTTCCCGAGATGTAAGAAAGCAATTACTACACTGCGTGGCAGTATAAGTGCATCGCATAATACTTGGTCAGGAGTTCTATGGGATGGCAAGAAACTTTATGAAGCACCGACTTATCAGATCACGCATATTGTAGACAGAGTAGGAGGTGGAGATAGTTTTATGGGTGGATTAATCTGCGGTTTGATGAACTATCCAGACGATGATCAGCAGGCACTCAATTTTGCAGTAGCAGCATCATGCTTAAAGCATACCATCTTTGGTGATGCCAATCTATCAACGAAAGCAGAGGTTGAAAAGTTAATGAGCGGTGATGCTTCGGGACGAGTAAGCAGATAAGAAGTATGGCAAGATTTACAAGAATAGAAGTGGCCCAGACCATGAAGGACTCTGGCTTAGTTCCACTGTTCTATAACAACGATATAGAGCTGTCTAAAAAACTCTTAAAAGCATGTTATGATGGTGGTGCTCGCTTATTAGAATTTACTAATCGAGGCGATTTTGCTCACGAAGTATTTCGCGAATTAAGTATATACTGTGCTGCGGAATTACCCGAAATGGTTATTGGGGTAGGATCTATTACAGATGCGGCCTCAGCTAGTTTATATATGGCACTCGGGGCCAATTTTATCGTTACACCTGTGTTTAGAGAGGATGTTGCAATCGTTTGTAACCGACGCAAAGTGCTATGGTCTCCAGGATGTGGTTCTATTACTGAGATTACCAAGGCAGAAGAACTCGGTTGTGAGATTGTGAAGCTTTTTCCAGGTGGTATATATGGTCCTAGCATGGTTAAGGCAATCAAGGCACCCCAGCCATGGACTAGTATTATGCCAACTGGTGGAGTTAGCATGGAAGAGGATAACCTCCGAGGATGGTTCGAGGCAGGAGCAACATGTGTAGGTATGGGATCTAAATTGTTTACTAAGGATATAGTAGCTAAGAAGGATTTCAAACAACTCACCAAAAATGTAAAAACTGCACTTGCTACCATTAATAAGTATAAAAAGTAGTCGAGTTGACTCAAACACGATTAGGTAATGATCCGTGTATGTGTGCTCTATTGGCAAGAATCAGAGCATTAGAAATTTCCATGTAATAGTTGTCCATAGCAAAAATCAATCATCCCTCCGATATAGAGAGTAAAGTCTGACCAAACAATAATTTAAACAAAAGGGATGATTCTGAAAATTATTTCCAGATGATAGGGACAATTGTAATTTAAAATTGTCTTCAGACATTTTGTCTAAATATTAAATATTCTATCTTTAACGTAAAAAAAATTGGTATACCAGTTTTTGGTATCTGGTTGACCAATATAGATCAATCAAAACTTCTCATAAGCATATTTAAAAACAATAGTCGGTTTTAAAGAAAATCGATATGTGAAGTTTGAATTCTGTTATATCTAACTATTGAAAAAATGATAACTAAAACACACTTTTTATTTTTCTTCATGCTACTATTTAGCGCATCAATTTTTGCTCAGAGCTATACCTTAACAGGTACAGTGACTGATCAAGATAATGTGTCAGTAATCGGTGTCAATGTGCTTGTAGTGGGAACTACAACGGGTACAGTCACTGATTTTGATGGGTCCTATAGCATTCAGGTCAATCCTGGAGATCAGGTACAATATTCTTATCTGGGGTATACCACTCAGACCATCGACATCAAAGATCAGCGCACGCTCAATGTAGTGCTTGCCGAAGGGACCGAGCTCGATGAGATTGTCGTCGTCGGTTATGGTGCTCGTAAGAAGAGTGATGTAACTGGATCTGTGTCATCTGTTAAAGCTGAAGAATTGACGGCTTTTCCAGTGTTGGACGCAGCACAGGCCTTGCAGGGTAGGGCTGCCGGTGTGCAAATCCAAACGAATAATGGTGGCGAGCCTGGAGCTCCTATAAATATTAGGATTAGAGGGAATACCTCAATCAACGCAAGTAGTGCTCCACTTATCGTAGTGGATGGGTTCTTAGGAGCACAATTTCCACAACCACAAGACATCGAGTCTATTGAAGTACTTAAGGATGCTTCAGCAGCAGCGATATATGGTTCTCGTGGATCTAACGGTGTTGTATTAGTAACAACTAAGAAGGGCCGTAATGGTCAGATGAAGATTCAATTAAACTCCAACTACTCTATTAACACAGTGGCTAATCGTCTTGAATTACTTAATGCTTCTCAATGGGCTAGCTATCAGACAGCTATTAATCCGTCATTCCAGTCCGGTGGTGCCGAGACAGATTGGCAGGATGAATTGTATAGAAGTGGTGCTATAAATAATCACCAAATCTCATTCTCAGGAGGAAGTGATAATATAAATTATTATGCCTCTGGTTCATACTTCAATCAGCAGGGTGTTATCATCAACTCTGATTTTGAGCGAGCGACATTTTTGACCAATATTGATGCACAAGTAACAGATCGACTTAAGTTAGGAGCGAATCTCTTCGTAAGTCGTGGTCAACAAAATGGTGTTCCCACCCAGTCCACTGGTGAAACTGCCAATGGTGGTGGTGATGATGTTGTTGCTTTGTTGTTCAGGTTTGCACCGGATCTACCGATCCAAGATGCAAATGGTTTGAATACTATTAACTCTGTTGGTGATAATGTAGATAATCCATTCGCCGTAGCGACAGAAGCAATTAACGAAACAGTTAATGATAGAAATAGAACCAACTTCTATGGAGAGTTTAAAATTGCCGAGGGCTTAACTTTCAAGTCAACATTTGGATTTAACTCACGCAACTCAACAGTAGGAATTTTTAGACCGTCTACGTTGGTAGTAACAGCGGGAGGTACTGGAGGTACGGCTAACATAGATAATTTAAGATTTTCTGGATTGATCAGTGAGAATTACTTAACGTATACTCAAGGATTAGGTAATGGTCAGTTAACCTTATTAGGAGGATATTCTTATCAGAAGATGCAAAATGAAAGATTTGGTGCAGGTGCACAGAGCTTCACATCGAATTCCTTCTCATTTAGAAATCTAGGAAATGGTGCTGTTCAGTTATTACCGAGTTCTTCATTTGCGGAAGTAGAAGTGGTATCACAGTATATCAGAGCAAACTACGACTGGAATGATAGAGTATTATTAACAGGTACCATCAGAAGAGACGGTGCTTCTAACTTCGCCGCTAATAATAAGTATGCCATATTCCCTTCAGGTGCGGTTGCATGGAAGGTGCACAATGAAGACTTCTTTAATAGAGATGGTGTGCTCAGTGATTTGAAATTGCGAGCGAGTTATGGTGTAACTGGTAACCAAGCTATATCACCATTCCAATCCTTAGCGAGCTTTGGATCAGTGTTTACACCGATCAATGGACAATTAGTAAATAACGTTACACCTAATCAGGTGGCAAATCCTGATCTTAGATGGGAGTCATCTTTCCAAACTAATTTGGGTGTAGACTTTGGTTTATGGAACAACAGAGTCAATGTTACATTTGACTACTATAATATTGATACGAGAGACTTGATCATCGAAGATTCAAGCCAACCTCAATTCCTAGGATTCTTGAATCCAGCGAGTCTTAGAAACGTAGGTGAAGTGAACAACAGAGGTGTAGAGCTTACAATAGGTACACGTAACGTTGTTAAGAATAACTTCACATGGTCAACGGACCTTAATATTTCTCGCAACAGAAATGAGTTCGTTACACTCTTAAATGGTGCAGATATCTTCCAAGATGCGTCACCGGGATATTTCAACCTTCCACGGACGCACATCCTAAGAGAGGGAGAGGCAGTGGGAGTATTCTGGGGACTTGAGTATGCTGGTGTATACCAAGGTGGAGATTTCCCTACCGGAACGGCAACATTCGAAGGCGGACAGGCAGGAGATCAGTTATTCAATGACCTTAACGATGATGGTGTGATCTCACCGAATGATGAAACGATTATTGGTGATCCAAATCCTGATTTCACATTAGGTCTTAATAACAACTTGACTTTTGGGCCAGTAGATGTGAATATATTTTTCCAAGGAGCATTTGGAGGAGATGTATTCAATCTGACTGCAGTGCAGTTGTTTAACGGTGACTCTAACGGTACTGCGGAACTACTCAATGCATGGACTCCAACGAATACGGACACTGATATTCCAAGAGCAGCGGTGAGAGGTAGAGATTTATCTACCCGATTTGTCGAGGACGGAACATATTTACGTTTGAAAAACGTCGCTATAGGTTATAACTTACCGTCAAGTACTGTACAGGGTATAGGTTTAGAGAACATCAGATTCTCTGTCAGCGCACAAAATTTATTGACATTTACCGGATATACTGGATTGGATCCAGAGGTTAGTTTCTTTGGATCTGGAGGTCAGAGCGCATCTGAGAGTAATACTACTCAAGGATTCGATTTTGGAAATTATCCAACTTTCCGATCGATCAATTTCTCTTTAAATGTTACTTTTTAAAAATATTATTTCAAAATTATCTAAAATGAATAAGCTTAAGTTTTTACTCCTCACATTAGGAGTCGTTCTATTCAGCTGTAGTGATCTTGAAGAGCAGCCTGTGGGTCTATTGGCACCAGATGGTTTCTTCCAAACAACTGCAGACATTCAGACAGCAGCTAATGCTGCTATCGGACATATGATTCATGAGGATTTTTGGGGAAGAAAGATGTCTCTCACGATTATGTTGAGAGGAGATATGGTTGATATTGGGGATCCTACTACCTCTACTCGTAGAATCGAGCACAATGACTTCAACGTACCTACGGACAATGGTATGATTGATGGTTACTGGCTCAGAACCTACCAGATAATCGCCGCTGCTAATCAAGCGATTATTGGTGCACAAGATGTAGAAGTAGACGATGCGATTAAGAATCCTGTGACAGCACAGGCCCATTTCTCAAGAGCATTCACCTACTTTCACTTAGTGAGACAGTTCGGAGATATTCCGTTCATCGATGAGAATACTGATCTAACGGAGGCAGCTACGGCGGCTAGGACTCCTGCTGCTGACGTATATGCAAGTATCATTTCTGACTTAGAGTTCGCAGCACAGTGGTTACCAGCTACGCAGGCTGCTAGATCTATACCGTCTAAAGCGGCGGCAGAAAGTTATTTGGCATTAGTACACCTTACACTCGGTAACTGGCAACAAGCATACGACAATGCGATGTCAGTGATTAGTAATGAATCAGCCTACGGATTAGGCTTAGAGCCAGACTTTCAGGATTTATTCGATGCATCTCTTATAGACGGTTCATCAGAGCCTATATTCACCTTAGATCACATTGGTGCAACCAATGGTGATGATGGAAGAGATTATCAAGCGGCACTTACAGGTATTAGAGGCAACAACAGATATGGCTACGGTGGTGGTTGGTCTGTAGCAGTACCATCATTAGCAGTGTTTGAAACTTGGGATGACAGAGATTACAGAAAAGATGTAAGTTTTGATGCGTCAGGAACATTTGATGGTTCTGTTGAGACATTCGATGTATTTATGAACTTCCACACAAGAGGGGTTAATAGACCACATATTGCTAAGTATACAAGAATGTTTGGCCCTACAGCTACAGGTAATGGTAGAGGATCTAACTACAACTACTCTATGATCAGATATGCAGAAGTGTTATTAATAGCAGCTGAAGCATTAAACGAGATCAACCCAGGAACTTCTGAGGCAGAAGGGTATGTAAACAGAGTTAGGGCAAGAGCTGCTAATGGTACAGATTTTCCTGCACCAGTAGAGTCTGGAATGAGCCAAGGCGCATTTAGAGATATGGTAATGGATGAGAGAAGACTTGAGCTAGCATTTGAGTTTAAGAGGTGGTATGACATCGCTCGTAGACAATTAGGTAGCGAGGTATTCAGTGCTGACGGATTAGAAGGCGCTAAGGCTAATTTCGATCCAGCACAAGATTACTTATTCCCAATTCCTGCTAATGAGCTTGACAGAAATCCAAGCTTAACGCAGAACCCAGGGTATTAAGATATAGCATGATCTGAATCGATGCCTTAACGGGTATTGATACTCATACAACAGCCTTTAAGTTTCTAACTTAAGGGCTGTTTTTATTTTGTAGATAATACAGTCAAAAGTGCCTACTACTGTGTAGTGCCAAACCCTATAATTTCCCTATTTTGACCACCGTTATGAGTGTATTAGACCAGTTCAAATTGGAGGGGCAAGTAGCATTAGTTACGGGCTGCAAAAGAGGTATCGGGAAAGCTATGGCAATCGCATTAGCAGAGGCTGGAACGGACATCATCGGAGTGAGCGCCACACTGGAGCAAGAGGGTAGCGAGGTTCAACAGGCTATAGAGGCTTTAGGCAGAACATTCAAGGCCTACACATGCGATTTTAGTGATCGCCAAGCCTTATATTCTTTCATTGAAGCAATCCATGAGGATTATCCTGTTGTTGACATATTGGTGAATAATGCGGGCACTACTAAACGGGCTCCTGCTGTAGATCATGCCGATGAGCTATGGGATCATGTCATAGAAGTCAATCAATCTGCGCCATTCATCTTGACTCGAGAGTTTGGTAAGAAAATGGTCGCCAGAGGACGAGGTAAGGTCGTATTCACTGCCTCAATACTCACATATCAAGGAGGGTTAACTATACCTGGATATGCTGCAAGTAAAGGTGCAATAGGTCAGATGACGATGGCTTTTTCTAATGAGTGGGCGCAGCACGGTGTTAATGTCAACGCCATAGCTCCTGGATATGTCAGTACCGCTCTAACTGAACCCTTGGAGCGGGACCCTGTCAGAGGTAAAAATATCTCGAGCCGCATACCTGCCAATAGATGGGGAAAGCCTGCAGATTTTGCTGGCCCCATCGTATTCATGTGTTCTGCAGCATCTGACTATATGCATGGTAGTATCATGCTGGTCGATGGCGGCTGGATGGGACGATAAAATTGTATGAAAATTAAACAACTGAGTAGATGTCTTGAGACATCGATATCAATGATAACATCTATAACTATGAATATCTACTACTATCTTATTGTTGCCTCACTGGTGCTAACATCATGTGAGCAGCAAGTTTCAATTTCTGGCACTTCAGTCAGTGATATGGAAGGGCTAATGACTGCCATAGGCGAGGCTGAACCCGGTTCTGTAATTACAATGGCCAATGGAACTTACAAGGATGTACAGATCGAGTTCTATGGAGAGGGCACTGAAGATGAGCCTATTACACTTCGGGCTGAAACTGCAGGAGAAGTTTTTATCGAAGGACAATCATCGCTTCATCTGGGTGGCGAGCACCTGATAGTTGATGGCTTATATTTTAGGAATGGATATTCGCCAAGTGGAGGCGTTATACGCTATCAAATCGGTGAAGACAAGACTGCGTTTCATTCGCAAGTCACCAACTGTGTTATTGAGGATTTCACCATGCCAAATCGCTGGCAAAATAACCGTTGGGTTGAATTCTATGGTAAGCATAATAAGATGGATTATTGCTATATCGCAGGCAAGGGTAATGACGGAGCCACGGTAATGGTCTATCATAGTGGTAATAAGCATACTCGGAACTACCATGAGATATCGCACAATTATTTTGGTCCACGTCCACGTAAGGGAGGTCCACGAGGAGAGACGATGCGTATAGGAGGCAGTGAGACGTCTATGACTCCCGGTTATGTCACAGTATCCAATAACTACTTTGAGGCCTGTAATGGTGAGGTGGAAGTCATCTCGGATAAAACCAATTTTAATTCATTCAGAAATAACATCTTCAACAAATGTGAAGGATCGCTGGTGATGAGACATAGTGATTATGCGACCATCGATGGTAATATCTTTATTGGTGATGACGACTCAGACTTTTATGGTGGTATCAGATTAGTTAACAGTGGTCATACGGTTACTAATAACTACCTCTACAAGATCAGGGGGGAGGAGTTCAGGAGCCCACTGGCAGTGATGAATGGAATCCCAAAGTCATCTCTTAACCGATATATGCAGGTTCATGATGCCGTGATCGCCTTCAATACATGGGTTGATTGCCGAGCGCCTATACAGATAGGAGTAGGTCAGAATGTAGCCAGTGCTGGAGTATTGCCTGCAAGTGAGATTCGGTCTGCGGCACCGATTCGGACTATTGTTGCCGATAACCTCATTTATAATACAGCAGAAGATAGATCTCCCGTGGTCAACCATGATGATATGAACGGTATAGTCTTCGCCGGTAATGTCATAGATAATGGAGGCGCTCGATACACACAATATGATGCCCTCCAAAACGGCGATGTAAACATGACTAAGGTCAATGAATGGTTATATGCACCTTCGGGCTCTACGGATGGAATTTTGGATAGCGTAGCCCAATACTTTGAATCAGACAAGGTGGAAACCGACATCTTTGGAGCTTCAAGGGCTGATAACAATCAGATTGGCGCAATCGTATCTGTCTCTGCAGCGGAAAAGTTTAAGATCAATACGGACGATTATGGGCCTTCGTGGTTTAATCCTAAGAAAGAAGCATCGGCTCCTAAACTCCATAGTGTGGCTGCTGAGTCTGGAGCTCTTGCATCAGCACTGGCTGAAGCCAGCTCAGGTGATATCATCGGTCTGACAGGTGATGCCTATACAGTCAATGGCAGTCTGGCCATAGATAAAGAGATCACTATCAGATCCAAGTCTTCGGAGAAGGCTATAATTTCATTCACAGGTGGAGCGGGCGAAGCTGCATTTCAGATGCATGGCAAGGGTAACTTGAAGCTCCAAAATGTAGCTATCAAGAGCAAAAATGGCCAGGTTGCTTTCGCACCATTAGCAGAGAACATGTATACAACTTATCAGCTGTCCTTGGCAGACTGTGTAGTGGAAGACTTCTCCCATGTGCTTCATGCTACCAAGGGGTCATTTGCCGATTCGATCACCATGACAAACACCCTACTTCAGAATTGTGACAACGGAATAGTCCTTGCTGCCGAGGAAAAAGGAGATTATAACGCCGAGATGATCACCATCAATGATTGTACTTTCAAGGGGATCGATCAGAATGTCATTCACTTCTTTAGGGGAGGTTATGATGAGTCAACTATTGGCGGATTCTTACGACTCAACAAGAGTACATTCACTGAATGCGGAAGAAATGAGAAGAGCGGAGTACTTGTCAAGACACGGGGCATTATCAATGTGCATATGCGCGATAATTTATTTACCAATAATCCGATTAGATATGTTGCAGTGTTGTGGGGTGCCAAGAATAACAACCAAGAAGGAAACACAGTTTCTAACTCGGGTCAAATTAAGGTGGAGCAACAGCAAAAACTCGAATTACTCTATTAGGTGTTATGCTCATAAATAAAAACAGCTAAGTCAACATAGATCAGCCTTAAACTACACCCTTATTCCTATTACCATAAAAATGAACTAACACATATGGCTATAAAGATTACGAACTCAATTATTGCATCGCTACTCATTGTTGGATTTATAGCAATACTCTTAGCATGTAAATCAGAAACCGCTAAGCCAGAGCCTTATATGGATGAGAAGGCAATGACTCAAGAGAAAGCAGAATTTCCTAGTGATGTGATACCTTTTATGGATCAGTTTAAAATACTGATGGGGGACGGCACCCGAGAGAAGAACCTTGTCGACTATAAGTATGATGATTTCTTTTACACCGCTAGTGAAGGTGGTACTGATTGGGTGGTCTATAAAACGCCGAACAAGGGGACTACTTCACCTAACTCCAGCAATACCAGAACAGAATTGCACCAGACAGCTGAGTGGGTTCCGATGACAGGAGGCAGACTTACTGGGACCTTGAAGGTTATGCACGTGTCTACTACCGGAGATGCGCGTGTTGCAGCATCATACTCTACCGTTGTTGGTCAGATTCATGGTGGCGATGGTCATGAGAATGAGCCTATCAAGATCTACTATAAGAAGTTTCCAGGACAAGACAAAGGGTCGGTATTTTGGAACTATGAGATTAATACAACGGGTACTACTAAGGAAGATAACAAGGGTCGCTGGGACTTTTCGTACCCCGTATGGGGATATGATTTCTCCGTAGTAGGGGAAGCCCCAGATAGCTATCCTACTGAACCAGCTGATGGCATCAAGTTAGGGGAAGAGTTCAGCTATGAGATCAACGTGTATAAAGGCATTATGTATGTTACCTTCACAAGCCCAGGACATGAGACTAAGACGTTCACAAAGAGTCTAATCGAAACCGAGTATGCTACCAAGGCAGATATCCCAGAACAAGTGGATCGTCTCTTTGGTCCATTGGGTCAAGACGGTATCGAAAAGCCCAAGGCCTATACAGGATCACACATGTACTTTAAACAAGGCGTATATAATCAAACTAATGGCAAAGAACCTGAGACCAATATGGTATGGTCCACTGGAGCGGATGTTTTTGGAGGTGTCATAGCCGAACAATACGTTCATGGAAGCTACGCTGAAGTATGGTTTAAGGATGCTACTGTTGGGCCAGGTGTGGCGCCAGGGAAATAAACCAACTTAGAAAGGCCGTCTGATGAAAGATAAACTTGCCAAAGGTATTGCGCTCTTCCTGCCAGGGATATTTCTATTAGGATTTAGTATTGGTACGGGGAGCGTGACAGCCATGGCAAAAGCTGGAGCTACCTATGGCATGTCCTTATTATGGACTATTGTTGCCTCCTGCTTAGCCACCTTCTTTATGATCAATCTCTATAGTCGCTATACGATGGTGACAGGTGAGACTGCTCTGCAAGCATTTAGGAAGCATATTCATCCTACCGTGGGTATCTTCTTCATTGTGGCCCTTACTACGGGCGTGATGGGGGTGATGGGTATAGTCGCTGATATTTCATATGAGTGGTCCAAGTCATTCGTTGATGGCGACATTGCTCCGATATACATTGCTGCCTTTTACGTGGCGATCGTTTATTTCATATTTTGGAATGGGGAGACTCAGTTTTTTGAGCGTGCGCTGGCAGTGGTAGTGGCGATTATGTCCATATGTTTCTTGGCTAATTTCTTCCTATTGATGCCACCACCTTCCGAATTATTCAAGGAGCTAATTCCCAATGTACCTATCGTTCCGGAAGATGCGGGTAAGGGACCTTATTTAGTGATTGCCTCGATGGTGGGTACCACTGTGTTCTCAGGCCTATTCATCATCAGGACCACATTGGTCAAGGAGGCGGGGTGGACTATTGCAGATGACAAAACGCAGCGTCGAGATGTCATGGTGTCGGTCATATTAATGTTTGTGATCAGCATGTCAATTATGGCAGCAGCGGCAGGTACGCTATATGCAGAAAATCTCCGCTTGACTAGGCCTCTCAGATGATAGAACTCCTCGAGCCCATAGCCGGTAGTATGGCGGTAGCTATATTTGCAATTGGTATTATTGCGGCTGGAGTGTCCTCGCAGTTTCCTAATGTGGATACATCGAAAGATTTAATAGAACATTTAGAGAAGACGTGTTAGACGCTTATTTACTAAGCAGTCTAAAGCAATTTCAGATCATTAGCGATATATGGCGCACTGATAATAATGATAATCATCCTCATACAGCATTAGGAGGGCGTATTCAGAGGTGAACTAACAAACTAAGGCTGAACGTATTAAGTGTTATCT
>CAZFWJ010000020.1:0-25137 GCA_964522505.1 uncultured Saprospiraceae bacterium
GCATAAAAAATCCAGCAATAATCACAGAAGCAATAGGAATGAAAAATATACCATTAAGCTGTTGGAGCAACTGATACAGGCCATCTGGTGCATGTGCTATAAATGGCGCAATACCAATCGCAAAAACGGCTAGGACAAAAGAGCACAATCGTCCAAAGAAAACAAGGCGAGACTCCGACACATCACGATTAATATAGCGTTGATAAAAATCTACGCTAAAGACTGTAGCTGCACTATTCAGTGCACTATTGAAGGTACTCAGAATAGCTCCGACGATGACCGCTACGAAAAACCCTGTCATCCAAGTTGGTAAAACCCGCTTTACGAGTTGGGGATATACTAAGTCGGGATTATCATAAAGCCGATCTCCAAAGTAGTAATAGCCTATTAGTCCAGGAAGTACAATCACTAATGGAATCAATATCTTAAGGGCGCCCGTAAACAGCAGGCCCTTTTGGGCTTCTTTGAGGCTAACAGCTCCTAATACTCGCTGGATTATGGATTGATGCATGGTCCAAAAGTAGATCTGGTTGATGATCAGGCCAGTGAACAACACACCAAATGGCAGGATTGATTGTCGACTGCCTGCGCCTATAGATGGTTCGTCAGAGATTAATTGAAATTTCTCAGGAGCATTTGCAAACACACTCTGCATTCCAGAAATCATCGAACCTCCTCCAATCTCGATCAGCGCAATAATGGGTACTGCCAATCCTGCAACGAGCAAGCCAAAGCCATTGATTGTATCGGTATAGGCCACCAACTTGAGCCCCCCGAAAATGGCATATACTGCGCCCAAGGAGCCCACCAGGATTACAGTTAGCCAAATTCCTTGAGCCTGACTGATATTCAGCATATCAGAAATCTCAAAAATGCTCTCGATATTGAGTGCTCCTGTATAGAGTACGATCGGAAGAAGCGTCGACACGAATGATATGATGAGCAGCAAGGCCACAAGGCTACGGATCATGCCGTCAAATCTCTTTTCTAAAAATTCGGGGATGGTGGTTAGGCCCATCTTAAGATACCTCGGAACAAAATAGAGTGCTCCAACTATGAGTGCCAGCGCTGAAGTCACTTCCCAAGCGATGATGATTGCACCATTCTTGTAGGCCGATCCATTCATGCCAATCAGATGTTCAGTTGAGATGTTGGTCAAGAGCATCGAGCCCGCTATTACTATCCCCGTCAAACTCCGTCCCCCTAAGAAATAGCCAGCCTTGCTATTCAGCTGAGCCTTGCGCATCTGCCAAGCCGATATACCCGCCACCATGGCGGTAAACAACAAGAAGCTCAGCAACTGTATCAACATGGTCGAAGTTTGGATCTTAAGATAGGAATTGATCGATGTAAGACGCATATCTCGACTCAATATCAGCGACTGGAGCCAGGAATATTCCTTGATGTTCCACTGCATAAGATGTAGCACTGTGCGCATATGCCCCTGCAAGTAGGAGGCTCTGCGTACGTCGGTATTGAACCAGAAAACTCGCAGCAAAAATATCTCCAGCTCCTGTAGGATCAAGCTCTTCTACAGGAAAGACGGGCATCTCCAGAACGGCTTTGTCTCGGTAGATCCGAACGGGATTAGCACCATCAGTTACAATAACTGTATCAATCGCCTGACGCAATTGTTCAAGCTCGGACTCATCACCATCGATGTCATCTGAACTCAAGAAAATCATGTCTATGCCAGATAGCAAATTATAATCAAGTGCCTTGGGCGCAATTAATCCAGATTCAGGATCTCGCTGTCTCAACCATCCCTGTATAGAGGCCGCAACAAATGAATTGGCAAATAAAGGAACAACGGTCGAATCCAGCTCGTCAGCAATTAAACAGAGCTTGACAGTTGGCGCTTGATGTAACTCATCAGGTATGTCAACAGCCGAAATTGTCTTAGCACGTTCATGCATGAATTGTGTTCGACCAGTATCTGAATATATATTCTCAAACTCGGTTGTTCGTTCAGCCAGAATATTAAAAGTCTGAATGGATTGCTCTTGAATGCTGTGCCAGTACTTAAAATCTTCACCGACGCTCGTCATTAAGGCTGTCCGAACTCCTAAATGTGCACTCATTAGACTGGCATAAGACACTGTACCTCCTAATCTATAACCGGTATCGACTCGATCATGGCACATATGTCCTATGCATAATAGTTCTGGCAGATATTTCTTTGTAGCAGTCATAAACAGTCTAAGATTGTACTAAAGTCTAACCAAAAGTATTAAGTAAATTGAACTCGTAATTCTAGAGACATGGCAAAATATATCAAGCAAAGCTCCCCATTTGTAGTTCCGACAACTGACGGTAAAACCATCCGTGAGCACTTCGGCCTTGCCAGCATCCATGATGGTGATTATAGTGTCGCTCACATGATCGCTCCAGCTAGATGGGGTGAACCGCCTCAGACACCAGAGTTTGACGAGATCACATTTGTCTTCAGAGGGCAGAAGCAGATCATCATTGATGATACCGAGACTGTTATTCTCGGGGCTGGTGAGTCTTTATTGATCAAGTCTGGATGTAAAGTTCAATACTCCAATCCCTATGATGAGGAGTGTGAGTATCTGTCGATCTGTATGCCAGCATTTAGCATAGAGCGGGTCAATCGAGAAGATTAACATTAGCTCTGTATCAGGGCTTTATCAAAGTTTTCTATAAGATCCTGTACATCTTCAATACCAACAGATACTCTTATTAATCCGTCTCCTATCCCATGAGCTAGTCTAATCTCTCTATCTATACTCCGATGCGACATGGAAGCGGGGTGCATCATCAAAGTATCGACATCTCCCATAGTAGGTGCTAGTGTGCCCATGGTCTGGGTGTTCATAAATTTAATTCCAGTCTCTACTCCTCCTTTCACTTCAAAGCACATCATACCACCAAAATATCGCATTTGCCGAGCAGCCAGGGTGTGATATGGATGATCAGTTAAACCGAGGTAGTTAACCGATTCAACTTGGTCATGTTGTGATAAAAACTCTGCCAGTGCCTGTGCATTAGCACTATGTTCTCTCATTCTTAACTCAAGAGTCTTCATACCAGTGTTAGTGAGCCACGCATCCCAGGGATTGCAATTCGTGCCAACCATTTTCATAGCGCCCCATATGGTCTTTTTACGATCAAGACCTGTTCCTACAATTATGCCAGAGATCCCATTTCCATGACCATTCAGATATTTAGTGGTACTGTGGACTACATAATCAATGCCGTGCTTAAGGGGTTGTTGGATTACAGGTGAACAAAAAGAATTATCTACAGCTGTAAGTACCTTGTGAGTTCTGCCTATCGCCGCAATTGCGGACAAATCAATACAATCCAAGGCTGGATTAGAAGGCGTCTCAAAATAGATCATTTTAATCTGCGCATCCTTCGTCAACAACTCTGAGACTTTGTCTGAATCTGTTAAATCAGTCCATACAATATCAATTCCATATCGAGGAAGAAAATTTTGAATAATCTCTGTGGTGCCGCCGTACAAATTGGCTTGAGATAAAATTTTATCACCTTTCTTCAAGGTCCCAAATATCAATGTGCTAATGGCTGACATACCTGATGAGGTCATCACTCCCCATCCATCTTCAAATCCTGTATCATAGGTCTCAAGGTCCGCTATCTTTTGTGCAACAGCATCTACTGTCGGGTTACCAAATCTGCTATAGAGGTGCTTATCCATGGGATTCTCAAATGCATGGACTGCCGATTCAACCGACTCAAAGGCGAATGATGAAGTCGGATGAATTGCCAGCTGATGAGGAGGTGTAGTCTCTGCTGATTTAGGGTCTTTTACGCACAAAGAGTTCAATCGCATTTGATCTTGGTTTGATTCTACAATAACAGAATGGTGAAGATCAACAATTCTATCGACTCACGACACTTGATTATTGTTGAGAATATTTATTGAGATGACTTTGCTATATTAACAGTCTAACTTCCTAACCGAAAATGAAATCACGTAGAAGAGCGTATTGTCTACTCTTGCAGATCAGTCTGCTAGCGACGCCTTATGTGGTTTTTACGCAAGCCGAGATATGTAACAACGGTATTGACGACGATGGTGATGGCATGATAGATCTAAATGATGAAGACTGTTTTTGCGAGATGCAAATACCTGAATCCCTCATTCCCAATCCCTCATTTGAAGAACAAAATTGTTGTCCATCGGGAAGGAGTGAACTCAACTGTGCTTCAAGCTGGATACAAGCATCAGCACCGACAACAGATCTGATTCATAACTGTGGATGGGGAGGTTGGCAGCAGTTTCCTCCGCCTAGACCCTTTCCTGATGGAGATGGAATTATGGGATTCAGAGACGGAAGGTCTCGTGGAGAATTGATGCCCGAATTTGCGTGGAAGGAGTATGCAGGCGCTTGTCTCCTCAATCCTCTTGAAGTCGGTACTACTTACAGGATTGAGTTTGATGTGGGTTTTGTTAATGAAAAAAGTTCGCCGCCTATAGACATCACATTTTACGGAACATCCAGCTGTAACTACCTGCCATTTGGTGGTGACGATCCGGAGTTCGGTTGTCCTTCCAACGGACCCAAATGGCAAATATTGGGCGAAGCGGGTGTTTCCGGAGGAGCCGGCAACATCTGGCTAAATACATTTATCGAGATAACACCGATGGAGGACATCTATGCCATTGCCATTGGGCCACCCTGCGAAGGAACAAAAAGTCTATTTAGCACGTATTACTTTTTTGATAACCTAATACTGGCGGATGCGAAGTTTTTTGGGCTCGACATTGAAGACTCCGAGCACCCATGCAGCGATGACTACACCCTATCAGTACTAAACTTTGACAACATCTCATATCAATGGTACAAGGACGGTATCGCAATAGTTGGAGAGACCGAACATGAGTTATCACGTATCCATGGAGATGGGAGTTATCAAGTCAGAACAATAGAGGGTGGGAACTGTCACCTATCTGATCCGTTCCTCTATATCCGCCCTGTTGACGTTGTCCCAGCAAGTCAGAGCATCTGTGATGATGATCAATTCCAGTTTGGTGATCAATTGCTCACCCAAAGTGGGATGTATATTGACACCTTCACGAGTATCTATAATTGTGATAGTATTGTCATGTTGGACCTGGAAGTGATAGGCTCGGTATTTGACACTATAGCGCTTAACCTCTTTCAGGGACAGTCTGTCAATATCGGAGGTAATCGCTTAGGTGGCGAAGGTGCTTTTCCTGTAGTCCTAGAGTCTTCGCTTGGATGTGATAGTCTGCTTATGGTAGAAATTGCCTATAGTGATGTGTATATCCCCAACGTATTTAATCCATTGTCAGCTGTCGGAAATGATATATTTCGACCTGTCATAGCTAATGATCTCACTGGAGTTGTCAACATGCAGATATTTGATCGTTTTGGTGGGCGTGTTTACGTTGGAACTGAGTGGAATGGCGGTGACTATCCTGCCGGGGTATATATGTATCGCATCGATGTGGACTTTTCGCCGGGCAACCCAGAGACATTTTATGGCAGTATCACTCTCATCAGATGATGAGTAGGTGCTGACAATAGCATGAGTGGCTGTGTAGAAATTTACTGGCTCCCGACACTCTGTAGCGTTTGAAATTTTAAACTCAGATGTCTTTGTTAACTTACCTGCAAGACTTAGCTATACCTATGTCAAATGTCAACCCTATTGCACAGCGCTTGCTGATGAAGTTGGCGCTACTCATCATGCCTATCTACTTAACAGCACAGATAGAGATATGTGATAATGCCTTCGATGACGACGGGGACGGCATGATAGATCTCAATGATGAGGACTGTTTCTGCCAGTTTCAAATGCCTGAGTCTTTGATTCCTAATCCTTCATTTGAAGAGTTAGATTGTTGTCCGGCTGCAAGAACTCAATTAGGTTGCGCCACCGATTGGGTTCAGGCCTCAGGCCCAACTACGGATCTTATACATTCTTGCGGCTGGTTAGGCTGGGAGCAATTTCCTCCTCCGCTGCCATTCCCTGATGGCGATGGGATCATGGGATTCAGAGACGGTCGCGTCCGAGGCAACAATTTTCAAGCAGAGTTCAATTGGAAAGAATATGCTGGTGCTTGCCTCCTCAACCCCTTAGAGTTAGGTACTACATATAGAATAGAATTTGATTTGGGGTTTTCTGATCGTGAAAGCTCACCACCAATAGATATTTCTTTCTTCGGCACTACCAACTGTGACTTTCTGCCATTTGGTAATGGCAATCCTGATCTCGGCTGTCCCACAAATGGGCAAAATTGGGTAAAACTAGGTGAAGTCAGGTTATCGGGTGGAAGTGGCAATGTATGGGTCAACAGCTTTATTGACATTACACCTACTACTGATATACATGCCATAGCGATAGGTCCAGATTGCGAACGTACTTCGAGTGATCAAAGCACCTATTATTTTTTTGACAACCTCGTATTGGCCGACGTGGAATCATTTGGGCTTGACATAGTCGAGTCAGAACATCCATGTAGCCAAAACTATACACTTTCAATCTTGGACTTCGCTGACTTTAGCTATCAATGGTATAAGGATGGTATCGCTTTAATTGGGGAGAACTCTGCTGAATTGTCTCGCCTATACGGTGATGGTAGCTATCAAGTAAGAACTTTACAGGATGATAACTGTAGATTATCAGAAGCATTTGAGTATGAACGTCCAGTGTTTATGACTTCAGAAAGTAGAAGTATCTGCGATGATGAAAATTATCCCTTTGGCCCACGGCGGTTGGTGGAGAGTGGTATGTATATAGACACCTTCCGTACTGTCGACAACTGTGATAGTATCGTGATGTTAGATCTTGAGGTGATCGGATCTGTATTTGACACGCTGCCGCTTCAACTGTTTCAGGGACAGACCGTCAATATCGGAGGTAATCGCTTAGGTGGCGAAGGTGTTTTTCCTGTAGTCCTAGAGTCTTCGCTTGGATGTGATAGTCTGCTTATGGTAGAAATAGCCTATAGTGATGTGTACATCCCCAATGTGTTTTATCCGCTGTCAGCTCTGGGCAATGATGTATTTCGACCTGTGATAGCTGAAGATCTCAATGGAGTTGTGAACATGCAGATATACGATCGATTTGGTGGGCGTGTTTACGTTGGGACTGATTGGAATGGGGGTGACTATCCAGCTGGAGTATATATGTATCGCATCGATGTGGACTTTTCGCCGGGCAATCCGGAGACCTTTTTTGGCAGTATCACTCTCATCAGATAATCAATAGATGCTTACATTAGCGTGATAGGTTTACTCTTGCAAAGTAATCAACCAGATCATCTACACAATAATATATTATGCGATACCTCACACATGTTTCAGGTTTGTTGTTTCTATTATTAATGCTTGTGCAGACCGGTATAGCACAAGAAGCCGTACTGGAAAGCATCGATAAGAAAAAAGAAACCTACCACGACATAGCTCACCAGATCTGGTCTTATGCGGAGTTGGGCTACCAAGAAGAAAAATCCTCAGCCTTGCTCAAAAAGACCTTGATAACTGCAGGCTTCAGCATAGAAGAAGGAGTAGCGGATATCCCTACTGCATTTGTGGCCACTTATGGATCTGGCGCACCGGTCATAGGCATACTTGCCGAATATGACGCACTACCGGGCATCTCGCAAGCGGCAGTGCCAGAGCGGCAAGAAGTCGTTAATGGAGGTAATGGTCATGCTTGTGGCCATCACCTATTTGGCACGGCATCAACCGCAGCCGCCATCGGCATTGCTGAATGGATCAATAACACAGGGCATCAAGGCACGGTGAAACTCATCGGCACTCCTGCTGAAGAAGGTGGTGCGGGCAAAGTGTATATGGTACGAGCTGGCATATTCGATGATATTGACGCCGTCCTCCACTGGCATCCTGGCAATCAGAATAGCGCTGGAGCATACTCATCACTGGCTAACACCTCGGCAAAGTTCAGATTTTACGGCGTGGCCTCACATGCAGCAGTCGCTCCCCAGAATGGACGCTCTGCCCTGGATGGTGTGGAAGCTATGAACTATATGGTGAATCTCATGAGAGAACATCTATCATCAGATGCCCGCATCCATTATGTCATCACCAGCGGTGGTGAAGCGCCTAATGTAGTGCCAGAATTTGCTGAAGTCTACTACTATGTCAGACATCCCAATATGAAGGTTGCCAAAGAAGCCTTTGATCGAGTGGTAAAGGCCGCCGAAGGAGCCGCTCTTGGCACTGAAACTCGCATGGACTATGAGATCATCCATGGCGTATATAACCTTATGCCCAATGAGACCTTAGCTCGAGTCATGCACGATAACCTAACTGATCTGGGTGGTTTCACTTATACTGAGGAAGAGATGGCTTTCGCCGAAAAGATAAAACCTACCCTACCGGAGCGATCTCAAATGGCACTGTCCACAACAGCTAAAGTCGCACCATTCAGAGTGGTCGAAAAAGGAGGTGGGGGCTCAACCGATGTCGGAGACATCAGTTGGGTAGTACCTACCGCCGGACTGAGTACCGCAACATGGGTGCCAGGCACTTCGCCACATACTTGGCAGGCAGTGGCTGCCGGAGGAATGAGCATCGGCCACAAGGGCATGATACTCGCAGCCAAGACAATAGCAACATCAGCAATTGACCTGATCCAACATCCTGAAACGATAGCAGATGCTACTACAGAACTGAAGCGAAGGGTTGGCCGTGACTTCGTATATGTGCCGTTATTGGGAGATCGGGAGCCGCCATTGGATTATAGGAGGTAGGACAATAGTAGCCAGTGGACGAGTAGCGAGTAGCGAGTTGAGAGTATCAAGTTAGCAAGTGAAAAAGTAGCGTAGTATCAGGGTGGGTTTCAGGCTTTTAGCCCATGATTGCGCCATTGTTGCCACGGTTTGGCGCAAATGACGTAAGATTGGCATAGAAATGACGTGGCAGATGAGATAGCGGAAAAATATATTTGGACCTCAATTAATGCACTCATTATGAACAACACAAATCTCGCTGCACGAATTAAAGATCTCAGAAATCGGAAAGGATTCTCGCAGGAATTACTATCTGAAAATTCACAGCTAAGTTTAAGAACAATTCAGAGAATAGAGAAAGGAGAATCAACTCCTCGAGGTGATACGCTAGTGAGGCTAACACAAGCCCTCGGTGTCACTCCAGATGATCTGTTAGAATGGACAGAACAAGAGGATAAAGGCTATCTGACCTTAATGAATTTTAGCGCATTAGCATCGCTCATATTCAATCCTGTATTGGGTATTGTAATCCCCGCAGTCATGTGGATTTACAAGAGAGATAAAGTCAAACATGTTGACGATTACGGTAAGAAAATCATCAATTTTCAAATTACATGGGTAATCGTGATTTCAACAATTTTCATTGCTCTGACCAAGAACATATATCTGTACTTTTTTAACGTGAAACATTGGATTTTAACAATATTGACAGCCCTGATTCATGGAAACTATGATATAACGTCAGTTGAGTTATTTGGGCCTTTAATAATGATCTTTCTTTATCTATATAGTCTGGTACTCATCCTTAAAAATTACGCCAGAATCAGACAAGGGAAAGAAGCATGGTATAAACCTGCCATTCCGTTTTTAAGATAAAAGGGGAAATCACTCTACCCTACCAATATCATCACCCCTAAGGCGGCGATGATTGCGCCAGCTATAGTGAGGACCATTTCATTCTCAAGAAGGCTAAGCCCTCTTGCTACTAACATACCTACTGTGCCCATCAGGAGTGCTCCTAAAGTGTAACCAGACACATATTTGAGTGCGGTATTAGCAGTGTCCATCTCTGCTCCATGAGCATAGCCATGGAAGGCGCCAAAGATGATCATCAAAATCACTGTGATAGTTATACTGATACGTTTTCTCACAATGATTAGGAGGCCAATAATCAAGACTGAACTGGCAATGGTCTTCTCGACGGCGAGGGTGGCCTCATTGCCTATACCTAATAATCCGCCAACAATCAGAGCACCAACGAAAGCTGCCACAGGGATATACCACTGTGAGGGCTTAATGAGATAAGCTAGTATTCCCGCTCCTACAATGGCAATAGCATGATCCATCCCTAATATCGGATGTGTGAACCCCGACATCACCCCATTACCATGACTACCATGTGCAAATAATAGAACTGGTAATAGTGAGATTATAGCTGCTGTAGTTGTCTTTCTAACCATGCTATAATCAACCGAAAATCTCAACAAAATGTTGAAGCACTTGCGCAAAGCTCATGTCGTTGCCATTCGAAGACTCTTTTTTCAAAGATTAAAAGACACTAAATTTCATCAAACGAAGCAGTCTGTGATCATTCATTTACTTTTGACGGATGACCGCTAAAAAAACAACAGATCAAGTAGACGAAGCTTATTTCGAGCAAACTACGATCACAGTTGATCCTAATCAAGAGCAAGTACGTATCGATAAGTTCTTGATGAGTAGACTGGAGAAGGTGTCTCGCAATCGCCTCCAACTAGCGATCAAGGCAGGTGCAGTCCTTGTCAATGATAAGCAGATTAAGTCCAACTATAAAGTTAGGCCTAACGATAAGATCACCGTCGTACTCCCTAAAAACCCCAACAGCCCTGATCATATCATCCCAGAAGACATCCCTCTGGATATCGTTTATGAGGATGGCCACCTCCTCGTAATCAATAAGGCAGCAGGCTTGGTAGTTCATCCCGGCACGGGTAATCACACTGGCACCTTAGTCAATGCACTTGTCTATCATTTAAAGTCTAAAGACCTTCCTGTCATGGAGGGCAACACTAACGACAGACCGGGCCTAGTCCATCGCCTGGATAAGGATACTACAGGTCTCATGGTTATCGCCAAGACCGAACCTGCCATGACCCACCTGGCCAAGCAGTTCTTTGATCACAGCATCGAACGTAGCTATCAGGCTCTTGTGTGGTCAGGATTTGAGCAAGAGAGTGGCACTATCGAAGGGCATATCGGCAGGCATCCGACGGAACGGATTAAGATGCATGTATTCGTTGATGGAGATGAAGGAAAACATGCCATCACGCACTACAAAGTCATCCACGACTATTATTATGTATCGCTCGTTGAGTGCAAGCTTGAAACAGGCCGTACACATCAGATCAGGGTGCACATGAATCATGTCGGGCACCCAGTCTTCAACGATGATCGCTATGGTGGTGATCGCATCAGAAAAGGCACGGTCTACAGCAAGTATCGCAGATTCGTGGAGAACTGCTTTGAGTTATGTCCACGACAAGCCCTTCATGCCAAGAGCTTAGGATTTATACATCCCGAGACAGGCGAAGAAATGCGATTTGAGTCTGAGCTCCCTGAGGATATGACTGCAGCTATCAGTCGATGGGAGGCATATTTTGAGACTAAAGGTGGCAAGACAGACTAAATCTTGTCAATAGCTAATCGATCATCAAATGAAAATGATTCCGAGCTAATAACTTTGATCTTGGTCACATCTGAGTGCATCGGATTGATCAGATAATTGTATTCCTTTGGAACAATGCTGCTGGGTACTTGCAAGACTGGGTATTTTCGGCTTTGTATGAACCGAGTTCCTATCGACTGCGTAGCACTAAGCGGGGGCTTGGCATCCCAATTATGGGGAAGACTACCGTCGTCTATGGTCATGACTATTAGATCGTCAGGAATCATAAGCTCAACTATGTATCGATCATTTGGAAGGTCTTCATTGAGATCAAGATGCACCGCCACTTCAAGAATTGCCAAGGCTCGAGATTCTGCTGTATACACCATAGGCGTATGGAGCATATTCCATCTATTCCCACTAGATGATGCAGCACCAATTCCATTTAGAATTTTTGATAAATACCTCTTGCGATCTATGCGATATACCTGCATTAAGCCATATTGCCATGCTCCATCCTATCCAATGCATACCGCACCTCACTAATACCTGTAATGGTATCAAATAGACTGCTGGGAGCAACTCCACCAAGAGATCGATTATTTTTTTGTAGCCACCTATGGAATTTTTGACGTTCCTGGTTGAACACTGACAGTCCATAGTCAAACAATTCAGATAGGATGATAATTATCTCACTATCTCGTCCTGACAGTATTGCATTTTCTCGTTTCCTTTTGTTGTAGGTTGTCTGAGCCAACCCCAAATAACCTAGCATACTCCGCACCGAGAGTCCACCTTGATGGCCAACTTGCTCTATTACAATGTAAGGCACACCCTTGCGTATGAGATTAATCCTATCCTTTGGTGACTTAAGCTGATGTAAAGCCTCATATGTAACCATCAAATCGTGAGCCTGAGATGCTTGATGTCCTAACTTGTTGTCATAATCGCCCATATCACAATGTAGCACATTTGCTTAATAATAGCAACACTATTGCTACATTTAAGTTCTCTTAATGGTTTGACTGTACTATCCATAATCATCATTATTAAAAAGACAGCAGTAGATTATCTTCACATATAAAATTGACTTAGTGTTACTCAAAGATAGAATAGCTGTACTCCAAGAATTGGGTGATGCTTTAGTTGACCTACAAGGTGATCGAATAAATGCTGTCATTCAACAGGCATACTTAAAAAACACATGGTTTACTGTAGATAGTATACGTAAATCTCTAAGCGCAATAAGAGATCAGTTACTTAACCCTCAGCTAATATCATCTTGGATATCCCAATATCAGATTAACGATAGTCCCACTAACACTACCATCGGAATAGTCATGGCGGGTAATATCCCATTAGTTGGCTTCCATGACTTGCTGTGCAGTTTCATCTGTGGGCATAAGACCATGATCAAGCTCTCTAGCAAAGATGAAGTCTTGCTCCCTGTAATTATCGCTATGATGGTAAGCATCGATGAGCGGTGTGCAGCGCTATTTGAGCAAGTTGACCGATTGAAGGGCTACGATGCAGTTATTGCTACAGGCGGCGATACCGCTGCCGTACATTTCGAATATTACTTCAGAGATTATCCTCATATCATCCGCAAAAATCGTAGTTCAATAGCAATCCTTGATGGAACAGAATCTCCTGAAGAGCTTCAAAGCTTAGGCAATGACATCTTTGACTACTTTGGCTTGGGTTGTCGGAGCGTATCCAAGGTCTACCTACCTCGAGGATATGAACTTAACAAGCTGTTTGAGTCTCTCTATTCATTCAAGGACGTGATCCATCACAACAAATACAAGAACAACTACGACTACAATAATGCAACGATGATCCTGACTAATCAAGAGTTTCTGACTAATGATTTTCTTATTCTTAAAGAGGATGAGTCGCTGGGATCGAGGATAGCTACCCTCAATTATGAATTTTATGATGATCGAGAACAATTGATTGAGTCGCTCTATAGTAGGAAGGACGAACTACAATGCATATCAGCTAGAGATATCATAGACAATGACTTGTATGTTCCCTTAGGACAGTGTCAGTGCCCAGGACTATCAGATTATGCAGATCATGTTGACACCATCGAGTTTCTAACAGCTATAGCATGACCAAACAGGAGAAAGCCGACGATATAGCACAGATGTTGGAAGGTTTCTATCCCGAGATCCCCATACCTCTTGATCATAAAGATCCCTACACTCTATTGGTGGCAGTATTACTGTCTGCGCAGTGCACCGATAAACGGGTTAATGAAGTGACTCCATATCTCTGGGAACTCGCAGATAATCCTCATGACATGTCGCAACAGGCGGTTGCCGATATAAAGGCGATCATCAGACCATGCGGACTATCCCCTCGTAAGTCGCAAGCTATATACGACTTGTCTCACATCATACTTGAAGAGCACGAAGGTCAGGTGCCACAGTCATTTGAAGCATTGGAGGCGCTTCCTGGTGTAGGTCACAAGACAGCATCTGTGGTGATGTCGCAGGCTTTTGGTGTTCCAGCATTTCCAGTGGATACGCATATCCATAGGCTAGCTTATAGATGGTGCCTTAGCACTGGCAAGAACGTTGAGAAAACCGAAAAAGACTTGAAGAGATTGTTCCCGAGAGACAAGTGGAATCGACTGCACCTACAGATCATATTCTTTGGCAGGGAATATTGTCCTGCTCGTGGACATGATATGAGGGTCTGTCCTATCTGCTCCAAGTATGGACGTAAATCATTGATGTCATGATCATCTATCGCTATGCTACATATGCCGACTTTGCCGATATCGCCGATATCCATGCCACGAATTGGCAAGAGAATTATCAGGACATCTTGTCCGCAACTTATCTCGCAGAGGAAGTTCATGAGGATCGTAAGCAGGTTTGGCGAGATAGGATGGGGCTGCCTAAAGCTAATCAGTACGTCATAGTTGCGATAGATGAGGATCAAGTGATAGGGTTCGCTTGCGCTTTTCTCGACTATGATCAAGTCCATGGTCACTATCTCGACAATCTCCATGTCCGTAAGACCTACCAAGGACAAGGTATCGGAAGAACACTGACATATCATGTTGCTAAGATCATTGCTATTAAAAGCAATGACAGTAGACTATTCCTGTGGGTATTCGAAAAGAACACTGCAGCCATCCAAACCTATAAGAATTGGGGCGGACAGATAGGTGAAACTGAAAACCTCGACATGCCCAGCGGCGGTGGTGGTGGAATAGCCACTCGGATATCATGGGTTAATAGTTCTTCACTCATCAATGAGAACTACCCTAAACTCGCCCAGCTATCATACACACCTATAGACTGTAATAAATACGACCATTTTGAGATCGCTGCGATGAGGCGGCAGGTTATTAAAGTAATCTTCAAGGACTACCCAAGTCCATATAGTGGTAAGATAAAGACCTTAACTATAGATCAAAAGGTAGAATACCTTATTACAAGTAATGGTTATAAAATACGCCTCGACAGAATCGCTCAACTGCTGGATCGTCTGGGTAATCTGATCACGGAATTGGGTGATGATGCAAGCTGTCACGTATGAGTGCGTTAAGGAAATATAAGTCTAAATCTAATGTCTTCAAGTACGCTTATTTGGGGATAATGACTTTAGTGGCGTTAGCAATGTTATGGTTTGATTTAAGCACTATCGATATGACTATACTACTAGTTATATCGCAATTCCCAGCTCTTATAGTACCTTATGTATTAAGCACCTATTATCTCATAGGAGAAAATAACATTATCCGCAAAGACATAAACTATACTAAGCCCAGAATGAAAGATGATCCGCATTCATTCTTGATACCTATAAAAGCCATCGATATCATAGAACACAAGGGCAAAGCAAAAGGTACGGACACATTGATCTTCAAGAATAGAGACAGTCTGTTACCATTGGGCAAGATCACTATTGAGCATGCCGATCAATTTATAATGGAGTTAAAACAGAAAAAAGTCGACATTCAGGTTATTCCTTCATGATTCTTCTATCTTCCAAATCAATATTCACCTTATGTACAAAGACATCATCTCCTACGAATTAAGCGATGGCACTTCTCAAGAAAAGCTCCTCGAAGTAGCACAAAAAGTAGTATCCGATTGGATGAAGAAGCAAGACGGATTCGTCAAGTGGGAGATCCATACCAATAGCAATGGGAGCTATTCTGACATAGTATACTGGAGGTCTAAGCAAGATGCCAAGAAATCTGAAGCCGATATGGGCAATAATCCACATGGCGCAGCATGGTTCGCCTGTTATAAGCCGGGATCAATATCTAGTAAAAATTTAAGTTTAATTGGGGAGTTCTAAATGAACTATGCCCAAACTTAATCTACAGATATCAGAGTCACTCCAGGGTCAGTTCATAGAGAAAGAGCTTAACCTCCTTTTAGTTTTTCAAGTAAACTGTCCTGGTTGTGTTCTGTATGCTATGCCATTGTTTAATGTGCTCTATAAGAAGTATTCAAATAGGCTCGGATTTATGGGTTTGTCTACAGCCTTTGAAGACTATGAATACAACAATATTGAAAATACTAAAGTCCTCTTGTCCGATGGAATACTGGTTGGAGAAACCAAAAAGGCGCTGACAAGCAGAGATATAGACAAGCTGCCTTATGCAATAGCTTTTCCCGTGGCGATGGACGCTAAAATGGAGGCTGCTGATAAAGAGTCTGTAGTAGAGCACATCTGTAATTCTGATCTCAATTTTGCATCGTTATCAGAAGTCGATCAAGTATCCGTCAAGAATCGAGTACGAGACTATCTAAACAGACAAGAAGCGGTTTCCATGACTTTCACCTCAAATCAGTTTAGGGGTACACCAACCATTGTACTATTTGATGATGAGGAGCATATCATTGACTCATGGTTTGGTCATGTACCGGAAGAGGTCATCGTTAAAAAAATAGAGAACTGATCTACAACTCGATTTCAATTCTCTCGTCCGTCGTAGTTGCATTACTACTGTCAGCTAAGCATATAGTTTAGTCTGCTCTTGATTATAGTATCTGCAATGCAGATCCATTAAAACTATGTAAATAGTTGCATAACTATATTTATAGTTATATAATTACTTTTATAGTTGAATATGCGCATGTATCTATGGAGAAATTAACAAAAGCCGAAGAAGAAATCCTTGTAATGATGTGGCAGAAAGGGAGGTGTACCGTAAGTGAGCTTATCAGTGATATGCCCGAACCCAGACCTGCACACTCAACCGTTTCCTCCTTTGTTCGAACATTAGAAAAGAAGGGATATGTTAATCATAAAGCGTACGGCCGTACCTATGAGTACTTCCCAATTGTAGAAAAATCCGATTACCGCCGCAATAGATTAGCTGGATTAGTATCTGACTTTTTTGGAGGATCGATTGATGAACTCGTTTCCTCTATCGTGAGGGATGAAAAAATGTCGATTAAAGAGATGCAAACACTTCTCAATAAAATCAAAAACGACAAAAAATAAGTACACCAACAGCTCAAACCACTAAAACAAGCCACTATGCTAACCTATCTAATTAATGTTACCGTAACCTGGATGATTCTCTATATTATTTACAAATGGTTATTAGAGAAGGAAAAGTACTTTGCCCTCAACAGATTCTATCTCTTGTCTTCTGTGATTTTTGGGTTGGCATTACCATTGCTTTCTTTTATTTCAATAGAAGAAACACAACTACTTCCTTCAATAGCGCCCGAATTGAACGCTTCTTACTATGAGCAACTAGTATTGCTCAATGAATTTTCGAGTGTCGTTATTAACACTTCCACCGACAATTCGCCAGCTTATAAGCTAACAGCTCTACAATCTTTAAAATTAGTATACCTAATCGGTTTGTGTATTGCTCTATTACGAGTATTCCACTCGGGAATGAATTTGACCAAGCTTTTTGTAACGGGCCGATGGATTCGCCATAAAACTCATATAGAAGTTACCGTAGACAAGAGAATACTACCTTTCTCTTTTCTCAATTTCATATTTATCAGCGATCGATTTGAGAATTCCGATGAGAGGTCTAATATTCTCATTCACGAGCTGTACCATGTCAAGTCATATCACACGATAGATGTGATTAGCTTAGAGGTTCTAAAAGTCATTTTCTGGTTCCATCCTATGGTGTATCTATATAAGCGCTCGATTATTCAAAATCATGAATATTCTGCTGATGAATCCGTGCTAAAACATTCTTCGAGACAACAATACTGCGCTTTGCTGATGCAGAATACTTTTCCCAATGTCAACCTTGCAATGACCAATTCATTTTTCCAAACCTATATAAATAAAAGAATCACGATGATGTATCAATCCAAGTCTAAGAAAGTCAGTTTGTTAAAATATTCAGTGGCGCTAATTGCCATTGTGCTTATGTCAGGAATCTTTGCGAAGCCTATCGTAGCACAAATAGATCAAACTATAAAAGATAGTTCATTACCTGAATTGAGCTCTCTCTCTACCGCAGTATCCACATCGACTGAAGCGATTAATAACACGGACCCAGTTGCAATCATTAAGTCTAAACCTGCTCCATTAAAGTCTACGGTGACGGTGAACGCTAAAGAGTGTTCTAAAAATGATAAAGGCTACTATTTCGCTCCTGAGTTACCAAGTCGCCTGCCCTCGTGTCCAGACGGTGTTGATGGTAGAGATCATTACATGCCTATCTTAACAGCGTTTGGTGAGGAAAACTTCCGATGGCCTGCCGAAGCTATAGAGGCAGGTTATCAAGGCTTACTCTATTTTTCTATTATGATAGATGAAAAAGGAAATATGGGTGAAGTATTAACCACAGACAAGCGCTTTCCATATGGTCTACAGGAAGAAGGCATGCGCATCGTAGACCTTATGAGAGAGGAGTTTGGCTTTTTACCTGGAGAGTGTAATGGAGCTCCTGTTAAGACAGCCATTCTATTTCATATGAGAATCAGGGTGCCAGACGACAAGAGAGAACTGATTATAGTCAAGGACGCCTCAAATGTCACTCCTAACCAAAATCCAACAATTCACTCCGTAAGTAACTCTGGAAGGATGTTACTATTCTATTCGAGTAACATGAATGTTCCGACTTCTCTTGAATTGTTAAATCCAGAAGGCAAAGTCATCTTTGAAGATGAAATAGACTATATATATGGCACATACCACAAAGAGGTCATCTTACCACAACATGACAATGGCGTTTATACAATGCGAGCTACCCAAAGTGGTCAAGTTAAAGAGACAAGGACGGATGTGACGATATTTTAGAAAGGTATGGTTAGCTTACAAAGCTTTTAAAGTGTTTTTCGATTCTCGTGCTATAGTAAAACTTCATAATGAAGCTACTTAACCTACTATTCTGTCTTTTTCTCTTGTCAAGTTGCTATGCTCAAGAGTCTGACTTGCTGATTAGGCAAGATCTTATATCAGATTGGTCTAAGTATCCCATCTATCCAAGATTAGTGGATGACACGAATAACCCTACAGGATATAAAGAAGAGTTTACCTACTTGGATGATATTGATGTATATCGCATTACTTATTTGAGTGACGGTCTGAAGGTTTATGGATTCCTGGCAAAGCCTAAAAAGAAAGGCAAATATCCATGTGTGATTTATAACCGAGGCGGCAATAGAGATTTTGGAGCCATGGTGGTGGCTCATGGCGCTTTGACGTTGGGCAAAATCGCCAAGGAAGGATATGTAGTAATCGCAAGTCAGTATAGAGGCAATGCGCGAAGTGAAGGTCAAGAAGAATTCGGTGGCAAAGACGTAAATGATGTCTTAAACCTTATTGAGGTACTTAGTGAAATCGAAAGTGCAGACACAGATAGGATAGGAATGTACGGATGGAGCCGTGGCGGTATGATGACCTACATTGCACTAACTCAAACAGATAAAATTAAGGCAGCGATTACGGGAGGAGCAAAATCTGATATGACACAGATAGATAGACCTGAAATGGAGAGCAAGGTGTATGCGGAATTAATACCTAACTATTGGGATAACAAAGAATTGGAACTTAAGAAGAGATCTGCGATTCATTTAATTGATGAGTTCCCAAAAGATGTTCCAATTCTCATGTTACATGGGGGCTCTGATTGGAGAGTTAAATCTACCAATTCACTCAATCTTGCCCTCAAATTTGAAGAGCATAGAATTCCGTACAGACTAAAGATTTTCGAAGGAGCTGATCATGGAATCTCTGAGTATAGAGATGAGGTGAATTCAGAGGTCATAAACTGGCTTGACAGGTTCCTTAAAAATGACGAACAACTGCCCAATATGGAGTATCATGGGAACTAATGAATCCGTCAATTAGTAAGAATCAATAGGCGCATTGCGTTCGATACAACAAAAAGTATCTGTGAGGTTCTGCTTAGCCACATGTATTTTGTTTATCCTGGCATTTCAATCGGTCTCAGCTCAACATAATAGTAGAACAGACAGCAACTGCCTCTATCAAGAGTATTACGACGGAATTACAGCTGCATTGACAGAAAAGCATTCTAATGATAACTGGGCTCTTGCTAATGAGATATTTGCAGACGCTTTCAACAAGGTCGATACGCCATATGGACAGGACTTAGAAGAAGCATTGGAGGTCTCTGTAGCATTAGACGACGATACCCAAACCAAGTATATCACCGAAAAACTGCTTTTAGGTGGAATCCCGAGCGATTACTTTAGGAGATATCCATCTATCATAAATTCTCAGTGGTGGAAGCAAATGGATTTTGTGGAATTTAGTGAAAAGCACAGAAGTAACTTTGATACTGAGCTTCTAAATAGGCTCTTGTCATTAAGGACGAAAGACTCTCTATTTAACATTAAGTACCATCGATTCAGAAAAGGCGAAGAGCTGGTTGAACTTGACTACCTGATTAATGAGTCTACAGACATTTATAGAGAATTCAATGATATAGTGAGTAGTCACGGGTTCCCATCTGAGCTGAACACGGGTTATTTATATGGAGATAATCAGATACAGACATTGCCAACCCAAGTAGTCTTAATCCATATACAACAACTTGGGGAACCTATCATAAGTAGAGACTTCTCTTACATAGAGTTAGTATGTAATGGACATCTTACAGAATATCAACATAGAAGCCTTCTTGCTCTAAGCAGTATTGGTGGTGGCAAAGGAACAAAGCATGAAATGACATTTTTTTACAATAGGTATAAAGGTCAGTATTGAGTGTACTTAGTTCATCTCGTTCATCCTTGAATACCTCATCATGAAATATAATATGCGCTCAACAATCAGTCTAATCTTAATACTCTCTTCTTTATGTAGTGCTCAATCCCAGAATCTTATTCTTAATGGAGATTTTGAGCAATTGACAGTAGACAGTGTGATTAACTGGGAACCGATAGCAGGAACCCCTGATATTCTTAATCTAAATAATTTGGTAAAGGATTATGTCTGGGAAACCAATAAACGATTTTTTAAAGGAGTCAAGAGTCGGGGTTTTATTGGCTATGCTTTTGATGATGTGGATAGTGAAGTCATAAGTACACCAATCATATCACCATTGATAAAAGACTCCATCTATGCTGTAAGGTTGACATTTTTAACTGGTCATAGATGCCTGAATGGACTAAATACAATTACCATTGGCATTACTAAAGACAAGCTAAGGAAGTCAAATAAGCCAGGGCCTTATGCACTTAATACAGTTGATTTAATATCCGATACAGAACAAATAGAGGGAGGGAAATGGCATCAATTAGAAACTACCTACAAAGCCTTAGGAGGAGAGCGTTATTTGTCCTTAGGGAATTTCAATGGAGCCAACAAGAAATACGCTAAAAGTGCAGAGGAGATAATGGTTGGCGAAGAAAGATCTAAATCGTGCAATTATTTAATTATTGATAAAATAGAACTACTTCATAATACAGCAAGTCCAAAGAGAGAAGTAATATCTGACAAACCATTAGTTACAATTGAAGACGTCGCATTTGATTTTGGCAAATGGGAAATAAAACCAAGTCACTTCGACGAACTTAATCGTGCACTAAACGTGATAGAGTCACAGGAGGGCAAATTCATTATTACTGGATATACAGATAATGTTGGCACCTATGGATCAAACTTATTATTGTCCAAAAGGCGTGCATCTGCTGTGAAGAGATATTTTGTGAATAAGGGCATGGATGAGAATAGACTTATAGTCATTGGTAAAGGAGAAGCTTCTCCCAGAAGCGACAATACAACAGAAGCCGGTCGAACCCAAAATCGACGTGTTGAAATCAGATTAACTAAAGAATAGAGAACGCCGTAGAACGAGTATTCACGGTTTCAGATTGGCTACGCCAGATCCACCTCCACGTATTATTTTACTCCTAATACCCTACAACTCGATTTCTATACCTACCTGTAATCTCCATCTACTGGTTATACCATCAACTACCCATGGCGTCACACCTTCCGGCACGTTAAATGAAAAAGTCGGTATATCTTCTTCCGTCAAGCCTTCAAACGCTAACAAGCTAAAGCTGGAGTTCACCACATTAGGCACAAAGAACTGATTGCCCCAAGAAGAATTCACCAGATTTAAGAGGTTGAACACGTCTAATTTCAAGTTTGCTTTTTTATCCTTGATATAGTTAAATCCAAAATTGAGACTACCATCCACGCTATGGTTCCACGGCGTTCTGCCACCGTTTCTTTCAGAAAAATCTCCCCTCCTTGAGTCAAGATAGGAGTTGCCCGAGATGAAGTTGTCTAGTGCAATCCACTGATCTTCGGCAGATACGAGATTACCAAGATCATTTTCAAATGGTATGAGCTCTATCTGGCTCGCATCGGCAGGCACAAAAATCAGATCATTACGGGAGGACCCATCATTGTTAATATCTCCTTGATACACGAATGTGAATGGGCTTCCTGCTCTTCCATTATAAAGCAATGAAGCAGAGAGCTGATTCTTACCTATAGGAATCCTATGGGCGTAGGCTATACTTATCTTATGTCTCAGATCATGGTTAGAAAATGAGATATCTGGATCATTGCCAAACACGGCTTGGTTCCATTCGAAATTGGCTGCTGGGCTACTTCTCACTGTGCTGCTTACATCTTTGCTGAGACCATAGCTGTATCCTATGTTCAGATTGGTGAATTCTGTGTTGCGATCAATCTTGAGGGTGGTATTATATCTGAAGCCTTCAGTAGTGTTCGTAAGGAGAAATACATTGGTGAAGTTTTCATCAATTTTTGACTCGCTACCTTCTGTATCAAAGAACGGTCTATTGTCAGCGCCATTAAAATTAGATATTACTTCGTTTCGATTTATACTCTGAAAAAACAACCCTTGGATTACGTCCGTATAGCTAAAATCAAATGCTACATTCCAACCGGCAGATGGCTTCCATGAAAATCCAAAATTAGTCTTCCAATCCCGAGGGTACTTGAAGTCTGGATCTAACAAGTTGATCTCCGTAAGGCCTGGCTGCAGGGCCGTAAGATCTGACAACTGTTCCACCAGTGGTAGTTCTCCATCAGGTCTTATGTCTATGTTGAAGTAATCCGTACCTGATATATAGTCTATATAGGCGAACCATAGATACGGCAGTCTCCCAGAAAACAAGCCTGTGCCAGCATGAACTGTCAGGTTAGCTTTGTCAAAGTGATAGCTCAGCTCAGCACGTGGATTAATCTGAACGTTGTCGCTGTACTCATTAGTAAAGCGATTAAAGATTGGCGACTCACTGATGAGCGGACTAACAGGTAAATCTCTCGTCAATACTTGACCATCCAATCGCACACCATATTGCACGTTCAAGGCCGGTGTAACATCCCATCTGTCTTGTAGATACAATGCACTCTCCAATACACCGACTGAAGCCGCAGGGTTGTTCTGGACAAAGTCAAAGGTGTTTAACTCAGTCTGTACATTGTATACTCCTCTAACTCTTCGCGGTCGATCATTCAAGAAGTCCTCGACAGAGGAGTATTCCCATCGGCCGTTCCATGCGGACAAAAATCCATAATCCAAGTCATGCAATTGTGCTAACACCCCAGCAGTTAAGGTGTGATCCCCCTTAACCACGGACAGTTTATTGGACAATTGAAAGGTGTTGAAGTCAGTATTGAACACCGACGCCTCACGATACGTCCCAGCGAAAATCCTTGCTCCTGAATTCGTAGCAATCTGTATATGGGGGAACAAATCTCCTTCGAAGGTGCGACCCTCTACCACTCTATTGAAGCTGACATTAAACTTATTATATACTTCACCAAAATTAGACTTGAGTTCCAGCACAGTGCTGTTAGTCGTATTGTTATGTCGGAATCCTTGATTGCCAAAATTAAAAATGGCCTGACTCCATTCGAGATTGTCAGCGAAGCCCGTTACGAAATTATTCCTGAGTGTCAGTTTATGCTTATCGTTAATGAGATAATCAAATCTCAAGAAGAACTTACTGCTCTGGATGATATTGCTGGCGCTCTCAAATGCACCTGGATCGTAATCAAAGTTATCGAGGAGGTGAGTTCTAATCTGTTGTACTTCTTCTACTGAAATATTAGACCCTAAGGATCCGGGACTATTTACAAGAGGAATATCAGATCGAGCGAACTCTGCATTGGCGAAGTAGAATAGTTTGTCCTTAATCAGTGGTCCGCCACTGTTGAACCCTACCTGATAGTCAGAAAACTGGGGAACCTCTATGTCATCGCCATTAAGTCTCCTACCGGTTGTCGCTCTATTATTGATAAAACCGAAGATGCTATTCTTAAACTCATTGGTGCCGTTCTTAGTAATCACATTAATACTGGCTCCATTGAAGTTTCCGATACTCACATCAAATGGTGTTGTCTTAGTGGACAACTCTTTGATCGCACCAAATCCAATGGGTTGGGTCTTAGCGAGACTTCCAGGAGTTCCATTAGCTTGAGAGCCTGCGGCTCCACTGGCTGGCTCTTGAAAGCCAATTATATCATTGGTGGCTACACCGTCTATATTAAGGTTGTTAAAGCGATTACTGGCTCCTTGAAATGAGTTCAGATTATTCTCTGGATTGGTTCGTTGGAGTTCCTGAATACTTCTAAATATTGTAGGTGTTTGCTTTATGCGCTCCTCGGTAAGATACTGCTCTGACTCCGCTGTAGCTCTTTCTCCGATTACTGTCACCTCACCCAGATTTATACCTGATTCTACCATCATAACATCATGAATAGTTTCCTTACCCAATTGTATTTGGATGCTGTTATTCAGATAAGTATCAAATCCTAAAAACCGAACCTCAAGAGTGTAGGTTGCAGGAGTAATGTTCAGAAACTTGTAGTTGCCTGATATCTGGCTTGTAGTGAATAGTTTCTCATTGGTGCTGAGATTAACAAGTGTTAAGGTAGCGGACGGAACTTCTTCTCCATCTGTTGAAACTACAATCCCAGAGAGATTCCCCGTAGTCTCCTGAGCTGTTATCAGACCTGCAAAAAAGATCATAAAAAACACCGCACTTAACAATCGCATAATATTCAGTTAACAATGACTTAATATTGCTGAGGTGCGAATATGAATGAATTAATGACATAGATGTTGAACAAAATGTCAACTTTTTGGTCATAGCAGGGACTAATCAACGACACTCAGGCCTTGTTTAACTTATGCGACGGGATCGAGAAAA
Organism: uncultured Saprospiraceae bacterium; assembly: GCA_964522505.1. Taxonomy (GTDB): domain Bacteria; phylum Bacteroidota; class Bacteroidia; order Chitinophagales; family Saprospiraceae; genus GYS-P2D. The sequence goes on from CAZFWJ010000020.1 coordinate 24,980, forward strand.
TTAGCAAGGCGATTACTTGGTGTAATACTTCTTGATGTTCCGCATTCTTAATTTGAGGACTCCAGTTATGGCCTCCTTGACGATGCCCATATGCATCTTAGAAGTGCCGAGCTCACGATCTTTAAATATGATCGGTACTTCGCCCACTTTAAAGCCAA
>CAZFWJ010000020.1:25237-52032 GCA_964522505.1 uncultured Saprospiraceae bacterium
AAAGGTCGGTATGATGACGAGATGCTTCAAGATATGTTTATGAGTTATAATGGTCCTTATTGATAATTGATAATAGGAAGTGACATATTACAATAATAATGAATATATCAATGATATTCTTCTTCAAACACCAAATGATAGATGGCCTCGACCACATCCGATACTTGGGGCTTAGAATAATAATCCCCCTCACTACCATAAGGAGTTCGATGATCCTTGGCAGTTACTGATTTAGGTGGTGCATCAAGATAGTTAAAGCCACCATGTCCTTCTATTACTTGCTGCATCATATATGCGGTAGCTCCACCAGGTACATCTTCATCAAGAAATAGGATCTTGTTAGTTTTCTTTAGAGACTGAAGGATGATATGCTCCATATCAAATGGGACTAAAGTCTGAGCGTCAATCAACTCTACATCGACACTAAAACGATCCAAAATCTTAATGGCTTCACGAGCTATATGTACGCAGCTTCCATAAGTTACTATTGTAACATCTGAGCCAGATTGTAGCACCTCAGGCATACCTATAGGTACCGTATAATCTCCAATATTATCGGGAAGTTTTTCTTTTAATCTATACCCATTGAGGCATTCTACTATAATCGCAGGATCAGCTGATTGAAGCATGGTATTATACATACCTGCTGCCTGGACCATATTGCGAGGCGTGAGGATATATATACCTCTCAAGGCATGAACCATCATCCCCATCGGCGATCCCGTATGCCAGATACCTTCTAATCGATGTCCTCTAGTCCTGATGATGAGCGGCACCTGTTGCAGATTATTAGATCTATATCGTAGCGTGGCTACATCATCGGTTAACAGCGGTAGGGCATAGACTAGATAATCCAAATATTGGATTTCGGCAATCGGCCGCAGCCCTCGCATCGCCGCTCCTTGACCTTGACCAAGTATCGTCCATTCACGGATGCCCGTGTCAAATACGCGCTCTTCTCCATGCTTTTTTTGTAAGCCAGCCATGCCTTGATTGACATCTCCAATGTGACCGACATCCTCCCCAAAAGCTATGATGCGCTGATCGGCCTCCATCTTTTTATCAAAGAAAGTATTGATAATCTCATAACCATTCATCACCGGGCTGTCGTCAGAATAGCTAGGGCTAATTACTGGTACATTGATCGCAGCTTGATCACCACTAGCGTAAAGGTGGTGCCCGTAATCGCTTCTATACTTCTGCTGAAGGGATACAATAAACTCTCCTAATGTTATTGGAATGTCTCGACTAGTCGAGCGCAGGGCAAAATGCAGAGCCTGGGCGTTAGCTAATATTTCACTACTCGTTGGGTTGACCATAGACTTATGATCGGCAACGAGAGAGGCTATATATTCATCCTTGTTGACCTCATTTGGCAGAGTCGAAACTATAGAATCATATGCGGTACGATACTCATTATTGGGATCTTGAAATCGCTTCCACGAAACCTTCTTCTTTTCTCTGACATAACTCCTTGCTTCTCGCTTGAGGGTATTCATGAGCTCTTCTGACAAGAGATTATTCTTAAGCATCCATTCGCCCATTTTGATTAGGCCGTCATGCTCATGCTCCCATGAGAGGCGCTCCTTTGATTTATAACGCTCATGCGATCCAGAAGTCGAATGCCCTTGCGGTTGAGTAAGACCACTCACATGTACTACAGATGGCACATGCAGCCTGCGCGTCAGATCCGTGGCCTGATCAAAGGTTACACAGAGACTGGCATAATCCCAGCCATCAACCTGATACAGATTGATCCCGTTAGCATCCTTTTTCTTCTTCTGAAAACCCTTTAATATCTTAGATATACTGCCCTTAGTGGTCTGTAGTTCTTTGGGTACAGATATGCCATATCCATCATCCCAAACCGCAACAACCAATGGCACTTGGGTCACGGCGGCGGCATTAATGGTTTCCCAAAAGACACCTTCCGACGTACTCGCATCCCCTATAGTGCAGAAGCATACCTCGTTTCCATTATCGCTAAACTGACTGAAGTCAAAATTTCCTTGAAAATTGCGGTAGTATTTGGAAGCCGCAGCCAAACCTATGGCTCGTCCCATCTGCCCACCTGTACAACTGATACCTGATGAGATATTATAGTGTTCTGTCTGGTTGATCCATTCGTTATTCGCTGCATTGAAAGCCGTGGCGAAGTGACCCGTCATCTGGCGCCCTCCCGAGTATGGATCATACGCTACATCACTATACATCTGCGATAGGAAATCTTCCACGCTTGTTAACCCAAGTGATAACATCAAGGTCTGATCTCTATAATAGCCAGCTCTATAGTCCCCCTTCTTAAAAGCCCGGGCCATTGCCAACTGTGGGAGCTCCTTTCCATCTCCGAAAATGCCAAACTTTGCCTTGCCCGTAAGGACCTCCCTCCTACCCTGTAGACTTAGCTCTCTACTCACCAATCCTGTCCAAAAATCCTGGATTACCTCAAGTGCCATATTTCTGGCACGTTCAGGAATATATGACGCGATATTAGACCTCAGTTCTGCATCTAAACTATCGTATAATGTCATTTGCGTATTTTGATATTCCTGTCAAAAGGACTGCAAAAATAAAATCTTTGTTCGGTTCTCTGATAAGATTAGTACTGAGGCTTAACTTATGATTAACAGACCATCGCTGACCAGACAAGTCTAATAGTAAAATAATACTTAACTTTGAATCACAACAAATAAGTAATGAAAGCAACAAAGATATTTTTAACCTTGGCACTTTTCATTGGTGCTTTTACGCTGGCGACGGCACAAGAAGATGTTTCAGGACCAATAATGACTTTTGAATCATTGACAGTTGAATATGGAACGATTGAGCAACATGGTGATCCACTTAGAATTGCTGAATTCACCAATACTGGCACGGAACCTCTAGTCATCTCTAATGCCCGTGGAAGTTGCGGATGTACAGTTCCTGTATGGCCCAAAGAACCTATTATGCCAGGTGAAACGAGTCAAATAGAAATACGCTACGACACTAAGAGGTTGGGCAAAATCAACAAAACTGTGACGCTTACGACTAATCAAGCTGGAGAGCCAATAGTGCTAAGAGTCAAAGGACAGATCAATAAGGCTGTAGAGCAGGAGAGTGTTCCTGAGAATAAGACTGGCCTTAAAATCCCGAACTAGTCGAGAGATTCCGAGATAATTTATATTGCCGGCAACATTTTGGATGTTGTCGGCTTTTTTATTTCTAAACAGCAGTATTAAACAATAATGATCATCTTATTATCACCAGCCAAATCACTTAACGAAGCTCAAACACAGCGTGCAGACTATACCATTCCGAGACACCGTAAGGAGTCTTTTGAACTGGTCAAAGTATTGAGAGGATACCAAGAAGAAGATCTTATGCAATTGATGCATATCAGCAAAGATCTCGCGGGATTAAATCGATCTAGGTACAAATCATTTAGAAAGACACATGAGGCGGATAGTAGCCTGATAGCCGTAGATACATTTGATGGCGATGTCTACAAGGGCTTACAGGCCGAGACCTGGTCAAAGTCCCAGATGCAGTTTGCTCAGGATCATCTTAGGATACTCTCTGGGTTATATGGTCTGTTGAGGCCCCTCGATCTGATGCATCCCTACCGCTTAGAAATGGGAACCAGACTTAAGACAGTTCGAGGTAACAACTTATATCAATATTGGGATCAGACAATAACTAATGATCTCAACAAAGATCTCAAATCCATAGGAAGTAAGTCCATCATCAACTTAGCGTCAAATGAGTACTTCAAGGCTGTTAAAAAAAATAAGCTTAAAGCAAATGTCCTTACTATCAACTTTAAAGAGTATAGAGACGGCGAACTTAAGTTTATTTCTTTCAATGCTAAGAAGGCCAGGGGTCTGATGGCTAAATATATCATCCAAAATGGATTAACAGTTCAAGAGCATATCAAGGGATTCAACACCGACAATTACGCCTATGACGATAGTCTGTCAACAGAATACGAATGGATTTTCGTCAGATAAAAAGGTCTATACATCTGCTTATACGTCGTATTAATCTAATAGAGCGCAACCTATATATATATGTTAGGTCTAAGGTGGTAGAATAGAATACCTTTAACTCTGATGAGTAATGAACAACTCTATAAGCAGGCGCTCGCCAAAGTAAAACAACGGAAGAAGTTTTACCGCCATGTGATGACATGGGTGATTCTGAGTGTTTTTTTCGTATTACTCAACCTGGCGACTACGGATTATTTCTGGGCCATCTTTCCTATTCTTGCTTGGGGCATAGGTGTTGCCTTTCACGGCCTACAGGTATTCTCGGATGAGTGGGAAGACCAAGAGATCGAAAAGGAATATGAACGCTTGCGGCGCAAGAACATGGACTTTCATGGAGATGACATTGAAGACATCGATCCCGCACAACCTAAAGGACCTAAAACCTGGAAAGATGACGATTTCGTGTGAACAAAGCAAAGAGTTTTTTACCGGATACATAGAACACGCATATTGATATTGAATCAGCTCAGGAAGAAAATTTGCAGAATACTACTAATCGATTGCTACTCTATATTCCTTAATCAGATACCTATGCTTCGTTTCTACGTTTAAACATCGTCACAATAAATTCTCAGTAATTACCACTTCTCCAAGTATTACGTATTTTTGTTATACGTATTAGACTGATATTTAAATGATCAAATTCAGAGGAAAAGAAATTAGTAAGAAGAAGCTGCATAGTGTAATCTTCGAAACTAACACACCTGAAGGAAAGCAATTTGATATCATCTTACTTATTCTCATAGCAGTAAGTGTTATCATCGTAGCTCTCGAGACCGTACCATCCATAGGTGGTCGCTTCGAATCATTATTTAAAACCTTAGAATGGATCTTTACAATCATATTTACCATAGAGTATGCGCTTAGGATTTATTCTGTCAAGAATCCATGGAAGTATATCACGAGCTTCTATGGCATAGTAGATCTTGTCTCCATTGTACCTACTTATCTCAGTGTTGTCTACACTGGATCACAAGCTTTATTGGTGGTAAGAGCCCTCCGATTATTCAGAATTTTTAGAATATTCAAAATGGCTCGAGCGATGAATCAGGGATTTGTCATTGTCAGAGCCCTTAAAAATTCGACCACTAAAATCTTAGTTTTTTTATTCGCAGTCATGATGGTCGTCTGTATTTTTGGATCGTTTATGTACTTAGTTGAGGGGGGTACTAATGATAAATTTGATAGTATTCCAAGGAGCATTTATTGGTCTATTGTAACTATTACAACGGTCGGGTTTGGAGATATTACACCGCAGACGACATTGGGACAGTTCCTGTCCGCCATACTCATGATAGTGGGATACGCCATTATCGCAGTACCCACTGGCATAGTGACTTCAGAACTAACCAAAAGAGATAGTATTATACAAGAGAGTGATCTGTCAACTGAGCACTGCCCGTCCTGCTCTAAAGAAGGTCATGATGAAGATGCCATTCACTGTAAGTACTGCGGTGAAGTATTGAATGAAGTAGATTAATTACCAGCGTATCAGGGCGCTGCCCCAGGTAAATCCACTACCGAAAGCCGCTAAGCATACCAAATCTCCATCTTTAATTTTACCCAGATCTCGCGCTTCACATAGTGCAATTGGAATTGACGCTGCTGTGGTATTGCCATACTTCTGGATGTTGTTGAACACTTTAGAGTCATCCAGCTGCATCAATCTCTGCACGAACTGACTAATCCTGAGATTAGCCTGATGAGGGATCAGCATATCGACATCCTCTGGTTTATATCCTGTGTCATCAAGCGCTTCCTGTATGGCAGCAGGAAATTTTTGCACAGCCCACTTGAATACCAATGGACCATTCATATTGGGATAAATCAGATGGTCATCGAGCATCTTCTGCGTCATGTATATGCCACCAGGTTTATCATCTTGAGGAAATCCAAACTGCTCCTTGCCCAGATGATGCCCTCCATGCGAGCCTGGTGTGATCATAGCCAACTCTTCGGCACAAGTACCATTGGAGTGGAGATTAGTAGTAAGAACGCCTCTCCCTTCTTCCTCAGTAGGTTGCAATATAACAGCGCCTGCACCATCTCCAAAAATCACGGTAACATTACGACCTCTCGTATCAAAGTCCAATCCCATTGAGTGCATCTCAGAACCCACTAAAAGTATGTTCTTATACATGCCTGTTTTGATAAATTGATCACCAATTGACAAGCCATATATGAATCCGGAACACTGATTACGAATATCAAGAGCTCCAATCTCCGTATTAGTGATTCCCAATTCTCTTTGCAACAAGACACCACAACCTGGAAAAAAATAATCGGGGCTAAGTGTAGCAAAAATGATGAAGTCGACATCTTCTTTTTGGATACCTGCATCGGCGATCGCTTTTTTTGCTGCCTCTGCCGCAAGAGTAGTAGTTGTCTCCTCATGCTTAATGGCATATCGTCTTTCTCGGATACCAGTTCGTTCCTTTATCCAATCATCTGAAGTATCCATGTATTGAGTGAGATCATCATTCGTGACCACGTTGTCAGGAACATAATACCCTATACCACCGATTTTAGTGTTTTTCATAAGACTGGTTTAGGGCACCAAGATATAAACCATTTTATGATTTGATAGCCAATTTTACAATAGTGTCTCAGCATTTTCTGGACAGAATAAGCAGCATTTATTAATTCTTCTGCGTCATCTTAACAATCCAGAAATGGATATCTACAGATTGGAGCACTAATTTTGAATAATCAATCAACAGAAAATTAAAAACATATCTATCTGTAATCAGTTTAGAGACTGATCCACTCAATTTAGTTTTTATATGATCGAATTATTCCGAAGCATCAACTCTACTTTTATCCACGATATGAGATTTAAATTAGGTCTTCTTTTTCTATTGTTATTATCATCAGGTATGGCGACTGGTCAAGGAGTGACGAAGGTTTCAGGCAAAGTATTCGATGCTGAGACCAAGGAACCCTTACCGTTTGTAAATATTTCATTTGAAAATACTAGTGTTGGTACGACTACTGATTTGGATGGATACTTTGAGATAGATTCAAGATTTGTAACTGACAATCTGTGTGCGTCGTTTCTAAGCTTCAAAACGCAATGCCAGCGCATAGAGGTAGAAGGAAAGAATCGTAAGCTTGAGTTCTATCTGGAGAGTGATCGCCTCGAACTCGAGGAAGTTACCATAGTCGCCAAGCGTGGGCGCTATCGAAAAAAGAATAACCCAGCAGTCGAATTGATGCGCAAGGTAATCGACAACAAAGGAGAAAACAGACTCGAAGGGCAAGATTACTATTCCTACGATAAGTATGAACGTATTGAATTGGACCTTAATAATGTCACGCAAGAATTTCAAGATCGAAAGCTATTCAACAAATTTGATCTTCTTTGGAATTATCTAGATACTTCCGAAGTCAATGGTAAGGTATACCTACCTATGTATCTAAGGGAGGTGAACTCGCAGGTATACTATCGAAGCAATCCTGAGGATAAAAAAGAAATTCGAACAGCCATCAAAAACACAAAATTTGATGAGTCTGTCGACGATGAAAGCATTACAGATCTCTTGGACTTTTTATATCAGGACATTGATATCTATGATAACACCATTCCGTTGTTGGACAACAACTTTATCAGTCCTATATCACCATTGGCATTGAACTTCTATCGGTTTTATATACTGGATACGACTGATGTCAATGGCATTAATAGCATCCGCCTCGGATTCATTCCTCGTAACAAGTCGAATTTTGGATTTACAGGTGACCTGTATGTATCCAATGATAGTAGCCAGCACTATGTAACGAGGGCGGACTTCGGCATCATAGGAAATATTAATCTGAATTTCGTTAATGATATTCAGGTCATCCAAGACTTCATTCCGTATGAGGATGCCTATATCAAAACTCGGGATGATCTAACTATAGACTATAGTGTGTCTAAGAATGGCATAGGATTCTATGGCACGAGGACGTTAGGCTTTGAAAATTTCAGCTTTGAACCCACCGAGGATCCCTCGGTGTTCGACGGCTTGGAGAGAGTCGTCACTGTCGAAGGAGCCTATAATCAGTCGGAAGAATATTGGCAGGGAAATCGGATGCTCGCACTGACTGAGAATCAGGAAGGTCTATATCAGATGATTGATACGCTAACCAATCTTCCGGCCTATAAGCGGCTTGTAACTGGAGTCAAGATAGCTACCACTGGATTCATTCCGTTTCCGCGGTTCGAGATTGGACCATTGGCTACTTTCTATAGTTTCAATCAAGTAGAAGGCTCAAGGGTACGTATTGGCGCTGAAACAAACTTTGGTTTTAGTAAAAAGTGGTTCGCAGATGGATATCTGGCATACGGATTCAGGGATGAAAGATTTAAAGGAAAGGCCGCACTTACCTATACCTTCAACTCTGATTGGCGCTCTAACCCACGTCACTTTATAAGGGCTATCTATCAAGAAGAAGCTACATTCCCAGGTCAAGCCATTCAATTTCTCCAACAGGATAATGTACTACTATCAGCTCGACGTGGTAACACCACTCGGATGATTCTTGAGAAAGAAAGAAGATTTGAATATACTCGAGAGGCGGCCAGCTTAGCAATAGATGTTTATTTTTCTGATAAAACTACTGATCCTTATGGTGAGTTGATCCTACCTTTCATCAATGAAAATGGTGAAAACGAGTTTCTAGATGATCTACAGACTACCTCATTTGGAATAGGTTTAGAGTTCGCGCCGAATAAGCAATTCTTACAAGGTCGCCAGTTTAGGACTCCCATTATTAATCAGTTTCCGATCTGGACATTCAGGTATGAGAACTCATTTGAGAACTTCTTAGGAAGTGATTTTACTTATCACCGATTCGATGTAGGATTCTTCAAGAGATTTAACCTATCCATTTTGGGTCATACTAATATCGGTATAGAGGCAGGAAAGATCTTTGGTGATATACCATATATATTACTATTCGTGCCCAGAGCGAACCAATCGTTCTCTTATCAGCGGCAATCATTTAACTTGATGAACTTCTTAGAGTTCGTATCTGATGATTACGTATTCTTCAGAGCGGAACACTTCTTTAAGGGATTCTTCCTGAACCGGGTGCCATTGCTCAAGAAGCTTGGTCTCCGAGAGATTGCATCATTTAAGGCCGTATATGGCACACTGAACGATGAGAACAATCCTGCCTTGAATAGAGGTATCCCTAATTTCACAGAGAACGACCAAGGTATTCCGCTCACCTATACATTTGAGGATGGGGTGCCGTATATAGAAGCCAGTATCGGAGTCTCTAATATTTTTAAAGTGCTGAGAGTAGATTTGGTGCGACGGCTGACATATTTAGATCATCCAAATGTCCCAAACCTATTTAATGTACGAGGTTTAGGTATTAGAGCTAGGTTTAAAGTTGAATTTTAAATCTTCTTTGAATTATCTTTGCCACAGAATCTAGGTATAGTAAAATCTGCAGGATTGAAATTTGAACTGAGAAAGAAAAATCATGGAGACCCTGGGTCTAAGGGACTACCAGAGCATTATCCTCGACCTCCCGAGGATCAAGATTTGCTTTTCTACATTCAGCGCAATCATGATCACGATACTATTGTCTACAAGATAAATCGCAATTTAGATGGTCTTATCAATGGTGATCTGCCGATGCATGCCTACTGGATCAAATACACTGAAGGAGGAAAACTTGTAGGCCTAAATCATATGCAATCAAAGTTGGCATATGGCTATGATTCTACACAGATCTCTAAGGATCTCTACTCCTTTAGGTTTGTGTCATATAAGGACTTGACCCTATTCATTGCGAGAGATCCTGTCACAGATCGATTTAGGGTAAATGTGAAACTAAATGGCAAGAATATGTGGGTGAATAATATCTATGTATATGCTGTGGAGTTCGGTGTATTTCCAGATGTAAAATTCATCGAGTTATATGGTGACGACTTTAGCTCTGGATTACCATTATATGATAAAATCACACTTGCGGAATGAGCCAAAAGAATTATGTATCCAACTCTGAAGAGTCGACTCGACTGTTTCAAAGCTCGTTTATGGAGGCATTGTCAAAAGTGCACTTTACAGTTCCACTGTTCATCTATATTCCAGTTAATAGCTTTTTAATCTATCTCGGAGTTAAGGATGGCCTTTTTGCGATTATACAAGTAGCCATGTGGTTACTCCTGGGTTTAGTGACTTGGACCATTGTAGAATATGTGCTGCACAGGTTCGTATTCCACTATCATCCGACTAGTGAGTTTGGTAAAAAGATACATTTTATTTTTCACGGCATACATCATGACTATCCGAGAGACCGTCTCCGACTGGTTATGCCGCCATCAGTCAGTATTCCTTTGGCAACATTGTTTTTCCTGTTGTTCAGGACGTTTATTCCAGCACCACAGTTATATATATTCTTTGGTGCGTTTCTTACGGGCTACTTGATCTATGATATGTTTCATTATGCCATTCATCACGTAGAAGTCAAAGGAAAACTGTGGAATGTGCTCAAAACACATCACTTAAAGCACCATTATAATGACCCAAACAAAGGTTTTGGCGTCAGCAGCCCAATATGGGATGTAATAGTTGGATCAAATTTTGATGAAAAAAATTGAAAGCTTAATTTAACCAAAAATACACTGCGACGGCCTTACAACATGGATTTGGCAATTGTAATAGGCTATATTCGCAGCTTTTTTGTAGGAGAGTTTTATAAATCACACTACTATGCTTAAAGAAAGAATGCAAGCCTACGACGTACCCCAGAAGATTCAGTCCATGGGTGTATATCCTTATTTCCGAACCATCCAGTCTGAGCAAGATACAGTTGTAAAAATCAATGGCAAGGACATTTTGATGTTTGGCTCTAACAGTTATTTGGGACTCACAACACATCCTAAATTAAAAGAAGCTTCTAAAGCTGCCATTGACAAGTATGGCTCAGGCTGTGCCGGATCAAGGTTTCTGAATGGCTCATTAGATCTACATCTTGAGTTAGAAGAGCGCTTGGCAAAGTTTGTAGGCAAAGAGGGAGCACTGGTGTTCAGTACTGGATTCCAGGTGAATCTGGGCGTAATTTCATCATTGACAGGACGTCATGACTATATCATCATTGATGAGTTAGATCATGCGTGTATTATAGATGGTTCAAGATTGTCTTTCTCTAAGGTGCTTAAGTATAAGCACAATGATATGGCATCACTTGAGAAGGTGTTGCAGCGATGTGATATTGATAAGGTTAAACTGATCGCTATAGATGGTGTATTCAGCATGGAAGGAGATATTGCTAACCTTCCTGAGATCGTTAAACTCGCAGAAAAATATAAAGCCAATATCATGATCGATGATGCCCATGGGTTGGGTGTAGTAGGTGCTAATGGTAGAGGTACGGCTAATCACTTTGGCCTTACAGATGATGTTGATTTAATCATGGGCACTTTTAGCAAGTCTCTCGCCAGTATAGGTGGATTTATTGCTGCTGATAGCGATACAATTAACTTCTTGAAGCACAATGCCCGATCGTTAATGTTTAGTGCAAGTATTGCACCTGCTAATGCTGCGAGTGCGCTTGCTGCTGTAGACATCATGGAGCAAGAACCAGAGCGAATCCAGAAGTTATGGGATAATACAGCATATGCCATGAACATGTTGAAAGAGGCAGGATTTGACACAGGACATACGCAAACTCCGATCATCCCAATATTTATCAGAGATGATTATAACACGTTCAAGATCACTAAGATGCTCTTGGAAGAAGGGGTCTTCGTTAATCCAGTAGTCTCGCCTGCTGTAGCCAGCACGTCTGCACTCTTGAGATACTCCTTGATGGCGACACACACTTTTGCTCAAATCGAAGAATCTGTTGAAAAGATTACGAGATGTGCTAAAAAATTAGGCGTGTTCGAGGCTCAAGAAAGTAAAGTGCATGAGGATAGTACACGCTACTGGTAAACTCTTAAAAAAATATATCGACTTCCCTCATGAGCTATACGCTGATGACTCCCAATATGTTCCAGAGCTATATATGGCTCAGAAGGATATGTTTAACAGAAAGAAAAATCCTTTCTTCGAACATGCTGAGGTAGAGTCTTTCTTAGCCAAAAAAGATGGTAAAACGGTCGGAAGGATTTCGGCAATCCTCAATCACAACTACAATGATTACCACAAGTGTAATGTGGGTTTCTTTGGGTTCTTCGATGTGATCAATGATTACGAAGTAGCCAAGACACTCTTAGATACAGCTGTAGAGTGGTGTCGTTCGAGAGGATGTACAAGCATCTTGGGACCTACCAATTTCTCTACTAATGATACCGCAGGAATCCTGATCGATGGATATGATGAGCCCGCTAAGATCATGATGACCTATAACAAGCCATATTATAAAGATCTCGTAGAGAAATATGGCTTTGTCAAGGACATCGATCTTTATGCCTATATACTTTATACTGCTAAAGCATCTGAAAGATCCATACGTCTGGCACAGTCACTGGAGGAGCGTCTGGCACGTCAAGGGATCACTTTCAGAAACGTCAACCTCAAAAACTTCAAGTCAGAAGTAGCAGCCATCCGTGACATTTATAATAATGCATGGGCAGACAACTGGGGATTCGTCCCATGGACTGATGCCGAACTCGATCATCTGGCAAATGAACTTAAAATGCTGGCCAGTACGGATTGGATATTCATGGCAGAAGACAAGGGCAAGCCCATCGGTTTCGGATTGACACTTCATGATGTCAATGAAGTGACCAAGAGCTTTAAAAAAGGACGTCTATTCCCATTTAATGTCATCAGGCTATTGCGCAAAAAGAATAAAACTCGGTTCGTAAGAATCTTAGCATTGGGCGTTAAGAATGAATATCGCCGCAAAGGCATTGAAGCCATCTTCTTCGCAAAGAATATCCTCCAAGCGCGTAAAGAAAATGTGATAGCAGGTGAAGTGTCATGGGTGCTCGAGAACAATATTGAGATGAATGCTTCAGCCGAGAAACTCAATTCTGAGTTATACAAAACCTATCGCATCTATAAATATAACTTGAGCTAAACATGGCGAAGATTCTGATTACTGGTGCCAGTGGTTTTGTCGGCAGCTTTCTGGTCGGCGAGGCATTGGATCAGGGTCTTGAGGTCTATGCGGGCATGCGCTCCAGTAGCAGTAAAAAGTGGCTTCAAGATGAGCGGATAAACTTCGTCACGATGAATCTCTCTGATCCAGATAACCTGAGAGAGATCATGTCCCAACATAAGTTTGACTATGTGATCCACAATGCAGGGTTGACTAAAGCTCTAAAACAAAGTGATCTGTTCAGAGTAAACTCGGATTACTCAGTCAATCTTGCCAAAGCAGCCATGACGGTGCCAGGCTTGAAGAAATTTTCATTTATGAGTAGTTTGGCGTCATATGGTACCGCCGACTATCAGGATGATGGCGTCGTTGGCAACCACAGTGAGCCAAAGCCCATCACCTCTTATGGTAAGAGCAAATTGAGGGCTGAGCAACAACTGGAGCTAATCGATGGGCTGCCGCTGTTGATCTTCAGGCCCACAGGTATATTTGGACCAAGAGAAGGTGATTTCCTCAATTTGTTTCAATCGATCAACAAAGGTCTTGCCGTACAGGTGGGATTCACAGAGCAACAGTTGTCACTGATCTATATAAAAGACCTTGTTCGTATCATTGTGCAAGCCACGGTATCCGATATCTCGAACAAAGGATACTTCGTATCGGATGGAAATCTCTATGCTGGCAGCAAATTCAATCGGATCGTAGCAGGGAGTTTAAATAAGAAGCCATGGAACATCAAGGTTCCGATGGCGCTGATAGATGTTATTGCCACGTTGTCAGACCTTAACTCTAAGATCACTGGCAAGGCCAATATCCTGAGCAGGGATAAACTTCCTGAGATTAAATCTCGCAATATAGATCTGGACATCTCTGACTTAGTGCAAGATTTTGATTTTAAACCCGCTTACACTTTAGAGCAAGCAGTTAAGGAAACAGCGGACTGGTATATCAAGCATGGTTGGTTGTGAACGCATAAGTAGCGAGTGACAAGTAATTAGTAGCGAGTTTAATAGTTTCTGTCCGTCCTAATCTATCTTGACCGTTTTGACAAACACTAACAAAATAAGACCAAGAGTTAGGGAAATATAATAAATGTCTGAATCTATGATTAATAATAAGCTGTTAACGGATACCATCGCATTCGTCAAGCAAGAACTTACTGGTGCAGAGGGCGGACATGACTGGTGGCACATCCACCGAGTCTATCAGAATACCCTATTACTCAACCAGACAGAAGAAGTAAATCATACCGTAACACTGCTCGCAGCTCTACTCCACGACATCGCAGATCCTAAGTTTCACGATGGTGACGAGGAGATCGGCCCCAAGACTGCTGTCGCCTATCTGAAGAGTCACAATGTAGACTCACAGGTCATCGAGCATGTAGAGTTGATCATAAGAAACATGTCCTACAAGAACAGCTTGGATGGAGATGAACGATTTAGCTCAGCAGAACTCATGGTAGTACAGGATGCTGACAGACTCGATGCCATCGGTGCGATCGGTATTGCCCGAGCATTTAACTATGGTGGCTTCAAGAATCGAGAGCTCTACAATCCAGAGATTCCTCCTAATCTGAATATGAGCAAAGAAGAGTACAAAAAGAGTTCCGCTCCGACGATTAATCACTTCTATGAAAAGCTACTCTTGTTAAAAGCTAAGATGAATACGGAAGCTGGCAAGCGTATCGCTGATCAGCGACATCTATTTATGGAGCAATATCTCGATCAATTTTATGCAGAATGGAGAGGTCAGAAGTAATCTACATAGAAAATGATTTCATTAAAGCAGATACCAAATTAAGAGGTGGAGAGTGGTGTAGCCTCGTAAAAAAGAGGTATCTCATATCCAATGATAAAACATGGCTTCCTCCGGGATAAGTCTATGTCTCTTATAGATGATAATGCCGAGTCAATCGCGAGCTGTAACAAGAATGATGTTACAAGGAGGCTATAAAGAATTAATAGTTGCTACTGAGCGATATCAATAGCAACTATTCGAAATGTGCGATCTTATCTTTTGAATGGAATCCGATATCCCCATACAATTTCGTATCCGAGATCACATTCAGGACAATTGTTAAGTCTAGTAACACGTCCTTCGACATAGGTCGTACCGTCAGTTTTTCTGAAGCCCAAACCTAGATTAATTCCAGTAGCAGAGTTAGAACCGCCTTCGCCACCTCCCATACTTCTGTAGTATGCTAATCCGGCTATTGGGTACACAGTTGCAGTCTCTGCAATATCAAAGAGGCCAAATTGGAGATCTCCATCTAATCTAAGGACATCTGGACCAGGCACAAAGAAATACGTTGCTCTGGGAGATATTCCGAAGTCACCGCTTAAGTGTAAAGTAGAAACAGATATTCCAAAAACGTTGTTGCTACGAACTATTCCAGCACCAATACTGGTCTGTGCATAGTTGTTAGTTATAAATATTAAAAAGAGTGAAATGGTAAGTAAGGTTGATTTCATGATCTGAAAGGTTGATTAAGCCCTTTTATAACAGGGCAGGATTAAATTTGTCATCATAAGGACAGTTCATTTTACACTCAACCCCTAAGATGAGGAAAGAGAAATATTAGAATTTCAGCTTAGTGAGGACTTATCAACTAAGTTTAAATTCCTCATTTCAGCCTCACCATTTGAGGTCCAATAGTAAAGTTTATTATCGCTCTGTCCATTGAGAGCCCGTGCAACATAATTCTCTGCCAAGGCTCCTTTGAATTCACTAAAAAACGCTCCCGTCAATAAATGTCCTCGGGTCCATACGCGTTAAACGCATTAATAGGCCTGTCCTATAATGTGAATTGTATCACACTATTCATTCTAATACTGTGCAAGAAATACGCAAACAATTGATAATCAACAAGAAGGGCTAACTATGAAACATATGCGCTTGGCGTAACACCGACGATTTTCTTGAAATGACGGATGAAGTGGCTCTGATCAAAATAACCCACAGAATAGCCCACATCTTGGGCTTTCATCCCTTTTATGAGTAGCTGTTTGGCTTTTTCGATGCGGAGGTTGTTCAGATATTGATTAGGGGCTAGGCCAAATCGCTCGCGATAAACTTTGATCAAGTGAAATCTGCTAAATCCAGAGATCTCCATAAGGTCATCAAGCTGAATATTTTCATCAAAATACTCATGAATATAATCGCGCATTCGATCAGCGACAATCGTATATCCATCGGATAACTCTTCAGGATAGTCTAGTCCTGACAACTTTGCCAATTCCAATAATAAATCACTCAATTCAGTCTCATCGTCAATGCTCAAATCATTTTCGAGCATCTGATTATGGAGCAATTGATATCGTTTTAAGAATTTATGATTCTGAATCAGCTTATTGACAAAATTAGGATGCAGCTCTTTATCTACATTATAATTAGATCTCACAAGGTCTTTGGGTAGATACATCGACCGAAAATTCCATACCCCCTCACCGAGAGATCTACCAGTATGAACTTCATAGGGATTAAGCACTAAGAGCTTATTGTCTGTTACTATATTAGACTGTTGCCGATAGCCATAATCCGCCACCCCACTCTCAACCAAAATTAATGCATAGGTGTCATGAAAATGAGGCTTGAAGGATCGTGAAGTAAATGAACCTTGCAGCACCTCGATATCACCATTTATACGATATCTGGAGTAATTGTTCTTTAAGTCCTTTTTGCCCTTGCTCATCCTTAGCTACAAGTGTATCACTTCTTAAGCTAATTCAATTAATGTCATTTTGGTTTTAATCCATCCAGAGTAATCAACTTGTCGAAACGTCTTCAATATTGAATTTAAACTGTACTTGAATCCCTCATTTTCAATTATACTATGGCCTTTTTGGACATTACGATTCTAACACTCTAAATGATGCCTGATCTAGGTCAGCGCCATAGCTGAATGATGCTCTCAACTTTATTGGCTGTCCCTTTTGGACAATAGCAGTTTCATCCAGTTTGCAGACTGTCGGCGGCATCAAGCTATCTGTACCTGTAAAGTTGCAGCCCTCCGCAACCTGAACAAAAGAGTACATTAATATCGCATTACCCGTGCCAGATACCAATGGCATCAATTCGATTTCTTTAGTCACACGATCAGGTCTCTCATGATAGAGATCAATTACATTGACAACTGACTGCATAGTCAACTGTTTGGGATAGTGCCTTGTGAAGTTGATAGGATAATGCTTATGATCTTTTTCAAAATCAGCATGAACTAATTGGGCAACATTGGTCACGTACTCTGGCAGAAGCTTTCCTTCAGGCTTCAGATATTTCCTCAAGTTTGCAAAAATCTGTACCTGATATTCATTGGCGCAATAGATACTCATCAACTCACCTACTATGTAATCCACAGGTTCTGGTAAGATTACCTTCATAGCATCGTCAAAAATGACTTCTACTTTATCCTCCCACCCATTTTTCTTCAGTTCATCGTGAATAAAATCTTTCAGATCTGGATTGTTCTCGATCAAGTAAGCCTTCTTGACCTGAGGTAAAAAATGTTTCGTCAACGCAAGCGTCCCAATACCGGCTTCACAGACTACCTTATCTGTAAAATCATATTTACTAAAAGCGTCTTTAAATGCATTTATTCGAACATCATCCGTTTCCATGATTTTGTAATAAATCGGAGGAAATCCATAATGATTCTCGTCAAATGTCTGTGCCTGAAGCAGAGAATACTTGAGCTCATCATATCGATCAATAAGCTCAGAATGAAAGTCAAAACTCATATTGAATGTTAAGTGGTACCCATCTGGATAGTAATTGACTATTCTATTACTACACGACTAATCTTATGACCAATGGAATGGGCTATGAGTCACTCCCTAATAATCAAGTGTACGCTAATTGTTGAAATAAGACGCAATAGATGTTAACATGACTATACTAATTATTAATTTAGTTTATATGACTAATGAACTATCACACGAAGAGACCGTAAAACCCTCACTTATACTATCTGCATTACTTATTGTGGGTGCTATATTGATCATATTAGGGTTATTTGTGTCTTTGCAGTTCAGAGGTGAATTGTCTCTATTTGAATTGGGAGGCACTATTCTCTCCTCTAAACTATCTGGACTCATTATCATGTTCGCAGGGACTTCAATGATTTATTTTGCAAGTAGCCAGTGTCCCGACAACTCAACGATATTCGATAGTACGATGAACATTCTTCACTGTAAGAGTACGTTTACCAAGACTTTTCTTGTGCTGTCTATAGTCTTACTGGTGGTTATAGTTATGAATGTGGTATAGTGGTAAATCCCTCTAAGAACCATCGGGGTTAAATAGGAGGCCACTGTAACGTCTCCTCGTATTATAGTAATTTTTTAGACACTGTTGCCACGTGCTGGGCGCTATAAATGAGTCGCTTATTTTGAACTGGCAGTTCATGATGGTCTCAGAATTCCTCAAATATCCGCACCACATTGCTGAATTGTAGAAATGAGATATGACATCTCGGGCCGAAAGGGTCATCGCCAAGACTAAAATTGGCCCAAATGAACAGAGACCGCTCTACTGAAGAACAAGAAATAATTCAAAAGATATTGTTAAGAAAATTTGCTCTACCTACCCATTCAATCTTGCCGTTAATCCTATTCAACCACCAGTATTTGCTAAGTACTTGACATTCTGCAGAGTCGAACATCCTTTTGTATACCGTCGAGCATCGTTGTGTTAATAAGCAGTTAAGATTCGATTCGCCATAGACTCCAGTAAGGGTGCAGCCATAATAAGGGGGAAATACTATTATTAACATTAACACAAATATTAACGAAATGAAGAAATTAAGTTTATTAATGATCGGCCTCCTGGCCCTCACACTTTTCCAAAGTTGTGGAGATGACGAAGTACCAACAACAATTGACCCTCCTGCTGCTGCACCTTCTGCCGCAGAGCTACTCCTAAGCAGTATAGAAACTGATGGAGGTATCCCATTTGATGTAGACAATCCAGTTTTATCATTTACTGATGCGCAAAATGTGTTCTTGCCAAGTGTGCTTGGTATCGACTACAGAATAGACAGAAGCGTAGTACCCGCTGGTCCTACTGTAAGACTCCCAATGTTCCAAGGATGGGAAAGTCTTCCTGATGGATCTGTAAGAGAAGGATACTATGTAATCACAGAAGCATCAGACAGAGATTTAGCAAGAGACCTAGGGGTTATCTTCGCTCCCAGAATGGCTAATGCTATTGGTTCAGGCGGTGAGTCTAACTCAAGATGGTCTGAAGATGGCCGTCTTATATTCGAAGGATGGGTAGATTTCTCTCCAACCAGATCACTAGTAGCTGGAGATTTCGAGGATGAATTATTCGGTTTCCCTCCAGAAGTAGCTAATCCTGGTGCAATTGCAGCAGATGCTTGGTCTTCTTATGTTGTGCTTCCAAATTCTGACATCGTAATCAATGCTCAGATGGTTGCTAACAGCTCAGGTATCCATGACAGAATCCCTAATCCCAATGGCAACAGTCAAGCGGACGAAGATGATTTAAACAACCCTAATATTTCTTTTGATCAAGCTTCAGTCGTGCTTCAATTGCTAGACGGATGGCATGATGATAGACCGTACTACTTCCACATTGTTACGGATGCATCAGATCCAGCTCCATCAGCTATCGAGCTAGGTGTGTATGCTCCTCGTCTCGCTAACCTCCCAACATTTGGCGTCTTCCCAGGTGGGTCAATGTTACCATTCAGCCCTACGGCTAACGGAAGAACATTTGACAATGGTGATGGCCTTGGTGTACAAGGATTGAACACGGCGTCTCTTTCTGATCGTCAGGTACAAGATCCTACTAATACATTCCCAATAGATCCAAGTAACGAACTATATGCTCCAATGTGGGATGCTCATATAACTGAGTTTACTGTTCCTGAGTCTGAGCGTCCAATCTTGACAGGATTTGACCAAATCAACGACTTATTAGAGCAAGGAATATTGATTCCATTTAGAGGAAACATCAACCCTCAGCCATTAGCAAATGAGCTTTCTGATCTACTTACTGCAACAGGTGCAATTATCAACTGTCCGGTTATCACTCAGCCAAATGCAAATGTGATTGGAACGCAGATCGGTCAACCAAGAAACTAAGATTAGGTTTTTTTAGTTCTCATAGTTAAGTTACAAGAGGGCACCTCACAGGAGGTTCCCTCTTTTATATTTGTCATATTCTACTCGAATGAGTATTTCGAGTTTAGCTTTGACTTACTATAATTGCTCTTATGAAAACTATCCTCATCACCGGTAGTACTGATGGTATCGGAAAACTTGCTGCTCAACAACTGGCAGCAAAAGGTCACTCAGTTATTATCCACGGTCGGAATACAGAGAAGATCCATAAGACCGTCACAGAGATAAAAGAAGCCACCAACAATAAGCATATTTCAGGTGTAACAGCAGATTTATCACAGTTTCATCAAATCGAAAATATATCTCAGCACGTAGCCCAATCTAATCTGAAGATAGACGTCTTAATCAATAATGCAGGTGTATTTAAGAGCACAGAAGTAACTAATGGCAATGGGCTCGAATTGCGCTATGCTGTCAACTACTTCGCACCATATCTACTGACGCATCAGTTAATCCATCTGATGTCTACTGATGCTGACCGACGTATTATTAACCTTTCCTCAGCAGCACAGGAATCGGTCTCAATAGCAGCATTACATGGTAAACAGCCCTTGTCAGCACAATCCGCCTATGCGCAAAGCAAGCTCGCACTCACCATGTGGACGTTTCATATGGCTCGACAACATCCAGATATAGCGATCACGGCTCTAAACCCAGGATCATTACTAAACACAAGGATGGTTCAAGAGGCATATGGACGATATTGGTCGCCGGCATCTAAGGGAGCGGATATCATAGCAAGCTTGGCTGTCGATGAGGAGTTTAATGGCGAAACCGAAAAGTACTTTGATAATGACCTAGGTGATCCAAGAGGTAATTTTGGACCGGCACATGCGGATGCCTACGATCAAGTAAAGATTGACGAGTTGTTAGCTCAGACCGAACAGATCATCAGTACATTGAACTGATGACCTCACCACTGAATAAAATAGCCAACCAGCACGAGCTAACACTTGGCTTGGTCTTCCCAATAGAGTCGTACAATGGTGCTGTTCCTCAGATGAAGAACCAAGAAGAGCTTGCTCAGCTGGCCGAAATATCTGGCTTTAAAGCACTGTGGTTTAGGGACGTACCACTCCATGATCCCACATTTGGTGATGTGGGACAGATGTATGATCCGTTCGTATATATGGCGCATATCATGAACAATACCTCCAGTATAGCACTGGCTACTGGCAGCATCATACTACCGCTGAGGCATCCTATCCACACGGCTAAGTCGATTAGTAGCCTGCAGCTTTTATCTCAAGGCAGAATCATCATAGGCATTGCCTCAGGTGATCGGCCCATAGAGTTTCCTGCTTTCAACAAAGAGCTGCAAAATAAAAACGAGTTATTCAGAGAGAGTTTCAGTTATCTCAAGGCACTCAATCAGCCTTTTCCGAGACATAAATCGCCGACATACGGCACTATACACGGCAATGTTGACCTACTCCCCAAAGCATCCATTAAGACGCCTTATCTAGTGACAGGACACTCAGGGCAGACTTTGGATTGGATTGCTCAGCACGCTGATGGGTGGTTATACTATCCTCGAACCAGATGGATCTTAGAGGCCAATATGACCGATTGGAAACAGGCCTATAGGGCACATGGACATAGCTGGAAGCCATTCATGCAGTCGCTCTATATTGACCTTGTCCCAGGTAGGGATATCAGCCCAACCCCGATACACTTAGGGTTTAGATGCAGTGCTGATCATCTAAGCAACTACCTTCAAGAAATCCGAGAAATCGGAGTCAATCACGTCATCATCAATCTGAAGTTCAGCAGCCTGCCGATCAGAGAGACTTTGGCAATACTGAAGGATGAAGTGATAGCTCGTCTGTGAGTTGATCTTTATATTCATGGTGGAATGTAAAACTTAGTATGAAAAAGTGGTATGAGTCATTGTTCGAAAACTCTGCAGTTCACTATGACCAAGAACGCTTCGTTCAAGGCACTCAGGGAGAATGCGACTTTATAGAGCAAGAACTCGCCTTCAACACCGATCTGAAGATAATTGACATCGGATGTGGGACTGGTCGACATACCATCGAGCTCAGCAAGCGAGGATACCAAGTTACTGGTATTGATCTATCACCTTCTCAGATCGCACATGCCAGAGACAAGGCAAAGAAAGAACAACTCGACATCCGGTTAGAAGTGGCAGACGCTCGCGACCTACCCTATAAAGATGAGTATGACGTCGCTATCATGATGTGTGAAGGAGGCTTTCCTTTAATGGAAATAGACGAAGAGAACTATGAAATTCTAAAAAGTGTCACCAAAACGCTCAGAAAAGAAGGCAAACTAATCTTTACTACACTCAACGGCCTATTTCCATTGTTCAACTCAGCAAGCGAATTTCGTAAGGATAAGGCACATGGTAATGCCCAGATCATCAACGATACCTTTGACTTGATGACTTTCAGAGAGCAATTCGATATAGATTATGAAGATGATCTTGGTGTCAAGAAGAACATATCCGGAAATCAGCGCTACTACACACCTCCTGAGATCACATGGCTCTTAAGGTCATTTGGCTATCAGAGGATTGATATATACGGCGCTAAGCTTGGTGCCTTCTCAAGGAAGGACAAGTTAACGGTTCAGGATTTTGAGATGCTAGTTATTGCGGAACTATAATTTTATGCCGAGCATGAGCTATTGAGTATCTTACTTGCGTGTTGTATTTAAGTCTGAGGATATAATAGCCTTTACAAAAAATTTAAATTTAAATTACCATGCAAATCACAACAACCGAATCCATACCAGGAACAGAAGTAGCTCAGATATTAGGAATTGCCAGAGGGAGCACCGTCAGAGCAAGAAATATAGGGCGAGACATCTTTGCTGGATTAAAGAATATAGTCGGTGGAGAAATATCCGAATACACACGTCTCCAAGCAGAGTCTCGAGAGCAAGCGATACAACGTATGATCCAGGATGCTCAGAACCTAGGAGCTGACGCCGTAATCAATGTAAGATTAACAACAGCTATGATTATGCAAGGCACTGCCGAGATCTTAGCTTATGGCACTGCAGTTAAGTTCAAGTAATCACACCCATATGTTTACGATAATCGGTGTACTATATGTGCTCTTCTGGTTGGTATTATTAATCCTTCTGATATACTTTATCGTTAAGAGGATTGAGGCCAAAAAAACTGAGGACTTTGAGAAGCGAGATAATTGACGGAAGATGTACATCATTAAGTTATCAGCTGCATTCCTGTGTTTGAGTTTGCTCTCCTGTAAGGAGGCCGCGCTTGATCATACACACCAAGCACCCAATATCATATTTATCATGGCAGATGATATGACAACTCAAGCTATAAGCATCTACGAAAATGGCATCTATGACGACATCGCTCCGACACCCAATATCGATCGTCTGGCACGAGAAGGGATGCTATTTAATAATGTTATGTGTACGAACTCTATCTGCGGTCCAAGTCGTTCAGCGATCCTAACTGGCAACTATAGTCACATCAATGGATATTACAAGAATCATAAGGGAGGACAATTCGATACTACTAATTGGACCTTCCCTCAGGAATTTCAGCAGCATGGTTATCAAACCGCCTTATTTGGTAAGTGGCACCTAGGAACTGAACCTCTAGGTTTTGATGACTTTAAATATCATGCCCTTCATGGTCAACAGGGCAGTTATTGGAATCCAACTTATAATCATAATGGTACAGCCGTCACTGAAGAAGGCTATGCCACAAATCTCTCGACAGACTTTGCATTAGAGTGGCTCTCCGATGAACGCAGTCAGGAAGATCCATTTCTAATGCTGTTACAGTATAAGGCACCGCATCGGGCATGGAGTCCTGACAGTATCTATCAAGACCTGTGGGATGATATCGAAATGCCTTATCCAACCAACTTTTATGACAAGTATGACGGTCGAGAGCTGACAGCTGGTGATACGGAGATGACTATGGACTTCCTCAATAGGAGCGACATGAAACTTCCCCCTCCAGAAGGCTTATCACCTGAAGAATTGTTAAAATGGCGATTCTATGGTATAGCCAGGGGTCAAGTCGTCCAACCTAATGACATGAGCGATGCTGAAGGGGTCAGGTGGCGCTACCAACGATATATTAAAGACTACCTGGCTTGTGTCAAGTCAGTAGATGATAACATCGGTCGGGTACTACAATACTTAGATGATCAGGGTCTAAGAGATAACACCATGGTCATCGTAACCTCTGATCAAGGATTTTACTTGGGTGAACACAATTTTTTTGACAAGCGATTCATCTATGAAGAGTCCATAAGAATGCCTTTTATCGTGCGCTATCCTGATAAAATCAAGGCTCAAAGTATCAATAACGATGTGATTGCCAACGTGGATATTGCCAATACCCTACTGGAAGTAGCTGGAATTAATAGTCCACAGGAGAATCAGGGCAGAAGCTTTGCTGCTATGTTGCAAGGACAAACTCCAGAAGATTGGCGCCAATCTATCTACTATCACTATTATGAATTTCCATTTTGGCATCATGTGCAACCGCATTATGGGATCAGAACAGAGCAGTACACCCTTGCTCACTTCTACTATGATATCGATCAATGGGAATTATATGACCTCAAGAAAGATCCGATGCAGATTAATAATGTAATTGATGAGGAGGATTATGCTGAAATAGTTGCACAATTAAAACTGGAACTGAAAGACCTACAAAAAGAGTTTCAGGACGATCAATCCTTAGCAGCGTATAGAACTATTACCGATACTGATTTTGGTAGTATAATAAAAGGCGAACAGGTAGATAACAGTCTTGAACAATCTACCAAAGAGGTTAAATAAATTATTCAGTGAAACAAGCAATGCATAACGAAATCATAGCGCTTCGCCACGAGCTTCATGCTAAGCCAGAGGTTGCCAACAGTGAGTATCAGACTGCTGAGATCATCAAACAATATATCCAAAAGTACAATCCTACAGAAATCATCGAAGGTATTGGCGGTGCTGGATTGGCTGCAATTTATCAATACTCGGATACGGGGAAGACCATAATCATCAGATGCGAACTCGACGCTCTACCGATACAAGAACAAAATAAGATGAGCTACCGCTCAATAAATGAAGGCGTATCTCATAAGTGCGGGCATGATGGCCATATGGCAATCGTCAGCAGCTTGGCAAAATGGTTAGACCTTGCGGATTTCAACGCTGGCAAAGTGATACTACTCTATCAGCCCGCAGAGGAGAATGGACAGGGAGCGGAGCGAGTGCTCCAGGATGATCGATTTATAAGGCTTCAGCCAGATTATATATTCGCACTACACAATCTCCCAAAAGAACCTATGCATCAGATTCTACTGATGAACAAGGGTTTCTCAGCCGAGGTGCAAAGTCTTATCATACGACTCACCGGAAAGGAATCACACGCTGCCGAACCTGAGAATGGTATCAACCCTACCCTCGCCGTGTCTCAGATTACTGCACAGCTTTCTAATCTCAATGTGCCCAATCCTGAAGAGGATTCTTTTGCCGTACTAACTCCAGTGCATATCTCTGTGGGTCAACCTTCCTACGGCATCTCTCCTGGAACGGGAGAGATGCATTATACCATCAGAACTTGGAATAAAGGAGAGATGCAACCCCTCAAGACCAAAGTTCTAAAGAGCATATCTGAGATATCTGAAGAGCACCAATTGCAACACGATGTAGAGTGGTTAGAATACTTCCCTGCCAGCATCAATGATCGTGACAGCAATGATCTCGTTAGGAAGGCGGCAAATGACAATGGTTGCGACATCACCGAAAAGGATTATCCATTTAAGTTTGGTGAGGATTTTGGCTGGTACTCTGATCATTGCAAAACATCGATCTTCGGACTAGGTGCAGGGATCGATACTCCAGCGCTGCACAATGCTGATTACGACTTTCCAGATGAGTTGATAGTGACTGGGTCGGCAATGTTTAAGGCGATTATACGGAATGTCTTAGTAGAGTAATATCAAGAGGGAACGGTGAAAGCCGATAGATGTGGAATGACAAGTCTGAATATTTCTCACTCGCACACATTCTACATGACACAATTGACGTCACCTATATTTTATGAAAAACACACCGACATCTGCGAGATAAATACAATTCTGTGCCTATCAAAAGAACCTATGGACATGGGAGGTACGAATGAGAACTTACTGTGTTGAGACCCTATCCTCCACTCTTCTCTACGTATAATAATGCGCATAGGCAATCTTGTTGTTTATTGCTAAGGACTTAATAGATCTCCTTTCAATCGAGATGATAAAATTCCTCTTTTTCATATAGAAAGAGTACAACTGAGATATCTATTGTGTTGAGACCCCTCTCTGTTCTGAGTGGGTGAACGAATTGTCATCTTATCTATTAAGCAAGAAACGCTTGTTTGTATCCTCGATATGAAAAAGCATCAACAAAAGCCCTACATCCAATACATAATTGATCACCTATTTAAACAGATAGCCGATTGATCTCTTAAGTCAAAGTGTCAGCTACTTATCATCAAACAATTACCCTTGGTGAATTTGAGGACTTTTATGCTAAGTGATTGTCATTTAGGGACTAATCCAGTTCAAAAAATGTGAGTACT
>CAZFWJ010000021.1:0-50338 GCA_964522505.1 uncultured Saprospiraceae bacterium
CTGCCATAGTAATTGAGTTTTAATGAACCGCAATATTACGGTATTAAAAGTGAACCCTGCAATTTAAAGTTCCACTAATTATTGTTTTTCTATTTTTGAGGCGTCATCATTTTAATAAGGTATTATGCAAATAACTGATCATCAGAATACTAAGATTGTGGCCACAGTTGGCCCAGCTTGTAATAGTCCAGAGAAATTACTCGAGCTTGTACAAGCAGGAGTAGACGTTTTCAGGCTTAATTTTTCACACGGAACTCACGAAGATCACAAGAAAGTTATCCAACATGTCAGCAAGATTAATGAGACTCACGGTCTGCATATTGGCTTATTGGCAGATCTCCAGGGGCCCAAACTAAGAGTAGGTACTGTACAAGAAGGTGGTATTCCACTCGATAAGGGAGATGTCATTAGATTCACTAATAAAGAATGTAATGGGACTAAGGAGTGCGTATATATGAGCTATCCTCAATTTGCAAGCGATGTAGAGGTAGGTGAGCGAGTATTATGCGATGATGGAAAACTTGTTTTTGAAGTGGCACATACGGACGGCAAGGACAATGTTGATTTAAAAGTGCTTTATGGGGGCACCCTTCATTCTAATAAAGGAGTAAACTTGCCAGATACGAGCATTTCACAACCTTGCCTTACAGAGAAAGACCTTATAGACCTCAAGTATATTCTCACTCAACCAGTTAACTGGATTGCGCTTTCCTTCGTAAGAAGGGCAGATGATGTTCATGAGCTGATATCTCATATTGAAGCAGCAGGACATGATGCCAAGGTGATCTCTAAGATCGAGAAGCCAGAAGCTGTAGAGAACATTAAGGCGATTGTAAAAGCCTCAAATGGAATTATGATTGCTCGTGGTGATCTAGGCGTAGAAGTACCAATTGAGAGAGTGCCAGCTATCCAGAAGCGAATTATCAAAATGTGCATACAACGAGCTCGACCAGTTATAGTTGCCACACAGATGATGGAGAGTATGATGAAGAATCCGAGCCCATCTAGAGCAGAGGTTACTGATGTGGCTAATGCAGTTCTCGATGGTACTGATGCGGTCATGCTAAGTGGTGAGACTTCTGTAGGAGACCATCCAGCTGAAGTCGTGCGGGCGATGAACAGAATCATCACTGAGGCAGAAAAGAATTATGAGCTAACCAATAAAAGGCCCAAAGCTAATCCTAAGGCGTCCACTTTTTTGTCAGATACTATTTGTTTACGTGCTGCAAAGCTAGCTGAAGAGATCGGGGCATGTGCAATTACAGGACTCACAGTATCGGGATATACAGCGTTTAAAATCTCTAGCTACAGACCTAAATCTAAGATTAGCATCTTTTCCAATAATCAGAGTATGCTCAAGTCACTCAATCTATTATGGGGCGTGAGAACTTACTTTTATGATAAGTTTACCACTACCGACGGAACTATTGAGGATAAGATTAATATTCTCAAAAAGAAAAAGATCCTGAAAGAAGGAGATATCATCGTTAATACGGGCAGTATGCCGATCAAGAAGCGCTTTAGGACTAATATGATGAAAATCACTGTCGTAGAATAAGCATATTGACAATCTGTCCTCTTAATGATCGTTTACGATAAAGGAGTTATTACTATGGATAGGTTTTTAGTGATTTTGTTTGTGATATGTTTATGGCAAATGTCAGTTGCACAGGGTATATATACAGAAGAGGATATCACAGAACAAGGCCTCTTCATACAAGCTAATCAGTATAAACTGTTATCTAAATACGATAAGGCTGAAGAGATTTATAAAAAGATAATCGAATCAAACCCGGTCAATAGTGCAGCATATTATGACCTTGCCCGAGTTCAGCTATCACAAGAGGACTATAATAATGCGCTCAAATCAATAAAGCGTGCTACAACATTATCTCCTGATAATGTTTGGTATCTCCTCGCAAGAGCAGACATAGAAGAACAATTCAACGATTGTGTTTCCAGTGGGCAGTCATTGGACAAGGTGATAAAACTGCAAGGAAATTATGATCTATATCAACGGCTCTTCAAGACTTATGTCGATTGCGAAGATGCCAACGGCGCACTCAAAACTATAAGCGCTATTAAAAGTAATTATGGGAGTAGTATTACCTGGATCGATGAGGAGGTCAATATTTTATTGCTTATTAACAAGCCAAAGGACGCTATAAAGGCTGTAGAGTCATATGTTAAGCAGAATCCAAAGCACATTGAAGGTTATGAGCGATTAGCCCATGTATATCATGTAACAGGAAAAACAAGAGACGCTAGGTCAACACTTGATCAGATTATCAAATTAGATCCATATAACGAGTATGCGAAGTATCTCACAGGGGTACTATCAGAGGAGTCTAATTCTGGTGACAAGGGACTCATGGCTATAGTTAAAGATCCAAGATTAGATATCGACCAAAAAATTAAGTCAATCATTCCCCTATTACAAGCGACGACAGATCCAGAACAGATCAATCAATTACATGATGCTGCCGATATACTTGTGACGGACTATCCCAAAGAAGCTAAGGCACATGCAATACAGGGAGACATCCTTATGATTAAGGGAATGATAACAGAGGCCACACTATCATTTGAGTCAACTCTCAAATTAGATAAAAGCAATTATGCCGTTTGGGATCAACTCCTCTATGCATATATGTTAGATGGAGCATTTGAAAAATTGGTAGCAAGTTCAGAAGAAGCCTTGGATTACTATCCAAACCTTAGCGGCCCTTATATCTATCACGCTATCGGTCAGTACGAATCAGGCGCTCAAGAAATCGCCGAAGAGTACATTGAAGAGTTCAGGTTTATAGGATCCAAAGATCCACTGCTGCAGGACCTCAGTGTTATAGTTGAAAGTAAAATCAAGAATGATCAAGGGGATATTGATGGAGCTATAGATGTCCTTACCAATTATGCTGCCGATCATCAGGTAACACACCCTAACTTATTCGATTTGCAAGGAGATTTGTACTTACAAAAAGGCGATAAAAAAGCGGCTGCAGAAAGTTGGCAAAAAGCATTAAAACTAGGTGGAGCACCCGATCATCTGAATGCTAAAATCCAATCCATCTAATATATGAATATGAGTAGGTGGCTGCTTTACCTATTGTTGTCGGGAATCATTCTTACGGGATATTCTTGTAAATCAACGGAAAAGGCCAGTAAGCTTAGAAAGACTAACCTCAACGAACTATTAGAGAGGTTAGAATCAAATACACGAGAGTACGAGTACTTTTCTGCTAAGGCTAAGTTGAAGTATAATGGTCCTGAATTGAATATTTCGGGGAGGTCCAATATTAGAATGATAAAGGATAGTTTGACCTGGATGAATTTTAAGAAAGTGAGCATCGAAGGATCTCGGGCACTAATGACGCAGGATTCATTCTGGATACTTTACCGATTTGACGACATATATGAGGCTGGCTCATTTGATGAGCTTATGGACTACTATAAAATTGGATTGAGTTTTGATGATTTTCAAGATCTTATAGTCGGTAACTTTTATGTCCCAAAGCCCGATCAGGTGCAGTCTTTACACTCTGAAGCCCTACATATTTTAGATTTTCGTCGAGGGGTCAATCGTTATCAGTATGGAATTGATGGTGACTTCATGATTAGAAAAATGCTCGTATCTGATCCTTATGGAAGGACGGTCATCGTCACATTGGATGATTTTAATGAGGAAGGTATAGCCCAATCTAAAGATTGTCAAATACTATTGGAGGATGGCCAAACAGCAACAATTTCGATCGGTCTTAATGATATAGAGTTTGATGTACCTAAAACTATAAAGTTTGATATACCGCAGCACTATACTCGTATACCTTAGCATCGTCCTCATGGCTATGCCCTCCTCATCTCAAGATATTGATGGATTGAGGAATCAGCGGGAGTTAATTGATGACCGCATAGATCTACTCAATAAAAAGCTCAAGAATCCGAGAATTGGCGAAACAGATTTGCTCGAGCGCTATATCATTATCCAAAGTAAAATTGAGCAACAGGAGTCACTAGAAAGTAATATCTCCAAAGAGATTGAAGCCCTCGATCAATTGCTCATCCAGATACAATCTGACGCATCATCGGTGTCGCTCGATCGAAAAGGTCGAAAAGGGGATCTCGATAAATTGATCCGCAAGGATTTTTATAGACAGCTGCTGTCAGGCTCTTCTCAGGTCGCATCAAGTGGTGGTGAATTGATTGCCAACTATACCTCAAGACGGTATCAGAGCTACCTGAGAGATAGAACCATAGCCGATATCAACCAATTGTCAAGTCAATCAGATGTAATAGTTGATAGTATCGAGATGATAAAATCCATCATTGACGAAAAGGAAGAGTTATTGCTCAAGGAAAGGGAAAATGCAAAAAAAATACAAGACGATAAAGAATATATTGATCTGACGCTTGAAGCCATAAAAGCCGAATCCTCAAAATTGCAAGAAGAAGTCTCTGAGCAATTAATAAGACAAGAGCCTAGCAACAAAGTTATCAGTAAAACGATCGCTTCTGTGACTCCACAAGCTGCTAAGCAAAGTGGAAAGGCCTTAGATGAGAATGGGCAGATTGTGTATAGGAGTCTTCCCTGGCCAGTTAGTGGAGGGGTGGTTACGAGAGGGTTTGGTCAAGGTAATTATGGGAACGTTACAAATCTTCAATTCCAAAATAGCGGACTTAATATGATCTGTCCTTCGGGTCAAGCCGTAAGGACAGTTAATGGAGGGCGTGTAATTATGAGTGGTGTGCAACCTCCGTATGGTCATGTTATTATCGTCAATCACGGAGATTATGACTCTGCATACTTCAATATCGATAAGCCCGTCGTATCTGCCAATGATCAGGTGACCGCTGGCGATTATATTGGGAGCTTGGAACAAAATGATGCTGGCTCAGAATTCTATTTTGAGATTTGGTATCGACATAAGCAAATTGATCCCTTGCAATGGCTGATAAAACGATAGCTTTGCACTGCATAAACAAGGTATGTCGGACAGCTGGGATGTAGGAAAGAAGAAAAAAAGCGGACTCAACAAAGGCACTGAAAATGCGGTGCTTGTCGCTATCGTCCGTCGAAATCAAGATAGAGAGGAAGTCCGAGAGTATCTTGATGAATTAGAGTTTCTGGCTCTGACAGCTGGAGCTAATAGTGTTAAGCGGTTTGTACAAGCTCTTGACCATCCTAATTCTCGTACATTCATTGGCGAGGGGAAAGCCATTGAGATCAGCGAGTACATTGAAAATAATGAAGTAGACCTAGTCATATTTGATGACGACCTGACAGCCAAGCAGACTAATATCCTGGAAGAGATGTTTAAGCGCAAGATCATCGATCGCAGCACGCTGATTCTTGACATTTTCGCTAATCGTGCAAGGACAGCTCAAGCCCAAACTCAAGTAGATCTGGCGCAAATGCAATATCTATTGCCGCGGCTCAGGGGATTATGGACTCACCTTGAGCGCCAGCGAGGGGGTATCGGGATGAGAGGCCCTGGTGAGCAGGAAATTGAAACGGATAGACGTATCGTCAGAGATAAGATATCTAAGCTGAAGAAGAAGCTCGAGAAGATAGATAGACAGAACCAAACGCAGCGAGCGAATCGATCAGATCTCATCCGTGTTGCACTCGTAGGATATACTAATGTTGGGAAATCCACGCTCATGAATCTGCTGAGCAAGTCCGAGGTGTTTGCTGAAAATAAGTTGTTTGCTACGCTGGATACTACTGTGCGCAAGGTGGTTTTTGGCCGGATGCCTTTTTTGTTGTCTGATACGGTTGGGTTTATTCGTAAGCTGCCACATCATTTGGTTGAGAGCTTTAAGTCTACGCTGGATGAAGTAAGAGAGTCCGATGTACTCATGCATGTCGTGGATATGGCTCATCCACAGTATGAAGATCATATCAAGACGGTTCAAGAGACCTTACAATCCCTTGGAGTAGAAGGCAAGCGCCATATCTTGGTCTTTAACAAACTTGACCTGTATAGAAAGCGATATTTCGATGAGCTCTTAGATGAGGAGGGTAGAACGGAGGTGATGCAAGAGATTACCGAGAAGCTGGTTACTCAGTATAAAGATTATCGAGTCGTTTTTATTTCTGCTATAGCTAAAGAAAATATCGATGATCTACGTCAGATAATGACTCAAGAAATTGAAGCAGAATACAAAATTAGATATCCCTATAGAGCACTTCACTTTTAGAATTCACCTTTTTAATTAGATCAATACCAACAGATGAACACTATTCAACGATATGCTCACCTCTTAGTCCATTACTGCCTCGAATTGCGAGCGGGGCAGAAAGTATTTATTCGATCCACAGTGCTGGCAGAAGAATTAGTTCGGGAGGTCTATAGAGAAGCAATTAAGATAGGAGCACATCCACATGTCGACCTCGCTTTTAGGGGGAAATCCAAGATATTTTTTGATCATGCTAATGACGATCAACTTCAGGCTGTATCGGCGATTCAGAAGCATGTTGTACAAGATTATGATGCTTACCTTACGATTAGGGCGCCTTATAATCTCAGAGAAGAGTCGAGTGTAGATCCAGCTAAGAGGACTATGAAGACTAAATCTGGACAAGAGCTAAATCAGATATTCTCTCAACGTACGGCGGAGGGGACTATGGTAAGGACACTATGCCAGTATCCAACACAGGCGAGCGCTCAGGAGGCGGGGATGTCATTAGAGGAATATCAACAATTTGTTTTTTCTGCTTGCCATCTATTTGATGATGACCCAGCTGCATCATGGTTGAAGATCAGAAAGCAACAGCAACGCTATGTAGATTACCTCAACAAGTCTAGACATATTAGATATGTAGGGCCTCAGACTGATATTAGTTTTAGTATCGATGGTCGCACATGGATCAATTCTGATGGGAGGGTAAATATGCCGAGTGGCGAAGTGTTTTCAGGTCCAGTGGAAGACTCCGTGAATGGTCATGTCTATTTCGACTATCCGTCAATCTTCAATGGCAAGGAAGTAAGCGGTATCAGATTTGAGGTGAAGAATGGGGAGATAGTATCCTATAGTGCAGAGCGTGGAAAGGAAATCTTAGATGAAATCTTGAAAATTGAAGGAGCCAAGTATTTTGGCGAAGTAGCAATAGGTACTAACTATAATATCAGCACTCCAACTAAGAATATCCTTTTTGATGAGAAGATCGGAGGCACCATCCATATGGCAATTGGACAGAGCTATATTCAGACGGGAGGAACTAATAAATCTGTGATCCACTGGGATATGATTTCGGATATGTCTGAAGGTGGGAAGATTTATGCCGATGATAAGCTGATCTATGAGGATGGAAAGTTCATCATCTAGAGGCTATCTCGCCTGATTCTATTTGCTCTAACTAATATTCTCATAAGCCATATAAGGGGTGTTTGTTGAAAAAGTGATATCTTTTTCAAATGACAAAAAAACTTCTAATAGGCCTTGTTGTTTGTGTTGTTCTCTCTGTTATTTTTCTGTTTGGTTATCAGGTCAATTCATTGATCAACAAATTTGATGAAATTGAATTGGCGAATAAGAATAAGCGCATAGAACTGCCGATGGACTCTATTCTCTTGTATGGATTAGACTCAAATGATACTATTCAAGTCGATCTAAATCAGGATAGCCTCTTTTTACATTTTTGGGCCACTTGGTGCAAACCTTGTGTAGCTGAGTTGGATTCTTTGAATGGTATTTTTAGTCGAAGTGAACCACCTCAATTCTATATTATTAGTGATGAGCCATATGAGAAAATTGATTCTTTCTTAGAAAAAATGGAATTTGACAATTTGATGTTTTATTCGATGAGTTATAAGATAGATGACTTTGGTGTAGAGTATCTGCCGACGACATTGCTAAAAACGGATCCTGATCCGAGATTTCGTAAAATAGTTGGTGGAGGAAATATTTTTCCATATTTGAATTGAGGATCTACTATTGTAGTATCGAAAAGGATTCTTTCCATTCTCAATTCAGAACGAGAATGGCAAACTTACCTTTTCAGGACTATCAATACTGAACCCTAATCTCTGTTCGTCTATTAAATTCGTGTTCGGACTCTGTGCAGTATACCCCATTAGAGCAATGGTTGCGTAGAGCAGTTTCTCCCATCCCGATGGTCCTTATTCGATTAGATTCAACTCCACGATCAGTTATTAATCGCTTTACGGATTCTGCTCTTTCAAGGGAAAGTCTAATGTTAAATTCTTCGATGCCTCGTGAGTCAGTATGACCTACTAAGTCAACGGTTGCACTTGGGTAGTCCTTCAAAAACTGAATCAACCGATTTAATTGTTCGGTGGATTCTTCTGTGATATTAGAGCTGTTGTAGTTATAATTTAGCTGGTCAAAGACATATACCTGATCTGTCGGAACTTCTCCTTCATTTGACTCTATTGGAGGAGGTTGAGAAACAATAGGAATAATCTCTTGAGTCTGAGGCTTGGGAGTCAATTCTAACTCCATGTCTTCTATGCGGTCTGAGCCATAAATTAATAGATTGAACTTTTCATAATCGCTGTGCTCTACCTTGAGGAAGTACTTTAGCTCAGAAGACATGATGAATGAGGCAGCTCCATTCTGATCACTTCTCAGCGTATCGATGTTAACATCTTGCTGAACATTGATAGGGTCATCGTTAAGATTGGTGGCAGGAGACAGGCTGATTAGTGCATCAGAGACTACTTGCCTGTCAGGTCCAACTACAATGATTTGTGCTTTATACTCTTTTTGTTGTGATGATTCTTTATAGCCTATATTGACGATAGGTGATAAGAAGAGATCCTCACCAAAACTCACCTCATAGACATCATCTTTACCGGCACCTCCATCTCGATTAGAACTGAGGTACCCATAACGCTTATGAGTAAGAATCAAACCGAAGTCGTCCCCAGAGCTATTAACTGATTGACCGAGATTGACGCCGGCAGACCAAGATCCGTTAGACCACGTCGAGGCATAGATGTCCAGACCTCCATGACCTTCAGGTCTGTCGGAGGCATATAACAAGACACTGTCTTGCCATAGTACCGGGAATGCCTCATTAGATGAGCTGTTGGCCTCTCCTTGTATTAGGATAGGAACCGTCCATCCAGTATCACTTAATGTCGAATGATAAAGGTCATAACCTCCTACTGCATCGATTCTATTAGCTGACAGTATCATCTCTGAGCCATCGCTATTCACTGTGGGGTGCTGAATGCTATAGTCGGAGTTGTTAAAAATGTTCTCGTCCTGAGGAATGAAGGTGTTGTCGCCATAGCTCGCTAACGCAATTTGGTTAATCGCTTGTCGACTACCCTTTTTTCCTTTTTTCGAAATGGTATAGTACAGTGTGCCTCGCTCTTTATCATAGCTCATCGGTCCTACGTGCTGATTTTGAGAGTTGATCGATGTAAGATCCAGATGTTGACTATTTTCCGAAGCATATCTAATCTTGAAGTATCCTTCATTTATCCCTCTGTCGTACTTACTTCTCTTTTTCTCTGGGGAGATATAGAGAATCCCAACTTGAAATGGCACGGGGGAAAATTCAAGATTACTAGAATTTATTTCCTCGAAGTTGTATATGTCAACACTTTTAAGAGCAGCTTCATTGAGACTGATCTGAGCATTGCAGAGCTCCACTGATATAAGTGTAGATAATATGACTAATACTATCCTCATGTCAGAAATATCGAGGGTTAATATCTATGATATTGCCTTGACTAGCACCGATCCTATACCTGACAAGCCCTTCAAAACTGCCACTGCTCACCCTGCCAAGTTCACTCACATTATAGTCATATGCAGCACCGAGCATCAGAGACTCATTGAGCTCTACTCCAATTATAAAATCGATAGACTCTCCCAAACTATTACGATCGCCCCCATGGCGATAGCTAAGTCCCAAGTTCAGGAAGTCATTATATGTAAAGCTCACATTGCCATCTGCATCAAAAGGTTGATCTCCTGTGAATCTGAGTAATACTTGAGGAGTAACAGTCCATTGTTCGTTAAGATCTAACTTGAGCCCGGCCATAAGATTCACAACTCTTTGCTCAGTCAGATCGAGAGGTCCATCACCCAAGGTTAAATCTCGTGCTGAAAGTCGAGGTATTGATATTCCGAGATATAAATTGTCCTGACTATAGTAAAGGCCCCCACCAAAGTTAAGACTGGAAGTATTCACATTTCCGCCTAAGATGCCAGGGTCATTCGCAATACCGTCGAGGGCAACGATCTGAGGATCATTAAAATCAATCGTGTATCTCCTATATGATGTCTGTAGTCCGAGACTTAGTGTTCCAGTTTCACTGGTTTTAATTCTATAGCTATATGAACCTTCTATTGTCTGGAAGGTGGTCACTCCTAAGCTATGACTATTGGCTGTTAAGCCGAGACCTACTCGTTGGTCAAATAGTGGAATGTTCGCGCTAAGTTGTTGTGTCTTGGGAGCACCGGGAAATCCGATCCATTGGCTTCTTACGATTGCGATGAGCTCGGTATGTGCTTCTGCACCTGCATAGGCAGGATTAAGTGCCAGCTTATTATACATAAACTGAGTTGACAAAGGCTGTACCTGTCCATATACTGATGCCATGGATAGAAGTAGAAGTACTGATATAAATATATTCTTAATCATCTCTGTATAATTAAGAAGCCTTTAGTTGCGTCTCTCACTTCATCAGGTCTAAACACATAATAGTACGTCCCAGAAGGTAGTGGGTCTCCATCACGGGTGCCGCTCCATGTATTGTCGTATGGTTGTGCATAGTGGACCTCGTCGCCCCAATCATTATAAATGACCAGTTCGTTATTAACAAATAGGCCCGAGTTGATACATGGTATAACAAATTGATCATTTACGCCATCAGCGTTTGGCGTAATTATCGATGGGGCCATACATCCTTCATCTCCAATTAATGTAATCGTGACTATGGCTTGATCGCAATTGTCAAGACATAAGTTACTACATATCTCGTATGTAAAACTCAGCTCATCCACGAGCTCAGTACTCGGGAGGTAAGAAATCTCTTGACTACTCGGATCTACACTGAGCTGACCAGATTGAGCTTGCTCCACAATAGCTATGGTGAAACTACTAGGCACCATGTCATCATTGCTGAGGACATCAAAGATGGATATCTCATCACCCGCTGCTTGAACTACATCGTCATTAGCTGTTACGAATTCTTCCAAGGTGACGATTTTTACGTCGGATGAGAAGTTTTCGCAAGGGCCATTACTCAGTGACCAATTGAGTATGTTCTCTCCAGGGCTAAGCCCAAATACTCTGGTTTCGTGATTGTTGACCTCAGAGAAACTGATAGCGGGATCTTCGCTTGACCATGTCCCCAAACCTCTTAAGGGTTCGATTGCCGTAATGAGCTCATCATCTGCAACACAAACTATTTCATCCTCTCCTGCTCGTGCTGTAATATCAGGAACTTCAAATAAATTTATCTCGACAGGTGCCGAAAAATCAGATGGACATCCGTCATTCAAGATTTGGGCAACGATCCGATTTGAGCCAAGGCTTAGCGACTCAGCAGTTGTCAAAGTAAAACACATACTGTCAGTAACACCGATCTCAAGCTCTGTGGTCGTATTAATCCAATTGATAGTGGCACTTTCTGAGATAGAGGTGGGATCTATACATAGTTCAAGACTAAGTTGGCCATCTGAGCAAACCTCCTGATCCGTTGTGACTACCCTTGCTACTGGGGGTTGTTCCCCGATGGGTAAGGTGCCTGCAAAGATGAATGGAGATGGACATCCATTCTGAATGATTCGCAATCCAAAATTGCTAACATTAGGAATGTCTTCAAGATCGAGCGTGATACTTACTTCGTCACTGGAGAATCCATTAGGTCCGATCCATTCGTAGAGTGTATTATTCTGGCGATCTACTCTGAGAACCACCTCTTCACCCTCACATAATGGCTCCACGATCAGGTCTGGAATTCCTGGACTAGTAAATACAGTCAGGGCGATGGTGTCAGAATTGATAGATGAACAACCAGCATTTTCGGCAGCTACAAAATATTGTCCAGCATCTTGCTGAGTCAGATTTGGTAAGGACAATGACGCATCTGCAGTGGTAAATATACCAGTAGGGGTGGTCCAGATGTAATTATCGACGGGGCCGTCAATCGACGTAGCAACAATCCTAAGGCTATCTGATTCACAGCTATTGATATCACCTGACAGCAATGGCGATTCAGGTGTATCCTGAACGCTAACGATTATACTATCTGGCTCTGAGACACATGAGCCTCTTGAAACAATCAGGCGATAAACGCCATTATCGGCAGAGGTGTAGTTTTCGAGTGGAGGTATTGGCTCTGACGAGCTAAATCCATTGGGGCCAGTCCAGTTATACACGATTCCTTCTTCTGAAGACACGGAGTTAAATAACAGGGTTGATATTGTCCCATCTGTACAATCTCTGATATCCGCGAGCACAGTAAGAATGACTGGTCTTTCTACGAGATTGATTTCTATTGACGCAGAAGCGCTACATCCATTGTCTGTAGATATATCTACCGCATAGATTCC
This sequence comes from uncultured Saprospiraceae bacterium, assembly GCA_964522505.1. Lineage (GTDB taxonomy): Bacteria > Bacteroidota > Bacteroidia > Chitinophagales > Saprospiraceae > GYS-P2D. Next base: position 12,538 of record CAZFWJ010000021.1, read on the forward strand.
CGCCACAGGTGGAGCAACTGGATTTTGTGATGATGATGTGAAATTGTTCGGGCCACTCCAAGTATATTGGGCTCCGTTGATAGCTGGGATAAATAGTCTTACAGAATCATCTTCACACACGTCGTTGTCAGAATCTATGACAACATCGAGATCGTCGATGAGCGCAACCTCGTGAGGTGCTGATGGTGCTGAAACACATTGTCCAAGATCGACACGTACAGTCCAGTCTCCTGTGGTTTCTTGATTGACATCTTCTATGACTAATCGAGGACTGACTGTCGTTTCCGAAAAGACCCCATTTCTGAACCAGTCATATCGTGGAGGTGTATCCCCTTCTATGACGTTGCCTATTTCTAAGATCGCCCTTGCAGAACTACAGAACTGGTTACCTCCTGATATAATTGGAGTTATAACTGAATCCAGTACGCTCAGATTTACTGATAGACTATCAACGCATTGCTCACGATTAGCCAAGAGCGTATATGCTCCACTTTGCTCCAGAGTTACATTTGGTAGTGTAGTTATACCTGATTCTGATGAAAACTCATCTGGCCCAACCCAACGAAGATTGACGTCATTTTCATTAGTTGTTCCAGCGAGTTGTAAAGTATCTCCAAAACACAGTTCAATAAAATCATCTGAAGTACTGAATATTGGGCGTGCGACTACTGAGATACTCACTGGAGCGGATGGATCAAAAGTCAATCCGCATTCGTTGGACTCGATCACCACATAATATTCATGGATGCCGAGTGATGGAGCAATTATGAGTTCGGAAGAAGGGCCAACTTGGATGATCTCGCCATTCGGGAATATCCCCTCATGCCAAGTGTATACGACGTCTGATGTAAACTGCGTAGTAGTCACGAGGATACTATCTCCGATACATATTGATCGTGCAGCAACAGAAATTTCTGGTGCCGTAAAATCTTGGATGATTAGGTCCACAGAGCCACTAGTGACACACCCGTTCTGTCCATTAATTGTTATACTATATCTTCCAGCAGCATTAAGAGTGCTATTAGCAATTACTGGATTCTCTTCAGTAGAGTTAAATCCATCAGGGCCCGTCCATTGGTACTGCAATTGGGTCGAACCAGGGCCAACTGGACCATTAGCAAATAATCTGATTGTATCTCCAACACATAATATTGGATCAACCGTAGGGTTCAAATCAAATTCTGTTACAATTAGATTGGAGTTACATGTCGTCTGATTACCTGCTAAGTCCGACACATTAATAATAATTGGAATCGTCGACCCTATATCTGCACAACTGATTTCAGGAACTCGTAATTCGATCTCTCTTATTCCACAGTTGTCAGAAATAGAGCTAACTATGGCATTTGTATCTATTGCAATAGGTACAACGCCACTGGCATCGATGATTACAGAAACCTCTGGAGCGCATAAAATTTGAGGAAATTCTCTATCTCGCACAGTAACACGTTGTTCACAGATTTGCCCATTATCATAGAAATAAGTCAGAGAGTTATTTCCTACCGGCACGGTAAGTATGAGAGGCGAAGAAGGATTTATAATTGATACTGGATTAGCTCCATCTACAATAATTGAATCGATAGAGACTATTTCGCTACACCCTTCAATAGAATCATTCAATTCTAATGCTATATCAGCGCTGCATAGACCTTGATCTGAATTAACGACGATATTCTCAGGGCAGGTGATTTCAATGAAATCTGATGTATCTGTTACAGTAACAATTTGTATGAGGCTATCACTATTACCTGCACAATCTGAAGCTATATATATTATTTCATGGTCGCCTATACCTAAGTCAAATTCTTCAATATCGTTAATAGATAGATTCTCGGATTGATCGATGACTATGCTCAGGTCGATATTGATACTACTTCGACTCCCTAAGTTTAGGACCCCTGAAGCTTGAGCATTGTTGCACACAGGATTGATTGAAAGAGTAGGTACTCCTTGGATGATATTGGGAGTAAGAGTTATGGTGAACAATCCATCATCAGAGATGCCGTCGACGACCTCTTGTGGCGGAATGTTTATGACAGTAGTTCCATCTCCACATTGTGCCAATGTATTATCCGTTCTACCGAGTAATGCCCCTGATTCAGAAAACACCTCGAAAAACTCTGAAGGATTGTTTGCATCTATATTGAATAGGTTGATGGTGAGTTCAGCATTTTCCAAAGCATCAAAATCATCCTCGCTAATAGGTCCAATATTGAGCTGGGTAGTTTCCACTGGCAGATCAGGATTATCACCTTCAACATCTTCGATACCAGAATTGAAAAGGATAGGAGTTTCAAGAGTGCAATTGTCAATAGCATCGAAGGAACTGATAGAAATTGGTGCCGTACAAGTCTCCCTATTATCGATTACAATGCTGGTGTCATTAATCGTTGTAGTGATCTCTGGTGCAACATCGTCGCCTATTCCAAATGTTGCTTGTATAGCCAAGGCATTACCGCAGTTATCTACATAGACAAAATCAACTTGCTCAAATCGTGTTAGGCCTTGCACTGCAGACGGACAGCTTATCGGATCAAGATTACCTGGTTCTTCACCTGGCCAAGTTGATGAATCATTGATATCATAGCTTCCAGGTACTGCAGCAAAATCTTGGACAATATCTCCAAGTTCATCACGTACGATGGCTGAACCTCGAGATTCCACCCACTCTTCAAAACCAGTGGATAGATCTATCATATCATTGCAGTCTACTATGATGTCTACAGGTGGTCGGACAATTATTGGAGGGATACTGTCACGGACTATGATATTTTGACTTAGCACCAACGAGCTACCACATAGATCCTGAATATTCCATCGTCTATCTATTATCACTTCGCACTCAGTTGCGCTTCTATTATCAGTAAAGTCTATGATCACTTCTGATGAGCAATTATCAATGATATCGATTGGGAATCCTGTTACTTCTGGGCTTATGTCTGTCGCATCGGTCAGCACAATGTCTGAAGGAGCAATAAATCTTGGTTCAAGTGTATCGGACACAAGAATGATCTGCTCCATTGTGACAACATTACCACATAAATCGGTAGCGGTAAAGGTTCTGTTCACGCTGAAGTTGAAGTGCTCACAAGTATTTGGATCGGGATCCTGAGTCGATATATCGGTGATAACTGGAGCAATAGTGCCGATGCAATCATCGCTTACATTGACACTTCTTGCTGATGGAACATTATCGCAATTGACACGGAGAGTATCGTCCAAGGTTTCCAAAAATACAGGGGCTACCGTATCTATTAAGATGAACATAGCGCTGGCTTCACTGATATTTCCGCAGTCATCTATAGCTACAAATGTAACACCAACGTTAAATAGACAGTCATCGGGATTGACGTCAACTACAGTTTCAAAGTTACCCTGCTGCTCTTCTGCACCATTGATCGAGAATCTATATGAATCGAATGAGAGTCTGACGTCACAGTTGTCTTCTATAGTTGCTCCACCGAAGGTTTGTATCCATAGGTTTAGACTATCTGTCCTGCTTGCATCACACTGAATGGTAACATCGTTTGGGAGTTGGGTGAATATAGGACCCGAAGTATCGATCACCTCGAAAAGCGCAAAACTCGTATCGCTACTGTTGAGGCAGCTATCTTGAGCAAAAAATCCGACCGAAACGGCGCCAGTTTGTCCACATGATATCTCTTGATTCTCATCAAGAAGCATTAATGCTTCTGTAGCGCTGATCGTGCTCTGCAGTGTTACTGCAGTGCTTTCATCTTCAGCACGTAAGCCTGCCGATTTGTCAAACCAGTTTTGTAATGACTCTTCGATTCCTGCATCACAACTCACTATTTCGTCAATACTCGCCTGGGTAATAACTGGCGAAATGGTATCAGACTGCACTGTGGCGTAGGAGATATATGGGATGACTAAACAAACGAATAGCAGACTCAATAGAGAAATAGGGGGTGCTATTTTCTGTATTAGTTTGCTCATATATATAGAGTAGATTATTTAATAACCTATTCAATTAATTTATTGCAATAATTATGCCCTCGCTCTAATCTTGAAACACTTTCATCAATACCAAGTAGTTCCATCATTTCAAACAAGTCTGGTCCCGCCATCGATCCAGTCATCCAAATCCTAAGCACAGGCAAGATCGCTCCGAACTTAAGTTCATTGTCAGTTATATACCCTTTAACGGTTTTTGCAAGGCTTTCGCTTGTCGACTCGGACGATTTAATCAGTGCTATGATAGAGTCCAAAGCTCCTTTGTTTTCTGATTTGTACTTTTTCTTGAGGGGTTTTTCATCGTATTCACTAGGTGCTTCCCAGAAATAAGTGGACTGTTTTTTGAAATCTGAAAGAAATTCGACACGTGGTTGAAGCATCTCAATTACTTTCAATTTAGTAGACTCATCAACACTATCAGGGAAGTCTCCACCTATTAATGCCATGATGTCACTTGCCTTAGCACTCTTAATATAATGCTGGTTAAACCAAATGGCCTTGTCATAGTTGAATTGAGCGCCGGCCTTGTTTATTTTGTCAAGGCTAAATATGTCATTGAGCTGTTCTAAAGAAAATAATTCTTTATCGTTACCTGGATTCCAACCAAGTAGGGCTAAGAAGTTGATGACAGAATCAGGTAAGAACCCAGCTTCTTTAAAACCCTCGTATAGTTGATCTTCCTTAGTTTCAAACCAGTTTAAGGGGAATACAGGAAAACCAAATTTGGCTCCGTCCCTCTTGCTAAGTTTGCCTTTGCCGCTGGGCTTAAGGATTAGAGGAAGATGTGCAAACTGAGGCATGGACTCTCCCCAGCCGAAGAACCTATAGAGTAGTACGTGGTGCGCTGTGCTCGATAACCATTCCTCGCCACGGATGACATGACTAATTTTCATATGATAGTCGTCGACGATGTTAGCGAGGTGATAGGTTGGTAATCCATCAGCTTTGAGGATGACCTTATCATCCAGTTCATTAGAACTGAATTGTACTGCACCTCGGATGATATCGTGAAACTGGATGGTTTCATCCACAGGCACCATCATCCTGACAGTAACATTGTCTCCTTTTTCAACTAAGCTTGCCACTTCATCAGAAGATAAGGTCAAGCTATTTTTCATCGTATTCCGCACGGATGAGTCATACTTTGGGCTGTGAACACCCTTGGCTTGAAAATCCTTACGCATCTGCTCTAAGTCCTCTGGACTGTCAAAGGCATAATAGGCACGTCCTGCATCTATCAATTTTTGTACATGCTCTACATATAGCTCACGTCGATCTGATTGACGATACGGACCGTAGTCACCTGGATTTCGGACACTCTCATCAGGGTTCAAGCCTAACCAATCTAAAGCGTCAAGGATGTATTCTTCAGCCTTATCTACATATCGCTTTTGATCAGTATCTTCTATACGTAGGAGAAATTTTCCTCCTTGCTTCTTGGCAAAGCAGTAGTTATATAATGCGGTTCTTACCCCTCCTATATGAAGAGGGCCAGTCGGCGAAGGCGCAAATCTTACACGTACATCTTTACTCATCTTTATTCCTTTTATTTCCAGTGCGACAAAAGTATTACCATTGTAATAGAATCTCCTGCAAAGTTAGAGACTTGCTGCAATGAATTTTTTCTTCTCAAGAGTTCCTCGCATTATTCATGGAATCTTCTCACAAGCCCAATGGCTTAATGATTCCGATGAGATCACATTGACCTTTGACGACGGCCCATATCCGGATACAACACCTTGGATTCTGGATTATCTCGATGAGCAAGGTTTGAAAGCCACTTTTTTTGTAGTTGGAGAGCAAGGAGAACGTTATCCAGATCTTATGGATGAGATCTCCAGAAGGGGACATCGAATTGGAAATCATGGATACCGCCATCTCAAAGGATGGAAACTATCAGTAGGAGAGTTTAAAGAAAATGTAGATCGTGGAGCTCAAGTGTCTGGCTCAATTATTTTTAGACCTCCGTATGGACAGATGGGCTATCGTCAGTATCGAGCGATTAAGAAAGATTATAAGATCGTCATGTGGAGTGTTATGCCTGGAGATTTTGTTGAGGATATCGATGTGGGCAAGAGGATGGAGAAAGTGAATAAGTCATTAAGAACTAATGACATTGTTGTTCTGCATGACAACCCTAAGCATATTGATAAGACTAAGCAGATGTTGGAGTTGCTTGATCTAAGTCATTAAGCATATATGCTATGCCCACCAATCCTATATCTTTTATCATCTTAAGAGTGATGAAATCAAGCTTGTCAATATTTGGGTTGTTTCTGTTGTTATCCATGGTTAGCTGTGGGGTTTCGGAACCAGAGTTGTGCGTCTATGGCGCTTGGGGCAGGGCATCTGTGCATAAAGCGACTTCTATCATACCTCTTGATGAGTACTCGGATTATAGCGCATAACTATCACGGATAAGAGAGACACAACTTGGCGGTGATGTACCTGTAATAGAGCTCCATGATGGTCAAGAGATCGTGCATGTCTGGCTCCATAATATTCATCCTCATACGGGGTGCGTGTTGATCAAAGAGCGAAATGTCTTGAATATTCTGGATGATAAAATACGTCGAGAGTACGATATGGATAAGTTAGAGTGGATCTATGAGGAGATCTATTTGAACAAAGAGCAATTACATGTCTATAGCCGTAACCCTGATGAAGTAGTAGTGCGGATAACATATGATAAAAAGGAAATGACTCGACTTAAGGAAATTATCCTGAGAATTGTTAGAAAGTTTGAGGAGATGAAAGTCAGTAATGACTTTAGCATGATGATAGAAGCACCGATTCCGCCACCACCTCCTCCCTTAATTCAGATAAAGAGCCTGGCTCTACCGAACCATTCCAAATAACCATAAGGGTATATGATTGCCGCTACCTATAGTGATGTCATCATGGACGATATAGCCTTTGTCGACACCTCTGAGTTGATTTTCTTTTTTGCCCTGACCTCCTATTTCAAATGTGTATTGATCATCAACGATAAAGTCTCCCTGAGGAGGTAGTCTGAGATCGTGTTGCGATCCTAATTGTGATGCGAAAAAACATTCTCTTATGGTACCAATATTAGCATTTGTGGATGTGAGATGATACAGGTTAGTATTGTGTAGATAGATTTTATCAGGCTTAGTCAATAGCGTGTATGACTTACCTCGCTTCCACAATAGGTTGAACAAGGATGCTTTTTCTAAGAAATGTAGGTAGTTAGTTAGCGTATTCCTATTGAGTTCCAGTGCTCGACTCATCTTTGTTACATTGATCGTGAATGGCACTTGAGTCGTCAGCATGTAGATGAGCTTTTTGATCTTGGTGATGTTAGTGATCTCAACTCCCAGCATCTGCGGCAGATCGATTTCTATGGTCAGGTTAAGCGTATTGTTAAGTTTTCTGTGATAAGAGTGTTTACTCTCGAGGTAGTAGGGATAGTATCCATGTTGTAAGTAGTCCTGGTGGTACATCATGGGCTTCACTTGACTGAGTAGGTCCGAGGCGACCTGCTGATGTCGGTCTATGATGTCAGTGAGACTGACCTGTGGAATGTCCACCTCTGCCTCTATATTAATATACTCTCTGAAACTAAGCCCCTCTATTAAGTATTCCACACTTCTCCTGCTTAAGTCGGCTTGCCCTCGCTGTATCTCGAGTATGCTGGAGCCCGAGGCGACTACGTGCAGATTCCTATATTGGTCATATATGTTTTTTAGTTCGAGACTCCACCTGTCATACTTATGTATCTCATCGATATATAGATGTGTCCCTCCTCGATCGCTATGATATCTGGCGATATCGAGTATACTGAGACCTATTACTGAGATAGCGTCCATGCTGACATATAGTGCCTTGGGATCAGTTTCAAATGTCTCAGTGATGTGCTGTAAGATAAGTGTTGTCTTGCCTACTCCTCGTGCGCCTGTGATGAAAATCAGTCGATCTACCCAGTCTATGTGATCTAACGCATTTCTCCTGAAGGAAGATTCATATTGATTGAGTGTTCTAAGATGATCTTGGTTAACATTGATAAAAAATGATTGATCCATTAAGCAAATATAAATGAATACGCTTAATGTAATAATCAAAATATATGTCAATGATATAAATGCTTAATATAATAAGCAATAAATATACAATATGCTTAATGTAATAAGCATATATGATTATTAACGGTCCAGTTATCACGTTAATCGATAAAATACAAGTATTCATATAGTACTTTGTGTAGTTAAGCTACCTTGTATTGCATAGTACTATGTATTGATCTATATTTGATATCGTAATCATTAAAGATTGGATATGACAATAGAGAATACAAAAGCACAGATGCGAAAGGGAATCCTCGAATTATGTGTGCTATCTATCATACAGCAGGAAGAAGCATACCCATCTGACATTATTCATAAGCTTAAGGAAGCTAAGCTCATCGTAGTGGAAGGAACATTGTACCCTCTGCTCTCAAGATTGAAAAATGCAGAACTCCTTAACTATGAATGGAAAGAGTCGACCAGCGGTCCCCCAAGGAAGTACTATAGCCTCACAGAGGCGGGCACCTTATTTTTGGAAGGACTACGTGTGACATGGAAAGAGCTGAACAGTGCAGTCACTAAAGCAACCCAAAAAACCAAAGCAAAAACCAGTAAATCAACTAATAAAGAGTGAGTGACCTGCCTAGCAGAGATTACTTAACCATATAACTACTAATAATGAATAAAATATTCAATATCAATTTAGGAGGATATCCATTTACCATCGATGATGATGCATATCATAAACTTGATAAATACCTCAAGACGATCAAAAATCATTTTTCACAGTCAGAAGGATGTGATGATATCATAACTGATATAGAGGCACGTATTGCAGAGCTTTTCAATCAGGAGCTCAAAGGGCAGCCAATAGTAGGACTGCGAGAGGTCGAGCGTGTGATCAAGGTGATGGGTACTCCAGAAGAGTTTGGTGCTGTAGATGATGGTACAATGCAAAAGAAGACAAAAAGGAGTTCTAAAACCAATGATTCTCAGCATGAGTATAGACGATTATTTAGAGATGGTGAGAACAAAGTAATCGCTGGAGTTGCATCAGGCCTAGCTGCATATTTCGGGATTGAGAATCCCATGTGGATCAGATTAATATTTGTTTTTGGATTCTTCTTCGGAGGGGTTTCAGTGCTAGTCTATCCAATACTATGGGTAGTACTTCCTGAGGCCAAAACATCAGCTGATAAGCTCGCCATGACAGGTGAGCCTATCAATGTGTCAAGTATTGCTAAAAAAGTTGAGGAGGAAATCAACAATCTCTCTGATACCCTCAATGAGTTTACTAAAGAGTTTAAATCAAAGAAATAGGCTCAACTAGGTCCAACGATCAATCACACTATTAATCAAACCGAAAAAACATCTTACTATGCTCAAGAGATTTTTAATTCCAGTAGGCAAACTAGCATTTATAGCAGTTATGGCATTTCTGCTATGTCTGATAACATTGGGGCTTCAGTAGCTAATATATTATGCTGCCGCCTCCTCTTTACTTAGGATGGCTTTACCCATGTAGACAATAATGTCACCTTGGGCGAGATCAGCTTCCGTCTGTGTAGCTAGAATCGGCTTCACATTGTCAGCACCTTTCCTTATAAATAAAGGAATGCTCTTTCGGCTCTCGTTAATCTTACTAATAATTTGTTCAAAAGATTCACCTTCATTTAAAGAGTACTCGTGAATTTCGGCATAATCTCGCGCCACTTCTCTATAGTTTATATAGTCGTCATTTGACGAAAACAATCCTATTTCACCTATAGAATCAGGCTTCTTCAACTCGTCCGCAGATATTAATCTATAGGCCCCATGTTCACCAAAACTCTTACTCAGATTGTCTACCGCGTGCTGATTGACTTCATGGCTACCTGTCATAGCCAATAGGACTCCGACATCATTGAGGTCAAGATTGTCACTTAGCGTATCGGTATAGATGTTTGCACTTATGGCTTTGAGGCCCATAGCCTCAGCCCGGTTTGTATTATTCTTATTGCTATCGACCAATACTACATTGAGACCACATCCCTGTAAATACTCAGCTATTAGTCTAGATGGCTTAGTAGATCCAACAATGAGAATACCATTGCTTGTTTCCAGTGTAACGCCGAGCATCTTCGCGACTAGCTTTGCCGTAGTTGCATTAAGCAGCACTGTGCCCAGCACCACCATAAATACCAATGGAGTGATGTATTCAGCCTGCGCAAAACCTTCTCCTGCCAGCTTCAATCCAAATAATGAGGCTATACCAGCAGCTACAATTCCACGAGGTCCCATCCAACTGATGAAGAGCTTTTCTTTAGTGGTTAACTTGGACTGCATCGTACTGATGAAAACCGACAATGGACGAACCAAGAATATGACTAATGCGAAAAGAGTTAATGGTCTCCAATTTTGAAGTAATTTAAGTTCGGCTATATTAATATTAGCAGATAATAAGATGAAAAGTACAGATATGAGAAGTATAGCTAAGGATTCCTTGAAGTAGTATATCTCATCAATATGCTTGACATCTATGTTGCCGAGTACCATACCCGCCACGACTACTGTCAATAGTCCGCTGTCATGCACTATCAAACTAGAGGCAATAAATAAGAATAACACAAAAGCCAATGAAAATATGGTCAGGAGGTAATGAGGTATCCAGTCACGCTTCAGCATCTCACGTAGTGCTAGGGCTGATATAGTCCCCAGTGATAAGCCAACCAAACAGATCTGTATAAATTGGGTTAGTGCCTCTATAGTAAAGCTTCCCTCATGATGCCCAGCTGCACTGATAAACTCATAAACTAAGACAGCGGCTAGGGCACCGATAGGATCAATGAGGATTCCTTCCCACTTCAATACTGTTGCCACGTTTTTCTTGAGTGGCACATTACGTAAGATTGGTGCAATAACGGTAGGTCCTGTAACGATGATTAGAGCTGCAAATAGGAATGAGATAGACCAGTTCAGCTCCATAACATAATGCGCTAAGAGTGTTGACGCCGCAAAGGTCACCAGTGCACCTACACTGATTAACTTGCCAATCGTGTCTCCTACGCCACGGATTTCGTTCCGTTTCAGCGTCATTCCCCCCTCAAACAGAATAATGCCTATTGATAACTCAACAAAGTGAAATAAACTTTCTCCGGGAAACAAGCCATGTTCGCCGTCCCAGATAGGGTTGATCCATTTTCCTCCGCCTTCGGACCACAGTGTAGATAGTGGGCCAACTAAGAGCCCCGTTATAATGAGAGGTAGGATTGCAGGCACTTTAAGTTTCCAAGCAACCCATTGGGCCAATATGCCTAGTATAACAATTCCTCCTATTTCTACCATTTGTTTTTCGTTTGAGCTATAAAAATAATCGAAGTGTGGTTTTTCGCACCTGACCCAAGTAAAAAGCTTCTAGATAAAAGCTATACTTTTGCGCTTCGGTTTTTATGACGTGCAAATTTGTTAAATGGGTCTAAAAGAAGAGATAGAGATCAGGAGAACTTTTGGAATTGTATCGCACCCTGATGCAGGTAAGACCACGTTGACGGAAAAATTGCTCCTATTTGGTGGAGCCATACAGGTAGCAGGAGCCGTGAAGTCCAACAAAATTAAGAAAGGAGCCACATCCGACTTCATGGATATAGAGCGACAACGGGGAATCTCAGTGGCTACTTCTGTGATGGCATTTGACTATCGCGGGAAGAAGGTAAATATACTTGACACTCCTGGTCACAAAGATTTTGCAGAAGACACCTACAGGACCCTTACTGCAGTCGATAGTGTAATTGTAGTAATCGATGTTGCCAAAGGGGTTGAGGAACAAACCGAAAATCTCGTCAAGGTGTGTAAGATGCGTAAGACACCTATCATCGTATTCATCAATAAGTTAGATCGAGAAGGGAAGGACGCATTTGATCTGTTGGATGAGGTCGAGCAAAAGCTAAAAATCAACGTAGTCCCACAGAGCTGGCCGATAGGCATGGGTCAGCGTTTCCAGGGAGTCTATAATCTATACGAGCAGAAGCTTTGTCTCTTTGGTGCGCATGGCAAGCAGGCAGAAGATGAAACCATCACTTTTACAGACTTATCTGATGGTCAACTTGATGGGATCATTGGAGAGCGTCAAGCTGAAGAACTCAGAGAAGAAATACAGACGATCCGAGAAGTTTATCCATCACTTGTTGTTGAAGATTATTTATCAGGAGATATCTCTCCAGTATTTTTCGGTAGTGCCATAAATAATTTTGGAGTCAAGGAGTTGTTGGATTGTTTTGTAGAGATAGCGCCATCACCATTACCGAGATATACAGAGGAGCGATTAGTCAAGCCCGAAGAAGAAGACTTTACCGGATTCGTCTTTAAGATTCACGCCAATATTGATCCTAAGCATCGAGACCGGATTGCATTTCTGAGGGTTTGCTCTGGCACGTTTGAACGGAATACCAATTATAAACACCAGCGTCTGGATCGCAAGTTGAAGTTTTCTAATCCAACTTCATTCATGGCGGCACGCAAAGAGATCGTAGATCGGGCCTATCCAGGGGACATCGTAGGATTATATGACAGCGGAAATTTTAAGATTGGAGATACCCTCACCGAAGGTGAAGAGCTACAATACAAGGGAATACCAAGCTTTTCGCCCGAGCAATTCAGATATGTCAATAATGCCAACCCTCTTAAGACTAAGCAACTTAATAAAGGCCTACTTCAGTTGATGGATGAAGGTGTAGCGCAATTATTCACCATGGAGTTTTCTCAGCGCAAAATTATTGGAACAGTGGGAGCTCTCCAGTTTGACGTGATACAATATAGGCTCGAGCATGAATATGGTGCATCATGTACTTATGAGTCAATAAGATTGCATAAGGCTTGCTGGGTGAGCTGTGAAGACACAGTTGCACTTAAAGAATTCATAAACCGCAGAAAGAAAGATATAGCGAAGGATAAAGACGGTAAGCTCGTCTATATGGCGGAGTCTCAATGGGGCCTTAAGACTGTTCAGGATAATCATCCTGAGGTAGAGTTTCATCTGAAGAGTGAGTTTTAGAAGTGAGTTTTTATTCAATAGATTAATAGATGCCGTGTAGTTTTGACTTGTGGATGCCAGTTAGCATTTTTCAAGACTCAAACATTGCTAGAACTAAGGACCAATTCATTTGCAATATTCAGCTATCCCAAGCACTTTGTATCTAATTTGACTGACTGTGACATGGAAAATTCTGAAACTGCAGTTTTGATACATCGGAGTGGATCAGCATCGAGAATTATCTTTGCTAATCGAAGAAGTCGGAAGAATGCTTAATCATATGATTAGAACCCTCATAAATACCTCGGCAATTAAACTCTAAATGAAAATCACATCCTGAGAACTTGCTTATTGAATACTAAAAACTGAATACTGAACATATGAAAATACTCATCATCGGAGGCGGAAATATGGGCTTGACTTATGCCAGAGGATTCCTTAAGTCACATATCGTTGAGCTTGGCAATATGTATATATTGGAAAAATCTCCGGAGAAAGCTGAAGACCTCAGATCACTTGAGATAGGACAGGTTTATGGCAATCCAGGATCTTACATTAAGCAGATGGATCTTATTGTTCTGGCAGTTAAGCCTCAGGATATTGATCGATTGTTCAACTCTATTAAGGACTATATCGACCCCCAACAGTTGATCCTATCAATAATGGCTGGAGTAACTACCGATACCATAGCCAAAGGTCTCAATGCCCAAAAGGTGATCCGTGCGATGCCAAATCTTCCAGCGCAGATCGGAGCAGGAATGACAGTTTATACTTCTTCTGATGAAGTAACTAGGATAGAACTCGTCACAGTGCAGAATTTGCTCAGCGCATCCGGTAAGACTATATATGTCGAGCGAGAGGAGATGCTCAATGCAGCTACCGCAGTATCTGGGTCAGGGCCAGCGTATGTGTTTTACTTTATGCAATCTCTTATCGAAGCCGGTAAAGACATGGGTTTTACCCAATCGGAAGCGGAACTACTTACTTATCAAACCTTCAAAGGAGCCGTTGATTTATTCAACAAGTATGACTTCTCTTGTGAAGAGTGGATCAAGAAGGTTTCTAGCAAAGGAGGCACCACGGAAGCAGCGATAAATGGATTTAACCAAAAGACGATTAAGGACAGCTTCAAAGATGGGGTGAAAGCGGCTCTGTTGAGGGCGGAGGAGTTGAGTCAGGCTTGAGTTAGTTTTATTCGTTTAGTATGTTGAATAGTTTTATTTGTTAGTAAGAGCTTGATATGGCAACTGTCAAAAGATTTGAAGACTTAGAGTGTTGGAAAGCGTCTTAAGAACTAATCATAGCTATATATGAGATTTGTAAAAAAGAACAGATTAGAAAGGACCATAGTCTGATCGACCAAATAAAGAGAGCTTCTGTCTCAGTATCAAACAACATTGTTGAAGGATTTGAAAGGATATCGAGAAAAGAGTTTAAGAGATTTCTGTCCATTGCAAATGGGTCGTGCTCAGAAGTAAAGAACATGATCTATGTTATGAAAAAACCTTTCATTCATTAATAAGGAAGAGTTCAATGAATTAATGGACATTTGCCAAAAGACTCAGAATCTGATCAAAGGACTCATGAAATACTTGTATAGTCTGCAACAAAACAAGTAAAGCAAGAGACTAATGGCAGAAAAACCGCAGACTAAAACAACTTAACAAGAAAACGAACAAACACTCTCAACATATTTTAAATGGACTTCAAGAGTATAATATCACATTGCAAAGAATACGGATACATCTATCAATCAAGTGAGATCTATGATGGGCTCGCTGCTGTTTATGACTACGGCCCGTATGGAGTAGAACTAAAGAATAATATCAAGCAGTACTGGTGGAAGAGTATGGTGCAGATGCATGAGAATATCGTCGGCATCGATGCTGCCATATTTATGCATCCTAAGACATGGAAGGCGTCAGGACACGTGGATGCCTTTAATGATCCGCTTGTCGATAACAAAGACAGCAAGAAGAGATATCGTGCTGATCAACTTGTAGAAGGATACTGCGAAAAGATCGAGAACAAGATCAAGAAAGATGTTGTCAAAGCTCAGAAGCGCTATGGGGATGATTTTGATGAGGCTCAGTTTCGATCAACTA
Organism: uncultured Saprospiraceae bacterium; assembly: GCA_964522505.1. Lineage (GTDB taxonomy): Bacteria > Bacteroidota > Bacteroidia > Chitinophagales > Saprospiraceae > GYS-P2D. The sequence goes on from CAZFWJ010000021.1 coordinate 27,651, forward strand.
ATCAACGCATCATAGATCGCCAAGCTGAGATTGACAGAGTCATGGGGCTACTAGGTACTCATATGAAAAATGAGGACATGGGAAGTCTTAAGCAACTCATCGAAGATCTTGAGATCGCCTGCCCTGAGAGTGGTAGCCGCAACTGGACAGATGTGAGACAATTTAACTTGATGTTTAACACGCAGTTGGGTAATATCGCTGGCGAAGAAGGCAAATTATATCTTAGACCAGAGACAGCACAGGGGATATTTGTCAACTTTCTTAATGTACAAAAGACGACCCGTCAGAAGATACCGTTTGGAATAGCCCAGATCGGTAAAGCATTCAGAAATGAGATCGTGGCTCGCCAGTTCATCTTTAGAATGAGAGAGTTTGAGCAGATGGAGATGCAGTTCTTTGTCAAGCCAGGCTCTGAGATGGAATGGTATAAGCATTGGAAGGCCACAAGATTGCAGTGGCACAAGAATCTCGGCGTACCTGAATCTAAATTGCGTTATCACGATCATGATAACCTCGCTCATTACGCCAATGCGGCGGTTGATATAGAGTTTGAGTTTCCGTTCGGTTTCAGAGAGTTAGAAGGGATTCACTCACGAACGGACTTTGACTTGAGCAGCCATCAGGAACTGTCAGGTAAGAAGCTACAATACTTTGATGTAGAAGAGAATAAGAACTACGTGCCATATGTGGTCGAGACCTCCATTGGTTGTGATAGGATGTTCTTAGCCCAAGTCAGCTTAGCGCTACAGGAGGAGACCGTGCCCGATGCTAAGGGCAAGGAGTCTACTCGAACTGTCATGAAGCTGAATCCGGCCGTTGCTCCTATCAAGTGTGCGGTATTACCGCTTCTCAAGAACAAGGAAGAGCTTACCAAAGCAGCTTCAGATATCACGGCAACCTTGAAGAAGACGATGAACGTACAGTATGATGAGAAAGACACCATCGGCCGACGCTATAGACGTCAGGATGCCGTGGGCACGCCATATTGTGTGACAATAGATTTCGATACGCTGGAGAATAATACGGTGACGATTAGAGATCGAGATACCTTAGTTCAGGAGCGAGTAGCTATTGCTGATCTACCTAAGATCGTAGGTGATAAGGTGGGCATGGAGAATGTGCTGTAGGACCAATTGACATAAATGTCCAAAAATTTGAAGATCAAGGATAAGCTTCTTTATCAAATCGTACTTTTACGGTAAATAACCAAATAACCAAATAACTAATTAACAATGCTGAAATATTTCATATTACTGTTGATACTAAGCTTAAGCCTTTTTGCCCATTCACAAGATCTGATTACACTAGAGCGACTCAGTGATACGAGTGTCAGAATATGTGGTACTGGCAGTCCAGTTGATATTACAGGAACACGTGGGTGGACAATCCCCTCTTCGAGTATGTTTAGTACCTCACCATCTAGTTTTCCTACCCCGACAGTCAGCGACAATACATTATCTATAAATAATAACCCGATCAACGACATTAGATTTTCCATGTCGGATTTTTTATTTGGAGCTTCATCCGTGCAAATGAGCCCTGTTACAGTCGAGGGTTGCGCAACACTTTCATGGCCTGATGGTATAGTCAGTGAGATTGGGAGTGTTATAGAGGTAGGTTCTTTTGATCCTTCTATGTTTCCTCAACCGGTGATTCAACAAATTACTGTGAGTGATATTATCGTTGTTTCCCCAATTCCGACTTTGTCAGAATGGGGTTTGACTTTGTTAAGTCTTATCCTTATGATCTTCGGGGTAAATTTCTTGAGAATTAGAAATTTGTCTCCAATAGAAGCATAACCCAACTGTTGCGTTAACTTTTGATAAGTTATTAAAAGACATAAAAAGGGACATTGAAATCATTTTCGATGTCCCTTTTTCTTTCAGTCATAACTGAACTCGTTAAAACCATCCAGCACCCAAGCCTCTAAATGGCCAAGGTATAGAGGCTAATATGATAATCAATCCGATCAGATTGAAGATAAATAGTGTTTTGTAGCGTTTTGGCGCTTCTTGGCGCTTTCCTTTAGAGTATCCTATGGTGATAATTATCGTCGCCAGTATCATCATGGAGATATGCTCAACGGCAAAAAAGCGCAGTTCTGCGACCTTCATGAACCCCTCTGCAAATGATACTTTGGGACTGATGCCATATAAGATTAAGCCGATTAGCAACTGAACATGTACTCCTATCAGGTTGAACAAGAATGGCTGCTTAGAAACACTGGTATCTTTCTTGGACATCTTTTGAAAAGCTACGACTATCGCAGCAATGAGTAAGGCGAGTACGACCCACCTGAGTCCTGAGTGAGCATGTCGGAGCGCATTGTACATATTATGATTGTTTGTTTCTGCTAATCTATCACTACATATTGATATTATAGCGCTTAATGCTCTCGATTAGCTTGTCTTGGATGAAAAAAGGCTTCGAGTGATCCACTCGAAGCCTTGTATTGTGTTAAGGCCGATTACTTGCCACTCATGATTTTCTCTTGCTGATCAATACTCTCATCATGTATAGATCGCAAAAGCTTATTGATGAAGTTGGTACTGAGACCATTGGACTTTCCTTGCTCTTGTGATTTAGCCACAATTTCTTCCCATCTTTTCTTCTGAAGAATGGTGATGTTATTTTCCTTTTTATAGACTCCTATTTGGCGAGCGATTTCCATTCTTTTACCCAATAAGTTAATAAGGTCCGTATCGATCTCATTGATATCCTGACGTAAGAAGTCGAGGCTCTTCTGAGTAATATCATCATCCTCATGGTCATATCTTGCTACGAGCCCGGTAATCATATCGTGTAGGGTCTGCGGAGTGATCTGCTGTTTAGCATCAGACCACGCATTGTCCGGATCTCTGTGTGACTCAATCATGAGTCCGTCGTAGTTTAGATCTACGGCCTTCTGAGATACTGCAGCGAGCATGTGTCTGTTGCCACAGATGTGACTTGGATCACAGATCATAGGGATATCAGGTTGTTTACTCATGAAGTCAATAGCCAGTTGCCACTGTGGGCGATTACGATATACCTTCTCACTGGTATTAGAAAATCCACGGTGGATGGCTCCTAACTTTTTGATTCCTACTCGCTCAAATCTCTCTACTGCTCCTAGCCAAAGTGCTAAGTCAGGATTGATCGGATTCTTGACCAAAACTGGAATATCAACGCCTCTCAATGCCTCAGCTATTTCTTGTACTGCAAAAGGATTTACACTGGTCCGTGCGCCGATCCATAGGATATCCATCTCAAACTCTAAGCAAGCCTCAACATGGCCAGCTTTAGCTACTTCGACAGTTACTGGTAGGCCAGTTTCTTCTTTCATTTTTTTCATCCACGGGAGGCCTTTAATACCTATCCCTTCGAATGTGCCGGGTCTGGTCCTTGGCTTCCAGATGCCTGCTCTGAGGATATCGATTTTTCCCGATTTGGCGATAGCTCGGCAGGTCTCATAGACTTGCTCTTCGGTTTCTGCACTGCAAGGGCCGCCGATTACAGTCGGGACCTCTTTTTGTCTGAACCAATTTCTTCTTTCTTTCTGTGTTGCTACTTGAGTTTCCATGATGTGCTATTAGTCTTGTATTCGATTTTCGATTAACTTAATTTAACTACGTTGTATTTCATCCCATCTAGTATTCGACGGATTTCGTTTGATTTTCTGATCATTTCCTTCATTGCTTGAGAGTCCTGATCAGCTATGGCTTGCCTGAATGTTTGGAGATGTTCGATATACGTATCGAGGGCCTCAGTAACATTCTTCTGATTATCGGCGAATATATTGCTCCACGTCTCTGGAGAGCTCTTAGCAAGTCTCACTGTAGACTCAAAGCCTGTGCTTGCAAGATTAAAGATCTGCTTTTCGTCCTGCTCGATATCTAATACCGTTGTCCCTAGCATGAATGCGCTAACATGAGACAAGTGAGAAACATAGGCCATATGCTTGTCGTGCTCAGTTGGATTCATAAACAGGTTAGTTGTACCCAGATAACGGAACATATCAATAACTTGCTCTAGGGCATCTGGATCAGACTGATCTTCTTCACATATAATATTCTTCTTGCCTCTGTACAGGTCTTTAATGGCTGCAGTAGGTCCAGAAAATTCTGTTCCTGCCAGAGGGTGACAAGCCACAAATCGTCCTCTCTTCTTATGATTAGCTACGGCCTCACAGACTGACCCCTTAGTAGAGCCAGTATCAATAACCGTCGTATTCCATTTAATGAGTTCGAGTAATTCCAAGACTACTTTAGGCGCTATACTCACAGGCACACTCACCACGATTAAATCCGATTCGGCTGCCAGTTCAGGCAGGGTGCATATCTCATTGACCACATTTAGATCAATAGCCTTCTCGGCGTGTATCGGGTTACTATCATATCCCCTGACTACATCGCCACGATCCTGTAAATCACGGGCTATAGAGCCGCCTATCAATCCCGTTCCAACAATCCCTATATTCATTACGCCATGGATTTAATAAAGTGCTGATCGATCTTAGCAAAGGCTTTTTTTAGTGTAGCCTGGTTGCTACAGAGTGCTATACGTACATATCGCTCACCATTGCTGCCAAATATGAATCCGGGAGTTATGAAGACCCTGGCATCTTGCAATATCTCATCCACCCATGACTCTACATCAGAGATGTAATCCGGGGCTTTTGCCCAGACGAATAGTCCTGAAGATTCTCGATTATAGTGGCAATCCAATAAGTCAAATATTTGCCAGACGAGTTTGCGACGCTCACGGTACTCGTAATTTAATTGGTCGAACCAATCTTGGCTCATGCTAAGAGCTTTAACCGCAGCTAGTTGTACAGCCTTATACATCCCAGAGTCCATATTACTCTTAAAACGCATGACTACATCGACATAATCTTTGGCACCTATTAACGCACCCACTCGCCAGCCAGCCATGTTATAGCACTTGCTCAAGCTGAATAATTCAATGGCACATTCTTTTGCACGTGGCACATTGAATATGCTCAACGGATTATCATTGAGGATATAATTATATGGATTGTCATGACAGATCAGTATCTGATGCTCCAGTGCGAAGTCGACCAGACGTCGATAAAAGTCAAGGTCAACTTTGGCACCAGTAGGCATATTGGGATAGTTGATCCACATGATCTTGACTTTGCTCAAGTCCTGATTGGCAAGGGCATCCAAATCTGGCGTCCATCCATTCTCTTCTGTTAGATCATAGAATCTTGCAGACGCACCTGCCAATTCAGTAGTCACTCTATAGCTCGGATAGCCAGGATTGGGTACCAATACCTCATCGCCCTCGCCGAGGAAAGACATCGCTATGTGCATGATACCTTCTTTAGAGCCGATAAGGGGCAATACCTCTGTTTTGCTATCTATGCTGACATCTAGCTGGGTTTTATAATGCGCTGCATAGGCATCTCTGAGCTCGGGTAGGCCTTTATACGATTGATATTTATTAGCATCTTCCAGCTTTGAGGCCGCCTGCAAAGTCTCGATGACCTCAGGTGGAGGCAATAGATCAGGACTGCCTATACCTAGGTTGAATACAAGCTCTCCTGACTGATTCATCTCAGCTATCTCTGCCAGCTTAGTGGCAAAGTAGTAGGCTTTGACTTCTCCGATTCTATGCGATGGGCTGATAATCATAGATCGTTGCTTTTTTGTATATACCTAATTCATCCAGTCCACAAGACACCTCCTTCAATGCCTCAAGACAATTTTCATATTGAGAGATATCCTTAAACTCTAAGTCAAGATGAAAATAGTATTCATTTATTTTACCTAAAACTGGAAATGACTGAAGCTTGCTAATATTAATACTATGCTGTGCTATTTTTTCGATGACCTTGAGTAAGCTTCCGTGTGCATGGGGGACCGTAAGATAGATGGAAGCCTTATCAGCATTACCTAATGAAGTATACTCTCCTTCTCTCGAAATGATGATGAACCGGGTATAGTTGACGTTAGAAGTTTCGATGCCAGCAGCAATAATCTCAAGACCATATATTTCTGCAGCCAGTCTGCTGCCTATGGCCGCAACTCCTTTCAGCTTGTTTTCTTTGATCTGCTGAGCGACAAGTGCTGTATCCTCCGCCTCAGTCATATATAGATGTTCATGTCTGTTGAGAAAGTCGTAGCATTGATAGATTGCCATGGGATGCGATCTGACTTCTTTAATGTCATTGATATCCTGTCCGGGCAATGCCATCAGCTGATGTTCGATGCGTAGAAATGTCTCTCCAGAAATCCAAAAATCATTTTCTCGCAGGATTCTATAATTCTGTAGTATACTACCGGCTATAGAGTTCTCGATGGCCATCACACCATAATTGATAGAGTCGTCTGAGCTGAGTCGTAAAGCAAGGTCGTTGAAACTTTTGGCAGGCAATACCTCGATCCTGCGACTACCGAAGTACTTCCGTGCAGCCTCATCATGAAAACTGCCAGGGAACCCTTGTACGATTAATTTGGATTGTCTCTTCATTTTTAACTCAAATAAAAAAGGAGCCTTACTTGGTAAGGCTCCTTATATTTTTGTTTCTCTTATAGCTCGGACCCTACCTCATTTATTACTAAAGAAGTAAAAGAAATAGAAACCGCTAAAAGAGAAAGTACTATTCATTCTGCCGTAAAAGTATGTCCAATTATTAAGAAATTCAAAGTCTAAGCCCTTAGCAGCGCTATTTTTCTTCTCAATACATCCTTTAGGGGAACCCCTTCAATCTTGCTTTCGAGCCACGAGATGATGTCGAGATACAGAAATGGCCTTCTTTCAAAATCTTCACCCTCTACACGGTCTAAATTGATTTTTAGCCTAATGAACTCCTCTTTTAAGTCAGATTTATTTGTTTTTGGAAGTTTCCGCAGAAATTCCAAAACATATTCAAGCCCTTTTTGAAGCTGCTCAATCTTGGATAAATAGCGGTATGTGGATATAATCTGATGAGAGATTAATATTTCATTTCCTTTTTCAAAATGTATGATAAGGGACAGCATTCTGGCAAAACACTGTATATCCTCTCTAAAGTTTGGGTATACAAAATTGGTAATCTTGTTAAGACATAATAGCGACTCATCGAAATCGCCTTCACAAAAATAGAGACAACCAATTTTGAAAGTCGAGGATAGCTCACGATTTAGATCCCATCCTAATTCATTGTCGATTAGAAACCGACGATTGCTATCTATAAATTCTACTGCCTCTTCATATTTGCCATTCAAAAAAAACTCATTGACCTCATGAGTCAATTTGATAAGAATGTATGTACAGTATTCATCCCTATTCATCAGCTTGGAATGCTCTTGCCCAAGAGTCTTAAACCTGGAAAGTTCTTTTTTAAACCGATCATAAGCTCGAGACATGAACAGAGCATTAAGTACATTATGGCAACTCTTAATATAGATCGTCAATTCCTGAGAGACCCATTGCTCAGCATCCTCTTCCTCAAATAATTGCTTCCACTTAGTGGCATATTTAAAATAATTCGGGAAGTCCTGAATCATAAAATGAAACCATACATGTGATTGGAAATAATACAACTTGCCGTAAAAGTCGAGTTTGGCTATCGAGACTGACGGCAGATTGCTTTTGAAGAAATCCGTTAACTGATCAAAGTCTTGATTGTCTTTTACAAATCCTTTCTGTAGATACATCCCGTATAAAGACAAGGAGAGATTTGATAGCCTATGATTGACATTGAGATGGTCCAAAGTGTTAAGTGATTCTGTCTTAAGTTGTATCGCTTTTGGATACATGCTACCAGTTATATAGAGCGCCTCGATTTTTTTCTCCAGCTCCAATGCGGTAATAAGGATGGCGCTCTTCTCAAGTTCTTGTGCTTGCTTCTTTATTCTTTCAAGCTGATCTATGCTGGCTCTGTAGAGACCTTTATTATATAGGATCTGTGCGTGATCTAGTTGCTCTCTGAGTTGTAAGTCGATAGACTGTGTTCTGTGCTGTTGTCGCAGAGAGATTAGGAGTTTTTTGTAGAGGTTGGACTTGAGATTAGATAGTTGACGCTTCGTGACACCCTTGACTTGATTCAGAATTTTAAGCTCGTCATAAGTCGGATTTTTATCGATATGATCAAATAATGCCATAAACAGACTGTCAGAACTCTTCGAGCTCGTGTTCATCGTAATCTTGAACTGCCGCTTTTCGGCGGAAGTGAGAGAATTGATCAATTTATATAAATGGTCCGTAGACTTATAAGGCATTGTAATTTAATAGTTATAACAGACTGATTATCAGATATATATATCTTCCATATTGATTTTAGACGGTGTAATTATGAGGATTATTGACCGAATAAAAGAAAGGTGGACCAATATATTTGATAGCAAGAGTTGATAAATGTTATGGCACAGAAGAAAATACAAATTTTTGATACCACACTAAGAGATGGCGAGCAGGTGCCAGGATGTAAGTTAGATCGTGATCAAAAATTAAAGCTTGCAGAGCGACTAGAAGAGCTTGGTGCTGATGTTATTGAAGCAGGTTTTCCAATCTCCAGTCCAGGAGATTTCAAGGCAGTCCAAGAGATTGGTAAACTAATCAAGAATGCAACTGTCTGTGGCCTATCGAGAGCAGTTAAGCAAGACATCAAGGTGGCGGCAGAGTCATTGAACACTGCGAAAAGACCACGTATTCATACGGGCATAGGTACTTCTGATTCGCATATCTACGATAAGCTACAGACCACACCAGAAAAAGTCATCGAAAGAGCGCGAGAAGCTGTTAAATATGCGAAATCATTCGTTGAGGATGTAGAATTTTATGCTGAGGATGCCGGACGAACAGAAAATGCATTTCTCGCTGAGGTCATCCAAGAAGTAGTGAATGCAGGTGCAACTGTACTTAACATACCAGACACAACGGGATATTGCTTGCCTCAAGAATTTGGACTAAAAATAAAATACCTCACAGAGCATGTAGTGGGCATTGATAAGTGTACGATTTCTGTTCATTGTCATAATGATCTAGGGCTCGCAACGGCTAACTCTGTTGCCGGTATTCAGAATGGTGCCACACAGATCGAATGTACCATGAATGGTATTGGTGAGCGGGCGGGCAACTGTTCTCTGGAGGAGGTTGCCATGATAATCAAGCACAGATTGGGAGATCGGTTTTGTACTAATATTAATAGCAGGCTACTTAACCCACTTAGCCGAGAGGTGTCTATGGAGATGGGTATGGCAGTACAGGCGAACAAAGCTATCGTAGGGGAGAATGCATTTGCGCACTCATCAGGTATACATCAAGATGGCGTAATCAAAGCCCGCGACACATATGAAATAATAGATCCAATAGAGGTAGGATTGACTAAATCATTGATTGTTTTGACAGCTCGTTCTGGCAGGGCAGCTTTAGCTTTTAGGTTTAAAGAGTTAGGTATTAATCTCACTAAGCGAGAACTCGATGCCGCGTACAAGATATTCTTAGAAGTGGCAGATAGTAAGAAAGAAGTTATTGATGAAGATCTCAAAGTGATCTGGAAAGGAATGAATGTAGCTGTAGCCTAACCGGAGCTATAGAGATATAGCATTATAGATACGAGATGATTGATTCTATACCGTGTAATATCCCAAAACTGTATCCTGAGATTAAGAAGAAATGTGAGGAAATAGAATTTTCGATGTTATCGGATATTCGGCTAGGTTCATTGTTAAAGACTTTAGTGGCGTCCAAACCGGGTGCAAAGATTTTAGAGTTGGGCACGGGCATAGGTTTAGCATTATCATGGATTCAAGACGGGATGGATGACAACTCCAAAATTATTTCGATAGATAATGATCCAGAATTGATAGCTATTGCTTCAGGATACTTTTCTGAGGATTCAAGAGTTGAATTAATATGCGCTGACGGAGGTGATTGGCTTAAGAAATATTCAGGTTCAAGGTTTGACTTAATTTTTGCGGATTCATGGCCTGGAAAGTATAGAGAATTAGACATCGCATTACAATTACTTAAAATAGGAGGCATCTATGTAATTGATGATATGATAGAGCAGGATAACTGGCCAGAAGGGCATAGTGAAAAAGCCCATAACTTAATCACTGAGTTAGAGGCAAAAGACAATTTCACAATGGTAAAATTGAAATGGTCGACAGGTATAATAATTATGACAAAACAGAGACCTCATGGTCTTCATAATATAAATTGATGGGAAAGACTTTGTTTGATAGAGTATGGGACGCTCATGTGGTGAGAAAGATTGAGGATGGTCCCGATGTATTTTTTATTGATCGACACTTTGTTCATGAAGTGACGAGTCCAGTAGCTTTTGTAGGTCTACGGAATAGAGGTATCGACGTGATGTATCCCGAGAAGACATTCGCTACTGCCGATCATAACACACCGACATGGAATCAACACTTACCTGTAGCTGATCCATTATCTGCTAATCAACTTGAGGCTCTCGCACAGAATGCCGAGCAATATGGTATTTCTCATTGGGGCCTAGGACATCGCAACAATGGAATCGTTCACATTGTAGGACCTGAGAATGGCATTACACTGCCAGGCTCAACCATAGTATGTGGAGACTCACATACTTCTACACATGGAGCTTTTGGTGCCATCGCATTTGGCATTGGGACCTCGGAAGTAGAAATGGTTCTCTCGGCGCAGTGTATTATGCAGCCTAAACCTAAGAAGATGCGCATCAATGTGAATGGCAAGTTAGGTTTTGGAGTAACAGCAAAAGATGTGGCTCTCTATATTATTTCCCAGCAGACGACTTCAGGGGCTACTGGATATTTCGTAGAGTATGCTGGAGACGTATTCGAAGACATGTCTATGGAAGGTCGTATGACTGTCTGTAATCTATCTATTGAGATGGGTGCTCGAGGTGGTATGATTGCCCCAGATGATAAGACATTCGCATATGTAAAAGGTCGCAAGCATGCTCCTAAAGGTGCTGATTGGGATAAAGCATTAGCCTATTGGAAAACCTTGAAGACTGATGCTGATGCAGAGTTTGATGCAGAGTTCACCTACAACGCTACTGATATCGAACCTATGATTACCTATGGTACGAATCCAGGGATGGGCATTGGGCTGACACAAAGCATCCCTACTGCTGCTGAAGTAGAGGGAGGCGAGCTGACCTATAGGAAGTCTTTAGGATATATGAAGTTTAATGAAGGCGAGGAGATGCTCGGCAAGAAAGTTGATTATGTCTTCTTAGGCTCTTGTACTAATGGACGTATTGAAGATTTTAGAGCATTTTGCTCAGTAATTGAAGGCAGGAAGAAGGCAGAAAACATTACGGCTTGGTTGGTCCCTGGATCACATAAGGTTGTAGATCAAATAAAGGCAGAAGGTCTGGACAAAATTATCGAGGAATCAGGATTTGTCTTAAGAGAACCTGGTTGTTCCGCATGCTTAGCGATGAATGATGATAAGGTGCCAGCGGGTAAGCTATCAGTGTCAACGACTAATAGAAATTTTGAAGGGCGTCAAGGACCTGGGTCACGCACATTGTTAGCGTCTCCTTTAGTTGCTGCAGCTACTGCGATAAGTGGAGTAGTTACAGATCCGCGCACATTGATAACTGCCTAAAAGATAATAATTATGGCCTACGATAAATTTGGAGTATTGACGAGCATGGCATATCCACTTCCTATAGAGAATGTGGATACTGATCAAATCATACCGGCGAGATTTCTCAAAGCTACTGAAAGGAAGGGCTTTGGTGATAACTTCTTCAGAGATTGGAGATATGATAAGAATGATAACCCTATAGCAGATTTTCCGCTGAATGATGCCAGGTATGCAGGTGCGAAGATCTTAGTTGGCGGTAAGAATTTCGGTTCTGGATCGTCACGAGAACATGCTGCGTGGTCGGTATATGATTTTGGATTGAGGTGTGTGATTTCATCATTTTTCGCAGATATCTTTAGAAACAACTGTCTCAATATCGGTGTGCTACCAGTGCAGGTGTCACCAGAATTTACGAAGAATCTATTTGATGCGATCTATGCTGATCCTAAGACAGAGATAAAGGTAGATCTTCCATTGCAGGCGGTGACATTACTCACCACAGGGGAATCGGAGACTTTTGAGATCAATGGCTATAAGAAAGGAAACATGCTCAATGGTTTCGACGATATAGACTATCTGCAAAATATTAAAGAAGACATCAAAATATTTGAGGCAACTCAAGAGATATACTAGCGGATGAAGAAATTAGAAAATATAGCGATACTTGCTGGTGATGGCATAGGTCCCGAAGTAATGGCACAGGCCATTAAGGCGCTTAAGGCGATAGAGGAGAAATACAAGCATAACTTTCGATTTAATGAAGCGCTGATGGGAGGTATCGCCATAGACAAGACGGGCAAACCACTTCCTGAAGATACACTCGATGTTGCTCTCGGAGCGGATGCAGTGTTACTCGGTGCTATTGGTGCCCCCAAGTATGCGGACCCAACACTCAAAGTAAGACCTGAGCAAGGACTTTTAGGCTTGAGGAAAGCATTAGGGCTATTTGCTAATATCCGCCCTGTCAAAGCCTATGATAAACTATTAGGATTGTCGCCTATCAAGAATGTAGCCGGATCAGACTTTGTCATATATCGTGAATTAACAGGAGGAGTATACTTCGGCGAGAGTGGTCGAAATGAAGATAATACCATGGGCTACGATATCATGAGCTATGAGAGATATGAGGTCGAGCGCATTGCCCATGCTGCTTTTAAGAGCGCTATGAATAGACGGAGCGAGATTTGTTTGGTTGATAAAGCAAACGTACTTGAGGTGTCGAGATTTTGGAGAGAGACGGTTAACAAGATTGCTCAGGAGTATCCATCAGTTGAATACACACAGCTCTATATCGATAATGCTGCTATGCAGATTATTTTGAATCCATCGAGATTTGATGTGATCCTCACGGCTAATTTGTTTGGAGATATCCTTTCTGATGAGGCCAGTGTAATTTCAGGCTCCTTAGGATTGTTGCCCTCAGCATCTATTGGTGAGAAGCATTGCCTCTTTGAACCAGTGCATGGATCATTTCCAGAAGGCGCAGGAAAGGACATAGCTAATCCAGTAGCTATGATACTCTCGGCGGCGATGATGCTGGAGCACTTTGATATGATCAAGGAAGCTCAAGATATCTATGATGCAGTGGATCACTGTATGGAGAAAAGTATCATGACTGAGGACCTCAATCCCGAAGTGAGCTATTCCTGTTCGCAGATGGGTGATATCATCGAATCATTAATCTTGGGTGAGGATATCAAGCTTAAGAGTGTAAAGGAAGGTAGCGCCAGTATTATATAACATTCTAGTACAGAGGAATTATATGCTTAATAAGTACAGTAGGACGATAACTCAAGATGAGACGAGACCAGCGGCTCAGTCTATGCTACATGCGATAGGTCTGACCACTGAGGATCTTAAGAAGCCTCAGATTGGTATTGCCAGTACTGGATGGGACGGCAATCCGTGCAACATGCATCTTAACGGATTGGCGGCTAAAATAAAAGACGGTGTCAATCAGGAAGATTTGGTTGGGTTGATATTTCATACGATTGGTGTCAGTGACGGAATGTCTATGGCGACTAATGGAATGAAATACTCGCTGCCATCACGTGATATCATAGCAGACTCGATCGAAACAGTGGTCAATGCACAATGGTATGATGGATTGATTACAGTGGTAGGCTGTGATAAGAACATGCCAGGAGCGATCATGGCGATAGGACGATTAAATAGACCGTCAATATTGGTGTATGGTGGAACCATAGCACCGGGCTACCACCAAGGTAACAAGTTGGATATAGTCTCTTCATTTGAGGCACTTGGTCAGAAGATAGCAGGAGAGATCACGGTAGACACCTTCAAAGAAATCATCAAGAATGCTTGCCCCGGAGCAGGAGCTTGCGGAGGTATGTATACTGCTAATACAATGTCTTCGGCGATTGAGGCGCTTGGTATGTCCTTGCCATATAATTCATCTAATCCGGCAGTCAGCAGTGATAAGACAGATGAGTGTTCGCGGATCGGTAAGGCAATTTATAAGCTTTTGGAGTTAGACCTCAAGCCCAGAGATATCATGACTAGGCAGTCATTCGAGAATGCGATCAGATTAATCATTGTCCTCGGTGGCTCAACTAATGCAGTTATGCATATGGTTGCAATGGCTAAGGCTGCAGGTGTAGAGTTGAGCATAAATGATTTCCAGAGATTGAGTGATGAGACGCCATTCTTGGCAGACCTTAAGCCCAGTGGCAAGTATGTTATGGAAGACCTCCATAAAGTAGGTGGTATCCCTGCTGTGATGAAGTTAATGCTATCTGAAGACATGCTTCATGGAGAGTGTATGACTGTTACGGGGCAGACCATGGCTGAAAATCTCGAATCTGTACCCGGTCTTGGGGAGTCACAGAAAGTGATCTACCCTGTATCAGCACCAGTGAAAGAAACTGGCCACCTCAGAATACTTTATGGCAACCTCGCAACTGAAGGGTCAGTTGCCAAGATTACGGGTAAAGAAGGCTTAAAATTTAGCGGTAGTGCAAAAGTATTCGACTCAGAGGATGATGCAAACCATGCTATCCAAGATGGTAAAATCGAGAAAGGTGACGTCATCGTGATACGCTATTGTGGTCCTAAAGGGGGACCTGGAATGCCTGAAATGTTAAAGCCTACCTCACTTATAATGGGTGCGGGATTGGGCAAGGATGTAGCATTGATCACTGATGGGCGATTCAGTGGTGGCACACATGGATTTGTGGTTGGACATATAACGCCAGAGTCATTTACGGGAGGTAATCTAGCGCTCCTACAAGATGGCGATCAGATCACCATCGATGCGGAGCAGAACGCTATCAATGTACATCTCGTCGATGAGGTGCTCGACGCACGAAGAGCATCATGGCAAGCGCCAGATAGACCAGTATCAGGCATATTAAAAAAATACAGACACACCGTCTCTTCAGCAAGCGAGGGTTGTGTCACCGATGAATTATAGGATATGGGAAAAACAGCAACTATAGCCAAGAAGACCAAGAAATTGAAATCAAGACGTATGACAGGTGCGGATGCCGTCATGGAATGTCTCTTGCAGGCTGAGATCGAGCTCATCTTTGGATATCCTGGAGGTGCGATCATGCCGATATATGATAGCCACTATAAGTATCAGGACAAGATCAGGCATATTCTGACTCGTCATGAGCAAGGTGCTATTCATGCTGCCCAAGGTTTTGCCAGAGTAACTCGTAAGACGGGTGTATGTATGGCGACCTCAGGCCCTGGTGCTACCAATTTGTTTACTGGCATTGGTGATGCCTTAATGGATAGTACGCCACTTGTGTGTATTACAGGCCAAGTATTTAGTCATCTACTTGGATCTGATGCATTTCAGGAGATTGACGTGATAGGATGTACTACATCAATTACTAAGTGGAACTATCAGATTACTCGAGCAGAAGAGATCCCAGAAGTTTTTGCTAAGGCATTTTATATTGCAAATTCGGGACGTCCAGGTCCAGTATTAATAGACATCACGAAGGATGCTCAGATAGCCGAGTTTGACTTTGTACCAGTGGCTAATCCTAAGATTAGATCTTACCATCCACTACCACGAATCCAAGATGAAGATGTGTCCGAGGCGGCTGCGATGATTAAGAAGGCTAAGAAGCCATTTATTCTTGCTGGCCATGGTATTCATATTGCAGAGGCGCAGGATGTCTTTAAGGAGTTTGTCGAGAAGACAGGTATTCCAGTGGGGTGTACAATTCATGGGCTCTCTACGATTCCAGACGATCATCCATTACATATGGGCATGCTCGGAATGCACGGCAACTATGGCCCTAACATGATGACCAATCAATGCGACCTGTTGATAGCAATTGGAATGCGATTTGACGATAGGGTGACAGGACGCTTGGACAATTATGCTCCTAAGGCTAAGAAGATCCATATTGAAATAGACAAAGCAGAATTTAACAAAAATGTACCTGTAGACCTTTGTTTCCATGCCGATGCTAAGGATGCTCTTGAAGCACTCCTGCCAGAGGTAGTAAAGAAGACTTATCCTAAGTGGCTCAAAAAGTTTAAGGACTGCGATCAGAAGGAGTACGACAAAGTAATCAAGAGAGATCTCAAAAAAAATAAAAAAGGACCACTTGCCATGGGGCGGGTGATCCGAGAAATATCAGATCAGACTAAAGGAGAGGCTATTGTAGCGACAGACGTTGGACAGCATCAGATGTTAGCAGCGAGGTATTACGAATATTTAGGCAGAGATCTTTGGGTGTCTTCTGGAGGTGCTGGAACTATGGGGTTTGGATTTCCTGCTGCGATAGGAGCTAAGATGGCCAAGCCTGACAAGCAGGTGGTTGCTATTGTGGGAGATGGTGGCTTTCAGATGACTTTGCAAGAGTTAGGGGTTTGCTCTCAGCATAATGTAGCTGTTAAGATTGTAATCCTGGACAATGAGTATCTCGGTATGGTACGTCAATGGCAACAGCTATTTTTCGACCGAAGGTATTCATCAGTGGATTTGGTCAGTCCAGACTTTATCACCATTGCCAAGGGATTTGGTGTGCCAGGTCAGATGGTGTGCGATGCGAGCGAGCTCGAGGCAGCTGTCGAGACGATGTTGGCAGCAGAAGGGCCATACTTGCTACATGTCAAGGTGATAAAAGAGGAGAATGTTTTTCCAATGATAGCCTCTGGCAAGGCTGTCGATGAGATCGTACTGGAATAATAAAAAGGGATTATGAAAACAATGGAAAGCTTCACCATAACAGTATTTAGTGAGAATCGCACTGGTCTACTTAGTAGGGTAGTAGGGTTGATCACTCGTAGGAAGATCAATATAGAGTCACTTACAGTGTCTACGTCTTCAATGGAGGGTATACACAGATTTACCATCGTGCTTACGATCTCTGAAGAAGTAATAATAAAAGTGGTGAACCAGATTGACAAGCAGGTCGACGTGCTTAAGGCATTTTACTATAGGGATGAAGAGATCGTGCATCAGGAGATAGCACTGTATAAAGTGCCGGCAGAGGCCATGTATAATAGCAACCAAGTGGAGCGGATGATTCGTTTACACAATGCACGTATTCTTACCATTGAGCCAGAGTATGTGGTCGTAGAGAAAACTGGTCATCAGCATGAAACCGAGGCACTCCTGGAAGACTTTCGTAAGATTGGCATCTATGAGTTTGTGCGATCAGGACGTATAGCGGTTGTCAAACCAATGGAACAATTAAATAAGTATCTCAAGAGTATTGAGACAACAGAATCGGAAATCATTTAAGAAAAAGGATATAAATCAAATTTTACTATGGCAAAATTAAATTTCGGAGGAACCGAAGAGAATGTAATTCTTAGAGACGAGTTTCCTCTTGACAAAGCGAGAGATATATTAAAAGGCGAGACCATCGCTGTTATCGGATACGGTGTGCAAGGTCCCGGTCAAGCGCTTAACCTAAGAGATAATGGCATCAAGGTTATAGTAGGTCAGAGACAACCATCTCCATCATACCAAAAAGCCATAGACGACGGCTTTGTGCCAGGTGAGACACTATTCTCTATTGAAGAAGCTGCAGAAAAAGCAACTGTAATCATGTACCTACTGTCAGATGCTGCCCAGATAGCAGTATGGCCTACATTGAAGCCATACTTGACTAAAGGCAAGGCGCTATACTTCTCTCATGGATTTGGGATTACGTATAAGGAGCGTACAGGTATCATTCCACCAGATGATATCGATGTGTTCTTGGCAGCACCTAAGGGATCAGGAACATCATTGAGAAGACTATTCCTTGAGGGCAAGGGACTAAACTCAAGCTATGCGATTCACCAAGATGCTACGGGTAATGCCTTTGATAGAGTCATTGCAATCGGTATTGGTATCGGAAGTGGATACTTGTTTGAGACTACTTTTAGGAGAGAAGTATACAGTGACCTTACGGGAGAGCGAGGTACTTTGATGGGAGCCATCCAAGGATTATTCGCTGCTCAGTATGAAGTACTGAGAGCTAAGGGACACTCGCCATCAGAGGCATTCAACGAGACTGTTGAGGAGGCGACCGAATCTCTATATCCATTAGTGTCAGAGAATGGTATGGACTGGATGTACGCCAACTGTTCTACTACTGCACAGAGAGGTGCATTAGATTGGTGGAAGAAGTTTAAGGATGCCACTAAGCCAGTATTCGAGGAGTTATATGAGAGTGTGGCCACGGGTAATGAGGCTCAGTTATCTATCGATAGCAATAGCCAAGCTGACTACAGAGCTAAGCTCGAGAAAGAACTCGAAGAGCTTAGAGAGTCGGAGATGTGGCGTGCTGGTCGTACCGTGCGCAGTCTGAGGCCGCAGAATAAATAGAAAGAACTTAAGTATTATCAATTTTTTTTTTTGAACCTACTCCGTGCATATGGGGTAGGTTTTTTTGTGCCTGTATAGTTGTTGATTGATTAGTGGAATCATAGGATAGTAATTATCTTCAACTGCCACTATATTGCAAAAGACGAATTTTGTTTAAGATGACACCTAAAGGCTTATCACTGATCATTTGTTTTATACTACTCTGTCATATGTTATTGGCTCAGACTAGTGAGTTGATGCTGTTGCCAGATAGTAAGCATATCTATACGGATGGTGTGGATCAAGGAAAACTTCACAAGTTTGAACACTTGTTTAAATACACGCCAGAGCAGGCAAAAACCTTCAGTAAATTCAATAGTAATCGTAAGATTCAGAGTTGGGTGAACTATATCTCAGGGGCTATAGTAACTGCTGGGCTAATCGATGGTTTGCGAGATAGGAGCCAAGGTTCTTTTGTGGTGTTCGGCCGGCTCGGCACACAGTTTCGGAATGCCCTTGTAGTAGGTGTGACCGGTAATGTTATTGCTGGTTCAGCTAAACGGCGAGCCAAACGATCACTGTTATTCGGACAAGAGAATCTATTTCAATCAGAGTATCTAATTATACAGCGGGATACCTTACTTGCTCAAAGTTTCTCACAGATATCTAAACATCGCTTTAGAACAAATGAAGTCACTCGACGGTTGCATAAGTTTGGATACTTATTTGAGGAACATACTGAGTTGAAACATGAGTTTGATCTGTTTAATGATTATAGACAAAAGCAAGTCAGAGGTAATATTACATCAGCTGTCTTAGTATTTGGAGGCTTACTGACTGGCAGCCTATTGGTAGACACAGATAATAGTTCATTACAATCAAGAGATTTAGCAGCGGTATTTATTGTTATTGGGACATCAGTAAGTGGAGCTATAGTTGCATTGGCAAGTAACATCGGCAGGGGAACCAAAAAGGCAAGGCACAGGGCCGCTCTATTATCACTGATCGATCCATCCATGGTTTATGAGCAGCCCAAAGAGAGTCATATCAACTTAGCCATTACTCAGAATGGACTGGGTTTAGTTTATCAGTTTAAGTAAAATCTCCATAGTCAGCTGCCGCTGTTGAATTAATATGCGTATAGCCTGTCGCACTCAAGTAGGTGAACGACTGTGCCTTCAGGCAGAGTCGAGAAGAAATTTTTTGTTTGGATGTTTTCTTTCAAACCAGAGCACACTCTGCTTAAGTTTTTCTCATGGGTGCCAAACCAAGTCTTATTATTCTTGTAGAATAATTAAAGCCTAACATCATTTATTCCAATTTGTGGTTTAGAATAGGTATTTATGAATTGTCAAACACAGTATCATGTCAAGTAGCGCCCTTATACCGATCAAAAAAATCCAAGATGCACGTTTGGCACTTAAGGATATCAGCCTAAAAACCCCGCTCGAACAGAACAAGAATCTCTCTAAGAAATATGGAGCAAACATTCTTCTCAAACGAGAGGATCTGCAAGTGGTCCGATCCTTTAAGATTAGAGGAGCATACTATCGGATGTGCCAACTGAGTCTTGCAGAACGAGGACGAGGCATCATTTGTGCCAGCGCTGGCAATCATGCTCAAGGAGTAGCATTAGCCTGTGCCACCTTGGGGGTTAAGGGAACGATCTATATGCCGACGACCACGCCTAAGCAGAAGCTCGACCGAGTAGCGCACTTCGGCGAGGAGTGGGTGGATATACAGCTAATAGGAGACACCTTTGACGATGCTAAGCATGCAGCTATCAAAGTGGCTAAGGAAGCCGACAAAGTTTTCATACCTCCATTTGATGATCCCGATATCATTGCAGGACAAGGCACAGTGGCTATTGAGATCATAGAGGATAGCGATGTCCCTATTGATTACATCATCGTATCTGTAGGTGGGGGAGGGCTGATATCGGGAATCGGCAGCTATGTCAAGGTAATCAGCCCAGATACCAAGATCATCGCTGTAGAAGCTTCAGGTGCGCCAGCCTTGAAGCAAGCTATGGAGGCTGGTAAAGTAGTGGAATTGGATAAGATTGATTTTTTCGCAGATGGTATAGCAGTAAAAAGCGTTGGAGAACTACCTCTCACGATATGTCAAGAGGTGGTAGATCGATTAATACTGGTCCCAGAGGGAAAGATGTGTAGTACGATCCTCGATTTATATAATGAAGAAGCCATAGTCGTAGAACCGGCATGTGCCAGTACCATAGCGGCCCTCGACGAACTTAAAGATGAGATCAAAGGCAAGAATGTCGTCTGTGTCCTCAGTGGTGGCAACAATGACATCACTCGCACCGAGGAGATCAAGGAGCGTGCAATGCTCTATGAAGGCAAAAAGCACTACTTCATCGTGCGATTCCCGCAGCGTGCAGGAGCGCTCCGAGAGTTTCTTCACATCTTGGGACCCAATGATGACATCTCTCGATTCGAGTATACTAAGAAGAACAATAGGGAGAGCGGTCCTGCATTAATCGGTATTGAACTCAAAGATCCTAAGGATTTTGATGCGTTGATAGATCGCCTCGATAAATCTCAGATCGATTATGAGCACCTTAATAAGAGCCCTTTATTGTTTGATATGTTGGTTTGAAATAGAGTCCTATAACTTGATGGATAAGCCCATGTTGGATATTTGTCCAAAATTTCTGAACTAATATCCCTATATTTCTAAGTATAGCTAAGATACATACCGCTAAACCCAAAGTAGACTGGATTAATTACTGGTTACAGCGAGGTCTTCACGTGTGCAATGCCCACATTGCAGTAAGGACGGCTACAATATGAGTGCTCCATAGATCCAGTTAGAGATCCACCAGACCGAACCTATCAATCTACTCGTTCCAAAACTCAACATCTATGATCTATACACATATACAATATGGGGCGTAGCTATATCTCGTTGTCAACGATCACCTCGATAAACTCAATACTTTAGCCCTAATGAACTATTTAGACATCCAATCTGAGATCTATAGATGATGTACTCACTGACTTAACTGCCAAATAATATATTGTTTACCTATAAGGGGGTTGCAGCCAAGTAATGGAATTGTACAACCTGCCTCGTCCGGCAGGCGGGCAACGTTCAATATCGGCCTACTCATGCCGTATTGCGCGCTTTATGTTATCTTGCGTATTTCAATTTCGCCAATGTATATTTTGACTTGCTAATTACATTCTCTTTTTGATACTTGGCTAATTCATTCTTTGCATCTATATACATCCAAAGTTGAGGATCAATTGAAAAAATTGAGCCAATCTTTGTTGCAAGTTTGTTATTCAATCTTCTTCTTCCTTTTAGTACAGCGTGCAGATTTGTATTTTCATAGTCAATTAGTTCTGCAAATTTTGTCTTCTTTACCTTATAGATTTCAAGAAGCTCATTTAGGAATTCACCGACTGGTTTTATTTGTTTAATTGGCTCTGCTAAATATCTTTTCATAGTTAGATGTAAACCAATGCGTTGAAAATTCATTTTTTCGTCCTCAGTATAATCTTCTGAATGAGCCTTGATTATTCTCTTTAGCATCTTGATGTCTTCTGGAGAAGATTTATGATTCTGTTCGCCTATTATTTGGTCAAAGTATTTATCCTTGCTTTTCATAATTCCTGGTTTAAGTGTTTCTTAATAAGTTTCAGGCCGTTTATTGGGTTTATTTGCATTCTTTCTCTAAACACAAGTTCTGCGTTGTATTTTTCGATATAATAGTCAATCAGTTTTCCTTTACTGATAAATGTTAGATATCCTCTATAAGCACCTTTGTTAAATTCAAATGACAAGAGACAAGCATAGGACATCAAAATATTTGCAGCGTTGACATATTTGCCTTTCGAACCATAATTTGAAGGAGCAACTTCAATATTCTTCATTTCAAAGAATTCATCATCTATGAATTGAATTATAAGTAATGCTTCAATTTCTTGTGTTTCAAGCTTATAGACATTTGACTTCTTGGATTTGGCGAGTTCAACCCAATTGAATTTCCATTCTTTCAGTCCCTTTAGGTCATTTTGCCTTGCTTTAAGTATCTCTCCGCTTACACTATTACCCTTTTTATCTATTAGTTTGACTTGCACATAGTAAATATATCACATTTTGATACAATTGTCAATTATTTGTGGTCGTTCCCGATATGCAAAATAACGGATAATTGTAAGCTGAGTACGACCAGAGGGAGTATTCCGTCTTACATAGTGTTCTCTGCTGGTGTGTGCCCTGCGTTACTCAAGGGTACTAATTTAAGAAGAAGTTCTTTGAATTATTGAGTAACAAAACTGTAGATAAGAAGTATCCGTCCGAGCAACTACAACTTGATATTATGAGGTAGCAGATGGTTGAG
>CAZFWJ010000022.1:0-47834 GCA_964522505.1 uncultured Saprospiraceae bacterium
TCCTAGCACATAGCCATGTCACAGAACAGCCCTTCACTCGGAGTGGCGGAGCGGTGAATATTGGCCCAGATGATGTGATCTATGTGAGAGCCCATATGAATAATTTAGGATATGGCACTGCAGTTTATAAAGGCACTGTGGCAGGCGGTTTTACAGCAGAGACTATCGCTATTGATGAGGCCGCCAATCTTGAGAGCCAAGATCCACTGCCAGGCGGGTGTGCGTTTTAGTGTAATTTATCACTCGATAGAATTTCTAATCACTTTGGTATTGGGATTGTGTGTAGTGTTCACATTGAAATAAATTAATCTCGATCGTTCCATAGTTTCGGAGCATGACAACTGTCATATATAATATCGAACATTATTAACCTCTATATCATCTGTAAGCTATGAAGGCACTGATTCGAGGGATTGAATTGATACGTAGCTTCTGCTTATTGAAATGATTTATATGATCTTCAATTTCAATCAGTCATTTAGCCCTACATTGTGACAATGCGAGCGGAATTCTATCTGATTTTGGCTGCGATCTTTTGGGGAATCAATTTTTATTTAGCCCAACTGATGATGTCGGAGTCCAGTTTTATTGAGGCAGCGACGTGGAGGTATATATTTGGCGTGTCGACCTTGTTAATTATCGGTTGGAAATCATTAAGGCAGATTAGACTACAGGATATCTCGATCAAGGGTGTGATATTACTTGGATTCATTGGCCTATTCGCATTCAATCTGCTATTCTTTAGAGGACTCCAACTGACCAATGCAATAAATGCGTCTCTGCTGGTTAATCTCAATCCGATTATGACTGTACTTTTTGCCTCATGGTTGATCGGTGTTAAGATTACACGGTATCATGTCATTGGGGCAGCGATATCTATCTTTGGAGTGGCCTATCTGCTTTTTCAAGGAGATTGGACTCTGCTACAAACTCTACAGTTCAACAGAGGTGACCTCTATATTTTTGGAGCAGCTGTTGTTTTTGCTTTGCATAATGTGTGGGTAAAGATGTACCAGGGTAATCTATCGAGCCTAAATTTTACAACACTGACTAACATAGGATGCTTGACAGGATTTCTGTTCCTGATGTCTATACAGCCAGTTTCTTTAAGTGTGAGCCATAGTCCGCAGTATTGGGTATGGTGTCTCGGTATAGGCACCATAGGAACAGCCTTAGCGTATTTATTTTTCAACAAGGGTGTCGCTATGATTGGACCTGATCGGGCGAGTATGTTTCTTAATCTTGTACCCTTGACCACAGTTTTTGCAGGAATCGTACTGGGACAACCACTGCACAGCTATCATATCATCAGTGGCTTAATTATTCTTGCTGGCGTGAGTATTGCTCAGCGCAAGAGTAATCAGCATGATTCTTGAATTGAATCACTCACTTGTACCATTCCTTAACCAGTTCCAATGCTGGTTTATGCTGAACTGTAAAATCAGCATTGACAGGTTCGTTGACGTGATGCAGCCAGTTCCATAGGAAGCCACCTGCTATCCAGTCCTCATTCCAAAAGGTCTTATACAGTGCCTTCATCAGGTTGAGCTGTGTGTCATTGTTAGGGGTGTCACCGCCATGATCATGTATCCATGGAGTTTTTCCAGCGCCGTCGACGCTGCGATAGCCATATTCCGTAAATAGTATTGGGCGCTGCATATTTTCGCTGAGTGCCTTGAGTTTTCTCTTGGTTGGTCTCCACTTTCTTATAGCCTTGCGAACCTTAGGAGTCTTGCCGCCTACAACAGGAAAGTACGCATCTATACCTATATAGTCCAATCTATTCCAAAAGGTGATATAGCTATACTCGTCCCAGTTAGCGCTATAGGTTAAATCACCGCTATATGTTGACCGAATCTCTGTTATAATGTTCTGCCAGAAGGCAGGTCGATTTCGGACGAACTCTCTCATCTCCGTGCCGACACAAAACATGTCCACTTGCAGTGAGTCAGCGACTTGAGCAAGATCAATGATATAGTTCTGATAGTTGTTTTCCCATATCTTCCAGTCTTCATCATTGCGAGCTTTGAAGTCTCCTCGCCATTCGGCACGTTTGGTTTTGTCTTCGTTTTTAGGAAGTTCATCCTTATCTAACTTTCCTAGGACAACATGAGGTTTGATAAAGACCTTTAAGCCAGCTGCCTTGGCAAGAGTGATGCCCTCGAGTAGAGCCTCTTTAGTGCTGCCCCAGTAATAGTCATCTCCATGTGCGGTTAGCTCAAGAGTGCGACGGTTCATAACGGCCTCGGGTATAAATGCGACCCAATTGGCGCCAGTTGTAGCGAGCCTGTCTAAAGCATCCTGTTCGTATGGTGGTTGATATGGCCCTATAAAGCTGATGCCATTGATGCTTTCAGTTTTTTGGATGCTCTGTGCAGAAGGCTGAAAAGTGCATAGAGCGAACAATAGAATTGTGGAAAACAAATGCTTGGTCAAAAGAAATTGTGATAAGTCTAAAAATATTGGCCTAAACCGATGACTAAACCTCGTTGATCTGGGTTGAAGACATCAATGCCATAATCGACTCTTAACACAGCTCCAACTATTTTGTTATTGATGATTCTGAATCCTCCGCCCACAAATTCTCTAAATTGATCTGGATTGAAGATGTCACTCAGCTGCCCTCCTGGATCACGCCAGGTTCCCATGTCTACAAATCCAACTAGTTGTATAGCCCACTTGCGCTTTGTTCGCTCTTTAAAATGTATCGTTCTGCGATATTCGGCATTAACAACGACCTGAGCTGTTCCTCGATCTATTCTGTTGCCCACACCTCTCAAGTTGACATGACTATCTGCCACAAATGGAGCAAACGGAGAATTATTATTAGTTGATATGCCAGCACGAACCCTAATAGCGAGATTCACCTTTTTCTTTTCGCCGAGTCTCTTGAAGTACATACCTTGGAATTGCAGGCTGTTGAACCAAGTGTTGTCCAATGTATTGAACACATTTTGGTAAGTCAAACGCCAAGCACCACCGCTGATATAAAAGAAGTGATAATCTAGCTTATTTGATTGATATTCTGCTTTCGTGAGAAATTTTGGCTGTCGTAAGCTTATTGGGATATCTGGATTCTCACTTACTTGACCATCAGATTTGTTATAAGTCTCAACGAAGTACGAACCACCTAACTCTATTAGACGATTCAGCCCGAAGTTGCGGATTACCGAAGCCGCTACGCTGTTATTGTCATAATCATATAAAACCGTCTGACCTGGAAAGAACAAGGGCTCCCTTGATGACCATTTGGTCAATGATCCTGAATATCCCCATGGGCCGTTACTAAGTCTCGGGCGTCGATAAAATATTTCACCTGAGTGTCTTTTATCATTGTTCTGATAATAGGCGCTCAATGTTTCACCTCTACCTCTAAAGTTGATATCTACAAATCCAACCTGAAACCAGATATTGTTTCTGATCCCACCAAAATTCAAGATCGGAAGCAAGGTTTTAGACTCTTCGATGGTGTAGGTCAACCCAATCCCATCTGACAGCGTGTCGATGGCATAACTGGCGGTTGCAATACCTACAGTGTTTTTCAGATTTTGTAGACCTTGTTGTATTGTTTGAAAGTCAACTGCATCTCCCTCTTCAATGTCTACATTGGTGTGTAGGAAGTCATGATTACTCTTGGAGTATCCTTCGAAATTGATATAACGAGCAACGGTTGTGCCAGGTGTTTGACCTGATACAACCGCCATCGTAAAACATATCATTAGACATGTAAGAAGACTTTTTAAGTCTCTCATTTATAGAGAAAATTTTAGACTCAAGATTGTCTATACAGTTTATCCTTCTATAAAAATAGTTCTTATTTTTAGTATCGGCCCAAATTAAATCTTAATCCTAAATTAAATGTCGCCGCTTGACCACCAGAATTCGCTAAAAACTGATTGTTGAAGTCAGTGTAGAGCAATTCTAACTCAAAATTTGGCGTGAATTGAAACTTAGTTCCTAAGCCGAATTGTCTGAAGTAATCGAATTGTGGTGTCCAAAATGGAGAATATCCCGCAAGTGCATAGAAGATAGATTTCTTGCTTAGATTGTAGCTTAAGATTGCTGTAGCAGGTGTCGATATTCTGTTGAGTTCGCCACTACCGAGATCTTCAATCAAAAAGTCTACCTCGGTAAATAATGACCAGTTGCCACCTATAGCAAAGTCATTGAAAAATTGCGTCCACCAAGTATTACCTGTCCAATCTAAGAATGGTAGAGTGTCATTACCTTCTAGATCCGAACCGATGGCAAACAAGAACTGACTCTGAATGGAGAAGTTCTTCCATCTAGGAACCGGTGCCCATCGTATCTGAGGTCCTGCAGATGTAAATCCTTGACGTTGGCTCGTTAAGTTTTCTTGAGATCCACCTAAGACTCCTAATACGCTCGAAGGCAATCTATCATTTCGAGTTCTACGGTAACGACCAGTATAACCGATATTAAATCTATCGCTCAAACCATATAATACATTATACGATAAAGTGAAAAATGAAGACCTGTCTGTTAAGTTGCCCTCAGATCCGGTCCGTTGTGAGAATAAATTGTTAAACACTTTATACTCCCAAGTGCCTTTTGCAATTGTGGAAGACACGATATACCTGGCAGCATTGTTAGCTCCTGTTGTGCTATTGGCTGTAGTACCTGCGCCTGCTACATCATTGATAGTCCAATCGTAATCGTAGTAGTAGAGTTTAGATGAAGCAGAGACTTTGTTGTCTCTATATCCATTGATATAATTGACTACGGCCCTCTTATTTCCACCAAAATCACTTCTGTACCAATCAAATATCTGTGATAAGCCTATTCTACCATCTCCAGTTCGTATAAAATTAGGGTCGTTTAGGGCTTTCTTTGTCTGTCTTTCTAACTGCTGCTCCAATAATATTGGAGTATATGCGAAGTTAGTTATCGGAGGACAGCCTAAGGCTCCACATACCAACACGAAGTGATAACGAGGGTCTTTATATTCTTTAAGTAGAAAATCTTTCTCAAATGAATTAAGTGTGTATCGCTGACCAGCTATTGTATGACTGATGCGATCAAAGAATCCTGATATGTCCTGAAGAGACTGAAGCGGATAGTTTTTGGCAGCGCCATTGATAACAAGCAGGTTATAGGCATTAATATAAAATGCTTGTAATGTATTGTCGTCATCGCCAGTCACATCTGCTGAAGCGACATAATCTATTAAGGCTTGGAGATCTGAATTGCTTTTTACGGCATCATAATCTACCTTTCCATCGGTAACGACTGAATTTAGAAAATTGTGTGTGTCGTCAAAAAATGATTTGTCAATTTCTGCGAATCCAGAAATATTGAACAGAATGATTGCGATTAAGGAAATAAGATATTTCATAGTGAATGTGTTGGAATAGAGTATTAATAGGATTAGATTGATAGTTGTTTAAAGTAATACTAAATACTTAATGATTTGATTTATTACACCTTTGGTATATCAACTACATTCCTTATATGATTATGCATTGAGTATAGTTGCACGAGAATCTTGTGAAGATTAAAGCTTGACATATTCTTAACATATAAATCGTCCATCTTCCGAGCTGTTAGAATACTAAATCTGACGTTAATAAATGCTGTAGAAGCAGTATGGACAGCTATTATTCGATTTGTTGAAGAGAGCCCTAGCTATGATTTCAAGAACGAAACAACCTCCACAGCAAAATTTTCTTGTTTGTAGGTATTATTATGATCGCCATCGATGAAAGTGAGTGTAGCATCCTTGATAGCGTCTTGAAGCTTGTAAGGATCACCATTGTGAGTGTCCTCATTACCTCTGAGTATCAGAATTGGAATAGTAATGCCACTCAACTCAGCAGTAGTTGTGACTGGCTGAAACTCCTGTTGCAAGGATAATGAGATTAAATCGCGCTCAATAGAGGTCGCATATTCCACCGCTCCACGTGTCATGTCAGATAGTTCTGCTCTGCCACTAAATGCATCTGCAAAGGCACCCGGAATCTCCCAATCAGGATCGGTAAAATCCGCTCCCATGCCCCCGATAACCGCTTTAGTAATTCTTTGATCAGAAATCAACAGCTTGCCTAGTATGATAGAGCCTCTCGAATATCCCACTGCCATGTACGAATTTATACCAAGATGATCAGCAAGTGCTATGATATCTTTTATTTCGGCGTTGTCGTGGTAGGCCTTAGGATCATGAGGCTTGTCAGAGTCGCCATTACCTCGTAAGTCTGGGATGATGACTCGGTATCCCTGATCGATGAGCTGTTGCTTAAGAGCAGATCGACCCCATGAACTTTTATCATTGATAAATCCATGGAGCAAGAACACTGCTGAGCCACTTCCTTCATCATCATAGGCAATCTTGATTCCATCAAAAGAGACGAATGGATTCTCTATCGCTTGAGGTTTCTTAGCACTATCGCAACTAATTGAGAATACAAGAAAAACTGATATCAAGATGTGTGACAAGGCATACTTCAACTGCAGCGTGTATTTATTGGGAGGTTAATGTAGTACTTCTTTGATTTCTTCTTGTCCATTGCTATGAAGCGCGAATCTGCCCTTATCTCTTGCATGGACATATTCAGTCTCTGGCCATGGCCAGCCACCAAATTGCGTACGACCATATTCTCTCATGGTCTCCTGAATTTCCTCACGAGTATTCATAACAAATGGTCCATGCTGTACGACAGGTTCATTGATCGGTACACCTTCCAATACTAGTAATTGGCTTGTGGTACTGCCGTTGCTCAACGTAATATCCTGATGTGCTTCCAACTCTACGAGCTGATTAACCCCGATCACCTGATCGCCGATGCTTAATCCATTTCCGCTATAGTAATAGAGTGTTCGATTAGCGGCAGCGTTTGTTTTTGGCATGGTCCAGATGGCATTGGCTTCCATATCTACGGTATAGATACAGACGGCGTTATTTGGATTGGCTGCCCATGAGTCTGGGGTCGGAGCTAATCCACTCTTGGCACCTAGTGAGCCGGTAACCAGTTTGACAGTCGTCGTAAGATCATCATGATCCTTATATCGGATAATGGGGATGTCTTCTTTCCAAAGCATCTTGAAGTGAGGATCGACCATCTTGGACGAACTGGGTAGATTAAGCCAAATCTGCATCATCTCCAATGGATTATCTGCGTCAGTGTTAATCAACGGAAACATCTCAGAATGCAGTACACCTCGACCAGCAGTCATCCATTGCACATCTCCACCCATAAAGCGCCCTGCAGCTCCTATCGAGTCAGAATGATCTACAACGCCCTCAATGTTGATAGTGATTGTCTCAAATCCTCGATGAGGATGGTAAGGAAATCCAGGGATTGTCTTGCCATGGTACATTCTGAAATTATCCTTAAGAAAGAAGTCAGAACCAATATTGCGGCCGGCTAATTCTGCAGAACTAATTTTCATATCCTCCTGTCCAGCAGGGTAGTGATCTTTATGATACGCACAGAACAAGAATGGATCTTGTGTCTGCCATGGAAAGCCTAATGGACGTATAGATTTAATCATCTTTTGTGCTTTTGAAGGCGGAATAATGGAGTGAAGTTGATATGATTATCAAGTAACTCATTTACTATTCTTGATAACAAGGGAGAAGCGCTTTTTGTTAACAGATTCTAGGTGATCGATAGCTCTGGTGATCACTTTTCGTTATTTGACATCCAGATTCGATATGTTCTGGTCCAATGTGATTGTGCTCCAGGGGGGATGTCGACTCTGTGGAATAATTCTGGACTAATGACATGCCCAGAACCCCATAAGTTGATTTTATGTGTATTGAAGCTTCCCGTTTCAGTAACATTGACGCCACTATGATGATCGATCAAATGCCAAGAGGCTGGTACTGACCGACTGCCAGATAAATTGCTGAAGAAAAAGGGGCGAGAGGGCTGACTATTGAAGGATACTCCTTTGTCATCTATGATCACGGCTTGATCTGGATTTACGTTTTCTTCACACTGAGTGATATCAATATTGAATGGGAATATTAGCTCGTATGTAGAACCCATGTCCTGATTGTTGACTCCCAAAAAGTTGTGCCCATACTCAATGGTCGATAGGGTAGTAGAGGACCTATTGTGTAATTCATAGGTGATACTCAACTTGTTATTGATGAGCTCAATAGTTTTTTGTAATCGATAGGATACCACAGCCTTCTCTTCTGCTATACAGCTGATTATCAATTTGTCTTCATAAGATTTATGGTCAAAAGTAGCTGGAGTGACTTCATATGGATGAAGGAAGTCATAACCCTTGTCTGTTTTGAGTAAGCTTCCGATGCCAATCTTGTGGAAGTGTGAGCCCAGTGCCGTACTTGCATAATCTTGAGGACCTCCTATATCAAATTCATTATACAAACCAATACCGTGAATCTTATTGTTTTGTCCAAGGCTGAGCTCGGACGTTGTAATAGGCATGTCATGATATCGTACTTCTCTGATCTTTCCAGTCCAATCAAATCTCGAGAACTGATAGCCTTCATGTGGCAAGTCAATCTCTACATATAGCTCAGAGTTCTTGAGTATTTGGGGCATTTATTGATTTGAGGGTTTATAGTACTTCAAGGCTCTTTCTTGCTTTTAAGGCATCAGTCACCTTTGCCATCCACTCATCCTCTTCACCAGGATCCGGCATAACGTATCCTCCCTCCATGGCCCATTTGGCAGCTATCTCCAGCAAGTTGATATGGATGTCTTCGACAGATACCGCTAATATTGAAGCGCATCCTTTTGTCAGCTCAGTGCACATCCGATCTATTTGTTCTTGAGATCTTCCTTGTCGGACATTCGCATGTATATAGAGTTGTTTATTATCAGTGAGCGGAATCCCATCTGAGAACAAGACATGTACAAACTGCTCTGGTGCGATCATAATAGAACAATGGGTATCTGTCACTAGATTTACTAGAGCTTTTTTACGTTCTGTGGTCAGTGTATTTGGTGAACTTAGACTATATACAGGCATATTTTTTTGATTCCCTATTGTTATTACATTCTTACCCTCAGACGTGCGTAACCATTCGTAAGTGTTGAGCTGATTGCTGTTGTCATCGTTTTAAGTTTTATCCATTTTCTGGCTGAAGGCTTTACTCTATTTTGTTGTGAAGCTATAAAAGTATTGACAAATGAACTATTGGCCACGGTGATAATACTATCTAATGGAGAGATCTTAAATTCCGACAATAGATAGTTGGAGAAAATACTCATCAACGACTCTCTCTTTTCTTGAGTGATATCCTCATCAACCTCAAATAGTATGATTGTTGCCTCCGAATCTTTTCGTTCGGAGTAAGCATAGCCCTTGGGCATAATCATCCACAGCACTTTGGTCTTATCATCACTGTAATGTTGGCGATACAGGTCTTTGAAACCATTTTGCATCTCCTTGATCTGACTTTTGTCAAACATGTGCTCCTGCACGATGCATAAGATAGATTTCATGTGAAGCTCTTTCTTGACTTACAAATTAATGAAAACCAAGTTCTTCGCTTACTCCACAATCGGGCAAGTTACACGATAATTAGCGTTGCAGCGGTTAGGATGTGACGTACTATTGACTCAATCCCTTTCTAATTTGTAATCTGCTGGCAAGTCGAACCACGAACTCTTGTTGTGGGGTGAATATATATTCTTGGAGATAACATGGTTTATAGTAGCCCATATAGTTGTTGATGATAGGCTCATAGCTATTGCCATTACGATCTTCATACCCTATCATTTCGCATGTGGCATAGTTGACATATATCTCATAGGCGGTGCCTGGATCGGGCGGCGTATCACAAATCAAATCACCTGTCAGATTGCACAACTCCGGATCAAAACTGCCCTTGCCAAACAGGTGCTGTTCAAAGGTATGATATAGTCCAAAAAAATGACCAAACTCGTGAGCAACTATGATGGGATTTTTGAGATCAAACTGACTCATAACGAGATTGTTAGTTTGACTAGATAGGACATAAGAGAATCCTCCTACTCGCGAACAACTAATCGAGGTCTCGGTAGTCCTACAGAAATCTCTGGCATAGTCAACAACATAGACAGTCATCATATCTGGCAGATCATATTGACTTGAGAATTTATCGTAGAGCTGAAATGCATTACCTGAAAGCTGCTCGAGCTTGATGTCTGATTGAATTTTGACAACTTCGCTCAAGTTGAATTCTACTCCGGTGTTTCTGAAAGAATGGTTCAGATCTCTGATTACCTTGTTCAAATGAGCAATGTCGGGTTCTGCCGAAACTGGATCCTCAACTATGTATGCAAATCTTATTGGGAAATGAACAGTTGGGAGGCTCATGGCTTCTTGCATGATGCTGTCATTATCTAGATAGCTATAGACCAGGCCTATGTTTTCTGTATGAATCTCAGGATTACAATTAATAACACACCAGTTTCTCTCTTTATGATCTCGATCTCGATCTCGCTCCTGACTAAGAAGTGCATTACTCGCAACCAGCAAGGCTAATAAAGGTAGGATGAATCTTATTGGGCTGATAGTTGTCATATGCTTATAATATCGTCAGTAAGCTAAATGTTGTTTAATCTCTCTAATCATTTCGTTAATGGTGCCAGATGACTTTATGTTTGTTATTTTGATGTCCATGAATGCATAATATCTTATGAGAGATTTGCAGATCCAAACGACTTCGCAGTTTACTACTAAGATGGCGTCATATCCTGACCTTGTTCAGGGAAAGATGAATTTTCTCAGATCTTTAGTCCACCAAACTGCTGAGGAGATAGGAATATCCAAGCTTGAAGAAACCCTTAGGTGGGGAGAGCCAAGCTTTGTTACTAAGAAGGGTAGTACCCTTAGGATGGATTGGAAGGCAAAGAGCCCGACTGAGTATGCCATGTATTTCAGTTGTTCTACTAGATTAGTAGAAACCTTTAAGAGGGTCTTTGGTGATGATTTTAACTACGAAGGTAAAAGAGCCCTCATATTTGATTTGAATGCTCCTCTACCCACAGCTGATCTTAAGCGATGTATTGCAGCAACATTGCGATATCATGACGTGAAGAAGGATATAAAGCTTGAGTTGTGAACACAAAAATTGAAGGACCAAACATTTGATTCTCTTTTAAATTACCACCTATGAATAGCAAAAAATTATGGTTTGGGATTATATCCTTTTTTTTGACAGGTCTTTTCCTAGCCTACTGTACTCCAGAGAATTCTAAGACCAAGGTGTCTATACCGAACCCTAGTACAGTCTCATATGGTGCGGAGGAGTTTAGTATGAGCAAGGAGCGATTCCATGACAGAGTTCTTGGAGCCTTGGTTGGTTCTGCTATTGGAGATGCAATGGGCGTTTCCACAGAAATGTGGAATCGAGCCGATATTCAGAGGCGCTATGGTTATATACTTGGACTTACGCCTGCATTAATGCTTCAATCTCCTGAAGGTCCTTGGGGTCATAACTTGCCTGCTGGAGCGACTACTGATGATACACGCTGGAAGTATATGCTCACTCAATATATTGATCGCAATAGATCGACCCTCAGTAAATCTAACTTTGCCGAGTTTATAGTGGACTATTATCAAGATCAGGTGAGTACCCTATCGGATAAAGATATTGCAACGCAGCCTGATAGTCTCGATGTGCGAATTGAAAAAATCGACTGGATTAAGGAGTGGGCGAGAGTAGCCCTCGGATATCAAGAAGGTGGTGCTCAATATGAACAAGTTCGAGATCGTTTTTATGGTGGTGAAATGAGTTGTGCTGGACTGCTCTATACCCCTATGTTTGGCCTCATTGCTCCGAACCCAGAAGCGGCCTACGATTTGGCCTATGAGCATACCCTTTTTGATATTGGCTATGCACGTGATATATCGAGTATAGCCGCAGCCATGACTAATATGGCTCTACACACTCAAAATATGGATTCAATTCTAGCAACTCAAGCTTTTATAGATCCTTATGGATATCAAGACAGTCGTTTAATTGCTCGTATACCCCATGTTATTGCGAATGCTACTCAAGATTATGTTTTGGGAGCATTTGAGATAGACGAAATCGCCCTCTCTGAATCCCTGATTTTGAATGATAGTATTACCCTAGCCAAGATCCCTGAAGGAGCAGCGATCGTATTACACAAGGATTCTGTGAAACTTAAAATTCCGGACAATTATCCTGGAACAGACTTGGAATGGTTTCAGCAGAAAACGATCTATAAGGCCCTCGAAAAAAATCAGCGACAAATAGCCTTCCATTCGGGTGAAATATGGGAGATACTCTATGCCGGGTTATTATTTGGCGATGGTAACTTTGAGAAGACCCTTCAATTTATTATCAATTATGGTCGCGATAATGATACCGTGGGAGCCGTTGCGGGTATGATTTTGGGAGCTAAGGATGGATTTGATCGATTGCCTTCTCCAATGAAAGAAGAGGTAGTCCGAGTGCATCAGGAACAGATGGGAATAGACTTGGAATCCTTGGCAGTACAACTAGTAAGCAGTTGGTATCCAGAGTAGAGAGTTAAGTAGAGTGGTCTCTGCACTATAGATATCTCAGTCGTGAGTCTTAACCCATGACTACACTCTTTCTTGTCGACCGCAGTGGAGACATCTTCAGATATGCGGCTATGGAACTGAAGATCTTTCGACATGCTACCCATGACAAAACTTAAGCTGAGTTCGTAATGACTAAACTTTCTTTAGAAGCGAGTGGGGTGCTCATAAGCTGTGGGTAGTGGGAGCTGCCTTTGTAGCAGAGCTATTTTATGAGCTTGATTTTTCGTTCTTTTTATCTAAGAAAAAGGACAATTAGAGAATGATTAGGCATTTAGTAATTACCATGAGGATAACCCAAAAGCCAATTTACTTTCTGTGATTAACAACTATTATTAATTATCAATAACTGTAACTTCTTGTACCTTTTTTATCGAAAAAAGGAACCAAAAACTCGTCGCCCTAAGGCTCTGCTAAGGCTGCTCCCGCCGCCCACTTGAGTGCGACAGGCTATACGCAGGAAATCAAGGATTCTTGTAGGTAATTGATTAATGGAGATATCCTACAAAGGCAGTTGCGTTTCGCCTTGATACTGGAACACTTAATAGAAGAACGTTTTCATTACATGATACCTATGGACATATTCAGGGCCCTTTTGTCATCTATTATTTTTGCAAATCCACATTTGTGAGGTCTCAAGATGAAAATGCACATTTGTTGGATCTCGACTTGAATAAAAGGAATCAATCCAGTATCTGCCCACTAAGCAGCAACATCTGAATCTCAAGTAGCTTGGCATCGTAGTGCGCATTAAGCAAACTATTCTCAACGGTAAGCAGATTTACCTGTGCTTGACGATACTCAATGCTCGTCAGCTGTCCAGCCTGGTATTGTTCATAACTGCGCTCAAAATTGACCTTGGCGGTAGCTACGTTAGATTTTTCTGATTCAATGATGTAGAGGGCATTCTGAAATTGATGCCAGAACATAGTCAATTGAGTGGTCAGGTTATTTACAAGCTGTTCTCGTTGCAGCCCTTGACTCTCGAGGGCTAGCTTTGTGTTTTGCCGCTGGTTTTTACGAATGCCGCCATCATATAGATTATAAGATAGTGATAAGCCCAAACCTAAACCATCGGATCGAGATGAGGAGAAGAATGACCCCGGAGCACTCCTGTTAAAGTTGTAGTTGTAGTTCGCATTAGCGCCAAGAATGGGCTTACGGTTTGCATCGATGATGTCGTAGTTCAATTCAGTTATGGTCTGGTTTTGATCGATGAGTTTGAGCTGTAAACAACGCTCCATGGCAGTCTTTAATAAACTCTCTAGGGTTCTGCCCGCTTCGTAATAGACATCTGTTTCTACATCGTAGCTGCGATCAACAGATATTCCGATGGTATTGTTGAGTACTCTTAGCGCATTGTTATAAGCTAGTTTGGCATTGGCTATGTTGATACTGTCTCTATCTATATCTACTTGTGCATTAAGAATGTCCAATCGATTCGCTTGACCATATTGATTTTGTATTTCAAGTCTATCGAGACGATCCTGAGACAGGCCGAGCACATCTGTGAGAATGCCGATATTTGCAGCGGCCCGGCTTGCATCATAATATGCCGTAAACACGTCAGCCACATTGTTTTGTATAGTCAACTGTTTTTGGAGATCAGACAGCGCCACCTGTTCCCTGACTTGCTTGAGATTAGCGCCACGATTCGGATCAATGATATTGTAACTCGCTGCGACATTAGCATTGCCCCCGAAGGCAAAACCGTAGCCTGTTACAATTGACTCGCCCGACGTAAAATTAGTGGTATTGTTATTAATGTTGCCATTAAGGCTTCCATTGGCCGTAACTGTTGGGCGATATCCAAAGAGTGCCTTGTCAGTGCTATTTTCAGCAATGAGCACATCGTTTTGTGCGATCCTTATATTGAAGTTATTCTCAAGCGCTTGTGTGATAGCTTCCTCAGGAGTCATAACATTTTGTCCTTGTACTCCTAAGCCTATTAAACTTAACATGACGATAGCGTAAATCTTAATCATTAGCGACGACTTCAGTAGTTTTTAGATGTGCTGATGCCTCACGTTCATGGACTACTTCCATAACTGCTCTTTCGAGTGATGCTCGATCTGCCCAAGTTCCAGTACGCAGCCAGTACCAAACCAGTTTACGAGTATTATTGAAGTATATAAACAATGGAAGTACAAATAATGTCAAGAAAGTAGCCATAATGATTCCATAGGCAATCGATATCGCCATCGGAACTAGGAATTGTGCTGTTCTGCTGGGCTCAAATATGATTGGTGCCAAACCAGCTGCTGTCGTAATAGAAGTAAGAAATATAGCTCTAAACCTCGACCGACCTGCTTCTACCAACGCCTTGTGGAAATTAAGTCCATCCTTCAGATGAGTATTAAACTTCCCAACTAACACCAGTCCATCGTTGACAAGGATTCCGATTAAGGCGATAATTCCTAAAGTTGACAAAATGCTAATCGGTGATCCATGAAGCCAGTGACCCCATGCTACGCCAACTAAGCTGAATGGAATAAGGGCAAATAATAGCAGCGGCTGGGAGTAAGACCGAAATACGAAAGCGATGATCATATACATCGCCATAAAAACAGCAGGCAAGAGCCCAAGCATACTACCTACCACCTTATTAGCTTCTCTGTTCTGTCCCTCGTAGAGCGGTTGGACACTTGGATATTGTGCCAACACTCTTGGCATGATCTCCTCACGCACATTGGCGAGTATATCAGTTGCACTCTGTCCCTCTTGCTTGAGGTCAGCGCTCACTGTGATCTGTCTGATTCCATCGAGGTGATTGATATCTACTTCGCCACGCTCTACGCTGTAGTTGGCTATTTCAGATAACGGTACTCGAGATCGGTCATTAGTGACGATCCACATGTCATCAAGATTCTTGACAGATTCTCGTTCTTCTCGATCATATCTAACCCATACTCGGATTTCATCTCGTCCTCTTTGGATACGCTGTACTGACTGCCCAAAGAATGCACTACGTACTTGCGACATAACAGTATTCAGTGTGAGTCCCATGAGATATGCATTCTCCTTGAGATTTATCTTGATCTCTTTAATCCCTTGAGGATCATTGTCATTGATGTCTTTTAAGGTGCCGAGTTCTTTCAACTCACGCTTGAGTTCTTCTTTCGCATTTTTGAGCTCTGCGATATTTCTTCCAGTAAGTGCTACGGAGACAGGGAGTCCACCGAAGTTGCCACCAGAGCCATAAGTGAGTGACTCGATGCCGTTTAATTCACCAACTTCCTCTTCTACTTTCTGAGCGATATAGGATGACGAGAAATCTCTACTTTCTCCGGTTAGAAGGTTTAGCGTCAGCGTCGCATTAGAGCTTCCAGGACCTATTCTTTTTACAGATGATTCGATGATTTGGGTGTTGCCAGTCTGTTCTTCAGTGAGTTTTTCATTAGCTCTCCATGCGCCAGCTTCAATTGAGGTGATCAAGCTATCGGTGATGGACTCATTAGTCCCTTCAGGCATAGACATGGAGATAGAGATACGGTCACTTGTAATGTTCGGAAAAAATGTGGTCCTAATAAATCCACCCTGAACACAACCAACGGTAATCATCAACAAT
The DNA here is from genome assembly GCA_964522505.1 of uncultured Saprospiraceae bacterium. GTDB lineage: Bacteria > Bacteroidota > Bacteroidia > Chitinophagales > Saprospiraceae > GYS-P2D. The sequence goes on from CAZFWJ010000022.1 coordinate 16,082, forward strand.
CCGATGGGTATAGATATACCGAAAAATGGGTTGTTTAATCCAAATCTCAGCATAGGAATGTAGAAAGTCTCCCGCAACCACACCATAAATCTGTCTGCATATCTATTGAGGATAAATGGCTTTTTGCCTTTCTTCATAGCCCGAGACTCAGAGATATGTGCAGGGAGTATAATGAGTGCTTCGACTAAAGAGAAGAGTAGGGTTACCATCACCACAACAGCTACTTCATAATAGAAGTCTCCGATACCTCCCTGAACGAACAAGAAGGTGCTGAAGGCTACCACTGTAGTTAATATTGCGGATACGATTGCTGGTAGTACTTCCATTGTTCCATCTATAGCAGCCTTAACCGGCGTTTTGCCACGTTCATAGTGAGCATAGATGTTCTCTCCAATTACGATGGCATCATCTACTAAGATTCCTATGACGATCAACATCCCAAACAGCGACATCACATTAATGGTAAGGATGTCGGGTACAATCATAAACATGCCAAAGAATGATATCGGAATACCCACCGCTACCCAAAATGCCAAGCTCGGTTTGAGGAATATGGAAAGAAGAATAAGCACCATGATGATACCATAACCTCCATTCTCAAGTAGGATGCGGGTCCGATCAACAAGCGATGTAGATCGATCTAAGAGAATGTATAGTTTAACCGTGTTATTCTCTTCGTTGAATCCGAGGATATACTCCTTTACCTTATCCACCATTCCGAGGAAGTCCTCGGAGTTAGTGGTGAATACGCTAATCTCGACTGCTGGCTCACCATTGACATAGATGCGATCTGGATTTTCGGACCATTTGTCTTTAACGTCAGCTACATCTCGTAGTCTGATAGTTCTACCTGAAGGGTCTGACTTGACCACGATATAATCCATTTCATCGCCGTAATAACTTCTGTTGTTGGCTCGTATGAGGTACTCTTCTGTATCTGTCTTTATGGAGCCGCCTGTGGTCAAAATATTGGCTTGCCCCACAGCCAACGCTACATCGTTGAAAGTAAGATCAAAGGCTCTGAGATCCTTTTCTCTTACTGCGATTTCAATTTCTTCATCGGGATATCCAGATATCTGTATCTGTGATGCGCCCATATCTCTCAGGTCATCTTCTACCCTCCGTGAAATAGCTTTGAGCGTTTTTAAATTAATGTTCTCCCCACTTAGTCCCATAGAGACCGTAAGGTTGAGCCGTTCTTGCTTAGCTACAACGAGCGGTTCGAGGTCTACAGGGAATGAAGGTACCCGGTCGACTGCATTTTTGATTTCAGCTAAGACGACATTGATATCTTCATCTTCCTCAATTTCTACGGATACAGTACCCGTATTTTCGGATGATATGGAGGTGAATCTCTCTATGCCTTGTAAACCCCTGAGATTGTCTTCGATCTTGAGAATTACCCCTTCTTCAACTTCTTGTGGTGACGCACCAGGATAAATGGCAGTAATGGTGATCGTGTTAGGCGGGATAAGCGGAAAGAACGAAGAATTCATCCTCGAAAGCCCTTGCCATCCACCCAATATAATAGCGATCATCAACACATTGACCGCTACAGGATATTTTATAAAATACTCAATGATCTTCTTCATCTCAAGTCTTATTTAGAGATGTTTTTAACGATCATGCCCTTGTGAGCTCCTGGTGTATTATTGGCTAATATCTTAGTGCCATTTTCAAGCCCCTTGACTAATACAGTCTCGTCTTTATAATACACTGGCTCCACTTGTGCAATATCAAGAAGGGTATCTAATACTATGAAGACTTGATCATCACCGACTAATAACTTTCGATCGATCTCATAGACATTCTGCTCCTCTTTGCCAGTCAGGTCTGCTTCGAGATACATTCCCTCTCGCAGTCCATCACCACGTACATCTACATAGACAGGGATGGTCTGAGATGTCGGATCTACAGTAGTATTAATCCGAGATACTTTGCCCGTCCATGTTTTAGTGCGGTTAGAATTATGAAGCTCAACGGATTTACCCAGCTTAAGAAAGTCGTCGTAACTTGTATTGATAGCGACCTCTACTTCATATCGATAGGGACTAATGAATGTACCAAGCTGCTGACCAACACGAATCGCAGTGCCAGGCTCTATCATAGACTCTATGAGTATCCCATTAAAAGGTGCGCTTACTACGTACTTGCTGTATTGCTCCTCCAGATTCTTGATATTGTAATATGCTGTTGTGACATTCCTATTGGCCACGTATAGTTTCTCTCTATTGTCAATAGGCTCGGGTAATGGCTTTAGATTGCTTTCTATGTCATAAGCTTCAATATAGTCTTCCCATTGACCTATTGATTGTGGATAGTCAAATTTTAGATCTGGAAGCATTTGCACCAGCTGATTATACAGACTACTGCGCTGTGACTTCAGATTGAGTTCTTGTTGTACGCTTTCTATATTGACCAATGTTTCGCCAGACGCAAAATAAGTTCCTGACTTAAAGGGATGCGCACTGCTCTCGAATATCCCTGTTACCTCGGCGAATAGTTCGATTCTTTTCTTTGCACGCAGCGTGCCACTGGTCTGAATATTAATAGGAATAGCCTCGTTGACAACAGTCTCTGTGAATATCTGTGTGACTTTCTGAGGTTTCGGCCTACGTGGTTGATTACTCTTTTGACTGACATTTTTGTACACCATATAGGCTCCAGCCACTATAGCTATGGAGAGAATGGCGATAATAGTCTTTCTGATCATTTCGGCTCTGTGTGTTACTAAGCTGACCACAACTATTGTAGATGCTCATAGAGAGCCCAGATGAGGTCATTCCATTACTCTAACATAAACTCTTTACATGGAGATTAGTTGCACTTTTTATGTTGCTTCGATTCACAACGAAGTTGATAGCTCAACTGTTCTCTAATTTTGCTAATTAGTCTTTGCTTATTTTGCTATGATTGTAGCGGGTAGAGGCGTATAATGCAGTCACCTTACAACAAGCAGCTGGGAGATCATATGGCAAAATCATTTTTCTTTATTAGGCATGGCCAAACGGACTATAATAAGAATCATATTGTCCAAGGGAGTGGAGTTGACAGTGAGCTTAACGACATGGGCCTGATGCAGGCTCGACAGTTCTATGACCACTATAAGGATGAGGGATTTGAGCTGGTGATTAGTTCTAAGTTGAAAAGATCCATCCAAACGGTTCAGCCATTTGTAGCAGAGCTCGGCATCGATTATGAGGCTCATGCTGACATCAATGAGATCTCTTGGGGTGTTCATGAAGGTAAATCAGGAAACCTTCAGATGAAGCAAGCTTATGATGATATGATTGAGCAATGGCAAAGTGGTAATTATGATGCTCGCTTAGAAGCTGCCGAGTCTGCTCAGGAATTGGCAGAAAGATGTAATCGATTTATTGCCTACATAAAGACACTGAATCAGGATAAAGCCCTAATCTGTTCTCATGGGCGGACGCTTAGATGCCTGATGTGTCTAATGAAAGGCCAGCATCTCAGAGAAATGGAAAATTATGGTCATCATAATGTTGGGTTGTTTCAGGTAGAATATGAAGATGGACAATTCCAGTTTCTACTTGAAAATGATGTCTCCCACCGCAAACCCATAGAGGATGGATGAATTCTTGGCTGAATGGGGTTATCTGGCAGTATATGTTGCGACTACCTTGGAGGGCGAGTTCGCCTATCTCTCTGCTATAGTTGCTGGCACCATGGGCCATCTTAAGATTTTAGGAGTGATGATAGCAGCATTCCTTGGCGGATTCACCAGGGATATGGCCATATTTCTGACTGCGAGATATAGCGGCAGGACTTATTTTAAGCGCAATCCTAAATCAAAAGAAAAAATAGAAACAGCTAGTAATTGGATCAGCAGGCGACCGATATTCTTGGCATTCCACAGATTCGTTTATGGCCTCTCCACGGCCACAGTTGTTGCACTAGGATTGTCCACTATTTCGCTGACTCGATTTGGCTTAATATGCTTTACTGCATGTCTGACCTGGACGCTCGGCTATGGAGCGCTCGGCTATTTTGCTGCGGATCAAGTCCTTTCTAATCTCACTTGGTTAAAAGAGCATTACTATGTTGTTATCATCTTCTTCATCGGCGTCGGATTGACCTTTTATAGACTTGGTAGATAGTTCCATCTCGGAGATTCATCAGATTCAACTGCGATATTACAGGTTTACCCTATGCGCTAAATAGGTGATTACCGAAGTTTATCTCATCGCTATTCTTAAGTTATTTATACCATCGAATAGAGATGTGTAACTACCTCATTTAGAATAACTAAAACGACATATCATGAAATACGCAATTTGCTCTGTCTTGCTGCTATTGCAAATAGGCTTATATGCTTATCAGGCAACATATGGGCAGGCAACAGTACTAAGAAACCAACTTACTGAAGAGCCACTTAGTACCAATCAATTTATTATAACATTTGGGAATTCGTCGGACCACTTGGAGGGTGAAGATATCGATAAGCTTTTGATCGTGGCTTATCGCGCCCTCGGTTCGACGGATCATGTCATTGAGTTGTCTATAGCTAATCACAGCTCTTCGCTCAATAGGTTGCATGAGATACTAAGAACCCTGCAACACAACGGAGTGAACGCTGAACAGATTCTAATCAAAACTACAAACCCAGCTGGTTCTAATCTTGAGCAGGTCTCGCTACGTCTCGTTGCTCGACCTATTAGTTATGCTAACAAGCACGACTTGCACAACGCCGATTTCTATGCCTCTCACTAAGGATTTTTCGATATCGGTTCTACCTACAACTAACCAGTTTGCGACCGTCTGCTTGAGGACGGTCGCTTTTCAGTTGCCTAAATCCTATCAATCATTGAGCATTTCGTTTGTACAGCTGTACCAATATCAAAAGTGACAAAAACGTCGATGGGTAAAATAGGTACGAATATGGCATGATAATCAGGTTATAAAAGAGCACCAAACAAATCTTAAGACTACCCAAAGCAAAGTAGTTGAAGAAATATTGATCTTTTCGTGACAGGTAAACAGCGGATAAACCAATCGGCGCGATGATCGCTATGTACTGCATCAAGCTATGCAGTAGATTAAGTTGATCATAAGGTAAGAACTTGGCGATGCCCAGCCCATGAGTGATTAGCCCTTCATACTTAGCTTGGTTGGATTGAATATTATTGAGATAACTATCCGATAATCCTAAAAATACATCGCTGTATTGATAGGCTCCACTGATCCATATGAGAATGGCGAAGGTAGTGGTCCCTATGAGAACTGATCGCTTTATGAATGAGATTCTCTTAGTAATGATCAACAATATTCCGATCATAAGAAGCCAAGGTGCTATGGCATATCGGCTCAATAAGGATAGGGCAGCAAACAACCCAAATAGATAGGGACGGTTGTTCAATAGCGACCAGATCATACAGACATACCACAATACTATGATTGACTCTTGAGTCATAGTGAGTAAGGTTGAATCCACTGAAATAATCAGCACCAAGAGTAGAATAAGAGGGAGGGTAGTCAGAGGAGAGAGAAATTGTCTTGTTGATGGAGAATTGCTATAGATCAAAATGGAACTAATACATAAACCAGCTACGCTGATCCACCTCATGTCAAAATCAAATGCGATAGCAACTAGATAGCTCAGCCACAGCCCCGGCAGATAGATGGGTTGCATACCACCCCAGATCTCTGAGATGATCTCATATGGATCGGACCCACTGAGAAATCGTTCATTCATGATCTGCATGATAGGAAGCATGTCTGCGATCTTATAGTCCAATGGGATCTCCAAAAATAGATCCTTGGCATATGCCCCGAGCATTAAGATTCCAGTGAGTAGGATCATATTTCTCCATAGCACACCGGAGCTATTTGAAGTTAAGATGTCATCTTTCTTTGTGGCAGACATCATAAGATATCCGATTATCAGCCCTAAAATGAGGTAAATGATGGAGCCGAGATCGGCATGATACCTGACTATCACCAATTGGCTGACAATCTCAAGTATCACTAAAGGCAAGATGAGTTTTCTGATCAATCTATTTTCGGTATTTATCGTTCAGCCCTAAGCCCTGCATGATAATTGGAATCGATTTAGCTATTCGAGATTTCTTAGTGGCTTCTCTCTTGGCACTGTTAATATGTTCGTGATAATCCTTTTGACGACCTGGGGTAAGACTTTCAAATGCTGCCTTTAGGGATAAATCATCGTTGAGCGCTTCAATCAGTTCAAGAGATTCTACCAACGGCTTTTTGGTGATGATCACTTTTTTACCCGCTTTTTCATTGTCTATGGCTTCATTGAGATAGCTCATGACGAGGTCGTGATCTATTTCTGCTTTGTCATACATGCGCCACTGCCTCATGGCTTGGGTTTTACCTTCTTGTGCATTGACCAGCTTGTTGTGAGGATCTGTTAATATGGCCCCCTGATAAAACCATAATCCGAAGTAGTCCTTGAAGGCTGCAAGACCAACCACATTCTTGTTCTTCAGTGTGTAGCACGGAAAGAGCCATTTGATTTGCTCATCCAATCCTGTAGATAGTATTAATTCACGCAGATACACCAGTTCTTCCTGCCAGTTCTCCTCATCGGCTATATACGCATCGACACTTTTGGGTTTCTTCATTTTAAGTCAGATTTGCAATCTAAAATACGGGATTCAAGCAAAGTTCGATTTTTATATATTAAATTTATTCCATATGAAAAACATAGCAGTTCTTGGCTTAGGCAAGGTAGGCACTCTAGTGGCAGTATTGTTGCAGCGGAAGTACCAAGTAACAGGTATCGATAAGAACACACCTCATTACGAGTTTGATTTGCCATTCAATCTCGCCACTGGAGACGTTAGCGATGTCAAGTGGCTTACTTCTGAACTCAAGAAGAATGATGCCGTAGTCTCCGCATTACCTTATTTTTTAAATAAACAGGTCGCTCAAGTAGCGCACGATATCGGCATACACTATTTTGATTTAACGGAGGACGTAGAGACGACCAATTATATCAGAGAGTTGTCGAAGACATCTAAAAGTGTGATGGCACCGCAGTGCGGGCTTGCACCAGGATTTATAGGTATCGTTGGTGCAGATCTGGCGACTCGATTTGAGAAACTTCGTGATATGGAACTCAGAGTTGGGGCATTACCTCGCTATCCCAATGGTTTACTCGCATACTCCTTTACCTGGTCACCTGCAGGCGTAATCAATGAATATCTAAATGATGCCGAAGTGATCCATAATGGCGTTCGCAAGATGGTCCCGTCATTAGATGGTACAGAGTATATCAATATCGAAGGCCAAGAGTTTGAAGCATTCAGCACATCGGGTGGATTGGGTACCATGTGTGAAACCTATGAAGGTCAGCTCGACACGCTCAACTATAAGACCATCCGCTATCCAGGTCATGGTAAGCTGATGAAATTTCTGATGTATGAACTCATATTGAAGAAGGATAAAAAATTGCTCGAGGACATCTTATATGAGGCAAAGCCACCAGTAAAGGAAGATGTGGTCTACGTATATGCTGTCGTCGAAGGATGGCAGAAAGGCACGTTAGTGCGTGAGGAGTTTTACGAAGCCTACTATCCTCAAGAAATCGAGGGCAAGACTTGGCGTGCTATCTCATGGACTACTGCAGCGTCCATTGCCTCCGTCGTAGAAATGGTAGATGATGGGAAACTCCCAAGCAAAGGATTTATTAAACAAGAAGACATAGGATATGCTGATCTAATCAGCACGCTCAATGGTCAATTGTATAAACAAGAAGCACAACCAAAAAAATAATATTACTACTATGATAGATATAGCACAGGTTTTAAAAAATCTCGGAATCAGCGGTCAGTCGGCTGCTGGTGTCAGCACAGGGTTAAATGATTGGCAAGGTGGAGGAGAGCAACTCACTGTCAGTTCTCCAGTAGATGGTGCATCAATTGGAGTTGTCAACCAAGGAGACGAATCAGATTATGACAAGGTCATTGCCAAGGCACAGGAAGCATTCTTAGACTGGCGCAGTTGGCCAGCACCCAAGCGTGGTGAGATCGTCAGATTAATCGGCAATGCACTCAGGGATAAGAAAGAAGATCTCGGCGCTTTAGTGAGCTATGAGATGGGTAAGAGCCTCCAAGAAGGACTGGGTGAAGTGCAGGAGATGATCGATATATGTGATTTTGCTGTAGGTTTGTCAAGGCAGCTATATGGTCTTAATATTAAGAGTGAGCGACCGATGCACCGCATGACAGAGCAATGGCATCCACTCGGTGTTGTCGGCATTATATCGGCATTCAATTTTCCAGTGGCCGTTTGGTCTTGGAATACAATGATAGCATGGGTATGTGGCGACTCCTGTGTCTGGAAGCCATCTGAGAAGACGCCATTTACAGCTATCGCTTGTCAAAATATTATTCGTAAAGTCTTTGTCAAACATGACGTTCCAGAAGGAGTGTCCGGATTAATCATCGGTGGTAGAAACATCGGCGCAATAATGGCAGCTGATACCAGAGTGCCATTGATCAGTGCGACAGGCTCGACTCGTATGGGTAAGGCCGTCGGTGCCGCTGTCGGCGCTCGGCTCGGTAAGACGATACTCGAGTTAGGGGGAAACAATGCTATCATCGTCAGTCCTCATGCAGATCTTCAGATTGCTGTTCCAGGAATTGTGTTTGGAGCAGTAGGAACAGCTGGTCAGCGCTGCACGTCAACGAGACGTGTCCTCATCCATGATTCAATGTATGAAGCTGTCAAGGACAAGCTCATGAATGCCTATGATCAGATCAAAATCGGTAATCCACTCAATGAGGAGAATCATATGGGTCCACTAATAGATATTGACGCCGTACTGATTTATCGTGATGCCATCCACAAGGCTCAGGCAGAAGGAGGCGTGTTAATCCGTGGAGGTGAGGTGCTACGGGGCGAAGGCTATGAATCCGAATGTTATGTAACACCGGCAATCATAGAAGTAACATCTGATATGGATATCATCCAGCATGAAACTTTCGCGCCAATCCTATATATCATGAAATATGACACAATTGACGAAGCCATCTCTGCCCAAAACGGAGTGCCTCAAGGTCTTTCGTCTGCCATATTCACATTGAATCTCAGGGAGGCGGAACAATTTCTGTCAGAAGCGGGTTCGGATTGTGGAATTGCCAATGTCAATATCGGTACGTCAGGTGCTGAGATCGGAGGAGCTTTTGGTGGAGAGAAAGAGACTGGAGGGGGTCGAGAGAGCGGCTCGGATTCGTGGAAGGCCTACATGAGGCGTCAGACCTGCACGACTAACTATGGCAGCGACCTGCCATTGGCACAAGGAATAGAATTCAATTTATAGTAATAAATCGAGGTCATGTTTTGGAAGAAGAAAGCAAAGAAGCAATATACAGCACATATTACCGATCATAATTTTCAAGAGCTCGTTGCCAACAGTGAGCTGCCAGTGCTGGTGGATTTTTGGTCTGGAGGCTGTGGCCCGTGTAAAGTGATCGGTCCCATAATTGATGAACTCGCCGAAGAGTTTGATGGTCGTGCCATGATCGCCAAGGTTAATGCTGCTGAGAATCCTAACCTGAGTTCCTACTTCAAGGTGAGGAGTGTTCCCACATTGATGTTTATCAAGAATGGTCAACTCATTGAGCGGTTCTCGGGTCTGGTCCCCAAGCCTAATCTTTCTGAGATGTTAGAAGACCTCATCTCCTTGGAGGTGGCTCCTAGGCCGAGGGCTGCGGAGGAGTCTGAGGAGGAGTAGAGCGGCATACCCTGGTTGACTGTCTCAAAAAGATATATTCAAATGATTGGATTGCTTCGAGATCAGATGCGTTAACTGGCAAGGCCTGTAACACCAGCCCACAACCTCCGTCTTTCTGATACTAACAACCGTAGTATGAAAGATTCCATTCTCATTATTTTCATCCTGTTGATAATGATGTCCTGTTTACAGGACGCAGATCAAAGGAGTGCTGAAGCCAACATGGAAGAGAATAGCCCCTTGCCACAACAAACCCAAGCGCTGACTCTGGGCACCTTTCATTTTAACTTTCCCAATCTCGATGTCGCAAAAGTTGATGATAGTGATAAGATTGATGTGTTCGACTCGAAGTATCAGGAGGAAATAGGATTGATTGTATCGCAACTGGAAAAGTTCAATCCTACAAAAATTGTGATTGAGCGAGAACCTAAGTTTCAAGCGACCTATGACTCACTCTATACATCTTATTTAAGTGATGAACACCAATTAAGCAGAAGTGAGGAGCAGCAAATTGGCTTCAGGCTGGCGCAGGCACTGAATCATGATCGTGTCTATTGTGTCGATGCTTGGGGCACTGACTACAACGATGTAGAGCAATTATTAGAAGGCAGGGATACTCTTGCTCAACAACAGTTTTGGGACTTCTTTTATAACAATCCTGACACCCTTTTGCAATCATTCAGAAATGAAGAAGCACTCTTTAAAACTGAAGGAATCATAGCTGAATTAAAACGACTCAATGCACCCGAACAATTGACAAAGAGCTTGGGCGATTACTTTATTGGTGTTTTTAAGTATGAGACTTCAGAGTATGACCAGTTTGGGGCAGATTTCACAACTGGGTGGTGGTTTAATAGGAACCTAAGAATCTTTAGAAATATACAGCGATTGAACACGACAGCTGAAGATAGAATATTGGTCATTTATGGCGCTGGCCATATGAATCTACTCAATATATTCTTTGAGTCTTCACCGGAGTATGAGTTGCTACAAGTCAATGATTATCTCTGATAACGACTGTCTGTCTATTTAGTGTTTACGTACCTTATGTCCTAAGCTGCAGCTTTAAAATGTCAACAATTGGTGAACTTATAATTCAAGTGTATATCATATGAAAATAGTCTTAACTGATAGTCCTACAAGTCCATCACCGCTTCCACATCAGGATCTATCTTCTCATTGCTCGTTAAAAAGGATATAAGGATAAATACGAATAGCGAAATAAAGAGGGAAAACGCCCCAATATCGATACCATAAGGTAAACCGATCTTAAAGACTTTGAGGCAGAAGTTGATCGACAAACTGGTGATGATGGCAGCATTGGCGGCCATCCAATTGGCTCGCTTCCAGTTGAATCCGATCGCTACAGTAGGTACGATAGCCGCTGCGAAAGTTCCCCAACCAAATGCCCCCAGTATGGCTACTAAGTCACCAGAGTAAAGGGCAAATACTGCGGCAACTACTGTGATGAGAACTGTAGTTGTACGTGCCCAGAAGAGTTCGTTATTTATTTTTTTTCCAATGGCTTTAGGGATATCGTGCATCACAGCTGCTGTGCCGATATTGAGAAAGGCATCCGCTGTAGACATGATCGCCGCAAAGAGTCCTGCGAATACTACTCCTGCTAATATGGGATGAGCATAGTTTTGTAAGAATTGTGACGCTGCCGCATCGGGTGACGATAGTTCTGGTTGGACACCTTGTAAGACGAGAGCCCGCATAGCCAATCCGATACCGACCCATAGCAATGCAGAGAATAGATATCCGATCCCGCTGATCGGCAGGATATACTTAGCGTCACTGACTTTCTTGTACATCATCATCTTGGTGATCACATGAGGTTGCCCAGCGCCTCCTAAACCGAAGACAAAAAACCAGGATAGACAGCCGATCATACCCAAGGTTCCCCACGGTCCTATAGCTTCAGGGTCGTGCTCTTGGATGGTTCGACTGATCTCTGCGAAACCATTGTCAAACGTATAGACCACAGTTAGAAATACTAAAGTTGCAGCAATTACCATCACGCCACCCTGGATCAAGTCAGAGTAAACCGATGCCACAATACCCCCCGTGACACTATAGAATACCAGTATGGAACAGGAGATTAACACACATGCCTCCAAACTGATGCTGGAGAGGAAGTCAGTCTCGATTAAGATGTCTTTTAGTACAACCGCCATGGCTAATATCTGTGTGGCTAAGTAGCCCAAGACGCCCAAGATTATCGCTACGGCAGTTAACAATCTTGTTGACTCTTTGCCATATCTCAAGGCGACCACATCAGGAAGCGAAATACATGAACCTAACTCTGCCAGCAGGCGTAAGCGCTTGGCTAATAGAAAGAAGGATATATTGTAACCCATGATAATACAGACAAACATCCATACGGAACTCATCCCAAGCTTATAAACCAATCCCGGACCACCCACAAAACCAAAACCACTCAGCGTACTGGAGAATACAGCAAAAGCTGTCACCATTACCCCTAAGTCCCTGCCTGCCATAAAGAAGTCGTGGGTGGATTTAGTCCTGCGTAATGCCCATATGCCTACGCCAATGCACAACAGCATATACAGCGCAACAAAGCCTAAGATGATCGGATTACGGTACGCTTCCATTTAGTTGGGGGTGTTGATTGTTCGTCTCTTGAGGATTTCTTTAAACTTGGCTTCGTCTTCATCAGAGTACACCCAAGCGTCAAATTTGGTGATATAGAAGAAGGATAAGAATGCCGGTATAAACAGCAAGCCAAACATTTGTATGGCTGTAGGTTTGGGAAGGCCGAGGACATACTCAAAGCTATTGGTCTCAGTATAATCCCACCAACTTAATACCATCCAGAGGTATACCCCCAGATATAGGACAGCTCCTACGATTAATGTCTTGTTGACTTGTTTCTGATGCTTAGATCGTTTCTTTTGAGCACCTATGGCTACCGCCAGTAAAAATATAGATACGGTACAGAGCCCAAAGGCTAAGCCGATGACCTTCAAGATAGCTAATTGAGAAATCGGAGTGCCACTGATGAACAGTGAGGTATATTCCGTATCTGGTTGTCCTGTTATTCCTGAGAGTACCGGACTGACCATCATTCCCACAATCATGAGAATCACCACGACGACACAGCCTAAGATGAGTAAGACGAGTTTATTATTCATATTGCTTATTGGACGCCTGAGTTATAGTCATTACAATTCTTGATGACGAGCCTCAATGCAAAATTAGTGTCTCTATAGTTCGGATAGTTCTTGTACAGATCTTCATGCTTAAAGTTCTTACCCACTTCCAAGCTGTTGATGCTATTGTAGACGATATCCTTCATCAAGGGCTCATTAATCCCTAAGGTGTATAGTAGATTGAGTTTATATTCATCGCCTTCCTTGGTAAATTGTGCCCATTCCAGCTGTCGATGTTTGTCATCAAGCATTTTGCCTATAGCCAAGAAGTTTTCTTCGCCAATTTTGGATTTGTCTGGTATGGTATGATAAGTCTCTACGGTATTGAGAAATGACATACCCAGATATCCCAAAAAAGGAATGAATTTATAAGCTAGCATGGGATCATCATTGTTGGTATCAAAGTATACATATTTCATAACTGATAGGTAAGGCAGGCCATAGTCTTTGCCGATCTGCAATAGACTATCCGGAGTCTCATTGGTGATGAGCCGTTTGATCAGTTTCTTTGACGGTTGATCGAGAGATTCGTAAACCGTTTCAAAATTTCCTGAACAGTACGCTTCGAAGATGGTATCATAGGTGTTGAGCATCACCTCCTTCTCGTTGGTACAAGAGAACAACAGTGCTGTACAGAATAGAACAATGAGTTCTTTCATGTGATCATATTTGATGGCTATGATAAGTGTTATCTCAGATCAATCCCATAAATAGGGAGTTTTGATGATACTACTTATACTGAAAAGTAAAGTAGAAAAACATCACCAAATGAGCTTCATATGTTATCAAACAATTTAGTTCTGCTTACTAAGGGCGAACATTAACAGGGCACTCTGACAGGAATAACCTATATTATATGAATGTTATTCTTGCGGGAGCGACTGCTTATCTCTCAGAATAACTAGGCATTGATATAATCCACTATATACAAGATCTCCCGCCCGATCTCACGAACCTTGTCGCCATAGGCTTGGGCTTCTTGAGGAGTGTCATCAGAGGCCTTAGGGTCGAGATAGGTCAGGGGCATGCGATGTGACGCTCCAGGTACAATCGGACAGTTTTCATCCGCATGATCGCAGACCATTACGGCTATAAAATTCTCTGATGGGTTATACTCGTGATCATATTTCTTAGAAAACATCAATCCTTGATCGCCCACAGAAGTATCTGTGCTCAGTTTGTAAGATGGATTGACATCATCTTCTTTTACAGTAGTTAGGCCAATTCCTGCTGCTTTGACGGCTGCTGCCATGCGATGATTAAATGCGGTTGACTCCGTACCTCCTGAGAAGCTCATGATAGTACTCATATTATAATGCGCTGCTGCCAGTCTCAACCAGATCTCTGATAGCGTGCTTCTACGCGAATTATGAGTACAAACGAATGTAACCTTAGCAGTGCCATGTTCTTTGATCTGCGAGCTAATCATTCCTCCGAGGGTTTGCAATTCGCTCTTTCTATTTCCAGAGATCTGATCAAATTCTGTTTTTAGTGAATTAATCAGTTCGGTAATTTCTGTGCTGAGATTAAGTGGTTTACTCATGATAACAAGGATATGATGAACGACTGAAGAATAACTTCTAATACCAATTAAGTTTAATTATGTTGCATAATAGCCTACGTTAGAATTTGTTAAGATCAAGGCGAAAAACACGAACGACTGATCTCGGTAAGCATCGAAGTATAGCTGAGAAAGGAGAGAGCCCCTTAGCGGATGTGAAAACACAGTAGCTATAGCGAGTACCTTTAACGCAGATATTGACAGATTCTGAAAGAAAATTAGCGACAAGATAGAGCTTAACTGGTATACTTATTAAAGCTGCAAAAGTACTGGCTTAGTTCCTTAGGCCGTCTGATACTGAGAGAATTTTACAATTTCATAACAGAAGCCCGTTGTATATAGCGTGTCCATACCTCTGTAGTGTGCAGGCCTGGCATAACAATAGCCTTATTAAGCCTAATAGTCGGTACAAGACTAATATTTAGCTCCTCAGCCTCTTCCAGTTCTTCCTTAAGCTGATCCTCATACTGTGTATCGTGCAAATTATGATCACACTCTAATTTTGCCTTCAGATACTGTTCGTCTTCGATATTTTGACCTTGTTGGAAGTAGTCTCGGATAATCTCTAATGACCGACTCCATTTAAGTTTATAATCAGGTAAGGTACTAATGAGCTTGTGAGCTATACGACTATTTGGAATTCGCTCGATCTTGCGATAGTTCAACTCTATCTGTTCGATGGCGGCCTCATTTTTGAGACTTCGCCCCATGCCTGATTTGGTTTTCTTAGCGAATACAGACTTGTCTACGCCACCTATTGGGATCGTTGGATAAAGGAGATAGGGCTTCGGGATCAGCGTGATATCAATCTGATCCTTTAGGCTATCGACTATTTTAGTCATCCGCTCCTTTCCGATATAGCACCACGGACAGATAAAATCCGTGTAAAACTCTATAGTTACAGAGTTCATAGTTTAGCTGATTTGTCGAGTTTGCCCTTCCCAATATGGTGCTCTGACATCCCTCTTGAGCAGTTTTCCTGCACCGCTTAGTGGAAACGGTTCAGTCCTAAACTTGATACTGCGAGGACATTTATAGCTGGCTATATACTCCTTAGTCTTAGCGATGATATCCTCTTCTGATGCTGTTTGTCCATTCTTTAATATGATCTCAGCATGCACTTGTTCTCCCCATTTCTCAGATGGGATTCCGACGACTACTACCTGATCAACAGCGGTGTGATTCATCACCGCATTCTCGACTTCTGCAGAATATACATTCTCACCTCCTGATACAATCATATCTTTTACACGATCTACAAGAAATACGAATCCTTCTTCATCCATATAGCCTGCATCTCCTGTATGTACCCAGCCATTGCGGAGAGATACGGCTGTTTCTTCAGGTTTATTCCAATAGCCCTGCATGGCATTGGGGCCTTTCACTGCGATTTCACCAATCTCGCCTAACGGCAAGGCTTGACCCTTGTCACCGACGATCTTTATTTCTACACAGGGAATTGCCTGACCAGCTGATTTTAGTTTGCCAGCCTTGGGGCCTGATGTAGTGTGATAATCAGGGGCGAGCATCGTTGCCAGCGGTGCTAACTCGGTCTGTCCATATCCCTGAGAGAACTGAGCATTTGGCAAGGTCTTCATGGCTTCTACTAGTACGGCCTCGGATATTGGGGCACCACCATACAATATATACTCTAGCTTGCTCATATCGGCACCTGCAATCGACGGATCATTGATGACCATCTGTATCATTACTGGTACCATAACGACATGTGTAATGGAGGAGGCCGACAGTGCCTGAACTGTAGCATCAGGAACAAACATCGGTATGAAAACATGTGTGCTGCCAGATAAGATACCTGCCATAGTCATCGCAGTATCTGCTAGGTGAAACATCGGAGCTACATGGAGGACTCTTGAGTCTTCAGCTATCGGAGAACTCATCACAAGAGAGGCAGCACTGGTCCACAGATTAGTATGACTTAACATTACCCCTTTTGGAAACCCGGTGGTACCTCCAGTATAAAAGATTCCAGCCAGATCTTCATTATGGCGATAGCTATCCTCCATAGGATCTGAATTAGCTAGGAGGTCTTCATAGTTGACCATATCCTCAGGTGTATCTTGATCGCCGATATATATGATATGATCGAGTGAAACTCCTTTGGCCTTGAGTGCAGGAACCATCTTAGCAAAGGCGTCATCTACAACGAGAACCTTAGCACCAGCATCTTTAAGTGAGTAAGCATTTTCATGTGCTGACCATCTCACATTGAGTGGTACGGTACATGCTCCTGCCCAAGGCACTCCAAAGTAGTATTCAAAATATCGATCTGAATTGAGTGATAGAATTGCTACTCGATCGCCTTCGGCAACCCCCAAGTCGTTTAATCCAGCAGCAAATCGTGCTACTCTATCCTTAAATTGCTTCCAGGTATGTTTGCGGCCAGCACATTCAGTGGCCATCTTGTTACTACGTATTTGTGCGTTGCGATGTACTGCTTGAGTTAGATAGAACATGGTTTTTTATTTATGTGATTATTAACCTATGGCTTGATAATAATCTTTCCTTTGACTTTGCGATCCATCATATCGATGAGTGCTTGCCGAGAGTCTTCAAGCGGATATACCTTATCAATATGAGGTTTGAGTTGACCCTTGGCGTACATCTGGATCAGTTCCATAGTGTTACCCATATTCTTGGAGGCTTCTCGCTGTACGAAGCTGCCCCAGAACACACCTACTATCTGGCAACCCTTGAGCAGGGGCAGGTTCATAGGTATCTTGGCTATACCAGCTGGAAATCCTACAATTAAAAATCTACCACCCCATGCTGTAGCACGTAATGCAGCCTCTGTATAATCGCCACCAACTGGGTCATAGACTACGTCGGCACCTTTGCCATCAGTCAACTCTTTGATGCGGTCCTTCAGATTTTCTTCAGTATAGTTGATGGTTTCATCAGCACCCTTGGATTTGCAGATATCCAGCTTCTCCTGAGTTGATGCGGCAGCGATTACTTTTGCACCTATAATCTTGCCTAGTTCTACTGCAGCAAGGCCTACACCACCTGATGCACCAAGTACTACGAGTGTATCGCCTTCTTTGAGCTGTGCTCGATCCTTCAAGGCATGATATGAAGTGCCATAAGCCATCATGAATGATGCGGCAATCTTGTAATCCATCATCGGTGGCTTGGGAAATACGCTATTAGCAGGTACTAAGACTTGCTCTGCAAATCCACCATGTGCCGTAATGCCAAAAACTTCATCGCCAGGCTTTACATGCTTGACGCCCTCACCGACTTCTTTTACCACACCGGCGATGTCGCTGCCGACCGAGAAAGGCAACTCCGGTTTGAACTGATAGAGACCTTGTGCCATAAGCGTATCGGGAAAGTTGACACTGCAAGCTTTAATATCTATGAGGACCTCTTTTTTGCCAGGAGTAGGAGAGGGCACCTCTTCTAATACCATTTTAGAAGGATGTCCCAGTTCTTTGACGAGCATTGCTTTCATGTATACTTATTTTCTTCTAATGTATACAATTATCAAACTATCGGACTAAGTCATTATTGGCTCATGAAGATTATATTTTGTATTGGGTGAATCCAAGGTCTGTCCATCTCAGAATACCGAGGTTTTGCGTGCCCAATAAAATCTGTTGCTGGCGATCTTGATAGATGGTCAAGATGGCGGCCCTTGAATTGTCCACCTCTACTTGATGCTCATGCAGATTAACACCGTCATATTGATATACAACGCCACTATAGTTTGTCATCCACAGATGGCCTTGGTGATCAATAATTCCTGCGCTGAAGTAAGGGAGCTGATCTATGAAGTATGGCACTGACCTCGCCAATCCCTCTTCCATATGGTAGGAGGTGATGGCGCCCATCTCGATGATCTCATACTTATTTACAAAATTACTGAGCCAGAGATATCCATCTGCATCTTGCAGCATGGTCCGGACTCCTGGTACACGATTATCTGGCAGTACTGATAACTCTTGTTCAGTATTGGGCTTATTTTAATACGTGACGTATTACTTAATCATGAGGCTACGTTTCAACTGTACACAGACAAAGAGGCCGCACAGACTAGATTGGAGATTAGTTTTTGAGGACTGACCGGCTAATGCACTAGTATGTATAACTGACTTGCTCTCCAGTATTACTGACATTCAATACTACAGTTCCGCTATCTCCCACACGTAATTGAGCTATGTCGAAAAAGTAATCTCTCATAAAGTAGGCATCACATTCTTCATCATTGAAGATGGATATGACGACATTACGTTGCACAGGAAATGATTCTAATATTACTTCAGCGTCTATGAGGTTGACCTCCCATCTCTCTCCATCGCAGCCGCTAGAGCCCAAGGTCAATTCTAAACAGTCTTCGTTTATATTGATATTAATAATATCGAGTAACTCAGTATTGGCCGTTACAAACAATTCACCGCTGATGACAACTTCGGGACCGCAGGTGTCAGCTGTAACGTCGCTACTGCCACATGAACTGAAGATTGCGATATAGAGGAAGAGTAGGGGATAATTTAGTGCATTCATGGATAACGGTATTAATCGGGTTATGTATAGAACGTTTCAGGCGCAACTGTCGCTTATTTAAGAGTACTTTCTTGTTCTATAATTCATAAAAACACTATCGCTCTATTGCTTGAATAGAGCGATAGAAGAAGATAATAGAACTTGATGATGATCAATCACTAAAAGGCGACTGTAAGCCCCAATCCATTGTTGGACGGACCGAGATGAGCGGATCGATCATCAAATTGGCTGTTATACGTGAGTATGGCTTTTTTTCGGCTATTAAATGCAGCGGTACTAAAGCCAATGCTTGTTCCTGCTGTTGCGATCAAACCGATTATAGGTATGGCAGTACTTCGATTTGCATTATCATTGACCTGTCCCCATACGGCAAATCCAATGGTCCCTATTAAGGTTACACCAGCAACTAATGATTGCTGTTGCCATTTCTTCCAGAGTTCTGCTGATTTGTCATAATGAAGGATAAGAGACTTGACTTCTTTACGAGTAATCTGCACATCATCCTGGAAGTATTGAACGTTCCATGGCCCTCTGAATTCGGTTATTTCTTGGGCTTGGATTTCTGTACTTAAGGAAAAGGTGATGCATAGGATAAGTACAACTAGATATCTCATAGTTATAGATTTTGGAGTGGATAAATAATGCTTGTCAACAGGTGGCTGCCCAATGCTATTAAGATAAGAGAGATATGGTTGTCATGAAGTGTTATAAGCTGGAAGCGAACTGATTTAAGAGAAGCTTAACGTAACCTTTTATTCCTTAACATGTTGTTAATTGCTGTGACCTGGGAGACGTCCAGATTAGCAAAAGAATACCGAATATGAAACTAGACTATTCTGGAATACGAGATGAAGACTGTTTCATTCTAACAGACTTTTCTTGTGACCCTTCACTTGGATTATTAGGCCGGAGTGATCTTTATAAGATCCTGTGGTGTAAGTCAGAAGAAAGTACCGTTACTCTAGATGGGTATCAATGTAATCTAAAGCTCGATCAACTGATCTTTTGTACGCCACTTAATATCCTTGAGATTCCGAGCAAAAATGCGGGCTTTGTTTCTTTGGTCTTCAACAAGGAGTTCTTTTGTATGCAGACTTATGATGATCAGGTGTCGTGCAATGGATTCTTATTCTTTGGTTCCTCGGAGCCGCCAATTATCAGTTTAGATGATGATCAAGCAAGACAATATGAAGTCATACTTGATATGATAAAGTCTGACCTCCAAGTCAAAGATCATCTGCAGGGCGAGATGCTCCGATCATCTCTGAAGAGACTGTTGATCCTGTCCACTCGTATGATTAAAAATAAGCTTCCCGAGCCAACGATAAGTCATGCGCAGATGAATATCATTAGAGACTATAACATCCTAGTAGAAAAACATTTTAGAGTATATCACCATGTTAAGGACTATGCTAATCTCATGTATAAGTCTCCTAAGACGCTCTCCAACTTGTTTCCTAAGTATGGTGATAAGTCTCCTCTAATGGTCATCAATGACCGCATTATTCTCGAAGCAAAACGACTCTTGCTATATTCTGATCAGTCAGCAATCGAGATTGCGGAGGAGCTGGGATATAAGGACGCCTCTCATTTCTCCAAATTCTTCAAGAAGCACGTCGGAAAGAGTCCGACCATTTTTAGAAAATCACGCATGGTAACGGCATAAGATAACGACAAGGCTAAATCGACATACATTAGGGAAAGATGTACATGTGAATAACTGTGGATAGGGTTCTTCTTTGTAAAAAATTTAAATCACGGTTATTTCAAATTCAATACAATGAAAAATATTACACTTCAATTGATCGCATTTGCCATTTTGTTATCGACAGCAGTGAGTGCACAAATCACACAAATCAGTTTAGAGCAAACTAAAGGAGAATTTACTCAGGAGAGCTTAGAGTTGACTCCAGGTGCGTATCAGTTTAGCGTATCTAATAACAATGTAGGTCATGATGTAGGTTTCGTTCTTGTACCTAAAGGAAAGTACGATCAGAGCATGCATATCCAAGAGGCTTATGTGAAAGCACCAGTAGCAGATGGTACAACAGGTATGACAGGTGTTGTAGATCTCGAGCCAGGCATGTATGAGTATTTCTGCCCGTTGAATCCTACGCCTAAGTACACAGTAGTTGTACGTGATGATGTACAGACCATAAACTTGAACCAGACTTCTGGGGAGTTTACAATAGAGTCATTAACGGTTAGCGAAGGGTCTTACCAGTTTGAAATCGGCAACGATGGAGTAGGACACGATGTGGGATTCGTATTAGTTCCTCAAGGTATGTATGACGCAAGCAAGCACATTACAGATGCATATGTTAAGGCACCAGTATCAGATGGAACAAGTGGAAAAACTGGAATAGTGGACCTTAAAGCAGGGACTTATGAGTACTTCTGTCCATTGAACCCTACGCCTAAGTACACCTTAACGGTGACTAAATAAATCAAGTTAGTTGAAATCAGTTTGTTGGTTAAAGCCAAGCTACATGACAATGTTGCTTGGCTTTTTTTATGACATAGTCATACTTTTTTTCCCTTAGAGGCGACATGTTTTATGTGGGTTGTTTAGCATTGTTCATGTTTTTTGAATATCAGATATTTTGAGGAACTCGTTAATATATACTCAACTTCTCCCTGCGCTACCTGGAGAACGCAGCGCCCAAAGCCCCAGAATTGGCCCAACAGCTAAAATCATGAAGATATAGTTGCTGCTTGTTCCAGCCCACACCCTGCTCAAGAGCTGAATACTCACAATGGTAATCGCAAATCCGATACAATTGACTATGGTCAACGCTGTGCCTTTCAGCTCCGAAGTGGCGTTGTGTGCCACCATCGTTGAAAACAGCGGAGAATCAGTAATCACCGTCATGCCCCAAAACAGCAGGAAAATGATGAATAGCCATACCATTCCTGAACCGATAATCCAAGGTGATAAAAGGCAACAGAGTCCTGATGCTAGCAAAGCCGCTTTTGCTATAGTACGGGTACCATATCGCTGTGACAATACGCCACCAATGAAGCACGCCACAGCACCGATGCCAATGGTGATAAATGCCCACAGTGACACATCTAATGCCATATGTGCTTCGCTGGCATTGAATGTGACAATCATAACTGGTACGAATGCCCAAAAAGTGTATACCTCCCACATATGTCCGAAGTATCCAAAAGCAGCGGCCCGAAAACGTCTATTCTTAAAGACGTGGAAAAAGGACGATAACTGAATCTTCTGAGCAGGCCGGCGGTTAGGTCCATCGGGGACCAACAGATAGATCAGTAGTCCACCTAATACTGCTAATGCCGAAGTAATATAGATCACTAATCGCCAGTCTATGGACTGCGCCGTCACCTTTAACAAGTGTGGGAAGGCCGTCCCTAAGACCAGTGCTCCAACAAGGAGACTGAGCGAGAGTCCTAAGCCTTTAGCATAGTAGTCGGCAGCTATCTTCATACCTACAGGATATATGCCTGCTAGAAAGAAACCCACCACAAACCTAAAGCTCAATACGCTCAATAACGTACTGCCTGACCAGAGCACACCAAGATTAAGAGCAGCGCCCAGAAATGCGCACACCATAAATACGAGAGACGGTGAGAATCGATCGGCTATAGATAATATAGCAAATACCAATGTGCCGACTATAAAGCCCATCTGTACTGCAGAAGTGATATTGCCCGTAATAGAAGGGTCAAGGCCATAAGTCATGGACAAGTCGCTGATAATGGCATTGCTGGCGAACCATAATGACGTACAGCAAAACTGCGAAAAGACGATGATGGGAAGTATATGACGGGGTATCTGCATATGAGAAGTGGGACTTGCTTAATAGTGATGGTAAGGTACAGCTAACTGACTAAATCGAATTGTATAAAGATCTTGTGCAAAGCTATTTAGACATACTAGTAGATGATGAGACGTCCTTGTCAGACATTGATGTTTTACACAAATCCTTGTTAATTCTTTTTTGAACGAAATACTAAAATGACATGCGTATCCGAATCAAAAGTTAAAGCGAATTCAGAACTAACTTTTCTCAGCTTTTTTGATTCTGCCCAATAGTTCAATAACCATCACAATGCCTAGGATGAAGACATTATCATGACCTGGCTTGATGGCTATTCCGTATCTAGTTTTACTCATACTATTGCGAGCAATTTTAGCGATCGGTTTTTTTTCATTCTCGATGGTATAGTCATTGCCCCAGAAGTTGCCATCGACAAAATATAATCCCATAACAGTCGCGATCTCGAGATCATTTTTAAAGGCGCTAATGGAAGTGAATTCCGCTCTAACGTCACCATTGATGAGGAGCTCAAACTTCTTAGAAAACATGCTCCAAGTCTTCTTGATATAGAGAACCTCTTGATCATCCATAGTCCTTAAGGTCATACCCTTTAGCCATAGATCCGTTGTGATATGGTAGACTTGAGATTTGCCCTCCCACACTTTATAAGATTTACGGAAGATGCCGTGGCGTGTGATGCTGTATTTTGTCATTTTCATGCATTGCCAATGTACGAGGAAACTATTAATTGAGGTCTCGATATTGGACATCTATAATAGATCTACAGACTAACAAAGTCTACCAAGGTTTTAGTGCCCGATGATAAATTGATAGCCGACACCTTTGAGTGTTTTGACCTTGATGCTCCTATCTTCTTTGAAGTATCCACGAATCTTGGAGATGTATACGTCGAGATTTCGTGAATTATAGAAACTGTCGTCACCCCAGACCTTGATTAATATCTCCTTGCGATTAGTGATGTTATTCATGTTATCACAGAGCAGTTGAATGATCTGACATTCTCGATGAGATAGATCCTTAGAGCTATGCGCTGTAGTTAGTGCCAGTCTCTTAGGGAAGAAGGTGTATTGGTATCCTATCTTAATTTCCTCTGATGTTTTCTTTGATATAACTTGGGCCAACTTGAACAGGTTCTCTATCCTGACGATGAGTTCTTCCATACTAAATGGCTTCTTGATATAATCATTTCCACCAGCTTTGAAGCCATTTAGGACATCAGCAGTCTGATCTTTGGCCGTTAAGAAGAGAATAGGGATAGCCGTGTCGAATTGTCTGATGTCTTTGGCGATGTCATATCCATTCTTGTTAGGCAGCATAACATCAAGGATGCAGATATCAAAGGAGCCATCTTGGAATGTGCGAGTTGCTGCGGCTCCATCTGAGATGAGGATAACTTCATAACTTTTAGACTCAAGTGTTTCTTTGACGATCTTGGCTAAGAATGGCTCATCTTCTACGTATAATATCTTAGTCAAGATTCTTTGGTATTTTGATGAGAAATGTAGTTCCTGTTTCTTTTTTACTCCATGCTGTGATGGTCCCTTTATGTTTTTCTATAACGGTCTTAGCATAGTGTAGGCCGAGACCATGACCTTTCACATTGTGCTGGTCATGTGAAGGCACTCGAAACAACCGATCGAAGATTTTGGGAAGATAAGCCTGATCGATTCCGGGGCCATGATCCTGTATGCTGACTGTTACTTCATGTTGGCTGGCCTCGATGTCCACATTGATTTGTGCACTATCGCCAGAATACTTAATGGCATTGTCGATGATATTATAAAGCACATTAACTAGATGGACCCTGTTTCCTAAGACTATGAAGTCATCACCCTTGTACTGACAGGCAACAACAGCATTGCTTTTTTTGAAAAGAAGGCTCATCGAGTGAATCGTGTCTTCAGTGATTTGTCTAAGATCGATATCTTCGAAATTTATGACGTCGAGATCTTGATCGAGCGTTGACATTTTAATAACCTTATCGACTAAGATCCTAAGTCTGTGCAGCTCATGTTTTGAGATATCCAGATACTCTTTTCGTTTTTCTTTGTCATCTATGACTCCGAAGTTTTCAAGTGCTTCGAGTGCTACGCCTACTGTTGATATAGGTGTCTTTAGTTCATGTGTCATATTTGAGATGAACTCCTCTTTTACTGCTGTCAGTTGTAGTTGATTTTTCCAGTTTTTGAGAATAATAAAGAAGGATGTGGCAACACTGCTAAAAAGCAACATACTTAGTATTATGCTTGGCAGTCTTTGCTTTAATACATACAAACCAGACTGTTCAAATACTGCATAGGGTAAACTGTCACCTGTAAGGGTGCCATAAGAATAGGCAATGGCTACCGACGGGGTATCGGGAGTACCTAATTCTGCTAGAGTTGTTACAATATGATCCGTAGGTAATTGGGCATCCTGCAAACGCTTGATGTAGATTTCGTTGATACGAGCATAGATTTTCGGTAGGATAGTTTTGGTGCTATCATCTAAGGCCCCTATTTCGGCAATTTGCTTGCTTAGACTATCGATGGTCTTAGCATCGTGAAGGTTGATACCCGTAATATCAGTTGTGTCAATTATGATTTCAAAGCTACTTTGGAAGTGAGAGATATCCTTATTCCATGCGACGATCTTTCTATCATTTACTGAATCATACATCACAGTAAGGCTGCTGTCGCCTTGTGTCATTCCGCTTTCAATTGACTTGACATCTTGGCTTGGACTTACACCATGCACATTGTGTGTCTGAGTAGAGAGCTCATGCATGTTGCCATTTCTTGCGAATGTATAAGTAGCATTAAAGGTGGGTGTACCCGAAGAATCGATCTCTATAAGCCTGAAAATGCCCTGGATCAGAGAGTCTTGATATTGGGCAATAGACAGATCCATTTGTACAGACAGATCTTGTTTGAGCTCTTGCTTGGTTCTGTTATAATTATCAACATTCCAGTAAATAAGAAAGCCCATCAAGAAGAGCAGACTTAAACCTGCTAAGAAACTATATGGCCTTCCTTTATTAGATTGCATCACTGTCAAAGATATGCGCTTAGCCACTCTGTATAAAGCCGATTAACCTTAATTAACCTTAGACAAAGTTTAGTTAACTGCCTCGGAATTGACAGCTTTCAACTGTGACTCATATGAAGATCAATAGTAGTAAAACAAAAGAAAGCTTTGAACCCAACGAGTAAAATTGGTGTATCTTTCTTTGAACCAGTCAATCCTATGCAGTCAATGAGGCAGCTCCTTCTTCTTATTATCTTACTCACCTCATGTAGCACGACGAAGACACTACCTTCTGGACATTGGTCTGGATATTTCAGTCCCATGGATCAGGCCGATAAGCGCACTGATCTGAAGTATCTGGTAGATCATACAGATGACCTGCTAAGCCTACAAATATTTGGTCCCAGAGGATTGAATATTCAACCCAAAGTAGTCCAAATGGTCAATGATACCTTGTTTTTTTCGTTTGACAAACTGGATCAGACAGGCACAAATGCGTGTGCACTAAGAAGGATTAACAAGAAGTATTATTATGGGCGATGTACAGATTCTGACGGCAGATGGGCGGTGTTTACCATGCAGCATAGTTCGATTGATCCCACCAAGGGAGGGCAAAATTGGGGTTGTCCTTGTCATAGCGATGGAAGCACTGCCAAATAAAGTTCTTTCCTATTTCTGTTTATAGTGGCATATGGTTTTTTAGTGGTCATGAGCCGCTCCTCATAGGGGCATTGTGACTTGACAATAGTCCCTATCGACAATGTAAAAGTTGATTAACCTTAATTAACCTTAGATAAAGCTTGGTTAACTGCCTTTGGAATTGATGGCCGCTACATTTGATTCATCAAACAACAAACGCTATGAATACTTTAAAGAAATTGATAATTGTTGGAGTCATCTTATGTACTGCATTAATGATGTCAGCACAACAATCAGGTATGGTTACATTCTCCGAAGTTACTAAGTTGGAGTTAGGGGGAATAGAAGGCATTGACTTAGGAGATATGCTTCCGAGCGAGATGTCGTCATCCAAAGCGCTCTATTTTGGCGATAACATTTCTGTTTATAAAAACGCCGATGATCATGTCAATGAGGATATTGAAATGGAGTCAGATGATGGATCTATTCAGATGGTCTTCAGTACTGGCAGCTTAACTGAAGAGATACTATATACCGATCTCGCAATGCAAAAGAGCTTACGGCAGACCGGATTTATGGGCAAAGAGTTTCTGATAACTTCAGATTTCGAGAAAGCTAAATGGAAGATCACTGATGAGCGAATAAAATATCTTGGTTTTGTTTGTCAGAAAGCAGTCCGAACAGAGACCGTTACCTCTTCATCGGGTGATTCTGAAGAGGAAATTGAGCGAGAGGTGGTAGCTTGGTTTACCTCTGAGATACCCTTACCAATAGGTCCTAGTAATTATGGTCAGCTTCCAGGTGCTGTGCTGTTAGTATCCATCGACGAGGGGAAGACCGAGATCAAGGCGACATCCGTTAACTTAGATCTTGACATTGCGGATCACTTGGTAATGCCAACTAAAGGTCAGAAGGTCACCTCGGCAGAGTACGAACAGATCATTACTGATAAAATGAAAGAGCTTCAGGGAAGCTATAATAATAAGGAAGGAGCTTCCTTTATTATTCGAGGTTAATATTGTTTGTTAAGCTATGGACTCCCGCAATTGATCTCTATAGTTATTAGAGCCATTCGACCATTCCAGTCACTCTTATTCTAAACATATCTGTCATGAGATATATCCTTACTCTGTTCTTGTTCTTCATCTTATTCTATATGACTCATGCGCAGTATACGGTGCAGGGATCTGTACTCGATGAGCATCAACAAGCACTTATCGGAGCCACGGTTGTATTATTGGAACCAGTAGATTCTTCGATGGTGGCTTTTGCGATATCGGATTCTGATGGACTTTTCACCATTGATGAGGTGGATACGGGAAGCTATGTCTTGCAACTGAGCTTCGTGTCCTATAGCACTCAGATGGCTCCAGTCAGTGTTGGCGACGACGGGAGTAGGCAACTTGGTAAATTTAGCTTAATGCCTAGTACAGAGGTGTTGCAAGAAGTAACTGTCAAGGCTGAACACATTCCGATGGGAGTGATAGGAGATACGATTAGTTATAATGCAGCGGCATTTAGAACGAAGCCGGGAGCCACCGTTGAAGATCTTCTCAAGAAACTGCCTGGTGTAGAAGTACAGCGAGATGGCAGTATCAAGGCTATGGGCGAAGATGTCAATAACGTGTTAGTAGATGGCAAGGAGTTTTTTGGTGATGATCCACAGATCGCAACGAAGAACCTTGACGCTGAGGCAGTTGAGAAAGTACAGGTGTTTGACAAGAAATCTGACATAGCTGAGTTTACTGGTATCGACGATGGAGCGGAGGAGAAGACGATCAACCTGAAGCTCAAGGAAGATTATAAGAATGGCGGTTTTGGAACTGTTGGTTTAGCTGGCGGCACTGAATCTACCTATGATGGCAAGCTTAATTATAATCGGTTCTCACCTCAGATGCAGGCGGCCGTGATAGTAAGCGGAAATAACATCAACAAGCAGGCATTCTCCTTTAATGAGTATATCGGTTTTATGGGGGGTATAGGTAATGCCATTGCCAACACCGATGCTGGCCTGAATTTCGGAGAGTTTGGCGGGGCAACTCCTCAGGGTATTACCGATAACCTTTCATCAGGACTCAATTTTAACTTTGATTTCTCCAAGAAGCTATCACTCACGAGTCACTACTTCTATCAGTTATCAGATCGCAATCTTGAGCGGCAATCCTCAGCAAGTCAGTTTGCTGATGATATCAGCTTTGAAACAGTGGGGCAGTCCAAGTCAGAACGACTCAATAAGAATCATCGCTTCCAAGCAAATCTGAAGTATAAACCCAATCCATATACGCAGATCATTTGGAAGAATACGCTCTCATCCATTTCTAACCGCAGTGCCGTTATGGGCAACACAGAGTTTCTGCAATTAGGTCTGCTCACAGGACGCACTAATACCAATCTCTTCGAAGCCAACGGACAATTAGGTGTTGATGGGCGATTGATCTTCAGGAATAGATTTAAGAAGAAAGGTAGGAACTGGATCAATACGGCAAATTATCAATATGGTGTTATAGATGAAAAGAGCAATCTCGAAAATCAAATTAACAATATCACTTCAGCAATTGATATCATCCAGGATCAGCGTTATAATCTGGAGAAAAGAGGTTTGAAAGTAGAAAGCGCCTATACAGAACCATTGTCAACCAAAATATTCTTAAGTGGTAAATATGGGTATCAAATAGAAGAGGAGTCCCCTGAAAGATTGTTTTTTGATATCCTTGATGAGCAAGGTATACTCAACGACCAGTTGAGTCGATCTTATGTGAAGCGAAACACAGTTCACAATGGAAGCGTGAGCATCAGAAGAAATGCCAAGAAGCTCAAGATGGAGGCTGGAATAGGATTACAATCCTCTCAGATACGGGGTATGATCAAAGATGATGCCTCCAACCCTATCGAAGATCTGAATAATCAATCAACTCATATTTTGCCCCATGCTGGACTGGATATCGATCTATCGAGAAAGGCCTCTTTAGACCTGAAGTATAGCACATCGGTTGCACTACCGCGCCTAGAGCAGTTAGCGCCACTTCCCGATAATACTAACCCCAATCTTCTACGCCTTGGCAATCCAGAATTAGTACCAAGCTATACACATGGTTTCGGTGTAAATTTTCGATCCATAGATCAATTTAATTTTAGGAATCTCTTTGCGAACCTCAATTTTACAATAGCCAATAATCAGGTAATTAATGAACTTACTGTTGAGCCCAGTCTCTTGAGAATCTCGCGCCCTATTAATTCTGACTCATATGCAAGCTTACAATCTTATCTCTCCTATTCTTCTCCTATCCGACCACTCAAGATAAAATATACTGCTTCAACAAGAGTAGGATGGTCAACCTATGATTCATTCATTAATGATCGTCTTACTTCTGTCAATGAGACTAATAGCTCGATATCCCTGATCGTCGAAAATCGTAAAAAAGAGAAGTTGGATCTATCAACTGGTATAGATCTCAACCTGACCAATAGGAGATACGATGCGAATGAAGATTTCAATCAGTCCTTTTTCAATTACTCCGCATTCGTGGATGGGATAGTTTATATAGGCGAAACTTGGTCGATGTCGAGCACCTATGACTATCGATTTTTTAGTGGTGAGTTTTTTGCAGAAAGTCAGAGCTTTCACTTGTGGCACCTCTCCCTCAAGAAGTCGTTTAAGCAAGGGAAGTTTGCAATTACACTACGGGTAAATGATGTGTTGGATCAAACCAGAGGAGTCGAGCGTTTTGGTGGACTCAATTCTCTGTCTGACCAGAGATTTAATACCAGATCGAGGTACGTTAACTTGGGCGTTGTGATGAAGTTGGGCAAGAAGAAAAAACGGGATGGCTTGGCTTTTTAAGATGGGAAAAAAGGGGTATGGTCATAAGTACTCACAGACAGGTGTAGAGTATTCTTAGCTTAAAAGATATCTCAGTCATGCCTTTTACCCTGGACATAACTTAAGTTGCTAAGAAGCGAGTGGGGCGCTCATAGACTGTGGGTAGCGGGAGCAGCCTTGTAATCAGAGCTATTTTATGAGCTTGATTTTGGGTACTTTTCATCTAAGGAAAAGTACAAATAGATAATGATTAGGTGCCAATAAATAGCTTGAACAGAAACCTGATAGTGTATATTACGTTCTTTGCTCAACAACTGTTTTGACTATCGATTAACCATTTGTTCTTGTCACTTTTTTATCGAAAAAAGTAACCCTGCCTCGCCGACAGGCGGGCAAAAACTCGTCGCCCTAAGGCTCTGCTAAGGCTGCTCCCACTACCCACTTGAGTGCGACAGGCTAAGCACAAGTAACCGACAATTTTCAGTGGCAGTCATCCCCTCACTCGTCAATCCCGAATGCCCTCACGCCAGACAGCAAGTTCATAAGTTCTTCCTCATCTCCAACCGTCCTACCTTTTTTGATAGGCGTTTGGATGGCTATTGTTACAATTGAGTCAAGAGACTGTTGAATGGTGCTAACTATGCGATGTTGTGATGAATTAGTTGAATCATCAGCAAAAGCATAAGAGGTCGCTGTCACTACTGAATCTTTAGGTGTTTCTAAGTACTTGATAATCTCTTTTGTAATTATGGTAGGTTCGGACGGGATTGATTGATAGATCGTATCTATCGTATGTACATATATCGTGTCTGTATGGATGGCTTGTTTTATCTCGTTGGGTTGTTTGTGTGTCGTGTTGAAGAACTGAAGAAGCAGGGTGGTGCTTACTGCGCCTATAAAGAGTCCGATAGCAAACTGCTTGAGATTCATTGTGCTCGAAGTGGTCTGTTGCACTTGACTTGATGATTTGATTTGAGCCTTTAGATCTGCGGAGAGGGGAGGTGCCGAATCTGATAATGCTATGGAGCCAGATACGACAGAACGCATCTGGCGATAGGTCTCTTCGCCGAGTTCAGCTTCAACCTGAGATTGCTGACTCGCAGATAATTCATCGAAGTTGTACTGGGACAAGAGTTGTTCGATCTGATCTGTAAGATTATTCATGATACAGTTGTTGTTGTGTTGGATTGAACTGGCCTAATTGTTTAGCCAATTTCTTAAGTGTATAGTGTAATCTGGATTTGACAGTTCCTTGAGGACAGCCTAGCAATTCACTGATTTCAGGAATCGTTTTTTCTTCTTGATATCTGAGGACAAAGCAGAGCCTATACTTCTCCTCTAAATTATTGATGGCTCGTTGTAGTTGATTGTTGAATTGCTCTTTGTCGATATTGCTTGGAGCACTTGCCGGGGTACCTTGATTATGTTCATCGAGCTGTATGACCCGACTCGATCTGCTTTTACGTCGATATTCATTCCGACAGAGATTAG
>CAZFWJ010000023.1:0-44835 GCA_964522505.1 uncultured Saprospiraceae bacterium
GACGCCCTCAAGTCCCAATGCTCACCGAATCGATCATATTGCGCTGATATCTCCAATAGCACTTCTATCCGTTCTTGGCTAAGGCGGATGTATTGTTGAAATTCTGACTTGATTAGCGATAGATTCATAATAACACCCCAATTTTAGTGGTTTACCATGATAATGAATGCAGGCAAACCTCTGTTTTATTAACGAGTCTTGAGCTATACATTGAAACAAAATATAAACCATGAACAAATTAATCGTAGTCGTGATGATGGCAGTTCTATCATTGCCAGCTTGCCAAAATGCCAAAGTCAAACAACTGCAACTGGATATATCCAATAAGGATACGCAGATCGGACAACTCACAGATCAAATTGATCATCTGCAAGGCAGCAATACAAGCCTCCTGGACAGATTGTCTGATATGTCTGTAATTAACCAGACTGAATCCAAGAGTATACAGGCCTCATTGGAGAATATAGGTCGTCAGAATGCTTACATTCAAGATCTCACAGATAAGCTGGAGGAGAAGGACTCAATAAACTTTGCACTTGTCACGAATCTTAAACGCTCCTTGATCGACATCGACGATAGTGATCTTGAGATACAAGTGAAAGGATCGGCAGTATATGTGTCTATATCGGACAAGCTACTGTTTAATACGGGATCTACCATAGTCAATAAAAGATCTTACGATGTGCTGTCCAAGGTAGCCAGTGTAATCAATGATCATGATCAGCTCAATATATTAGTAGAAGGCCATACTGATAATGTTCCAATTAATAACAAGCGAGTTAATGACAACTGGGACTTAAGTGTCTTAAGAGCAACGTCTATAGTTCGGTTGTTGCAGGAGAAATACTATGTGGAACCAGAGCGCCTTACGGCGGCAGGGCGATCATCATATCTCCCTAAGCGTGACAATGAAAGCCTCTCTGGTCGTTCTGAGAACAGACGTACTGAAATCATTATGACACCAAAGATGGATCAGTTCTTTAAGTTGTTAGAAAGTCCAGATTTAGCTGGGTAGGTCTGATTCTTTGCACATTCTAATGTGTATAGGCCATCTCGCTGTAAATGGCTATTGACCTACTTTCACTACCCATGACAAAACTTAAGTTCAGGTTATAAAGTGCAAGTGGAGTGCTCATAAACTGTGGGTAGCGGGAGCCGCCTTGCTGCAGAGCTATTTTATGAGCTTGATTTTTCGTTCTTTTTATCTAAGAAAAAGGACAATTAGATAATGATTTGGTTCTAATAAATAGCTCGAGTAGAACCCTGACTGTTAAATTACATTCCGTGAAGAACAACTATTATTGTTCATCGATCAACTATTCCTTCTTGTCCCTTTTTTATCGAAAAAAGTAACCCTGCCTCGCCGGCAGGCGGGCAAAAACTCGTCGCCCTAAGGCGCTACACGGAGCTGCTCCCCCTACCCACTTGAGTGCGACAGGCTCTTCGCAAGAAATGATAGACCCTGGAGTTAATCGACTCTATAACCAACTAAATATACTTACTGCTGCCTATTGAACTTATTCACCATTAGATCATAAACCGTAGCCAGTCCGAGTAGTATCAAGATCAAAAGTAGGTAGGTAATCATAATCTCTGTTTTACTACAATAATCGGACTAACCGTGCGATGTACATGCACGATACTAATCGGCTCTGAACTATAGATGAAGAATGAGTAGATTAGATCAATGAAACCAGAACGGGTTAAAATAGAAGAGAGTTGGAAGCAAGCGCTGAGCTCGGAATTTGAGCAGCCTTACTTTGACAACATCAAACAGCGTCTATTTGTAGCAAAAAATAGTGGATTGTTGATCTATCCTCCAGGAGGATTGATTTTTAATGCCTTTAAGCTAACCCCGCTCGATAAGGTTAAAGTGGTGATCATTGGTCAAGATCCATATCACGGTCCAGGAGAAGCGATGGGTCTTAGCTTCTCCGTTCCTAAAGGTGTACGCATTCCGCCGTCTTTGCGCAATATATTCAAAGAGCTTCATGCGGATACAGGTGTCGCCATCCCAAATCACGGCGATCTAACTCCGTGGGCAGAGCAAGGGGTCCTCTTACTCAATGCCATGCTCACAGTCCAGCATAAGAATCCTGGGTCTCATAAGTCGCTAGGCTGGCAGCAATTTACCAATGCTGTCATCAGAATAATATCTCAAGAGCGAGAAGGTATCGTGTTTCTGTTGTGGGGCCGATTTGCACAACAAAAAGTATCTTTCATTGACAGCTCTAAACATCATATCCTAACGGCAGCACATCCATCACCATTAGCCAGAAATGCCTTTTCAGGATGCAAGCACTTTTCTAAAACTAATGAGCTTCTGATGAAACAAAACCAAAGCCCTATTGATTGGTCATTATAAGAACTCATCCTTATGGCAACAGATCGATTGTATCTCGGTATTTTTCTTTTTTCTCTAGCTCTTGCAGTGGTCTTAGGCGCTTTTGGTGCTCATATCCTCGAGGATAAGATTTCTCCTAAATACACTGAAATCTATAAGACTGCCACATTCTATCATTTCATCCATGCCATAGGTGCGATTATATCTATAGTGATCATCCGTGATCTGGCTCCTGAGCGAATTGGTTTGATTGCCAAGCTATTCTTGGGTGGTATCATACTCTTCAGTGGATCGCTATATATTCTGTCGATCCATGAGATATTCAATGCTCCGGGTCTGCGTAAGCTGGGAGTCATTACACCTATTGGAGGACTACTGTTTATTGCAGCTTGGGTATACGTTGGAATCACTGTTTTGAAGGGTTAACCTGTGGCTGATTGATGTCGAAGAGTCATCTCAGGCAGCTCTAAATCTTCTTGGTTAATATAGCCTTCGGCAAGGGGAATCCCCAAAACCTTTGATTCTTAAAAGCTCTGCTGCATTACAGTTCCTACTACCCCATTCGTGATGGCTTCCCTTTTCCTGCAATTGAAATCAATTCGTCATTTTAAAAAATCAAGATTTATGTAGTAGTCTATAGTACAAGAACACTTGATTCGATTCGATTTGTCCCGACCATCAGAAAAGCAGCTTCCCCTATTCTTTACCATTTCATTAATTCTGCATTAACTTTTTTTAACATGTCCATTCAGTCTTAAGGGTATACTGATCAGTAGAACTATTCCTAACAGGTAGGTAACTACATAAAAACAGATACTATGAGAAAGAAGATCATTTTGGCGGTGGCGGCAATATTTATGACTTTACATCTGTCTGCTCAGTTTTCAGTTGGGTTAAAAGTCGGAACGGTGATTAATAGAACGTCGATTCTTGATGAAATACAAGCCGTAAGAAATCTCAATACCTATGCGACAACGGCTCAATTTGGACTTGTTGGCCAGTATGATATATCTGATACTTGGTCAATACATAGTGGCGTAAACTACACTGATCGCAGCACTAATCTTGGTGTTGGCACGGACATAAATGTATTTGGTTTAGCGGTTCCAGTAAGCGTCAATAATCGTATCAGCGTTAAGAGTGTGGATATACCGCTCTCTGTTGCCTATAACTTCAAAAGTGGAAGGAATACGATTTATCCACACGTAGGAGTAATAGGATCAATAGTAACCAGCGGTAACATAACATCACAGGTGAATACCTTGATCAACTTAAACGTAGCAGAGACAGCAATTCCCGCTGCTCAATTGAATAGTACAGTGTTCTATGGAACCGCAGGTATAGGCTACGCCTATAGACTCGATAACACTAATAAAATATTTGCTGAGGCACAGTATAATCACGCATTAGAAGATGCGACTTCCCTTGGCATACTTGAAAGTAATATTAACAATAAAGGCTTTTCAGTAGGTATCGGCTATGCAATGTCGTTTTAACCTAAGTGGCTATCTGAGTAATGACTTGGATGGCCACATTTTTTTTATTCTGAGAGCGAAGGACTAACAACTAAAGGCGAGTCGATTTCTTCATCGTCCTTTTTCCGAT
Source organism: uncultured Saprospiraceae bacterium (assembly GCA_964522505.1). Taxonomy (GTDB): domain Bacteria; phylum Bacteroidota; class Bacteroidia; order Chitinophagales; family Saprospiraceae; genus GYS-P2D. The sequence continues at coordinate 3,950 of CAZFWJ010000023.1, forward strand.
TGCGGTACCAAATAAACCCAATCAATGCAATCAACAAATATGGCAACGAAAGCATGTAGAGGATGCCTTTATTAAGCCCCTTTCCTGCCGTGCCACCATTTTCAAGATTAGACTCAGCGGCAATTTTACACATCGGACACTGGCCATAGATCTCTATAGCACACAAACACAGAATGGCGATTATAACTAGGACTTTTAATCTCATCTTATAAAGGTAATGATCAAGTGATTCAGTAGCAAGGTCGAAGCATGAGATATATGATAGGCCCTGATGCTGCAACATAAAGCCATAGCGGGAATACCCATCGGGCTATTGCTTTATGACGTTGAAACTGATTAGTAAATGCTCTGATATAAGTAAATAGGATAAATGGTAATATCACTGCAGCCAAAACGATGTGGCTAATTAACAATGCGAAATATACATATCTGATTGTCCCCTCTTGGCAAAATTTAGTCTCTGGGGTGGTGATATGATAAATCACATAACAGATCAGGAACAGCACAGAGGTAACTAACGCCGCCGTCATCACCTTACGATGCTGTTGTGCCATACCTCGCTTGATATACATTAAAGCAATAATCAGTAGAACTGCTGTAATTCCGTTAAGCGCTGAATACAAGGGCGGGAGAAAAGTAAAGTCTATATCCGTATCGATCTTAATGCGCCGCATCATCACGACCACAAGAAATACGGCAATAGATACAATCCAGCTTAATCTATTCAGCTTCTTTTCTAAGGGCTTATTCGGTGGCAGGATATCCATAAGCTGTTATTTCTCTAGTTCTCGGCGTAATCTAATATCTCTGTGCTTTGGTAATGGAATGACCACTGCCAGGTGTCTGATGAGCTCTTTCGAGATGTCTTCATCAGCAGTATAGGTATTGCGAACCACACCCGCAGAATCTACTAATATAAACCGCTGATCATAACTTTGGAATAGTGACGAATCAGATAAGAATCTAATGTCCAAAGTCCGTTCCGACTCAAATGGATCTGACATACTTATTATCTCAAAGTGATCACGATCCACAATGCGTTCATCGATTTGATCAAGCAACTTTATATCAGCTGCTCTATTGTCATGTGATGTGTGGATGAGCGCGGCTGTCTTTGGGGTTCTCACCGTTTCAATGTCATCACTAACCGTGGTAGACACCGTCTTTGCTTGGAGCTGATTTTGAGATTCCAGCCTATATTTTAGGCCATTCTTCAAATAAAAATAGGAACCCATCGGGGCACCAATGAGCATCAATACTACTGCTATACCCGCAACATATTTCATCATGAGATTTGACATTTATCCATTGATACCATTCTATATAGACAATGTCGCATGAGTGCAGAAGTTTAGAACGTGATATCTGTTTCGTTCATCTCGTAGATCATACCAGATTGTCCAGATAAATCGTCAACTTCTAACTGATTTCTTTTTTCAATCGTAGTTCTATTGCCCTTCCATGCAGTACCCTCATACAGGAATGCGATAATCGCCCATACTAATAGAAACATTGGAAGTAAAACCGACTTTACTAATCCAGGAATCTCATACTTCATGTGCATAAATTCATACACAATTAGGTAAGCTTTGACTATACTAAGTATAATCATAACCCCACCCATGGCGACAAGAGGAACATGTACGCCATCAAAGATGTAGCCTTTACCTATCAAGGCAAAACCCACCTCTCCTACCGTGATCACAGCTAATATAGATATGATTTTATACGCCGTCTTTTTCGATGATTCGTAATCGTGAGCCATAACGCTTATTTCTTTAGGTTTAATTAGATCAGATGAGGTAAAAAACTAAGAATACAAAGACCCATACCAGATCGACAAAGTGCCAATAGAGCCCAATTTTTTCTACCATCTCGTAGCCGTTCTTTCGGTCAACATATAGTCCCGAAGCGGCATTAATACAGATGATTAATAAAAATGCCACACCGGAGAACACGTGGAATCCGTGGAATCCAGTAATACAAAAGAACAATGCTCCAAATGCTTTAGGACCAAAGGCCTGTTGGCTTTTTACGGGAGCTCCAAGATCATTTAAGATTGGATTACCTTGGGCATCTAATACCTCATATGGTAAATTATGCCATTCTCCTTCGTGATTATGTACTAAATAAGAATCCCCTGGGACGAATGTATCGCCTGCTGAGATATCATGGCCGTCTCCCTCAAGATATCGTCCATGCTCGGTGTGAGTACCAAATGGATTAGTATGATATGATACAGATTCCTCAAAGATTAGATTGTTCCACTCCCAAGCTTGACAACCTAAAAATGCCGCCCCACCGATTATGGTTAAGATCATCCAAAAGACTACTCCATTTTTATTTTCTTGATGTCCTTCCTGTACTGCCCTCACCATGGTAAATGAACTGGCTAATAGGATAAACGTCATCAATGTTACAAACAACAGTGGTGCATGATGTATACCACCAGGAAACGTACTAAAGACAAAATCTGGTACTGGCCAAGATGGACTACTTACTCTTAATGTGCCATAGGCAATCAAAAATCCTGAGAATGTAAATGCATCCGACAATAAGAAATACCACATCATCAACTTGCCATAACTGGCCTTAAACGGTTGAGATGCACCATCCCAACTCGCTTCTTCATGATGATCTACTGCAGTATGAGTTAGAGTATCTGCCATGATAATTATCTACTTAAGTATAAGAATAATAATAAGTACACCCAGAGCAAATCCACGAAATGCCAGTAGTGTAGTAATAATTCAAAATTTATTTTTCGCTTCGGAGTTACCTTAAACTTCAATGTGTAAGCGTTAAGGATTCCGATCAATAAAGCAATGATTCCTCCTATGACATGCATGATATGTACGGCAGTGATGACATATAGGAATGATCCCGCAGGATTCCCTTTTAAGTCCACGCCGATAGAAAATAATGTTTGCCATCCTTGATACTGTAACACGATAAAGCCAATACCTAAGACCGCACTGAGAACAAGCAAAGGCTTATAAACAGCCACCTTCTCCTTAATAAAAGCCCTGTAAGAGGCATGCATACATACACTCGATAACAAGAGTGTAACCGTACTTACAAAGAATATATTGGGCAAACCGAACTCGAGCCAATTGCCAGCAGCTTGACGCACTACATAAGCACTCGTAAATCCTGTAAACATCATGGCAATACTTGCCATGGCAATCCACATCCCAAATTTCAGTGGGTGGATCTTACTGTTCGTATGGTAATAAGCTGTATTCATCACTAAAAGAGTAAATCTATTATTAAGATGATCAATACCATAGGGATGAAAGCAAAAGAACTCAACATGAGCTTCTTAGCTGATCCCACATCATATAGTCTGTAAAACTGAACACTGTATACCAGATAACTCCCACACACGAGTAAGAGCGTGACGAGTCCAAATAGTCCAATGACACTAGCCATGAACATATATGCCGTGATCGCGAGTAAGGCTATTGCATAGACTATCGAAGAAGTAGCAACGTTTCTGTCTATCTGATCTTCCTCATTTTTAGGGATAAAGTTGAATCCTGCCCTATCATAATCCTCAAATGAGAGGAAAGCAATCGACCAGAAGTGAGGAAACTGCCATGCTAACTGAATCAAAAACAAACAAATGCCTAACTCAGTTAATCCTCCAAAAAATGCGACACTACCGATAAGCATCGGCATCGCTCCCGCTATCGCTCCTACGAACACTGCCACTCTCGAATACCTCTTTAGCGGTGTATAGACAAAAGCATATAGTACAAAGGCAAACATCCCAAAGAATGAAGTAATAGGGTTAAATAGTGCTAGGAGTGTAATCCCACTCAAGCAGAACAAGCCTGCCATTAAGACTGCTGTCGAGACAGATAACTTCTTTTGGACCAGCGGTCTTCTGTTAGTCCGATTCATCATGGCATCAAAGTCTTTCTCAAGAACCTGATTAATGATATTACTTGCCGCAGTTATTAAGAACCCTCCTAAACCCAAGACTATTACTTGTACCAGGCTCATATTGAGTCCCGAAGAAATGTAAAACGCTCCCAACGAAGTAAGCACCACCAACATGGACAGTCTAAACTTGACTAATAAGCCAAAGTCAGTCCAAAAGCTAAACCGCTGCAAGTCTGTTGACTCGGTCATCAAAGCTGTATGATATGTCTTAGGTGTGTTCTCCACGAGTAATCAATATGAGTATACCCTTAGTGGGCGTCTTCTGCTTTTTCTTTATCTGATAGTGGCATAATCTGTGGTATGAAGTCTTTACCATCCTTACCATAGTCATAAGCCCATCTGTGTACTGTAGGTATTTTTCCTGGCCAGTTACCGTGACCTGCTTTAATAGGCGTAGTCCACTCGAGAGTTGTCGCCAGCCAAGGATTCTTAGTGGTCATCTTCTTACCGTTCTTAATAGACCAGATGAAGTTGATTACGAACAATATCTGAGCAGAAAATGTCACAATTGCCGCAATCGTTATGAACTCATTCATCTGCGTAAACTGTCCAAAGGCATCGAAGCTATCAAATCTGTAATATCTTCTTGGCACCCCTGCCATACCGAGGTAATGCATAGGCCAGAAAATCGCATAGGCCCCTATCATCGTCATCCAAAAATGGATACGTCCTAAGGTCTCATTCATAAAAGTCCCGAACATCCGTGGGAACCAGTGATATACGCCAGCAAACATTCCAAAGAATGCTGCAACTCCCATCACGATATGGAAGTGTGCCACTACGAAGTAAGTATCATGTAGTTGTATATCGATCGCTGAGTTTCCTAAGAAGATACCTGTCAGTCCTCCTGAGATAAACATCGACACGAACCCAATAGCAAATAGCATCGGACTATTGAGCCTTATATTACCTCCCCAGAGGGTTGTAATCCAGTTGAACACTTTAACCGCAGACGGTACCGCAATGATCAGTGTAAAGATTACGAAGAAGTTAGACAAGAATGGATTAACACCAGACATGAACATGTGGTGAGCCCAAACGATAAACGATAGGAATGCAATCGCTAAGATCGAATACACCATCGCCTTATATCCAAAGATTGGCTTTCTGGCATGCACGGATAGTACCTCAGACACAATTCCCATTGCAGGAAGTATAATAATATATACCTCTGGGTGTCCTAAGAACCAGAATAAGTGCTGATATAATACAGGACTTCCTCCCACATAATCGAGAGCTTGCCCGTTGATGAAAATTTCACTTAAATAAAAGCTTGTTCCTAATGATCTGTCAGCCATCAAAAGGAAGAATCCTGATACTAATACTGGAAATGATAATAGACCAATAATAGCCGTTACGAAAAATGCCCAAATCGTCAATGGCATTCTCCACAGGCTCATACCTTTTGTTCTAAGGTTAAGTACTGTTGTGATATAGTTGATTCCACCAAGGAGTACAGACACTACGAATAAGGTTAAACTTACTAACCAAAGTGTCATCCCGGCTCCCGATCCCGAAGAGGCTTGTTCTAACGCACTCAATGGAGGATACGCTACCCAACCACCTGAGAATGGTCCCGTAGACAAGAACAATGAGAAGAACATTACTACTCCAGCCGTAAAGAAGAACCAGTATGACATCATATTGAGCAGTGGTGATGCCATATCTCTTGCTCCTAATTGTAATGGAATCAAGAGGTTACTAAACGTACCACTTAGCCCTGCCGTCAATACGAAGAACACGATGATTGTACCGTGCATCGTCACCAATGCATAGTAGAATTGAGGATCTAAGGTTCCAATACCTGTTTCATCATTCATCATGATCCATCGACCTAACATAGGCTTTAACCACGCCAAACTCTCATCTGGGAATCCAAGTTGCAATCTGAATATGATTGACATCCCAGCACCAATTATAGCCCAAAACATCCCTGTGAATAGGAATTGACGAGCAATAATCTTGTGATCTAGACTGAATATATATTTGAATATGAAGCTGGACTTATACTTGTCCTCATGATGATGCTCATGAAAATGATCATCATACCCTTGCTCCTCAATTAGTACTTCCTCATTAAATGTAGTTACCTCTGACATTGGTAGATTTTTAGAGATTTTGAGAAATAATTTTCATTTCAATTCGGCGATTATTTTGTCGCCCTTCTACAGTGTCGTTAGTGTCAGTTGGTTGTGTTTGACCATATCCCACCGATCGTAATCTATCGGAACTTATTCCTTTAGTTACCAAGTAATTAGTTACTGTTTCCGATCTGCTCTGAGACAATACTACGTTGGCGTTAGCATCACCAGTATTATCTGTATGGCCAGAAATCTCCACAGCTATATCATTATAATCTCTCATAATCTTGGCAATGTTGTCAAGTTCATATTTAGAATCATCCTTTAAGGCCGCTGAACCAACATTGAAAAAGACATTGGTCAGATTGATTGTCACTGAAGAAGGATCATCTTCAATCAGTGCTGACTCAATATCCGCTAGAAGCTCTGTGGCTCTAGCCTTTGCTTCGTATGGTAATAATTGCCCTATGTATGGATCAGCATCAGTATTTCTTACAGATTGTGCGAAGTAACTGGTTTGGCTTGCTGCCCATGAATCGTACTCTTCTTGAGTAACTATCTTAACCACCCTCCTCATCGAGTAATGATTTTTTCCACATAACTCTGCACATGCCAGCTCATAATCAAATGCTTCCCAGCGTTGTGGACCATTTGGATCCTCTGGATCCGCAGGTACTTGCCACTCTGGGTATTCGCTTAGACGCTCCCGATATTCTTCTGTCGTTATAGTTGGCGTAAAGATGAAATACGTCGGTAGACCAGGTATGGCATCCATCTTCAATCGAAAGTGCGGCAGATAAAAATTATGCAATACATCTTTTGCGGTAATTCTTACTCTCACCTTCTTATTCACAGGTAGATAAACCTCAGTTGGATGGAAATCATCTAAATTTTTGGTATCAGACCAATCTTGGCCTAAGGGATTACTAGCTAAATCAATGAGTCTGAAATTTCTAGTTCCAAGTTTACCGTCAGTTCCTGGGTATCTAAGCTCCCATTGAAACTGCGAACCTGTAGCTTCAAACTCAAGCACATCCTCCGTAGGATCTACATCTGGCATTACCTCATTCCAAACTATCAAGCCATTAGTCACAAGAAATACCATGACTACTGCTGGCAAGACAGTCCAAATGATCTCTAACCTGTTACTATGCGAGAAAAACACACCTACTCTTCCCTCCTTACGACGATATTTATAAGTGAACCAGAATAGAGCAATATGCGTCAAGACGAAAACGATGCCTGTAAAAAACAGTGTCTGGTTAAATAAACTATCTATCTGACCACCGTGCTCAGAGGCTGAAACCCAAGGTCCATAACCCAGCATGTCATCTTTATAATAGATAGCGGAAACCACGCAGAATATTAAAAATCCTGCACAAAATACAAGTCCCCAGACCGCCTGTCTATTGGTTATTTTCTGATTGGTTGCCTCCTCTCCTCTAATCTTAGAGGTAAGATCGGAGACTCTACCGATCTGAACTACAACGACCGCAAAGAGTAATATTATTCCGACTATTAATAGACCGATCATATTAAATTTTTATGTGTGGTGGTGTAAACTTTCTGATAAATAAGGATCATTCTTAGGTACGAGTTTAGACTTCCCTAATGTCTCATAGAAGAAGTATAAGAAGGCACATAAGAAACCTATCATTGTTCCTATCTCGAGAAATCCCGGTAAGGAGAATCCAATTTCAAATGTAGATGCTGCATGATGGCCTGCCTCAGCAACCCCATGTGCCGCATCGCCTGCATGATCTGTCGCATCCTTTATTAATGTAGCAGCATGACCTCCGTGGTCACCTTGATCTGCTCCATGTCCGTGATCATGTCCATGACCTATTACTTCGTGAGCCGTATGTAATGCTCCCGGCTTGATCATCAAGAAGAAATCTAACCAGTGTCCAAAGATGATCAGTAGACCTACGAAAATGAGCGTACCGAACTTCCTCTTAGTATCATTTCTCATCAAGATGAAAAATGGCAATATGAAGTTGATGACAAGATTCGCATAAAATAAAACTGGATAATGATCCTGTCTCGTTTTGAAGTAAACCGTTTCTTCCCCAACATTAGCATACCATATCAACATGTACTGCGAGAACCATAGATAGGTCCAAAATATGCTGAAAGCAAACATGAACTTACCCAAATCATGAAAGTGCTCTAAACTAACGTTAGGATAGTATCCCTTTGACTTTAAGAAGATCAATATCAAGATCGTCATGGCGATCATCGATACGAATAAACTCGCACCAGAGTACCATGCGAACATCGTACTATACCAGTGCGCATCGATCGACATGACCCACTGCCAGATTACAAGACACAATGAAAATCCTGCAATAGGCAGGAAGGTTGCTGTCCAAAATCTATTCTTAAAGTGCTTGTTATAATCTTTGTCTCTATTGTCATCCTCGCTGATTGAGGTCTGTCTTATCTTGTAGGCGAAGAAGAACCATACTGCTACAATAATTACACTGACGATATACCAAAAATTATTTAGGAAGCTTGACTTATGTTGCAAGATTTTATCACCCTCGACTGAGGCGCTATCGGCCCAATGATACAAGTGATGCATATCGAACACAGTTCCTATGGCCAATAAGGCCATCAAACCGAGTCCAACAATCAGGAACATACTCATCGATTCCCACACTCGCTTAAACACGATGAACCATCCTCCCCAAGCAGTAGTACATACTGAATAAAAGAACACCGCCATCAGTGAAATTCCCGTAAAGAATACGGAATTGTGTAAGAAGTTCGTCCAAAATCGAGTGTGAAGCGCATCATCCCCGATCCAAGTAAGCACCATGCTCACCACTCCAACCACTATCCCGGCCAGGAGTAGGTTTCTTTGCTTATTAGATACTGTATATGTTGTCATCTGCATGTCTAATAATCTTTAGTGTGAATGATCGTGATCATCGGTTACATGATGTCCATCCGCCTCATGATGATCTTCAGATCCATGATGAGACATATCTTCTTTTGCCATGGCATCTACTATTGTTGCTGCTGGCACTTCAATATTATTAAGCGTATTAATCTGCTCGTTATACGCTAATTTCAATTCTTTAGCTTGGAGCGATCTGATATAATGTATCACTTGCCACCTCTCTTCATAAGAGAGCTTGTCCGCATATGCCCCCATAAGGTTTCTACCTTGCATGATGGTGTGGTAGTAGCGCCCATTGGAAGCATTGAGAAACTCTTCTAAAAGAAAATTAGCGGGCTGTACTGGATATGGGCTGTCATCTCTTACAAGGTATCCTGCACCATCTCCTTTCTCACCATGGCATATCCCACAATATATATCATACAATGGCTTGGCTGCTGCTAAACCCGCATCGGTAATTGGATAAGGATTATTAATTATTTCAGCCATGGCACGAGCACGCTCCTCTTCGGAGTTTCCGTAGTGGTATACTGGATCACCGTTAGTCGTTCTCCGTGGTACTGTGCCTGCCACTGGGAGCTTGGGAGTAACCATCTTATAGTAATCGTCCTCTGAACCCCATGTATTGTGATAGTAGTAGTTATAGTAGTTTGCTTCGTAGGCTATACTATGTCCCATGTCTGGCATATACTCACTACCTGTACTATTCTTTCCTGGTTGCTGACACGCAAAGAGCAGCACCAAAGAGAAGTATAGAACGATATATTTTATATTCTTCATGATCTTCTTCTCTTAGATAATTTTATTTGAGATTTCGGTTGCACCAGTAGCCTTCAAGAAACTCTCTGCATCTGCGCTTGAGATATCGTGTGTATCAAAAGCAATACAAAACTTATCATCAGTGATCCGATTGTGTAGAATTGGATTCTGCACACCTGGGCCAAGTCCACATACGGTATAAAAAGTGACCACCATTCCAATCGAAGCAAACAATACTGTCAACTCAAATGTGATCGGAATGAATGCAGGAACAGACCAATACGGTTTACCACCAAAAATGATTGGCCAATCCTGTGTAAATATCCAAGTCATCCCGAGGAATGCTGTTAATGTACCAATAGCACCATAGATAAATCCAGCGATATGCAATCGGGATTCCTCTAATCCTAATATCGGATCAAGTCCGTGTACAGGAAATGGTGTGTACACATCGTATATATCGAGATGATCTTTGTTAGCGATCTTGATGGCATCCATCAAGTCCTCCTCATCGTCGTATAGTCCAAATATTACTTCTCTACTCTTGTTCATAATTAATGGTGTTCTGAATGAGCGTGATGATGAGTATCGTATATCTTACCTTGAGCTTCTGCCTCTTGGTAATCGTCTATAATTCCGTCGTGATGTTTAGTATGACCTGCTAAGTATTGATCTCCCGAAGACTTCAATATTGATTTAATCTCCGCTACCGCAACCACTGGCGCTACTCTGGTAAAGAGTAAGTACAATACTCCAAAGAATCCCAATGAGCCAACGAAGATTCCGATCTCAACCCAAGTCGGCACATAGTAAGACCAACTTGACGGTAAATAATCTCTTGCCAGCGTAGTTGCAATAATGACAAATCGCTCAAACCACATACCGATATTGATGAATATCGACATGAAGAATGTTACCCAGATGTTTCTCCTTAATTTCCCTGACCAGAACAACTGCGGCGATACCACATTACAGAACATCATACCAAAATATGACCAGTAATATGGACCAACAGCTCTATTGAAGAAAGCAAACTGCTCATAGATATATCCTGAGTACCAAGCGATGAATAGCTCTGTTAAATAGGCTACCCCTACTATCGTTCCAGTTACCAAGATTACCTTATTCATGGATTCAATATGCCCGATCGTGATATAGTTCTGAAGATTCAAGAGCTTCCTAGTAATCAACATCAACGTCTGCACCATGGCAAATCCAGAGAATACCGCCCCTGCCACGAAATATGGTGGGAAGATCGTAGTATGCCATCCTGGAATTACTGAAGTCGCGAAATCAAAACTTACAATGGTATGTACCGAAAGTACTAATGGTGTCGCTAATCCAGCTAACACTAATGACAGTGCCTCCCAACGCTGCCAATGCTTAGCAGATCCTGTCCAACCAAAGCTTAAGAAGCCATAAATACGCTTACGTATTCCTGATGCTCTATCACGCATGGTGGCAAAATCAGGAACTAAACCTGTATACCAGAATAATATAGATACGGTGAAATAGGTACTAATCGCAAATACATCCCAAAGGAGCGGAGAGTTAAAGTTAGGCCATAGTGAACCACGTGTATTAGGATATGGAAATATGAATATGGCTAACCAGATCCGTCCCATGTGAATCAGCGGGTAAAGTCCCGCACACATCACGGCGAATATGGTCATCGCCTCTGCTGCTCTGTTAACCCCGGTACGCCACTTCTGCCTAAAGAGTAGAAGGATTGCCGAGATCAATGTTCCTGCGTGTCCGATACCGATCCACCATACGAAGTTGGTAATATCCCAACCCCATCCGACGGTTCTGTTCAAGTCCCAGGTACCTATACCGTGCCAGATGGTCCATACAATACAGAACACCATAACTCCAGCTAGTAGCGCTGATATTCCAAATATGGTCAACCAGGCAGCGCCCGGAGCTCGCTCCGTTGGGCCGATTATGTCTTCGGTAATGTCGTGGTACGACTTGTTACCTTGTACTAATGGTTCTCTTAATGGACTAACTGTTGCACTCATAGGTTCAACTCTATATTTTTTAAGATAATTCTAATGATTCGTCTCTGTTATTCACCTTCATGGTGTATGTCACAGAGGACTTCACATTAATTTCTTCTAAAACAATCATATTCAATGGTGACTCCAACTTATCATGGAAATCTCCTGACTTCATGTTAGTATCTCCAAAAGTTAAAGCTCCTGTAGGACAAGCCATCTGACATGCAGACTTAATGTCTCCATCTTTCAGTTGTCTTCCTTCTACTTTGGCCGTTAACTTGCCTTCTTGAATCTTCTGAACACAGAAGCTACATTTCTCGATGACTCCTCTTGATCTTACCGTTACATCAGGGTTAAGCACCATTCTGGTCAAGTTATCAGCGCCATAAGGAATCTCTTCCTCATTCATTTTCACCTGATTAGCTGGGAACAAATCCGCAGTTGTATAATCCAACCAGTTGAACCGCCTCACCTTATATGGACAGTTGTTGGCACAATATCTCGTACCGATACATCTGTTATAAGTCATCTGATTAAGCCCCTCGCTACTGTGGTTTGTCGCATTCACCGGACATACATTCTCACAAGGTGCATTATCACAGTGCTGACACATCATCGGCTGATAGACCACATTAGGATTGGTTACATCACCATAGTAGTATCTATCTATACGCAACCACGCCATCTCTTGATGACGAGCTACTTGCTTCTTACCTACTACTGGAATATTATTCTCGGCCATACAGGCAATCGTACATGCGCCACAGCCCGTACAAGCATTCAGATCAACGTGCAGTCCCCAGTGGTGACCTACTTCATACTTGTCTTTGCGATACTCATCATATGGATAGAGCGTTTCTGCGTTAAGTCCTTGATGATGTTCTCGCTCGTGAATCAACTCTTCTACGGCATGCTCGAGATCATCAACATGAGCCTTTCTGATAATCGATCTCCCAACGAGTGATCCTTGATAACCCGCGAATATGTTGCCATATCCTGGGGCTAAAGCCGCCTCATCAGCATTGATCTCTTCTCCTTTTTTATTGTCGGCAGTAACACCCATAGTGTGGTGATACTGTACACTGCTATACCATTGTTCTTTTCCTACTTTCTTAGAGACAGATACATTAGGGGCGAAGTATGTTGCACGGCCACCGACAACTCCGATAGAGCCATTGACATTCACGCCGATATTCTTGCCAGCGCCACCAACCTTATCACGGCCATGACCTAAAGCAACCGATACAGTCCCAGGCATCTGACCAAACTGCTGTACCACAGGCAATGTATAAGTGGCATCGCCAATGGTCAACTTAGCAAGGTCTCCATCTTTAAGGCCATTAAATCCATTAAACTTCTTAACACCGTCAAACCCTACAGGTACTGCTAGGTAATTACCCCAAGCACATCTCGTTACTGGATCTGGCATCTCATGAAGCCAGGGATTATTAGCATGTGTACCATTACCGATAGTTATCGGTTCAGTAAATGATATCTCTATTTCACTACTTGAAGCCTTTCCGATGCTTCTGATCGCCGCACCGCCGTCAAAGCTGAATTCGCCAGCAGTACTCCCTCCTCCATATGAGAACACTCCATCACTTAAGGATTGATCCCAAAAGCTCGTAAAGCTTAAATAATTAGATTGGGCTCCAAAGAATGACGCTTGCCATGAAGACTTCAAGTACTCATAGTACGGCTGATCTCCTTGAGGCGCAGCATCTGCCCATGTCAATAGTGACAATTCTCCTTGTCGAGTATCAAATAGTGGACTAATTGTAGGCTGAATTACACTGACCTGACCTCGCTTAGCCTCTATATCCCCCCAACTCTCTAAGTAGTGATGAACTGGCGCTACTGCATCGCATAGCGATGTCGTATCATTGATATCATAGGATAATGCTATTGACGTTTTAACACCATCAATTGCTTCGGCAAGTCCTCCTAAGAATGAATATTCAAATACTGGATTACAGTTATTGAAGATCACCGCATCTACTGCGCCACTCTTAATATCTTGGACAAGTCTAACGAGTCCTTTTTCATCTCCTTGACGCTGCAATGATGCATTGCTAAATGAGATCGTTGAGCCATAACTACCTATGGCGCTGTTAATCGCATTAATCAATAGTTGCTCGGCAGTATTATTGCTTGCACTAACCACCAGAGACTTGCCAGCATGACTGCTGAGTTGAGCGGCTAATCCATCTAATGACTTCTTAACTCCTGCGTCCAACCCACTTGAGCCAGCATTTGTACCGGTTACTTTTCCATAGAGGTACTTGATAGCTTCTCCCTGATGAGATGGCTTTACTAATATTCTATTGTCTGCATTGGAGCCTGTCATGGACATCTGAGACTCTATTTGAACATGCTTAGACATCTGTGCGTGATGCACGTCATCTACTACTCTATTCTTAGCATAATCATGTGCAAACTCTATTGGAGATATCCACGTCCCGAGGAAATCAGCATTAAAACTTACAATAAGATCAGCTTTATCGAAGTGATAATTAGGAATCACACGGTCTCCAAATGATTGCTCATTGGCTTCGAGTATGGCTGCAGATGATACTGGATCATATTCTACAAGTTGTACATTGCCATATTTAGCCGTAAAAGCTGCCATGGCACGACGAGCTGTAGGGCTCAATATGGTGTGCGAGACGATTCTGATGCCTCGTGATGAGCTCAGTGCGCTCTCCATCTTGTTATCCAGGTCATCCCATGAGACTGCTTCGCCCCCTATCGTAGGATTCTTCAATCTATTCGTATCGTACAAGCTCAGTACAGATGCTTGCACTCGTGCAGAAGTACCTCCGTGAGTAATCGGAGACATATCGTTACCTTCTACTTTTATGGGTCTACCTTCTCTTGTCTTCACAAGCACAGGGCAAGACTCGCCACAGCTCACATATGTCGAAGCATAATAGGTAGCGACGCCTGGTACGATTTCTTCTGGCTTGATTACATAAGGAATCGCTCTCTTCACTGGAATATCACATCCCGCTGCTACTGTAGCAGCACCGACGCCAAATCCCAACATTTTGAGGAAGTCCCTTCTGTTACCTCCAAGATCCTGTACCGCCTCAGATTCGCCGAGGCTTTCGACTAAAGATGGATTTTGAATCTCATTCTGGGCGCTCTTGATAAAGTCTTCATCTCTATTCAAGTCTTTCTCTCCTACCCAAATATCACCGAACTCTTGTTTCATACTCATGATCTACTCTGATAGATGATTGTTAATAGTGGCACTTTTGACATTCCAATCCACCGATATCTTCCACTGTTATTTTTTCTTTCTCTCCTGATGCTAACTGCTCATGATAGAGCTCATAATTAGCATAATACTCATTGCCTTCGAAGTTCACCTCTGTCTCTCTGTGGCAATTGATACACCAGCCCATGCTCAACGGAGCATACTGCGATACCACATCCATCTCCTCTACCTTGCCATGACAAGTCTGACATTCTACTTCTCCAGCCACGACATGCTGCGAGTGGTTGAAGTATACATGATCAGGTAGATTGTGAATTCTTACCCATTCTATAGGTCCTTGAATGTCTTCCTTCTGATCATTAGTCAGTGAACTAAACAATCCTTCCACCTGACGAGCTACCTCTTTGGTTCCTTTTCTGTCCAGCTTGTCCAAGCTGTTATCGACCAAATATTGATCTGTGATCCATTTGGTATAGATCTCTTGGACATCCTCTTGAGATAACTTGTCGTAGTCCTTGATGTATGTATTGTTAGAAGGATCATATCCTACTGAGGCATAGATCTTAGTCAACTCTTCTGTTCCGAAGTTGCTACCATTCTTAATAGCACTATGGCAGTTCATACAGGTATTAGTCGCTGGAATTACAGCATGCTTCGAGCGTCTCGCCCCATCGTGACAGTATTGACAGTCAATGCCATTCTCTCCGGCATGTATGGCATGAGAGAAGTTGATCGGTTGATCTGGCTCATAGCCTTGCTGCCTACCTAAGTGTATGGCATTAGTTACAGTGTTGTAACCTCCGAAGATTACGGCCCCTAAGATTAAGAGGCTCACTACAGGCTTAGAGAATATTCTTCTTAATAGTGGCTTTTCAACAAAAACTTCATTGCCTTTAGCAGCAACGAGCTTGTTTAGCCCACTGATATAGTTCATTAAGATTAAGGCCAATGCCCCTAATGCACCGAATAGTATCCAGTATAACCACGTATAACTCCCGCCACCTTGTCCTGATCCACTTACAACATCACCACCTCCTGATTCTACAGGAGCGGCATTAACTACCGCATCAACATGTAATAAGATGGATTCCACATCTTCATCAGTAAGATTCGGCCAAGGCGTCATCACAGATGGTCCATATTCAGCCCATAGTTCAACCGCTCGCGGCTGACCTGCCTTGATCATGGCCTGACTGTTTCTGACCCATCCATATAAATCTTCTCTAGGATAGTCAGCCCAGCGCTCTTCTGTTCCTGCCAAAGCAGGTCCGGTGCTGGGCGTCACCATGTTCTTCGCATGACACGTGGCACAGTAATTCTTAAAGAGTGTCTTACCTGCATCAGCAGATGGCTGTGCCCATGTCAACTGGAAACAGAGCAAGAAACATCCGATTAAACCGACCTTTAAATTTTTTAGGATCATTTTATATCTTTTTCTACCCGTTAGGAGGCTTTTTGATCTGAATTTTGCCGCAAAATTAACCCTCGAACCCTATTTATTACAACATCCACGATTGACCATTTTTATTCAGACTCAATACAAATAATTTATACCGACACGGCCGCTTTGATATGCGGATGAGGATCGTAATTAACTAACTTAAAGTCTTCGTACTTGAATTCTCCTATAGATCGCACTTCAGGATTGATTTCCATCCGAGGTAATTTTCGTGACTCACGAGTTAACTGCAAGCGAGCCTGATCTAAATGATTGTTATATAGGTGCACATCACCAAATGAATGCACGAACTCACCATACTTCAGATCACATACCTGTGCAATCATCATCGTAAGTAGCGCATAAGAGGCAATATTAAATGGCACTCCTAAGAATGTATCGGCAGATCGCTGATACAATTGACAAGACAACTTACCGTCTGCCACATAGAATTGAAATAGGCAATGACAAGGCATCAATGCCATATCACCTAACTCTCCCACATTCCAAGCGCTCACTATAATCCTGCGAGAGTTCGGATTATTCTTAATCATGTCAATAACCTGATCAAGTTGATCAATCACTCTACCATCCGTCGTTTCCCATCGACGCCACTGTTTCCCATAAACCGGCCCAAGATCACCATCGGCTCTCGCCCACTCATCCCATATCTTGACCTTGTTATCCTGTAGATACTTGACATTAGTATCTCCCTTGATGAACCATAGTAGCTCATGGATAATAGATCGGAGGTGTAATTTCTTAGTGGTGAGTAGTGGGAAACCCTGCTGCAGATCAAATCTCATCTGGTAGCCAAAGCAGCTGATAGTCCCTGTGCCAGTCCTATCACCTTTAGATGTGCCATTGTCCAGAATATGCCTTAGGAGGTCATGATACTGCTTCATTCTCACGGTTGTCGCCGCAAATATGATATAAATAATTTATATATATGATCAAATTGATATGTATTCATCCTACATTCTGATTACATATAATTGTCTCCTTTCATTTTTTAGTATTTTCAAGACTACAATTGAAATATTGCTACTGAGACTGAGCATATGGATAGGGTGCATCATGATGATACAGCTATGTATAGCCCAGCCTATGTACAGATGTGGTATTATTGCGCCTATTGGGATCGATCATGAAGTGGTTCATGCCGGATCGGCTATGACCAGAAATGAGATCATCTTGCCTATAGTGTTTCATGTGGTCTGGAACAGTCCTGAAGAGAATATTTCTGATGAACTATTGAGAAGCCAACTCCAAGTGATCAATGATGACTTCAATAGACTTAATCCAGACATCATCAATGTGCCTCAACGATTTCAGGACGATGTGAGTAGTATCGGCATTCGATTTTGTCTAGCACAGCAAGACCCTGATGGCAACGCTCATCCTGGTATTATCAGAATACAGACAGCAATTGAATTTATCGGAGGGCAAAAAGAAGCAGAGAGTAATCTAAGTCTCATAAAGAATTCTACTCTGGGCGGTTCTGATGCTTGGGATCCTGAACGATTTCTAAATGTATGGATAGGAGCTCGTGATGATGGCATAGCAGGAATGGCCACCTTTCCCACTGCTGAAGAAGCAGGCACTCCTGAAGATGGAATCGAGCTCGATTATACCGTGGTTGGCATACGCAATGACAACTCAGCCTTTAATCTGGGCCGCACACTCACTCATGAGATCGGACATTACCTGAATCTGGAACACCCATGGGGCAATACAGTCAGTTGCATGAATGAAGGAGACTTTGTCGAAGACACTCCCGAACAAGGAGAAGTGTATTTTGGATGCATTGAGGATGCACGAAGAAGTTGTGGATCCATAGACATGGTCAACAATTATATGAACTTTTTGGATGATGGATGTCTGTGGTTTTTCACCAATGGTCAGAGAGATCGAATGATCGATGCGCTCTTCAGGTTGCGATTTGGCCTGATTAGTTCAGGCATCTGTGCAGACTTGCGGCCAGTGCCTCCTCGTCCACTCGATGTGGCTTTATTAAGACAGACCCCATTTGGGTATCAGATTGATTTATCATTTTTACCACAACTTGACTATAGACTAGAGCTGTATGATATGTCAGGACGATTTATCTGGACAGAAGATCAAAACGGATTGTCTACCCACTTGATAAATCTAAACACTATAAGTACTGGAGTCTATGTGGTTCGGTTTGTCACAGATGACATCCAACAGACCACAAAAATCTTCATCAAAAGTTAGCGAAGCGAGATTGGAAGGCCGATCGACCATTCTGATATTTTAAGAAGTCACTGAAAGGAGCAGAACTTACGCCAATAAAAAAGGTGAATGTATCTGCCGAAGGTTGCCAGCTCAGACTCATATTCCAACAATGCAACTGCCTATTAAGAGAAAAGGACGGATACACAAACTGCTTATCTACAAAATTATAAGATAGGTTACCCACTGACATGCCCCACTTGTCTGTAAGAGGAATATTACCTGTGGTCATCTGAATACTGTGGGTCTGGATACCCCACTCATTGTCATTGACTGTTCCCCTAATACCAAACACCAAGGAGTGCCGTATCCTGGCATTCTCAAACCAGGAAAACAATTCTGGGTCCTCATGCGGATCTCTCTTATTATCTCTCCTCTGATCTGGAGGATCACCACCGTAGAGCAAGAGATCTCTTAAGTCACTCAAAGAAAAATTAGTTGCCAAATTGATGGAGAAGTTCTCTACCCTTACAGGTCTCTTTCTGTCGGACCACACTAAGGTATTAATCCGCTGCCCTTGTTCATTCTCGAGATATGGATCAAGCGTACCACGTATCGACAAGGTGGTTATGTTTCTGAAGATATTTGTGTTCGCAGTAAGACTAACTGTCGACCATTGGAGTGAGTCGGCTTGCAGGTTATAGCTCCCGGACAGGTTCAGGGAGTTAAATATTTTGAATTTCTTCTCTGTACTATCTCTCTTGCTGTAATATTTCCCTTCAACCGTATTCGCTAAATTATAAGTGACTCGTGCACCGCCTTGTTGCAGGTTTCCTACAGCAAATAAATTTTCAGATTCCAGGTCATTAAAGTTGTCTATGCGTTCACGTCCATTAAAAGGGTTAAAGTTGATCGGATCATCTATAGATATATCTGGATTAGGATCAAACGCTATACGGCGATCCTCAGTCGATGGTGAAAAACTCAAGCCTAAAGATGGTCTAACCTGATGTCTAAATCCCCGAAAGAACCCTTTCTTGAACTGAATAGTGCTAAAAATATTAGTTGTCAATCCTGCACTGACTGACAAGTTCCTCAATGGTTCGAAACCTGATCTAATCCCACTGACCACTTCTCCTTCATCATCAAGACTCAACTCTCTCCGCTGTAAGAACCATAACTCTTCATAATCAATGCCGGTGTTAAAGTTGAAGTGTTCTAATAAACTGTACGAAGCGGCCACATCCACATCGTGCGAAAATCCACCTCTAAACAAGCCTAAGGTCTCTTCAGAAAACAGGGTTGTATCAGTCGTAACCAGTGTGTTCTCAAACTGACCATCATACTGCACGTTAATTTTCTCAAACCACTTGTCATTGGCTGATGTGGTTTTGGGTGAGTTAAATGGGAATATTCTGCTCAACCGCAATTGAACATCTGGCAGTGTAAATGAAATGTTGCGATTTAGTGTGTTCTGACTGTGTCTAATAGCAGAGGTAAAAGTCCAGTCATCTGTCAGTCGATAAGCATAGCTAAAGTTGGAATTAATTTGACTATTTAATTGAGACTGAGCATCCTCATTAGTTCTTCGGTCATGATCATTTAAAGTAAATCTCAAAGAACCTCCTACTGTCCGATATGGATGTGCTTTTTGATCCTGTCTGTGATTAATGGCAAAGCTAAACGAGGTCTGAACGCTGGGGTCCAGCTCGCCTGCCAAATCCAACAACTGGCGTGAATACTCTACATCAAAGACTCCGCTGTATTTATATCTCTTTTTATAATTGGAATTCAAATTTAGCACCCATGATCCACGTGCATATAATTCAGACCTAACGGCAAGATCGACATAATCATTAATAGCGAAATAATAGCCCAATCCTCTAATTCCTAATCCTAAGTTCGGATCCCTACGGATTGGATCTTCGGGATAGATCAATCCCGATGAAGCATTATTGAGATTGAGAAGTGGCACAAATGCAAATGGTGCTACTAAGGGTGTAGGTATGCCAGCCAATTCCAAGTTGGCAGGACCAATAACTGCCAATCGATCAGGAATAAACTTAAGCTTAGTGGTACGAATACCCCAGTGCGGGTGTTCTAAATTACAACTGGTGATCAGTGCATTGCGATTATAAATGACATCGTCAATATGTAAGCTATCATTCTCTCCCTTAACGAACTTCGTGACAGCACCATGGATATACAGATCATTTTGAACGATGTTAGCTCCATATATAAGTCCTTTTTGACTCTCCGTGTTAAACAGAATTTCATCGGCAGCAGCATTCTGCTCGCCAGACTTAAACTGTGCTTTGGGAGACTTCTTGTCCCTTCTAAATGCTCGAATGTTGTTAGTATTAAAATCAACTATGATATAATCTGCAGTCACCTCATAATCATCATAGCGTACATAGGCTTCCCCATAGAGATGCAACTGTTGATTATTGATATCCTTGAACATAGAATCTACGGCACCGTTCACGATCGTTTCAGCTGAGATTGCTGAGCCACTAGAAGAACTACTGAGATCGAAGAGATCTGCTCCAAGTTCATCGGTAATTTCTTCAAAGTCGCTTTCATCATCAACTCTTAATTCAGGGGTACCACTCGTATCTATTGATAAACTAACTGGGACAGTATCTTGAATGACTCTTGGGATTGCGGTAGAATCCTGCGTCTGCGCCAATACGATCGCTGGTGCCAATATGGCACTAATGAATATGATATACCTTATCAATGATCCTTTAAGCATTAGCGGGTAATACGATTCTTAGTAGACACCGTCGATACAAATATAAAAGTCGGTCATTTTATGTTTCGATCTGAAAATCAGGCTATTCTTAGCACGATATTAACGAATCGCACCTCGACGCCGTTGCCTAATTAGTGATATCAGACAATTTCTAAGCCAGAATGCACTAATTATCAAGTCATGCGTTCTAAGGAGGTGAACTCAGGTAATATTTTCATGTTGAATGAGAGTAATATGGGTCTAATCCTAGGACTTTATGATTATATCCTTACAAATAGTACCATCGACCTTATAAGGTTAGTTTCGAAAATTTAATTTTGCAGCGCAATTCAGAAAGATATGTCTAAAGAGCTAATTATTGGAGCAGTAAGTATTATCGCCATAGCGTTGTTTTTATGGGGCTATCAATTCGTAAAGGGCAAAAATATCCTTGGCAAGGTTCAGACCTTTACTACCACCTACGACAATGTAGAGGGTTTAAAGATTGCCGCACCGGTCGAGATCAATGGTTATGTTGTTGGATCAGTTTCAAAAATTGAACTGAATCCTGAGCAAGCTAAAAGCATGAAAATATCCTTTGATGTGCAAGGAGATTGGAAAATACCAAGCAATACAATTGCAAGACTATCGGCCGATAATAGTTTAGTAGGATCTAAAAAAATCATCCTTGACTTCAATGACATCTGTACAACAAACTGTGCCAAGACCGGACAGTACCTCGAACCAGGATATAGAGGGATGCTGGAAGCAATAATCGGCACAGACGATCTGCGTGATAAGCT
Source organism: uncultured Saprospiraceae bacterium (assembly GCA_964522505.1). Taxonomy (GTDB): domain Bacteria; phylum Bacteroidota; class Bacteroidia; order Chitinophagales; family Saprospiraceae; genus GYS-P2D. The sequence continues at coordinate 26,034 of CAZFWJ010000023.1, forward strand.
TAGCGCAATACGTGAAGAATCGTCACCCATACTCGATTCTGTCTTAATGAAGCTCTCTGATCCAAATGCGGATAATGTCGTTAGCAAAAGCCTCTTAAATCTTGAGAGCACTCTCGACAACATGAATCGATTGACGAATACCATGAGTCGCGTCATGGCTGCTTCTTATGACAATCTCAATCAGACTATGCAAAACATGGCCATTGTTACTGGTTCTCTGGCTAATACTAATGATGATCTCGAGCGGATGATTAGCAATATGGCATCGCTGTCACAGCAGATCGTTGATGCCGATTTAGGTAGCACATTAGGCAAGACTTCAGAAACCTTTGACAATACTAACAAGCTACTCCTAAGCCTGGATTCTACAGTTGCTCAAGCAAGTGGTTCCTTTGATAAGCTCGATGGCCTATTAACATCAGTGGAGAGCGGCGATGGTTCAATTGCCAAACTACTCAACGATCCAGAAATCTATAACAATCTCGAGAACACTTCTAAAAACTTGTCTTTACTTCTTCAAGACATGAGGCTCAATCCTAAGCGATATGTGAGGCTCTCAATATTTGGTAGAAAAGGTAATCAGTATACTTATCCAGAAGAAGATCCTGCATTTGAATTACAGCAGGCTCCAAAGAATTAAGTTTTTCTAACCATTCTCCATTCACATTAGGTATTTCTGAGCTATCAATTGTCTGACTAGGCTTGAATTATCAATTCACCTGTAGTGTTGTACTTATACCATATCAATATGAGCTTAGCAGGAATTTGGATTGCATCCTTAGCGCCTAATTTAGAATCATCGACATGGACCCACTTAGCCAATGGCTGCTCATATATATGGTTCATTACATTATCGGGCTTGTAATATCTCTTAAGCCTAATAAAGATCTCGACGTCAAACAACCATCTGGTTTGAAATGGCAATGAAAATGTCTTGAGCACTATTTTCTTTCTAAAAACTTTTGCTCCACATTGTGTGTCTTCGATTGGCAATCTGAGAATGAGATAGATGAATGCCTTTACTATGTTTGAAAAAATTGCTCTGAAGAAGTTGCGATCGATTCCGCTACTCTCTCCTTTGTTTCTCGATCCATATACGACATCGAGCATTTCATTAGAATTAAGCGTATTAACTAATGCTTTAAAATCTTGAAAATCAGTCGATAGATCCGCATCTATAAATCCAATGTAATCTGCATCAGTAAATTCTTCAAGATGTAGTGCTCCTGCTCTAACTGCAGCAGCCTTACCACCATTCACAGGCATGTCTAACACATGTACTTGATTAGGGCGTGCCTCCTTAATCTCGTTGAGCACAGTAATTGTATTATCTGAACTACCATCATTAACAAAGCACAATAAATAGTCTGAGTGAGACTTAATGAAACCAATGAAAGCTTGGCGGTCAAGTCTATTTTCCTCATTATAGCATGGCACTATGATAGCCGTTGGTTTTGAAGTTTTCATAGAAATGTGGTTTTAAATTGTTGGGGTTTGTGTTTAACTACAATCCAAAACTATTTCCATTGCCTCCCTTAAAATTGATAGTTCGTTCAACTACAAAAGTCCTTCGGCGAGTACCAAATGGGGCTGGTTGAATAGGGTTATACACGATATAGATTCCATTGGACGATACTTATCTTCCATTCATCGATACAACACATAGACTATAGCAATGGGCTGTGTTTATTGGAACAGTTTTATTCATCTTTATAGTAGAAATACCAAGTCAAATTGGGAATGTGATGACACAGCATAAAATCGCCACAAGTACGATCAATCGATACCTCGTAGTAGCGCTACTACTGGGTTTACTGATTCATGGATCGGCGATGTTTTTCACATTAGAGAAGACTTATGACGCATTAATTCATGTCTTCTTCGGAAATCACTATGCCATGTCATGGTTTGAGCCTTGGAATCCTAAATGGTACACTGGTTTTTCTGTGATGGGCTACCCCCCTCTTGTCCATCAGTCTATCGCATTGTTGTCATTGTTAGGAGGGCTAAAGTTTGGACTATATACCATAGCATTGATAGGCGTCTTTCTGTTCACCACTGGTGTCTATCGATATGCTTTACTTTTATCTAGCAATCAGAAGATTGCTGGTTATGCCGCACTCTTTGCGGTGGTTAGTTCTTCTTTTGCAGAAGCTTTACATGTCTTTGGTCAGTTACCCAGCATCATTGGAGTTTCGGTCCTCATGCATGCATTACCATACATCTATAATTGGATAAGATTAGGACATAAAACCGCGCTTTTTAAGAGTCTCTCATTATTAGCTGTGACTGTTGCCTCTCATCATGTCACGCCTATATTTGGAATGGTCTTCTTTATTTTTCCGGTCATTGGAATGGCAATACTGGATCAGGCACAAATCCAATTAGGCAAAGAAGCCACGATAAGATTCAAACATTTTCTTAAGACATTTAAAGTTCTATTTTGGAGAATTATAGGATTCGGGAGCTGCTCTTTAATACTAATTATTGGAGTCATCCTACCTTATTGGATCAACTCCAGAAATAATCCTATATCTCAAGTGCCTATACCTCATGGCTCACGAGATAGTTACATAGAGACGCTGTCCTCAGGCTTCATATTTTTTCTAATTCCTTACGGTGTTTTACTGTTCATAATTCCATACTTTTTCTATCGGTTTTTTAGCAAACGTTATATTTTTTTTGGTATCTCATTAAGCACATTATTCATCTTAGGAACTGGCGGCACTACGCCGATTCCAAAGACATTACTTGGTGAAACCGCTTTCAATATTTTGACATTGGATCGATTCACGCTGTGGGCAACGATAATTGTGCTGCCTCTTGTAGGAGAGTTTATCTATCGGCTGATCGAAGGTGATATCAGGGCATATTTATTCGTGAAATATGGGAAGGTCTATGCCTTCATGACTAGATCGCTTTACGTCGGAGTTGCCTCTTTTCTTTTGATATTGACGTTGATATTATTTCAATTCCGTCCATCGCAGCCTACGCCGATCAAAATGCAGCCTTTGCTAAATTTTTTAAGCGAGGATGATCACGATCGATGGAGGTATCTCACCTTAGGATTTGGCGATCAGATGGCTTGGCTTTCTGCAGAAACCAATGCACTAACCGTTGATGGGAATTACCATAGCGCCAGACGACTTCCAGAGTTAACAACAAGGGCCGTCGAGCGACTTGAGAACTCTAAATTCCTCGGAATAGAAGGTCTTGGCTCCTTACAGCAATTCTTGACTGTCCCTCATAAATACAACCTACGATATGTATTTTCCAATGACAAATTTTATGATCCGATCTTACATTTCGCAGGTTGGAAGAGACTCACAACGCTCGAAAATGGAGTCCATGTGTGGGAGCGACTCAGCGTGGCGCCTTTGCCTGTGGTCCTCCCGAAAGATGAGGTAGCCAAATGGCAAAAAATACATTGGGGTACCGTACCTATATCTACACTCTTGATAGCTGTGATATGGACAATTTTGATTCCACTGATCAAAAGACAGGAGCGACAATCTGATGACCCAATCCTCTATTGGTCCAAACCTCTAAATCAGAGTGCTAACCTCAGCGTGCTGCATGCTTGGTCCTATCTACTGGGTTTAACATGTATTATAGTTTTGGGGGCCTCAATGTACTATAGTCGTTCACAAATCAGTCCGCAAAACACCCTTAAGGCATATTACAGTCATTTGGATTTTAAAGAGTTTGGGGCAGCCTATGAACTTATTGATAAAAGTGACGCTCCAAGTATGGCTGACTATCTACTCGCCGTCTCAGTATCGGATGGTGTGCTGAACTCCTATGCAAAATTGAACTCTATTGATGTAGAGGTTCAGGAACAGTCAGCGGATTATTCAATCGCTGAGGTGACATGCGAGTACATCACCCCGCTTAAGGTAGTTTATCTTAGCCAGCAGCATACTTTAAAGAAACATGAAAATAAATGGTACTTAGGCTATGAACCTATAGATCGAGATCTTCCGCCTCAATTGTATAAATCACAACCTAAACTGGATTATCATGATCATGGCCGTAAGAGAATCAGCTCTGGCAAAACATATCGTGATGACATCATCATTCAGCCAATCGTAGCTTGTCATGAAGCGTCCCTCACACAAGTCAATGATACCTATTCTATTATCGGAACGATTCAAAATACGGACAACCGCCCAGCCGACGTTACGATCACTGCGACTCTATACAATCGGAACAACGAACCATTGGCTACTTACAGCACGATGTATATTCAAAAACACGTCTTATTGCCCCAAGAGTATAGTCACTTTAGATTAGAATTTGAAGACACGGCATGGTTAAACCCTACCGATCATAAACCCTCAACATTTAATCCCGAGCTGAGTGTGACAAAAGAACTCGCAGATATTCCTCATCACTTTGATATCCACATTTCTACCGTGACAACTGATGTTACACCCTATCATGGTGTTGCACTCACCGAGATTAAAACCTCACCAGAACAGATAACAGGGATGCTTTACAATGCAGGAAATCAAGAAGTTACCATCCCCCAATTACTTGTAGGGTATTATGATCAAAGTCAAAAACTGGTATGGGTTGACCATCAATTTCTGCAATCCAATGTGCGCCAACAGAGAAAGGTCGCTTTCGACTATAGTCTCGTAAACCTGTCCGAGATAAATGTGATGGCCGAACGAAGTGAGTTGATTTATTGCAATGGTAGGAAGCAAGTATCGGAATTGACCGGGCATACTCCCCCCTATGTTCCAATAGACGCTGATCTCAAACTTTCGCTTGATGTCAATAACTTTATAGGAAATCCTAAATGATAAGGTTTCAGTTCGTCATATTATACATCTTACTGGGCACAGTGGCCTGCAAAAATATAGAAACACCTGTCCTGTCATCTATGGATATCGCAACTTCAATTGATGCCCCTACCGAAACAAGTGCAGGAGATGCAATCATCATAGAGGCACTTGGCGACGATCACACATCAGCACTTATACTATGGAACAGTATCGGATCCACTCTCATTGAAGGAACCGTAATAGGTCGTGCAACTCAATACGTTATTCCGAGTAACTATTGTGAGATAAGCGGCACGCTGCACTTCTGCTTGGGAAAAACTTGTGGAGAGATTAATATCTTACCAACAGAAGAGCTGGCCTCCCTGGAAGGGTATATTGGCCCAACAACTGCAGTAGCGGGTAATAAAGGATCTTATATGATGGTAGGTATAGGCATAGATAAGTATGGCAACACTATTCAAGATTATACCGCCATTACAGCTAATAACTACCGCAATGGAAAGGTATCTAGTCGGATACTTCAAAGCAAAAATGGCATTGTTCATAAACTCTATGATAGCGGAATTTCTGTAGGGAATGCCTCAATGTCACTCAGCCATCAATCCATTACAACCCAAGAATATAAAGTTGCAATCGGCCCTAGTATAGCCCAACCATTTGCTATCAGAGCAGTTACTGAACACAATAATGCAGATGGCAATAGTCTCATATCTTTTAAAACAGATTTAATTAAAGATGCCTACAGTAATGCTATTGCAGATGGCAGTCTAATTAATTGGTCTATAGATGGAACGGAGCGTAAATCTGTACTCAAGTCATATACAATAGATGGACGCTCTACTGTCGAAATTACCCATCCCACGCAAGCTGAAAAATTGGAGATAACGGCTTGCATCGGCCAAGTAAAGAGCAATTCCATTCTACTGCAATTCGAGAACGGGTTGCAATCATACCAGATCGCCGCAGAGAATCACCTGATCAAGATTGGTCCAATGAGGAGCTATTTGGGTCAATACATTCCTGATGGGTTTCCAATAGAAATTAGAGTACTTGCAGGAGAACAAACTATGGTCGACTGGATATCCCTTCAAAGTAAAGACGGTTTCGCCCATTATGACATCTCTCCTCATGTGAACTCCCAAAATGGCACGTATCAGCAGCTCCTAATAGAAGTTCGTTCAGGTGGCATCACCCAATCACTTCAACTCAATCAGGATGAATAAGAAGTGGATCAGGAGACTCCTGTTAGGAGTATTTTACATATTGATACTTTGTTTATTTATAGTTGTCATCAGTAGACTCTTAGCCTTTGCTAATCAGGGTGCGGATAGAGGCCAGCTACTCCATGTTGCTTTACCAGAATATACCGTTATGCCTGACATCCATGTGAAAGATGATGGAAATGAAGGCAGTGACATAACATCATTTGTGATGGATCAAATCAAGACTGACTATATCAATGCGAGAGATGCACAAAGTAGAGCCCGTGCCACTAACAACATTACTTACCTCAGTGATCACTTTACTGATGAAGTAGTAGCTAAATGGGAAGTACACTTCATCGAGAATACCAAGAAGAATATTTATGAGCAATCTACTAGTCTAGTGCACAATATTGATATTGCGTTCTTCAGCCTTGATGAGTCCGTAGTTAGTTTCACCGATCAGGATGTGGTGGAACACCATCAGTTGTATCAAGAAGAAAAACTCGTCTCTTCATGGATAGACACCTCAGACTATCAAGTTATCTGCGTATTAGAAGATTCCAGATGGCGTATCAGAGAACTTAAAAAGATCGATATAGAACAACCCTCAAACACTCAAACAAGGCAAATTCCACCTCCTACTTTAGGGCCTCTTGTGGGTATGAACTACTACCCCGCTCAATCACCGTGGAACCTTCTCGATACTGCAATCAGCGATAAAGTCTATATAGATGATATGGCTATACTGAAAGAATTGGGCTGCAATAGTATTCGGATATTCTTGCAGTATGAAGATTTCGGCAAAGAGCATGTAAGCCAGGCAAAGATCAAGCGTCTAATACACTTCCTCGACATCGTACATGATGCCGACCTAACCGTATTAATCACCTTATTCGATTTTTATGGCGACTATTCTAGTTACGACTGGCGCGCCACGTCTCAACACCTGCGTTCGCTGATTCCATCTATCCGATATCACCCTGCGCTCCTAGCTTATGACCTGAAGAATGAGCCCGATTTAGATTTTGAGAGCCGAGGTGAATCAGTAGTATCAGAATGGCTTAGTTATCATATCAGCGTCATTAGATCCATAGATCCGAATCACCCAATTACCATCGGCTGGAGCAACACCAATGATGCAATACGCTTAGCTAATCAGGTAGATTTCATATCGTACCATTATTATCACGAACCGAACGAGTTTAGTCAGAAGCATGAGGCGCTTAGCGCACAAACTGATAAACCGATCATATTGACAGAATTCGGAAAGACATCATATCGTGGTGTTTGGAATCCCATTCAGTATTCACAAAAAAAGCAAGCCAGGTATTTTGCTGACATGCTTCAAGACTTGCAGGATCTCAATCTGAATTCTTTTTCTTGGACGTTGCATGATTTTCAAGAAGTTCCTATTTCTGTAGTAGGCCGTCGTCCCTGGCGAAGAGCCTATCAACGTCACTACGGTCTAATTGATCTGGATGGTAATCCTAAACCCGCATTCAATATTATTTCCGAAGCAAGTCAAGATTCAACTGAGTAGTTGAACGGTTTTCATACTGTTTCTCCAATACTATAGATTGAAATATATCTATGTAGAGCCCAGCAATTTTAGTCATCGGATATGCGGTTGCGGCTCTATAATTACGCTTCCCCATTTGCACCCGATACCTTGGATTGAATAGTATAGCCTTGATCGCATCTGCTAAACTCTGAACGTTGCCCGGATCAAAGAACTCTCCAACGTATCCTTCATCGGCGACTAACATCGCCAGATCACCTATGTTAGGCATGATGACGGCCTTGCCAAAGCTTCCAGCTTGATGTAGCACCCCAGAGCTACCAGTCGTAGAGGTATAAGGAAATACAGTTACCGCACTTTCGGTAAAGGTCCGTTCAACATCTTCTTCGGGTACATATCCCGTAAATCTCAGATTAGAAACATGCTTGTACCGCTCAGCAATACTTGCGAGGTAACCTTTCACATTAGGGTTGTCAGTCCCGGCTATGACGATCTCGATGGATTGATTGGTCTCTTCTCTAATGAGTTCTACAGCTTCAATCATCTCCTCCACTTTCTTATATGTTCCAAACTTCCCAAAGGCCATGACCTGTAAGGGTCCAGTTGGCAAGCTATAAGTTGGTTCTTTAGCTATGGCAAAAGTGCCATGAGGTATGTGAATGACATGATCCACACCATATGCCTCCTCCAAGAGATCTACATACTTAGGCATCGTCACTGCGACACGGTCAGCCATGAGTATGAACATTGTAAGCAACCGACCTATATAGTTATAGATCGCTTTCATAACTCTATTTTGAGTAAATCCTGCTACATCTAGATCAACAGCTTCCATAATATTATGGAGTAGAACAATAGATGGTATGCCCATCAATTTCGTGATACCCGGCAGCAGTAATCCTAATGCCGCTGGCACCTTTCTATCTCCAAACTTCATGAATTGTAGATTATATAAAACTGCATCAGGCTTAGTCTCCCTAATTGCCTGTGTTACTCCGTAGATATTTTTATAACTATTGAAAGCCCAACAAGGCTTCAATGTTACTTTACACCCCTGAGATTCAAAATCGTCATTATAACCTTCTGGAACGGTATCTGACAATAAGACTAATTCTGTAATCTCTTGTTGTTGTCTAAATGCTTTGACCAAGTGATATGCATACTCATTGAGAGTCACTTTACTCGGCGGATATGATGTTACGATTGCAAGCTTCATTGGTATGTGATTATGTATTGGTGGTTATTGTTTATGATTCAAATATGCACCTTGATTAAGGGCACTTTATATATTCTTCGGTGAGCCGCAGATTACTGTCGGTTAATGGCAAATGTCCTTGGTTCGATGATGTCTGAGCTCAATCCCACTGAAATGCATATAATGAGCGACTTGTGCTATTAGCAAAAGGCCCATAAGGACAAGTTGGAGTAGAACTACTTGGAGTAATGTATCGTGAAAAACAACTAAGCCTATAATTTGAAATAGTCCAACTATAAAGGTCACGTAAATGGGGCCGTAGATATTCCGTGAGAGAAAATAATACGCAAACATATTAGCTACTGCAAATAATGATGTAGCCAAAGCATACAGCCACAAAAGCGAAGCAATTTCTACATATGCAGACCCAAAAAGAACATGTACTATTAACTCAGGCGACTTATAGCTGACGCCGGTAATAATAGCACCTAATACAGCTGTGTAGCCCACGTACTTCCAAAGCAGTGATCTACTATCCTTACCAGTTTTTTCCGCTGCCACAACATGAGGGAGCAGGACCATTGCAAACATCCAAGCTATAAAAAACACCACCCTTCCTATCATTGCTAAAGCAGCATATAGCCCAGCTTCCTCTGCAGAGAAGTAATGTCTAACAAGGAGGATATCAGTATTATTAATGAGTACTTGAGCTAGCTCATAGACTAACGTATAAGTCGCAAATACTAAAAGAGTCTTCGTGATCCTACCGGTACTGCTGATGGACTTCATACTTTCGTATCGAACAGGAAGATATCCCACTGCGACCGAGACCAATATTCCGAGGCTTATGCTAATGGCAGGATCGACATTTAGCAATCTCAGCAGAGCAACCGTACCACATAATCTGATGAGCATTTCTACTTGGTAGCTTATAGACAGGTGCCGAAAATCTCTGATCCCTTGGACATGTCCACGGCCGACACTCATCAAAAAGTATAATGGCACGCTCAATGCAAATATGATATACATCCACATTGATTGCGATTGAAAAAATAGCTGAAGTTGACCTGAGAACAGCAGCATACAGAGTGATATGACCATACCAATAACGAGTCCATAGCGACTCATAAGTGAGACTAATGATTGACTTGCCTCTCCATCCATCTCAGCACTGAACTTGGCAGTCGTCAACTGGAAAGTCATAGCTAAAAATGACAGGACCAGTAACATCGTTACCAATAGCGAAGCATCTGCGAATCCCGAAGGACCAAGCATGCGTCCCACGATGAGATTATAGACGTAATTTCCGAGGTTGACTATCATCGCACTAATCATAAACCATTGCTCCTCAGTGATCTTAAGTGTACCTTTAGATCCTAATAACCCACGAATTCCTTTTATATGTTTCGACTTTATCATGGTACAAAAATGTATGTTACTTCTAGCCTTGGTCGACTTCTATCGGTGAGGGGTAGATTACTATCGGCGAATGGTTTATTGATACCGATTTGTCTTTTTCTGTTCCTTGTGGCAACTGCAACTGGATCTCTGTTAGGGCAAAATATGGATGAGGGATTCAGAATGTTAGAATCAGGCGAATATCATGAAGCAAAGAGCTTTTTTCAAGAGGTATTACAACAAAATTCAGAAAATAAAACAGCAAATATATGCTATGGTAGAGCCTTGGGCTTAAGCGGATCTCCGTCAGAAGCCTTGGCTATTTTCTACCGATTATCAGAGCGCCATCCAGGAGATCAAGAGGTAAATCTTAACCTCGCTGAAGCCTACTTATGGAATAACAATGCAAGCGAGGCCTCTCAACTATACTCAGCAATCTTAGATGCTGATCCTTCAAGCGTATCAGGCTATATCGGGCTCGCTAACAGTCAGGCAAAAATGCATGAATATCATGCCGCGCTCCGCACGCTTGATAACAACTATGTCAAAAACAGCGGTCAAGTGTATATTGATGAGTTGCATAATTCAATTAGGCTAGGATATGCGGATGCTCTCATCAAAAAAGATGAATATGCTGAAGCCAAGTCACAATATGAGCTAATCATGAACTCAGACATTGATAACATCCCTGCCCTAATCGGCCTCACCAATGTGAGCTACCTACTCGACCAGAAGCGCTATTGCCTAAACTATGCAACACAAGCACTTCAGCTTTCACCAGAAGGTCATCCCAGTGATGACGTAATCGCTAATCTCATACAAGCCCATATCTGGAACCATCAGCACGATGAGGCCAAACAGCTGATTAAGTCCACCTATATTAGTGAACAGCAAAAAAAATATTACCATCGCTATTTGGGTAGAATGGCGATACAGCGGCGATCATATTCCTCCGCATTATCCCATTATAACGCACTCCTTGCTATAGATACAGATGATATAGAAGCTTGGGCAGGCAGGACAAATGCGCTGCTCGCTCGTGATAGTATAGTTCCTGCGATGAAGACTATAGATGCGGGAATAAGTTTACACCCGAAAAGTGCAGACTTAGGACGACTCAAACATAAAAGCTATAGGGTACTTGCTCCTACTTTGTTGACTGACACCAAGTATAGTCGGGACAGTGGGCAGGACCAATCTGTGGATATCTCTGTGAATCCTATCATACCAGTAAGCCAATCAATATCGCTAATAGTAGATCTTGGAATCAGAAATGTATACAATCAGCTAGCAGATACAGACCTCACCCTCACCCGATATAGCGGTGGAATAAGGCTCAAACTACTCGCTAATACAACACTAACCGCCCTAGGAGGCATCTCTCAGATCAATGATCAAGAGATTGATCCTAGTCTTGTCAGTTACGATATCAATGGACACACTAAGCAAGGTCCTCACGAGATTAAGCTTGGACTCCGTCGCAGTTTTCAGGACTACAATTTTACCCTACTATCTGACCGTATCAGTCAGCGTCAACTCTATGCCGATTACTCTGTCTCCAACGTCAGAGGACTGGGTTTATTTACACAATATGTTTACTCCCAACTATCAGATCAGAATACTAATCATTTAGTTTATGCATCGGTATATAAAGCCATCAAGAGAAGACCCTTCATTAAGTTAGGAGCCAGTGTTCAGTATATCACATTTGACATCTCCGAGTCGGTGCCCTACTTTAGTCCAGATCAGTTTTGGGCGCAAGAGCTATTCATTGATATCGTAAGGACTCCAGACTTGCTCAAAGCTCAAGGGATCACTTACCTTATTACAGGAGCAATAGGTTCACAACAAATTGACAACTTGAGTGCCTCCTTAACCTATAGAGCACAGCTAAAGCTTGGATATTTATTTGATTCTGGTATCCATATAGAATTGTATGGATTACACACCAATGTAGCTTCGAGTAACGCATCTGGATTTACCTTCTCTCAAGTGGGTCTGGCCACTAAGTGGTTATTCAAGCAAGGCCCTCTGTTTAAAGTAGATTAAGTCGCTCCATGAGCTCTGGTTTTTTAGAACGACTCACTGGTATAACATCCCGGTTGATCAGCACACTACCATCCTCGATATCAACTATACGCTGAATATTAATAATGAAGGACCTGTGTACCTTAAGGAACAAGTCCTTAGGAAGCTTGGATTCAATCTTCTTAAGGGTCGAGTGAACCGTGTGATTTTGATCATCACATTTAATCAAAATATAGTCTCCTTTAGCCTCGATCATATAGATGGTATCCATTTGGATTTTGATCAGCCTCCTATCGATATTGACGTATAGATACTTTTCCTCTGCTGAGTCTGGCTTAATTAGTGTTGTGGTCGACTCAACGTCCGAATGTGGAGAATTCCGCTTGGCTTTTTCGATTGCTTTAGCAAACTTGGCTTCATCAATAGGTTTAAGAAGGTAGGCTATGATATTATCATATTCAAAGGCGTCGATTGCAAAATCTCGATCACTTGTTACACAGATGATAGATACAGGCGCCTTAAGTGTTTGGACAAAGTCTATCCCATTAAAATTGGGCATTTGTATGTCCAGTAAGATCAGATCAACACTATTATTATTTAGATACTTCAACCCCTCGATCGCCGAATCCATAGATGCTACAACTTCTATATCGTCATGAGTTTCGCAAATTTTCTCAAGTATCAGTCTGGCCGTCGCTTCGTCATCGATGATCATACATCTCATAGCTCATGTGGATTAGTAGTATTAATGAATTGTGTCAATTGGCATAGAATTTTTTCATAGTTGACTACATAATGGGTGTCGCCATCCCTCAAGGACTTTTCATGAAGAGCAGCTAATAGATGCCCTTCCTTCGCTCCCAATAAGACAAACTTATGTTTGAGCTTATGTACGAGGCTGGCTGCGTCTTTATATTCCTGTTCACTTATTAATCGTCTATATTCCTCTATCTCTTGAGGCCATTCCTTCTTGACGATAGACCAAAATTGATCGATGAATTCAGGGTCTCTTTTTGAAATTTTGAATATGTAATCTAGGTTGTAACTCATGATGTCGGAGATTTGGGGATGGTGAAATAAAATGTTGTCCCCGTTCCATACTCAGAGGTCAACCAAACCTCTCCGCCCAAAGCACTTACCACTTTCTTAACTATAGCGAGCCCTACGCCAGAAGAATCTTGTCTGACACTGAGGCTCTGAAAAATCTTAAATATTTTTTCAAAGTACTTCTCTTCAATACCTATGCCATTGTCTTGTATAGAGATTTCATAACTTTCATCTCTCTCGATACATCTCCATGTGATCCTTGCTTGTTCCTCAGGCGAGAACTTTATGGCATTGCTCATGAGATTGTGAACGACTTGCTCTAACTGATTGCGATGCGATACGACTACTGGCATGTCTGTGGCAAAAACTAAGTCGATTTGTTTGGTGGGCATAATCTGATCACGGATATCAAGAATAAGTTGTTTAACATCTATTTCTTTCTTCTCTTCGACCATTAAACCCGCCTTAGAATAGGTCAATATACTGGAGATCTGATTATCCATTTTTCGTATAGACTTTCCGATCATGTCAAAATACTCTGCAGACTGTTCATTTAGAGCATCCTTGTTTTGCATTTGAATGAGCTGCATCAGGGTATTGATTCCACGCAATGGGCCTTTGAGATCATGAGAAACGACATGCGCATATTCATTGAGTGCATCATTACGTGACACTAATTGGTTGAGCAATTGATCTTTTTGTTCTTCGAGCAATTTGAGATTAGTGATATCTCTTGCGATTCCTTGAGCCGCTTTGGGATTCTTGTCATTATCATAGAGGACGGCTGCATTGATCTGGAGATGGACAGAATCCCCTTGGGCGTCATGAATCATCAGGGTGACATCCTTGACATATCCATCTCTAATCATAACATTAAAGGCCTCCGCCAAGCGGGGTCGATCCTCCTTTCTAACCAGATGCAGGAGATTCAATTTGGAATTTGTAGACATAGCCTCTGCAAGACCGAGCAGTTTGTCTGCCGCTGCATTATACCTGATCACATTGCCTTCGAGATCCACAAGAGTATATGGATCAATGATTCGCTGAATTAACCCAGAGAGCTCATTGTTCTTTTCCTCTAAGAGCATGCTTAAGGCATCCTTAGACTTGATCAATTTTTGAGTTAAATCATAGAGTTCTGTTGCTTTTTCCTCTAAGATCTGTTCAGCTGCTTTACGCGCACGCTTTTCTCTTGCAAGCGCTCGTTGGAGTATCGGCACATTGGGATCTATGTTATTTCTTGCTTCCAATTGCCTTATTTCATCATTTTGATTGAGAATTCCACCTCAGTGCCATCATCTTTAAGCGGTTCACACTCTATTTTGCAATCCTTCTCAAAGTATTTAAAGGTGCTATTCATAAGACCCAATCCAAAACTATGCATGGAACGGCTCGATTTATAGATCATTTTAAGGGAGTCAGCAGTCTTCTCCAGTACTTCGAAGGTAGGCAGCTCGGCGTCATGATATATTTTGCGGACTTCCACATGTATATGATTTTCGATAGAAGCCAACATTTCTATTGGATCTTCATATTGTTGGAGCATAGCAGGGTAGCTTTTTTCAATTACGCTGAAAAAATGCTCGCCATAAATCAGTAAAAGATCATTTATCGGGATTTCTGTCTTGGCACTGAGGTGAGTGATCAACTGATGCATCTCGCCAAAATCATAAGTTCCTATTGCGGTGTAAGCACCTCCTGATGGAAGATCGGAGGAATTGATGATGTCATCAACCATCGTCAAACCAAACTTATCTTCTACTAAATCTAAAAACTCTGTAAATACTATTCCTTTCATACATGTTTCTTTTATAGCAAAGCGATATTATTTAGTGTCTTTTCTATAAAGCTTGTTAAGTTCCCAATAGTTGAACAATACCTTCAATCTTGCTTCATACTCCTCGAGTTCCAGTGGCTTAGTAAGATAACCAGCGATACCAAGCTCGTAACACCTTTTGAGATCTTTTTCATTTTCGGATGACGTCATAATAACTGTCGGTATATACCTCAATTCATCATCTGTCCGTAGCATGGACAAGAACTCAAAACCATCAAAACGTGGCATATTAAGATCTAATAGGATGAGCTGCGGAAATGCCTTAAACTTATCCCTCAAGTAGTGTATAGCTTGCTCTCCATCGGTTACATACTCAAATTGATGAGATAATCCTAACGTACCTGTTACCATCTTAAACTTTAACAGCTCGATTTCATCATCCTCTACGACCAGTATATTCAGTTTTGAAGACATGCAATTTGAAACTAACTAATACAACTAAGTTATAAGATAAGCTGGACTCTGCCCAACCGTGATAAAAGGACACTAAATAAGTCAATACTCCCTTAAAGAGGGAGCTGGCCATTACTGATCACATTAACCTCTCGCTGAAGACTGATGCCATAGCGGTTCAAAACCTCCGATTGTATCTCCATTGAAAAATCAAGGATTTCTTGGCCATATTCTGTGCCATAATTGACGATGACCAAGGCCTGATCAACATGAGTACCTACGTTCCCAACTCGATGACCCTTCAGTCCTGATCGATCGATGAGCCAACCAGCTGGCACCTTAACATGAGCGTCGTCGACTGGATAATGTGGCATGTCTGGATGTTCTTTTGATAGTGATTCGTATCTGTCTATAGGTATAATTGGATTTTTGAAGAAGCTCCCTACATTGGGTAATTCCACTGGATCAGGAAGTTTGGATTGTCGAATTTTAATCACTGCTGTACTCACATCGGCAATGGTCACTTCATTGATACCCATCTGCGCTATATTATTTTGGATCGCTCCATAGGACATTGAGAGCTGGTGATAGCCGATCTTACTCAGGCGTATGACGATGTTTGTGATAACTACCTTTCCTTTTAGGTCATTCTTAAATATGCTATCCCGATAGCCTAATTGACAATCCTCTTTACTAAGTACTATAGCCTCTAGAGTGGCCTTATCAATAGCATGCACCTCTATGAGTACATCGGATAGCTCTACCCCGTACGCGCCGATATTCTGCATAGGCGCAGCACCACACTTACCAGGAATCAGGCTTAAATTTTCGACCCCTCCATAGTTGTGATTAATAGCCCACATGACGAAGTCGTGCCAGGTTTCTCCTGCCGCAACTTTGAGCGTAACAGAGCTCTCATCTTCAGATACTATGGATATCCCTTTGTTATCAATGACGATGACGGATCTATCCAAATCTTGGGTGATCAGGATATTGCTACCTCCTCCAATTATCCAGCTATCAGGATGTTCTGATAAGGCCGCTTTAATCGATGTTATATCTGTAGCAATCAGCAAGTTCGAACAGCTATGTGTAAGCTGCATGGTGTTATATACCTTGAGACTATATTGGCTCACTTCTTGCTAAAATTCAGAGTCAGCACGCTCCTTGAGTCGAGGTACATTAAAATCATAACCCACTCCAACACTAATGGTATTAGCATCGCTATCCGGATTAAATCCATATCTGACCAGGCCATGTAATGTAAATCCACTCACCCCAAAGCCAAAGTCAGCTTCCACGATGTAAGTCTTAAAATAATCACGCTCAACACCTAAATCTTCAAATTCATTGCTCAGTCCAAATAACTCAGTTCTGGTAAATTGTAAGCCTCCTCCTAGGGCGAATCCAAACTTGTTATCTACAAAACTGCTCAGGCCACCGAAATGCAACTTAACCATTAATGGAAATGATACAGCACCAAGTCCCTTGAAATCTCCTGTACTCAATGCTAGCGGAGAAAACACCACTGTGGCCTCTGGCGAAACAGCAAAATTCTTTCCTCCAAACCAAACCTTGGGTCCAAGTCCTATATTGAGCAAGGCACTTCCGGCAGATCTTGAAGCAATATCATCTGAAGGATTAGCATATCGGCTGTACAGTTCTGTCTTCATGGTAAGTCCAAAGGCGACCTGTGCAGACACACTATATCTCCCTACAGTCATTAAGGCAATTATCCAAATAAGTTTCTTCATGTGATTACTTATTTATGACGCTTTAAGATTGAACTGCAGATTAGCCAAATTCTTATAAATCCCTTGATCTTTTTGAATCAACTCGTTATGTGAACCTGACTCTGCGACTTGACCATTGGCTAGTACATAGATCTTATCGACATCTCTGATAGTGGCTAATCTATGCGCAACAATAATTGCAGTACGATCTCTCATCAAGTTATTGATTGCATCTTGAACTACCTTTTCGGATTCTGCATCAAGTGAAGAAGTTGCCTCATCAAGCAGTAATATTTTAGGATCTTTAAGTATGGTACGAGCAATGGCGACCCTTTGCTTCTGGCCTCCGGATAACTTCACTCCTCGATCGCCAACTCTGGTATCCAAACCGTCTTGAAATGAGCTGATAAATTCCCAGCAATTAGCCTGTCTAGCGGCTTCGATAATCTCTTGCTCAGATGCATCGGGATTACCATAAAGAAGATTCTCTCTAATACTTCCACCAAATAGAATGATATCCTGTGGCACCAATCCAATTGCTGTTCTGAAGGTCGTCAGTTCATAATCTCTGATATCAGTGCCATCAACAGAAATACTTCCTTTTTGTACGTCATAAAAGCGCATCAGCAATTTTATTAGCGTGGACTTCCCTCCTCCACTCTGACCGACTATGGCCACTTTTTGTCCTTGTTCAATTTTGATATCAACAGCATCCAAGATGACACTGTCTGGTCTTGATGGATAGGAGAAATCGACTTGATTAAATACGATATCCCCATGAATTTCTGATTGGACTTTCTTGTTAAGGTCACGGTTAATAGCTACTTCAACTGGTCGCTCAAGAATCTCCTTGACGCGCTCTGTAGCACCGAGAGCACCTGCAATTGTGGTATATAAACTCCCTAAACTGGCTATTGCCCCGCCTATCATGACAGTATAGATGACAAAAGACAAAAGATTTCCTGCCTCCATAGATCCACTCTGAACCATATAGGCACCCCTCCACAATATGAATAAGATACTCCCAAAAAGTAGAAATATAACGAAGGCAAAAAACAGTCCCCTAATCTTTGCAAAACTCAATGAGATCCCTACCATTTTCTCTACACTATCACTAAAGCGCTTAGATTCAAACGCTTCATTGGCAAATGCTTTTACAATTTGAAAATTCTGTAAGGTCTCTTCTACGATCACATTAGTTTTTGCCAGTTGATCCTGTCGTTTCTTAGAGAGGCGGCGAATATAGCGACCAAAGACCATAGCGAGTACTACGACCACAGGTATAACCAACATCATCACTAGGAAAAGCCTTGGCATTAGATATGCAAGGAAAAATATTCCAAAAAACAAGATCATCACCTGTCTAACAAACTCTGCTAAAGTCACAGAAAAAACAGATTGTAATTGCTCTACATCAGCTGTTATTCTACTAGTCAACTCACCCACCCTATGTTGTTCAAAATAATCCATTGGCTGACCGATCATCTTGTTATATAGATCTCTGCGTATATCTGCCATCCCACGCTCACTGACATTGGCGAACAGTATGGTTTGCACAAAAGATAGTAATGCTCTTAAGGCCAAGGCTACTAACATCATTAGTCCATACTGATTCAGCGTCAGCTTTAGATATGTCTTCTTACCAGTCGCCTCATTA
>CAZFWJ010000024.1:0-44253 GCA_964522505.1 uncultured Saprospiraceae bacterium
CATCACATACGAGTTCATCTTCCACATCAAAACTGATGTTAGCAATATCCTCACAGGCTCTCACATTATATTCAAAATCACGTCTGACCTTAGAGAGTAATTCTCCATTTCTCCATTCTTCTACCAATACGCCTACAAGGAATTGCCCTACAGCATTAGGTGCACCTGTAATAACTCCAGTTACTGGATCTATTCTTAATGGATCACCGCCTAAGAGATTGTCTAAGCCAAATCCTTGGCTATATACAACTGTATCATAAGGAGCCCCCATCGGTGGCTGCGGCTTAGGATTGTCACGTGATGCTCCACTATGCGGCGTGAATAATCTATAGACTAACGAGTCCGCATCTTTATCTTTTGCTGAATGATCAAAATTAATAGGCTCATTAGCACATACTATAACATCAGGAAAATCTTGGAAAGATGGGCTACTGTTACACTCATTTAAGGTGGTCTCCGTAAGGCATACAAACTTGGTCGTACCTGTCTCAAGTGGGTCAATAATGTTATTTAAGGTAACATTCCTACAACATCTCTGATAGGCTAAGAAATATCCATTCTCTCTAAACGGCAAAAATACTATGCCGCTATAGGTTGCTTCCTCTACGCACACTGGACCACCCAGAAAACTACAATCTGGTAGTGCTGAGCTTATAGTATCGGCTCCCTCAAACGGCAAAAACACCTGCCCAAAGGTTCCTAATACAGGTTGCAAATTACCAAAGGCATCAAATATTCCTATCGAAGCAGGATCATCAAAAGGTGCATCGTCAGCAGCATTAACACAATCTCGACGCACTGTTAATCTGACTTCGTAAAAGTCATTTCCTAAGCAACTGAAACTCATGTCTGAGCCTACAATGTGTGTTGCACTAACTTGAGTAGGACTAAACATAAAGAGCCCTGCAAGTGCTATAAGCACCATTTTAACTCTTCCTATATATGTTGATTTACTCATTCTTTCTATATGGTTCATTATGAATGAATATTATTCGTTGATGAGTTGTGTTTTGATCTCTACTATTTCCACTCGACGTTCCTTAGAAGCCTCAGGGCTATAGATAGAATTTCTTCTGTCTCTGAATACATCACTAATTCCATCTGGTGAAAGGTTTTCACCATATGACAACTGTGTAATCTTCAATTGACCGTTATCCATGAAAGTGGTAAGCGCACCTCCTGCAAAAGCTCTAATGTCATTCTCTACAGATATTACCCTTCTCTGACTTAATGCTAGGTTATATCTGGTATCAGCACGTGGACTGGCAAATCCTCGAATGCTTAATTCAAATGTTTTTCCTTTATCAAGCTGCTTGAGCATTGCTTGTAAGAATTGCTGGTAATTATCAAATCCATTTTTGACGTCATTCTCGAAGAAATCTTCAAGGCGAGATTCTCCCAATCCTTGATCAGTTTCTGACATGCCCGTAGTATACTCATCCTTAAACTTTTGCTTTCGGAAGATATACTCATCAAAGGTCTCAGTATAGTCTTTGTCTGTTGTTAAGCTAACTGATCTCTTGTTAGGTTCATCGTTATCAAAGTAAAGCGCAAGGGGCAAGTAAATATTGAGATCTCTTCTCTCCAAGTAGAGCTTTCTGGTGACAACTCCAGTACCATCTTCATCAATGGCCTTAAACATTGTACTAGCCTCACCATATCGATCACGGAATCCAATAATTTGATATTCATGACCTGGAATCACAGTAAATGTGAAGTCGTTACCTTCTTCATTCGTGATTACTTTTTCTTGAATCGAACCATCTGTAAGGTCAATCAACTTAACCGTAGTTCCTGGCAGGGCCAACTTACTTATATCATCGTATGTATAAACAAGCAAGTCAAGAGAGTTTCTCGTCAAAAACACCTTTCTCACTATATCTTCGGACGAATATATTCTATTCGTATTGAGGCGCATGGTATCTGGGGTATAGCCATCTTTAGAACTGACAACTAAGTACTCCTTGCCTCGTTCTAGAGAAAATGGATGGTCTCCACCAGCAGAGTTAGTACGCGTATCCATGATCTGCCCATTATCAGCACAGACCAAGTCTACTTGTACATCTGTCAAAGTATCCAATGAATTGGCATCAAAAGTCAGCGCATTAAGATTAATGATAACTTCCTCTATATCCGATTCAAATATGTCATAACAACATGATTCATTAAGTGCATCTACGAATTTAGTTCCTGTACGATTAGAAGAAAATAACGCCGTCTCTCCGTCATCATCAAGATTATAGTAGACATCGTTGTAACTACTATTAATAGGAAGTCCTAGGTTTTCAACTTCTCCATAAGCCCCATTATCCTTAGGCGTGCGGTATATGTCAAATCCTCCGAGTGATGTATATCCTTCCGAACTGAAGTATAATACTTGTGAATTGGTGTGATAAAATGGCGTTATATCATCTTCGGCAGTATTTAGAACAGATAAATTAACTGGATCAGAATACTTATCTAAGCCATCCAATGTTACATACCATAAATCCATTTTACCTTTCCCTCCTGCTCTGTCCGAGCTGAAATAAAGGACTTCTTTCCCTAAATCTTGATCAAATGCAAGGTTGGGTTGAGTAGAAGTGTGCGTATCACCATTGATATGTTCTGGAAGTTTAGTCTCTTCGCCATATGACCCATCACCAAGGATAGCTCGACTATACAAATCGCACCGGATATCATTGGCATTAATGTAATCACATATAGTATAATAGATACGCGACTTATTAGTATTGTAAGTAGTATGAGCTGTGTTGAGATTAGGTCGATTCAATTCGACATAAGTATCTACCATTCCATCTGCTGTGGACTCTACTATCTTAGAAATAGCTTTAGTTGGTATGTTACGTTCTTCAATAGTCTGAAATGCTAAAGAACTATAGGTCAGCCCATCTTCTCCTCTTATCGCTCCAAATTCAGAGAACTCAGTGTTTATCTCATCACCGAATCTTCTAACAGTTATGTTCTCCTGAACATTGTCAACCATCTCCAGTGACCACTCAGCTGAACTTATTTCCTTTCGAGCTTTAGCGGTGAGATACTCATCTTCTCCCTCTTGTTCTGATAGATATAACTTATAATAGGTGATCGCAGATTCATAATCGCCAGTAATCTGGGACATTTCTCCGAGATAAAATGGCGCTAAAGGATAATTATTATTCTCATCAAGTTCCACAACCTTAGCATAGTAATCTTTGGATATGCTATATGAATCAAACAATCTTGCTGATTCAGCCACGTCGTACATCACATCCATGTTAGAGCTGTCAAACTCTATCGCTTCCAAGTAATACGCAAGTGCGCTATAATAATCTTCTCCTTGAAAAGACTTCTCTGCTGCAGAAATATACTGCCCTAAATTCTGACCATACCCAACAATACAGACTGCGCTCAGTACACCAGCTAATAGGATATTCTTAATTCTCATACCTCTTCTTCTTAGAATATCGGACATACTTTCACCTTTTTAAATGGTTTAACATTAGTTATGATGTAAGTGAAGTGCAATTCAAATGTGCTCGGGTTGTGCCTGTTGTTTCCAGTAATTGCACCACCTAAGTCACCGAAATCTGATATATCTATATCATAACTACCGGATATATAGAAGTTTTGGTATTGTAATGCTATGATTGGCCATATCGTACCTGTGGTTCGATATCCCACTCCAAGATGGAGTTCAGTCTCTTTGCCTCTCTGTTGATTGACATGAATTTTTCCTAAACCACCAACTGTAAATTCTCGATTTGGACCTTGAAACTGACCTAAAGCATTCAACTGTAAGTCAAATTTCTGCGCAAGTTGGAATGTTCCAACTCCAGTCAATGCAAATCTTCTTGATAAGTTGATATCTTCTAAGTCATCTCTAAAAGACACATTAGGCTCTGCAAAGTGATAAACACCCACTCCTAAATCAAGCTTCGTTCTTGTAGATTTTTGCCATCTATAATTGATGCCTAATCCCGTTTCTAAAAAAGATGTGCTTCGAGCATCTAACAATTCATTAGGATCTAAGCTTGGATCAAAAGTTGCTCCATTCCATTGTGCATCCCAAGTAAGAGAATTGATATCTACTGCACGGTTCGCAAATCCTAACAACAAGCCCCCTGTAAGGAGATTGTTCTCGTTAAGAATATGGGTATAAGAACCAGTAAGATTAATGTTGAAGAGATTCAAATCTCCCAATCGTTCTTGGCTGTCGAAATTGACTAATATACCGCCTGAAAAGAAATACGATCTATCCTTTTTGGGGTAGAATTTCTGATCATAGGAACCAGTAAATGTAGTCCATGGTACGATAGACCTCCATTGATTACGATGGCTTAGATTCAATCTTTTGTCGCCATTAAATATCCCTGTTTTTGCTGGGTTTATATTAAGAGGCGAATTATAGAACTGAGAATAATGGATATCCTGAGCTATAACTGCATCAACAAAAGCAGAAAAAAGAAAAAGTATTATTAGCCTTTTCATTCCAGATAATCAGTTATGTTCATGTTATTGTAAAACAAGTTTAAAGATTAAACGAGTTAATGTTTTATTACTTCAATTGATGCTTCTTCTGTGTAAAGTTACCTTGAATAAATCGGTCCGTATAATGTAATTTATAGATAGGTTTTTTTACATATATTAAAAATAGTTATATATAATTGATTGAGGCAAGAGTAAACCCTAAAATTTTGGCGTTTATACCCTTAATTTATAGGAGTTTAACACTTTAAAATCCATTTATCTCTCTATTCATAAAATAATGAGATGAATTCTATACTCATATGACGCTAATAAAACAAATTGTAACGCTTACTGGCGCAGGAATCAGTGCGGAGAGTGGTATAAAAACCTTTAGGGATGCTGATGGACTCTGGGAAGGTCATGATGTTATGGAAGTTGCTAGCCCAGAGGGATTTGCAAATAATCCTTCGCTTGTTTTAAAATTCTATGATGAAAGACGCCAGCAATTAAAAGAAGTGAAACCCAATACGGCACATTTAGATATTGCTGCAATGGAAGATCTTTTTGACGTTTCTGTAATTACGCAAAATGTTGATGATCTCCATGAGCGAGCTGGGTCATCACACATCATTCACTTACATGGAGAATTAACTAAAGCGTCGAGCTCTGGGGACCCATCATATGTAAAAACCTGGGATGGTTCGATTAGCTTATCTGATAAATGCCCAAAAGGATTTCAGATGAGGCCATTTATTGTATGGTTTGGTGAGGCTGTACCTATGCTTGAAAGAGCAATAGAGGAAGTAGCTCAGTGTGATGCTATTATTATTATAGGAACGTCAATGCAAGTTTATCCAGCAGCAAGCTTAACCTCTTATGCTCCACCCAATATACCTATATGTTATGTCGACCCTAATCCCAATATCAACTATGAACTCAGTAGGTCAAGTCGCCTGCACGTTTTTAGGGGGCCAGCGACAAGTGAAACAAAAAATGCAATACAGTTTCTTAAACAACATTTTCAAATCTGACTCTTGGATTAGAGTCTATGCTCTAACTTAAAACTCTCTGTACGGCACATTAAGGAACTCGTTAGCATCCTCCTCTTCAAATTTGGATTTCTCACTATCCCAATGGAGTGTCTGATTAGGGAAGTATCCAGCAATAACACCTAATAAGATTGTTTCTGTCAATCGTGCTGCATATGAAAAAGGCGCTGTACACTTAGCATTATCCATGCACGCCTCAACAAACTCATGATAATGAGTTACACTTTCTTTGCCGTAGTCTCTCTCCGTCGGAGCGGGATCAAGTATCTTTTCGTCGATTATACTTAGATCAAGCTCTTGATATTGTCCATCTGTGATAAGCCTAGGAAGTTCCATAAAATGAGGCAACAACAACCTACCCTTCTCGCCAATGAACATAGCGCCTTGGTCTGGTAGGGATTCATCTTGTCCAGGTAGTCCTAAATCTTCATTTTGCTGTGGCGCTCCTGTCCCATCATACCAAATCCATTTGAAATTGTCTGATGTGTATTCGGTCCCCGGAAACTCATACGTAACGACATTATGCTCAGGGAAACCAAATCCATTTGGAGGTCTACATTCATTTTTAATCGTATAGGGCACGTCAAGATCTAGTGCATTATAAGGCGTATCAAAAATATGCACTCCCATATCTCCTAAAGTACCACATCCATAATCTACAACTTTACGCCAGTTCAGCGTATGATACATGCCTTCTTTATATTCACGATACTTGGCAGTTCCTAACCACAGATTCCAATCGAGGTACTCAGGAATCGGATCAGAACTGGTTGGGGCTGGTCCATCGTATCCCCAATTCTTAGGAGACCACGCATACACCTTGCTGACCTTACCTATGATACCTGCCTGAATTAACTGAGTTGCCAGTTTATAATCATAGAAGGAATGTACCTGGATCCCCATCTGAGTAACCAAATTTTTCTCTTTAGCCATCCTATTCATAGCTCTCGCCTCAGAGACGTGATGAGTTAACGGCTTCTGACAGTAAACTGATTTGTTCATCTCCATGGCCATCATAGATGCTGGAGCATGTGTATGATCAGGGGTAGAAACAACAACGGCATCTATCATATCTGCCATTTCCTTGAGCATGATCCGATAGTCTTTATAGATTTTAGCCTTAGGAAACATTTCATGAGCAGTAGATAGTGCTCTCGAATCGACATCACACAGAGCAGTAACAATCACTTTAGAATGAGATGCCATGGCTTTTAAATCTTCCATTCCCATGCCGCCGACACCGATATGCGCAGTTCTAAGATTGCTAAGCTGACTGATCACAGCTTCCTCTTTACATGAGCTGAGCAACACCCCTCCTGATACAGTCAGTGATGTAGCTAATAAACTTGATTTCTTTATAAATTCTCTTCGAGTACCCATATCGTATATTTAGAGTCTTTTGATCTTAATATTCCTAAACCACAGAGGGCTGTCATGGTCCTGAAAGCCAATGTATCCAGATTTAAATTTTCCATAATCTGCAAAATCCTTCCACTTCCCATTGTTCTTTCTTTTTTCCCAATCTTCAGACCACGGCACAAAGGATACCGTCTTGACATTATTGAGATAATACTCAACTTGATCAGATGTAAACCTTATCCTGGAGGAATTCCATTCTCCAGCTTTCTTAGTCACTTTAGTATTAGCATCGGCTGCATACATGGCATAGTCTGAACCTACTTTCTGGGCATCTTCCAAAGTTGCATTATTCAGTTTCTCCCAACCTTCATCATCTAAAAGTTGGTATTCAGGACTAATCATCCATGGTGCATCATAGCCTTCTTTTAAATGGTAGAACACACCACTATTACCCCCTTCTGGAATCTTCCAATCAAAGCGGAGATCAAAATCATCATATGTTTGATCGGCGTAGATAATATCTCTACCACCCGTAAATTCATCTTCCAGTTTAAGCTCGGCATCAAAAGTAAGTACACCATCTCTTACGACCCATTGCGGAGGCATGGCGTCTCCATTATATGCTCTCCAGCCATTCATACTTATACCATCAAAAATAAATTGCCATGTGTCAGTCATATCAGCTGCAAATGCCTCGGCCTCTGCAGCTTCTATCTCTCTTACTTTTAAATTTCTCCATCGGACCTTTATGCCTCCCCCATCATGGATTTGTAGTGCGATGGCACCTTTACCCTGACCAATTTTGGTGTCCTTGATAGAGACCATTTGTTGACCATTGAGCCAGGTAGTGACCTTATCGTTAGCCACTATTATCCTCATTAGGTTCCAGTCTCCCATTTTTAGTTTAGCATCTTTCTCCGGTTCTGGTTGTATCAGCCAGCCACGGCCATACGATTCATAGATTCCTCCAGTATGGAGCTCCGGCGGTGCTACTTCTACCTGCCATCCACTAATCTTTACACCATCCAATGTGGACCTGAAGAAAACTCCAGAATTGCCATTCGCCTCTTGTTTAAATTCTAAGGTGAGCTCATAGTTATCATAAAATTTTTCAGTCGATAGATATCCGTACTCTTCTTTAGGACCGCTTTCACAAATAATTTCACCATTATCTACATACCATTTCTCCTGTCCGTGATTAATCCACCCATCTAGATTTTCACCATTAAATATGGATGTGAATCCATCTTGATACTGATTGGAAGAACCTTGATCAGAAGATTTAGGTGAACAGGCATAACTAAGTGAAAATGCGAAGGCGGTTATGAGGTAAATCGTGAATCGGTGATGTATAACTTGCAATAGTCCGTATTTATAAGATTAGTTAGATCTCAGTAAAGTACATGATTTCTGTGAATCCCTGTATACTCACCTCCCAGAGCATTCATCTTAGTCAGAAGTTTGTCTTCCTAAAATCAAAAATGCGATACAGACTCTTGGAGATCTGTATCGCATATGATACCTTATTTATATCGATTGAATGATTAGCTACCGCATGATAGACATCCTTCTTCCATCGTACATATTTCACCTTCAGTCATGACTTCTTCCTCTTGATTCACAAACTTCTTCTGGTGCTTAGCACCTAATGTGAATTTAATTGGATCAACGGCTGCCTTAGACCTGAGATAATACATCCCTGTCTTAAGGCCTCTTTGCCAAGCATAAAAGTGCATCGAGGTAAGCTTACCAAAGTTCGGACTCTCAACGAATAAATTCAAACTCTGGGATTGACAGACGAATGCCCCTCTATCCGCGGCAAGGTCTATTATAGCTTTTTGACTAAGCTCCCATACTGTTTTGTACAGAGCTTTGAGACGCTCTGGCACATCTGGAAAATCCTTGATTGACCCATTGCTTGCCATTAATCTCTCTCTCATCTCATCGTTCCACAATCCCTCAGAGATTAAGTCTTTTAAGAGATGCTTATTGACGATGATATATTCTCCCGACAGCGTACGTCGTGTATAGATATTCGATGTGTACGGTTCTATACATTCGTTATTACCCAGTATCTGAGACGTGGATGCTGTAGGCATCGGAGCTAACAGTAGACTGTTTCTCATTCCGCCTTTTTTGATATCAGCTTTGAGGGCATCCCAATCATATCGTTCAGATGGTGTCACCCCCCACATGTCAAACTGTAATATGCCTTTGCTCGATGGACTACCCTTGAATGATTCATATGAGCCATCACGTTTAGCTAAGATATTAGACTCCATGACTGAGGCGTGATAGATCGTTTCAAATATGTCTTGGTTCAATTTACGGGCCTCCTCACTATCAAATGGATGTCCCATCTTAATGAATGCATCTGCTAAACCCTGAACACCAATACCTATTGGTCGATGTCTGAAGTTAGAGTTCTCTGCCTCAGGAATCGGATAGTAGTTGATATCAATGATCTTATTGAGATTACGTGTGATTACTCGTGTGATCTCATGGAGTCTGTCAAAATCATAAGTGGCATCCTCCTTAACAAACTTAGCTAAGGATATCGAAGCCAGGTTACAAACAGCTACTTCGTCTGGAGCTGTATACTCCACTATTTCTGTACATAAGTTACTCGAACGGATCGTACCGAGATTCTTCTGATTCGATTTTTCATTACAAGCATCCTTATATAAGATATATGGGTTTCCTGTTTCTATCTGTGATTCGAGTACTGCAAACCATAAGTCTTGAGCTTTAATAGTGCGTCTCGCTCTACCCTCTTGCTCATATTGATGGTATAGTTCCTCAAACTTAGCTCCATAACAATCATATAGACCAGGAGCTTCATTCGGACAAAATAGAGACCATTCTCCATCTTCTTTTACTCTCTTCATGAATAAGTCTGGGATCCAGAGTGCATAGAACAAGTCTCTTGCTCTCATCTCCTCTTTACCATGATTTTTCTTAAGATCGAGGAAGTCAAATACATCTGCGTGCCATGGCTCTAAATATATGGCAAATGCTCCTTTACGTTTTCCCCCTCCTTGATCGACATAGCGTGCTGTATCATTAAATACCTTGAGCATTGGAATGATACCATTAGATGTCCCTCCGGTACCTTTTATATATGATCCTTGTGCTCTAACATTATGGATGCTTAATCCGATACCGCCTGCAGACTGAGATATCTTAGCACACCTTGTCAGTGTCTCAAATATTCCTGGGATGCTGTCTTCTGTAGCTGATAATAGGAAGCATGAGCTCAATTGTGGTTTAGGAGTACCCGCATTAAATAATGTAGGTGTGGCATGGATAAACCACTTCTCAGACATTAAATTATATGTCTCAAGAGCTGCCTCAATATCTTCTCCGTGTATGCCTACTGCTGCTCTCATCAGCATATGTTGCGGTCTCTCCACAACTTGGCCTTTCATTCTTAGAAGATAGGATCGTTCTAATGTCTTAAATCCGAAGTAATCAAAACTGTAATCTCTATCATATATAATAGCAGAGTCCAACTTATCACTATTTTCATTTATGATCTTCATTGTCTCATCTCCGATCAATCCAGCTTGAGCCCCTGTCTTAGGATCTATATACTGATGTAGCGCTGTCATCGTGTTGACGAATGACTTATCCGTATTCTTGTGTAAGTTAGACACTGCAATTCGTGCTGCTAATTGTGCATAGTCTGGATGATAAGCTGCCATCGATGCTGCTGTCTCTGCTGCCAGGTTATCAAGCTGAGTGGTAGATACACCGTCATAGAGACCTTGTATAACTTTCTTCGCAATTTCGATAGGATCTACATGAATTGAGTCCAAGCCATAACACAACTTCTTTATCCTCGCTGTGATCTTATCAAAAGAAACGTTTTCTTTCTTACCACTTCTTTTTAGTACTTCCATAATTTGTTCGAGAGTTTATGTATGAAGGAATATGGAGGATTAGCTTAGGTTGGCTTGGTCAAGTATCCCACCAAATTCTTTATATTATTTACAGTGATTAATTATTGTTAAAAGTCTTCATCTAATGAGAAAACTTGTTTGTCTTTATCGGCCATTACGCCTGACTTCTGGTAGTCACCAACTCTCTTCTCAAAGAAGTTAGTCTTACCTTGGAGAGATATTAGATCCATCCATGGGAAAGGGTTTTCTGCGTTAAATACTTTCTCATTACCCAACGATAGTAAAAGGCGGTCTGCTACAAACTCAATGTATTGACACATCAAATCTGAATTCATTCCAATCAGGTTTACTGGGAGTGCGTCACTGACGAACTCTTTCTCGATATCTACAGCGCTAACTATGAGATCTTCGACAGTCTGCTTTGATAATTTATGCTGTATATGCTGATTATATAAAAGGCATGCAAAATCACAGTGCATTCCCTCATCACGAGAAATCAACTCATTACTGAAGGATAAGCCCGGCATTAAGCCTCTTTTCTTTAACCAAAAAATGGAACAAAACGAGCCTGAAAAGAATATCCCCTCGACGGCTGCAAAGGCAATCAACCGCTCAGCAAAAGATCCATTCTCAATCCACTTGAAAGCCCATTCCGCTTTCTTCTTTACACATTCCAAATTTTCGATCGCATTGAGGAGATAGTCTTTCTCCTTAGTATCTTTTATATAAGTGTCAATTAAGAGAGAGTAAGTTTCTGAGTGAATGTTCTCCATCATGATCTGAAAGCCATAAAAGAACTTGGCTTCAGTGTATTGCACTTCACTCACCATGTTCTCTGCAAGGTTTTCATTAACTATACCATCGCTCGCTGCAAAGAAGGCGAGTACATGCTTAACAAAGAACCTCTCATCGTCATTTAATTTATTCGCCCAATCCGAAAGATCTTGGTGCAGGTCAATTTCTTCTGCAGTCCAGAAACTGGCTTCAGACTTCTTATAGAAAGCCCATATATCATCATGCTCAATAGGGAATAGCACGAAACGATTCGGATTTTCTTCTAATATTGGTTCAACTCTCTTTGACATATTTGCTTTTCTTTTACAGGTTTCAACATTAGAGTCTCGTTACTGGACTTGTTAATTACTCATTACCAAGTCTTCATTAAAAAACCCTACACTTAAATTGTACGATGAGGCGGGATAATAGAGATAGTTGATAACCCCACAAAACACATTCACAATCGCAAGACAAATAAATGCAAAAAAGTAATAATACGTAGCTGCGGCAGCCTCTTAGTTATTAACACTATGTTAGTAAAATGTATAACATATTATAAATCAACGATATACGTATTTGGCTCCTTTGGAGAAATGTGTATAATTCTCATAAATTGTTGATAACGTGCCAATAAGGCATTAGGATAATATGTAATATATAAACCCCTCAGACCTTATTTTTTCTGAAAATCATTATTAATACTAATCCGAGAAGTATGGATATGAGTATAATAATGTAGAAAGCTGCAGGATGGTCATTTAACGGTAAATTGGTAAGATTCATCCCATAAAAACTAGCTACCAAAGTAGGTACCATTAATATGATGGTAATCATCGTTAGTCGGTGGATGACCATATTGAGGTTATTAGATATAATAGAAGCATAGGCCTCCATAGTCCCACTCAGAATGTTGGTATGAACATTGGCCATTTCTAAGGCCTGACTATTATCAATAATGATATCTTCAAATAGGTCTTCATAGTCAACTTTTCCACGAATACCCAAAAAATCTGTACGACGCATCTTTTGCTTGAGCAGATCGTTGTCGCTCAATGAATTCATCAGATATACAAGACTCTTCTCAATTCTCAGAAGTTCCTGAAGTTCTTTATTTCGACTTGAGTTGTACAACTCTTTTTCTATGACATTCCGTTTGAGATTGAGTTTCTTCAATCCATCTAAGAACTGAAATACTGTCTGTTCAAAAAGCTTCAGTACAAATAGCTCTCTATCTCGGGGATTAAAATTTTTAACCCGGCCCTTTATAAACTTTGTGAGGATAGGATTCTCGACTGAAGAGATGGTAATGATTCTCTCATCAGAGAGTATTACTCCTATAGGTGCTGTAATATATAAAGCGCCATTCGATTTCTCATCTTCATTGAGTACAGGTGTGTTAATAACGATGAGCTTGATCCCTTCTTCTCGATCATAGCGAGAACGCTCATCAATATCCAGAGAGTCGATTAAGAAATCTAATGGAATGTTCTCTTGGTTAGCTAACAGTTCTAATTCAGAATTGTCCAATGGTGCATATACATGAGTCCAATCAGCTTCTTGCGAGCTCACATGCTGGAGTTCAGTACCGATTTTTCTGAAATACTGTATCATTTCTATTTATCCTTCTCGAGAGTCAACCAGCCACCAGAATTCAACATTTCATTCTGGTGTGGCAAAAATAACACACCTTCTAACAATATGTCTAACATGCAATTATGCTGCCATCTGTCTATTAGCTCGGTATTTTAATCTATTGAGACGTCAATAATTGTAATTTTGCGCCTCTTTTGACTTTTTTACGAGAGTAATTACATGGAAAGAAATCAAATAATAGGCTTCATATTGATCTTCCTCATCATCATGGCATGGAGTGTCTTGAACAAGCCTGACCCCGAAGCTATCAGCGCAGCTGAAGAAACTGCCATTGAAACCGAAACAACAACGCCATCAGCAGAGACGGCAGTGGCTAATACTACTATTGACAATGTACCTCCTGCTAACAATAGCGAGGTCGTTACAGATTCATTATTAGATACTCGGGGGATTTTTGGTCGATCAAGTGTAGGCAAAGAATCCATAGAATCGCTTGAAAATAATAAGATCAAAGTAAGCTTCAGCAATAAAGGCGCACAGATTAAGTCAGTGGAAATCAAGGAGCATCTCAAGATTACCAAGTCTAAAGACGGCGAGGAAATAAAGCGAACCGTACAACTCCTAGAAGATGCTAAGAACAGCACTAACTATCGTTTCAACATAGGCAATTCAATAGTCGATACCAAAAATCTCTATGCATCACCATCGATAAGTGGCAATACCATCACTTTCACATTCAATGGGGCTGGTGGACGAAAAATCACAAAGAAGTATACGCTTAATGAAGATTCCTATATTATCAATCAAGAGTTATCAACGAGTGGCATAAATGACATCATTTCGACCGATTTAGAGATTACTAACTATCTCGACAGAATCGAAGAAAATTACACATTCGAAAAAACGGTATCGACTGTATATTTCAAAGAGACAGATGAAAGTAGCGATTACTGCGGATGTCGTGGAGATGATGTTGAAGACCTGACGGGTAAAAAAATAGATTGGTTTTCATTTTCTAACCAATTCTTCAATACAGCATATATAGCTCGAGAAAGCAAACTTGACGGTATAATTGCAAGTGTAGAGATGTCTGATGAGTCGAGCGAAGACCTCAAGAAGACTACAGTGGTAGCCAGTATACCTTTAGTTGGATCTCAGTCAAGCTATAATATGGATATCTATGTCGGGCCAAATGAATATTCAAAGCTCAAAGCAGCAGCTACTGATCTGGAAGAGATCATCCCATACGGAAGGAGTATCTTCGGAAGTATCAATAGACATTTCATCAGACCATTTTTCAATTTTCTTGCTGGATTCATAGGAAGTAAAGGAGTGGTGATCATACTAATCATCTTCATCATTAAGATGGCCGTGTATCCTCTCACTTATAAGATGCTCCATTCTCAAGCGAAGATGGGTGCGCTTAAACCTGAGATTGCCAAGATGAAAGACCGATTTAAGGAAGATTCACAGAAACAACAGATGGAGACAATGAAGCTCTATCGCGAATATGGTGTAAATCCTATGGGTGGATGTCTTCCAATGTTTATTCAGATGCCAATCTGGTATGCATTGTTCAGATTCTTTCCGGCATCTATTACATTCAGGCAAGAGTCCTTCTTATGGGCGAATGATCTTTCATCATTTGATGATATCCTTCAGCTGCCATTTACTATTCCAGGAATGGGTAGTCACCTAAGTTTGTTTACCATATTATGGGCTATTGCTACAGTGATATATACCTTCTACAACACGAAGCATATGGACATGACTGCTAATCCGGCCATGAAGTACGTACAGTATCTAATGCCATTGATGTTTTTTGTATTCTTCAATAACTACGCCTCAGGGCTTACATGCTATATGTTCTTTAGCCAATTGATAACAATTGCCCAGACCATTATCACAAAGAAGTACGTCTTTGATGACGAAAAAATCTTGGCAGTGCTCAACAAAAAGAAGAGTGCTCCTAAGAAGAAAACGGGATTCCAAGCACGATTGGCTGATGCTATGGAACAGCAACGTAAGGTTCAAGAGCAAAAACTAAAACAGCAACAAGCGAAGAAAAAGAAGCGCTAAGCCATTAAATTGAGGCTTATTACCATAGACAACCATACACAATGATCACTAAACCTGTCGGAATAATAGGTGGTGGAAACTTTGGCATGGCGATAGCCAAGTTAATATCCGCCAAAAATGAAGTGATCTTACACAGTAGAAGACAGGAATTCGTCGACGACATAAACCGAGGAAAAGATTATAAGACATACCCACTAAACTCTAATCTATCTGCAACGAATGACATAGAAGAACTATGTAATAAATGTGATGTGATCTATCCAGTGAGCCCATCGGAACATTTCTATGAGATGATTACCAATGCCGCCCCACATCTAAGTCCACGACATATACTCATACACGGCACTAAGGGATTTCATGTATATAGTGAAGCGGCAAGTCTGGAGGAACTCGACATCGATCAGGTAAATACAATCAGTCAACTCATCTTAAAAGAAACGGATGTCAAAAGAGTCGGAGCCTTGTGCGGGCCTAATCTGGCCACAGAAATACTCGAAGACCTGCCGACGGCAACTGTAGTTGCGAGTCCTTATGATGAGGTAATAAAGATTGCCACTAAGCATCTTTCAGGGCCAAGTTTCTATGTATTTAACTCCTATGATATTATTGGTGCAGAAATGGCTGGAGCTCTCAAGAATGTGATTGCCATCGCATCTGGCATAGTGAGAGGGCGCAATTTTGGTAAGAATGCAGAGGCTATGCTAATCACGAGAGGATTAAATGAGATCATTAAGATGGCCTCATTAATCGGCGTAAACTACGAGGCATTCTTAGGTACTGCAGGAATTGGCGATCTGATTGCTACGGCAACTTCTCCCTTATCTCGCAATTATACTTGTGGTGTACGAATTGCCAAAGGAGAATCTGTGGATCAAATCCTAGCAACCTCTTCCGAGAGTATTGAAGGATTGCGATCTGTCAAGGTGGCCCAGGCATTAATCAAAAAACACAAGCTACGGTCACCCATCGTATCAATCATCTATCAGATCATATACGAAAATTTGGACGTAGAAGAGAGCATTAAAAGACTAATGAGATACCCTGTTACAAAAGATGTGGACTTCATAAAATAACACTTGTATGGAAAAAATCACCTGTCCAAATTGTTCACACAGATTTGATATCGAGGGTGTAATCGCCAAAGACATCAAGGCTCAGCTCGATCAGGAACTTCAAAATGAGCGTAACAAACTGATTGAGGATAAGAAGCAAGCTGAATCGGAGCTTAGTAAACAGAAGCAGGAATTTGAATCCAAGAAAAAAAGACAAAACGAAATATTCACTGAGCGATTAAATAAAGCTAAAGAAGAACAGATCGCACAGTTGAGAAAACAAGTGCAAGATGACTTCAATGTACAGTTAGAAAATCAGAATAAATCTCTTCAGGAAACACAAGAAAAACTAAAATATTCACAGCAAAAAGAGCTAGAGTTACTACAGACACAACGTAAAATGAACGAGCAACTCCAGAATAAAGAGCTGGAGATGCAGCGCCAGCTCAACCAAGAGCGAGAACAAATTCATAGCCAGGTCAAAAAGGCTATGTCTGAAGAATTAGAGCTAAAGCTTAAGGAGAAAGACACGCGACTCCAACAACAGAATAAGCTGATCGAAGAGCTTAAACGCAAATCCGAGCAAGGATCCATGCAATTGCAGGGCGAAGTACAAGAGTTAGCAATTGAGGATTATCTGCGTCAGACCTTCATATATGATCGCATCGAAGAAGTAAAGAAAGGAAGCCTCGGAGCAGATACAGTACAAGTGGTGATCGATGATATGCGCAATGAATGCGGTAAAATAGTTTATGAATCAAAGCGCACAAAGTCTTTCAGCAAGGATTGGATCGCAAAGCTGAAGTCAGATCAGCGCAAAGCGCAAGCCGATATAGCAGTATTAGTCACTCAGGTAATGCCCAAGGAGATGGATCGGTTTGGGGAGAAAGATGGCGTATGGATTTGCAATTATGATGATTTCAAGGGACTGTCTCATGTGTTACGAGAAATTGTAATCAGGTCCGCAGCAGCTCATGAATCCCAAAGCAACAAGGGGGATAAAATGGAACTCTTGTATGCTTTTCTTACCAGTCAAGAATTTAAACTGCAGATAAATGGCATCGTCGAGGGATTTCAGACGATGAAGAGCGATTTGGACCGTGAAAAAATGGCTATGCGCAAAATCTGGAAGAGTCGTGAGAAGCAATTGGAAATCATTATCACTAATACAATAGATATGTATGGCAGTATAAAAGGAATTGCTGGTGCAGCAGTACCCGCCATAGACAACCTGGAGTTAGATCAAACTCCAACCTTAGATACACTCATATAGAAGATTTTATCGATATTACATGATGAGTTGTAGATATTATTTTACTATTTACAGACTTATATAGACCTTTAAGCAAATTAACACATCACTTAGAATAGGTAATGATATGGCAGATTTTACTGGAGTTGACACGATGAGCACTAAACCAAAGTCATTTTGGAAGAGGCCTGAAGGTGTAACAGGTACACTATTTTTAGTTGGTGCAATTGGCCTAATGGCATGGTTAGTATTCACTGGACTAGGAACTATATTGGCCTTTGCATCGTCATTATTAGGCCTTGTCGTGACTGTCCTTGCCTTAGGAGCGATAGTCTATATGGCTCTCGATCCCAAGATGCGGGCATTAGTAGGCTATATGTATAAAAGCACCATGCGCAAGATTACCAGCATTTTTGTAACTATAGATCCAATCGGAATTCTCAAAAACTATGTAGATGACCTCTCTGACAATCTCAAAAAAATGGGTAAGCAGATAGGTAATTTAAGAGGACAGATGCGCAAGCTTAAGACGATGATGATGGACAACTCCAAAGAAATCAGTCAGAATCTGATGATTGCCAAGAAAGCTAAAGAACTGGGTAATAAGCAGCAATTAATGCTCTCCTCTCGTAAAGCTGCCCGGCTTAAGGAGAGTAATGGCAAGTATGAGAAACTCCATAATAAAATGAGTATCCTCTACAAGGTACTCACTAAGATGTATTCTAACTCTGAGATTCTTCTAGAAGATACTAAGGATCAGGTCAAAGTAAAAGAGCAAGAGCGCAAGGCAATCAGGATGTCGCACTCAGCTATGAAATCAGCTATGAACATTATTTCTGGCAACTCTGATAAGCGTGCTATGTTCGATCAGGCCATGGAGGTCATCGCCGACGATGTAGCTAACAAGGTCGGAGAAATGGAGCAATTCATGGAGCTCTCTGCTAACTTCATGGATTCTGTAGATCTACAAAATGGAATATTTGAAGAACAAGGACTCAAGATGCTAGAAGAATATGAGAAGAAGAGTTCTATCCTATTATTAGGTGGTGAGGAAACTTATGATGGAGAGACGCTTGATCTCAATGAATATGAAGCTGAAAAAGAAAAGATCTCTGGCGACTCAGATTATAGCAATCTCTTTGACACTTAGTTAGTCATGTTCTTCGGTTGATAACCCAGTTCGGCTCCTTGGGCAATCATATACTGGTGAGCAGATTCGACATCATTAGGAATTATACCATCCAAGATAGCATCCCTAATGGCCGTCTTAATAGTTCCTACGTCTCGACATGGTCCAATTCCAAACGTCTCCATAATATCCTCGCCTGATATTGGTGGTTGCCAGTTGCGGAGCTGATCCTTCTCCTCTATCTCCGCCATCTTAGCCTGCACGATCTTATAATTAGCCAGATAACGCTCCTGCTTCTTAGGATTCTTAGTCGTAATATCTGCGGCACACAAGAGCATCAAGTCTTCGATGTCCTCACCAGCATCAAACAGTAGTCTTCTTATAGCAGAGTCCGTTATATTGTCCTTAGTCAAGGATATAGGCCTCAGGTGTAATCTGACCAGTTTCTGAACATACTTCATCTTCTGATCAAGAGGCAGTTTAAGTCTCTTGAAAATCTTAGGGGTCATATTGGCCCCAACAGCATCATGCCCGTGGAATGTCCAACCGGTCTTATTGTTGAAGCGTTTCGTACGAGGCTTCCCAATATCATGCATAATAGCCGCCCATCTCAGCCACAAATCTTCCGTTTTTACTGCTACATTATCCAATACTTTTATGGTGTGATAATAATTGTCCTTATGTCCACGGCCATCGACATAATCAACACCTCGGAGATTAGCCATAGTAGGGAATATAAGATCGATTAGTCCACACTCATCTAAGAGCGAAAATCCAATCGAAGGCTTAGAACTTAAGACGATCTTATTCAACTCAACTGTGATTCGTTCCTGAGACACTATAGAAATGCGATGAGCATTGCGCTTTATCCCCTCAAAGGTTTCTGGATCAATTCTGAAATCTAATTGACTAGCAAATCTTATGGCTCTCATCATTCGAAGCGGATCATCCGAAAATGTCCGATCTGGATCAAGCGGTGTTTTGAGAACCCTATGCTTCTGCAGATCCGCTAAACCGCCAAAAGGATCTATAACCTTTAGTTCTTCAAATTGGTTAAGGGATATCGCCAAAGCATTAATCGTGAAATCCCTACGATTCTGATCATCGATCAGTGTGCCCGGAGTAACCTCAGGCTTACGCGAATCACGAGAATATGATTCCTTACGAGCACCTACAAATTCAATCTCGGTATCCTTATAACGTAACATTGCTGTCCCAAATCTTTTGAATACTTGTGGTGGTTTGAGTTTTAATCCTTGGGCTACTTTCTTAGCCAATGCTATACCATCTCCCACACAGACGATGTCAATATCTTTATCCTTTCCTGATCTTTTGAGGATGATATCTCTTACATAACCACCAATTACATAAGCCTCAAAATTGTGTTCAACTACGATCTGAGAGATCTCATTAATAAGAGATTTGTGGTGTGTAGGTAGCCCAATAATCACAATACCGTTTTATGCTTCGACTAATAAAGCGTCGTTTGCGTAAAAGTCTTCCATTTCAGAAAGTATATCAAAAATGTGCTCTGGCTCATCTGTAGTAACTAATCTACTTCTGAAGGTTTTGATAAGTCTTAAACCCCTAAAGTAATTGCTGTAATGACGCCGCATCTCTAATACACCAAGTCTCGTTCCTTTCCACTCGATACTATCACTTAAGTGCTTTCGAGCGGCAGCGATTTTTTCACTAAAGTCAGGCTTGGGTAGGTGTTCACCAGTGCGTACAAAGTGTTTTATTTGGTTAAATATCCATGGGTTTCCAATACTCGCTCGACCAATCATTAATCCATCAACGCCATATCGATTTTTATAGTCGACAGCTTTTTCTGGACTATCTATATCTCCATTTCCGATAACAGGTATGTGTAGGCGAGGATTATTCTTAACCTCAGCTATATGAGTCCAGTCAGCTTCGCCTTTGTACATCTGTTTCCTGGTTCTTCCGTGTATTGCAATGGCATGTATTCCTACATCCTGAAGGCGTTCAGCTACTTCGACTATTTGTATTGAGTTCTGATCCCAACCCAGGCGTGTTTTTACCGTCACTGGCAGATTCGTAGACTTTACAATTTCTTCTGTGAGCTTGACCATTCTTGGAATATCTTGTAATATTCCGGCTCCAGCCATTCTACAAACTACCTTTTTCACTGGGCAACCGTAGTTTATATCGAGGACTTCGGGTTGAGCCTCTTCGACTATTTCCGCCGCTCTTTTCATGGAATCTATCTTCGCACCAAAGATCTGAATCCCTATCGGCCTCTCTTCATCATATATATCTAATTTCTGTACACTCTTAGTAGCGTCCCTAATTAAGCCCTCTACTGATATAAATTCAGTATACATCATATCACATCCTTGTGCTTTGCACAAGGCTCTAAATGGCGGATCACTGACATCTTCCATAGGCGCCAAGAAGAGTGGGAACTCATCAAAATCTATAGGGCCAATCTTCATCGTATTAGTTTAAAACGCTTGTATTAATCCGATTATCAATAGGAATCACTCTATTATTAAACATTAAATTAATGTTAACTCTCTATTGCAATCCAACAGAAACAGCCTAAAATCTGTTACAAAGATAGTTAGATAGTTTTTTCATACTTTTCGGTTAGGAAGCTTACAGCACGTAAGCTTCTTTTTTTACATACTATTTGGACTCAGTCCATAGACGCTCTGGATAAAGACCCTGCTCAATTAATTTGCTCAAGCGTTCCATCACAAATGGCTTATCATCAAGATAAGTAACACCGAACCATTCTTCTGTACAATCAAGGACATCTACTTTCTTAGTGCCGACCTTGATCAAATTATCTACGAGCAGTGGAATGAAAAACTCAGATTTCAATTCTTGCCCTCGATGTTTTAGAAAATCCTTGAACAATAGCCCACAATGATCAAAATAGTCAGGCAAGAATGCCCACATATTCATGGATACCGGGGTATCTCCAGAGAGATATGACCTCTGTCCATCCTCATTGTTGTAATAGATCTTACGCTCCTCATCATATCCAATTTTCAGAGTCTCAACAATATTATCAAGTGTATTGTCATCATGTGTAGCACATACTCCCCGATTGACGGTGCCATGATCTGATAAGGTTTTTTCCAATTGATAGCCAACCAAGGCATAATTACTGGAAACAGTAGTATCGTTAAAATATTCATAGAGAATTCGATATGAATCGCGGCCATAAAAGTCATCTGCATTGATCACTGCAAATGGGCCATCAATTACATCTTTAGCAACCCATACGGCATGAGCAGTGCCCCAAGGTTTTGTTCTATCTGGATTAAATTCATATTGATCCGGCACATTATCAAGACTTTGAAAAACATAATCTACTTCGATTCTGTCCTCAAATTTGTTCGCGAAGAATGCCTTAAATTCTTCGCTAAAACTTTCCCTAATAACGAATACGATCTTGCCAAAACCTTCTCTGATCGCATCATAAATTGAGTAATCTAAGATCGTTTCTCCGTTCGGGCCGAAAGCATCCATTTGCTTCAACCCTCCGTATCTACTGCCCATTCCGGCTGCAAGTACTAAAAGTGTTGGACTCATGTTAATTTTTTGTCTTTTAGAATACAATTAAGTTGAATAATTCGTTTAATTTTAAACAATATTTGATTTGCAATTTGCGGCTTTTGCCCAACCCTTCAAATATTTTGTCAAAGAAAGACAAACTCCTACAAACAGTTCAAACCATACTTGAATATTTTTTTTAAACTATAAGATTGTGAGTATCAAAGTGTTGATTGATTACCATAGACTGGGATTGTATTGTATTGTGATTTTCTTTATTAGTGGTTGTACCAGAGACTCTATATCGGAACATTCGTTATTAGATGTTTCTCTTAAAAATCAGATTCAGCGCCAGTCACCTACTCGTTCTGCTGACTACTATATACTTCCTTCATCAGATGATTTGGTTAATATCCCTCAGGATCCACTAAACCCATTGACTCCAGAAAAGGTAGCATTAGGTAACATGCTATTTTATGAAACCGGCTTAGCAACAGATGCGAGATACACCTCAGGATTAGGTACATTCTCATGTAGCACTTGTCATGTGCCCTCAAAGGGGTTTAGACCTGGCACCTTTCAAGGAGTAGCCGATGGTGGACTAGGATTCGGTGTAGCTGGAGAGAATAGAGTCAGAGATAATGGTTATCAGGAGAATGAAATGGATGTTCAAAGTGCAAGGCCTCTTAGTCTTGTAAATGTAGCGTTCGTCACGAATACCAGTTGGAATGGACAATTTGGAAGTGAAGGTGCAAATGTTGGTACTGAAAATCTCTGGCATCAGTCAGAAGCCATTGAAAGAAATTCACTTGGATATAAAGCTCTTGAGACACAAAATTTTGATGGACTCGAAGTACATCGCATGGTAACGACGAAGGAGTTCTTAGACAATTATGGATATACCGAAATGTATAACAAGGCCTATCCAGAATTGAGTGTAGAGCAGCGTTATTCTAATTTTGCTACAGCGCTCGCATTGTCAGCCTACTTGAGAACTGTCATGACTAACCAAGCTCCATTTCAAGAATGGCTCAAAGGAAATTCTGAGGCTATGTCTCTGAGCGAAAAGCGAGGTGCAAAATTGTTTTTTGGTAGAGCCAACTGCTCTAATTGTCATTACGCACAGAACCTTGGTTCAGAAGAATTCCACAGATTAGGAGCTAAGGATCTATACGAAAGGCCTTCTTTTGACACCGACGCCTCAGACAGAAGAAACTTTGGGAGAGGAGGATTTACAATGACTGAAGAAGATTATTACAAATTCAGAGTACCTACGATTTACAATGCGGTGGATGATCCTCATTACTTCCACGGCAGTAGTAAGAATTCTATTGAGGAGGTTATAGACTATAAGATTGCCGCAATCTCAGAAAATGGTCGAGTGCCTACAAATATTCTGTCGAGCAAGTTCAAAGCATTGAGTTTAACCGAAGAAGAAAGAGGTGATCTGATCTCATTCATTAAAGTCTCCTTGAGAGATCCCAATCTTGAAAGATACATGACCACTTCAGTGCTCTCAGGCAATTGTTTCCCTAACAATGATCCTTTATCCCAATCAGATTTAGGGTGCGAATAGAAAATCTAAATCACTAAAATTGTGGTTCATACTGAGGAACAAGATACCAGGCCTTTTCGGAGAATGTCTCTCGTACAGATAGTAACATTGAATCCAGATCTACACCTACACAGTGAAACTGCAGGCCGACTCTTATAAGTGATTCATTGCTGGATTGATATGCTGTATATCCACCTGACTTGATACTTGATAACATGATGTTTGCATTGCGTTCATTGCCAAATGTTCCTGTAACTATTATACATCCGTGATTGACAGCCTCTTCCGTGAGCAATGGATTTATCCTTTGGGTAATTAAGGAGTCATCGATCACAACTCCTGACTGCTGTGGCTCGTCAGAAACGATTTGAATAGTTGCACTCTCTATTTCTTTAGGAGATGATAATCGATGAAATAAAAACAGTAGCATCACTGCCGATCCTATTGCTATTAAATAAATTGTTCTTCTCCTTTTCTTTCCGTCATTTGCTACAGTACTTATTGACAAATCTTGTTGCAAATTGCTCTTTTGCATGCTATCCGACTGAAGAATATTCAGATGAACAGCTGGCAAATAATGCGAGGCTTTATGGTCCCCTTTACTGTTATAAGTTACCTCTAATCGGTCAGACATCATCAATACAATTTAAACCGCTCTACTAAGTGTTACCGATATAAATAATCCTTAGGTGATTAAAAACACATCAAGTTAGTTTTTGTATTGATATTTGTAGGTAGAGGATCGAGATTAAGATATAATATATGACCAATAGAACAAATTCAGAAAGGCTTTTCAATGAAGCTAAGGAGTATTTCCCAGGGGGCGTAAATTCTCCAGTTAGAGCCTTTAAATCCGTCTATGGCCCTCCTCTATTTATCAAAAATGGACATGGTTCCAAATTCTATGATGAGGACGACAATGAGTACTTAGATTTCTGTTGTTCTTGGGGGCCGTTGATTCATGGTCACAACGCTCCATTCATTAAGGATGCAGTTGTCTCAACGCTCTCTAATGGCATGTCATTTGGCACTCCAACAAGACATGGAAATGAGCTTGGTAAGCTGATCGTTGATAATCACCGTTATGTTGATAAACTTCGATTCGTAAGTAGTGGCACCGAGGCGGTAATGTCGGCTATCAGATTAGCAAGAGGCTTTACTGATAAGGATAAGGTGATCAAGTTTAATGGATGCTATCACGGACATGTTGACTCTCTACTTGTTAATGCCGGATCTGGCCTAGCTACATTTGGCGTGTCTTCGTCTGCAGGAATACCACAGTCTTTTGCTCGAGAAACAATCGTCCTCGAACTGAATGATTTAGATGGCTTAGAACAGACTCTCAAAAAGCATGGGAATGATATTGCCTGTGTAATTATCGAGCCTATACCAGCTAACAACGGCCTATTACTTCAAGATCAAAATTACTTGGTCTGGCTCCGTAAGCTCTGTGACGACTATGATGTCCTCTTAATTTTTGACGAAGTGATCTCAGGCTTTAGAGTCCAATTTGAAGGCGCAGCGGGATACTATTCTA
Organism: uncultured Saprospiraceae bacterium; assembly: GCA_964522505.1. Taxonomy (GTDB): domain Bacteria; phylum Bacteroidota; class Bacteroidia; order Chitinophagales; family Saprospiraceae; genus GYS-P2D. The sequence goes on from CAZFWJ010000024.1 coordinate 25,262, forward strand.
TCGAGCCAGACCTGCTAACTTTTGGTAAAATTATAGGCGGCGGATTACCCGTAGGTGCCTTTGGAGGACGAGCGGATATCATGAGTCACGTATCCCCAGAAGGTCCCGTATATCAAGCCGGCACCTTAAGTGCTAACCCGGTTGCCATGTCCGCAGGTTATGCGAGTCTGACTAAATGTTTAGAAGTAGGATTCTACGAAGGCCTTAATAAGAAAGCAGCCTATCTAAGTAACTCGATAAATGAGCACATTCAGGACAAAGGTTATGAAATGCATATTGCAAATATCGGTTCCATATTTTGGATTGCATTTTCCCCAGATAGAATCATGTGTGCAGATCAAATTGAATCAGAAAAGATGGAGTACTTCAAGAAACTCCATGCCTATCTGTTGGATCATGGAATTTACCTAGGCCCATCTGGATATGAAGTCGGTTTTGTTTCAGATGCACATAGTTATGCTGACTTAGATATTGCAATTGAAACTATTAAAGCAGGATTAGATCAAATCATGTCTTAGACTTATCATGAAGCGCTGGATATCTATACTAATCATGGCATACATCCTCGTAGCAATTAGCTGGTGGGGATACTTGCTCTTCAAAAAGAACAATGATTACTATACAGTCATGCGTGAAAACACTTCCAATGTAGAGCAGTTAGCTCTCATTGAAGACGAACATCAGCGTCAATCTATCATGATAATCGGAGAAGGCGTAGTGCTAGCCATTTCTGTCCTTTTAGGTATTGGGCTGATCTATAGGAGTGTCGCAAAAGAAATTCAAAATATAAATAGTCAAAACAACTTTTTGCTGAGTATATCTCACGAATTAAAATCTCCTATAGCAGCAATCAAACTGGCCATACAAACACTTCTTAGGCCTGGACTTAAAGAAGGGCAAAAGAAGCTTCTGATGGATAGAGCGGTGCTAGATACTGATAGACTGGAGCGAATGGTCGAGAATGTCCTCATATCTGCTAATTTCGATAACGATCGCTTCAAAATCTATTATGAAGATGTCGATGTCCGAGCATTAGTATCAAGTATTGTTGCAGAGTACAAGCAGTTTTCTGATCGAATTTTTAATTTAAATGTTGACTTGGCTCATTCGAGCTATAAGACTGACCGATCAGCTTTACGAATCGTTCTTGATAATCTCCTAGAGAACGCCACTAAATACAGCAAAGAAGACAAGCCAGTAGATATAGAGTTAGTCGCAAGACATAGCCAGCTTAGCCTATCAGTAACCGATCAGGGCTTAGGCATCTCTGATCATGAAAAATCCAAAGTTTTAGATAGATTTTATCGAAGCAATGATGAACATGTACGCACACAAAAAGGCACAGGTTTAGGACTCTATATAGTCAAGCGATTGGTAGAAGAATTAAAAGGGACTGTAGATATCGAAAACAACCAACCAAGAGGAACAATTGTACATATAAATATTCCAACAGGTGTCAGCTCTTGATCCATATATACTAATAGTCGAGGACGAGCCTCATATCGCACACTTGCTCGAGGTAAATCTACAATTAGAGGCATACCAAACAATTACTGCTGAAACAGGTAGCAAGGCGTGGAGCGAGGTAATTAAGCAAAGGCCCGCGCTAATACTTCTAGATGTAATGCTCCCTGACCTTAACGGAATTGTGCTTTGTAAGCGATTCAAAGAGCGTCATCCTGAGATGCCTATTCTAATGATGAGTGCACTAGGTCAATCGTCTGATCGCGTCAAGGGACTAAAGTCTGGAGCCGACGACTACATACCTAAACCATTTAATCTTGAAGAACTCCTACTCAAAGTAAATAAGCTGATCAAGCTCTATCAATCACATACACCTACGACCGAGACCTATAAACCTCTGTCGCTTGGCTCTATCCGATACCATAAGCGCAATTACACTCTCGAGCTTCACGGCGAGATATTGCAACTGACCGTCAAAGAAGCAGAGCTATTAGAATACCTAGTGAATCATAAGAATACTGCTGTACGTAGAGAAGAATTAATCGTACACCTCTGGGGATTAGATCATAAGAGCAATCCTCGAACCATAGACAATTACGTCTCTAAACTTAGGAAATTCATACAGAAAGATCCCCAAAAAGACATCAACCTCAAAACCATTAGAGGTATGGGCTATATGATCACTTCGTCTTAAACAGTTTCTAAGCTCGGCGCCTTGAGTTCCATAGCGTGCATGGTTGCTGATGCCGTTGCGAGAGGAGGAGCTATTATTGGCCCCAAAATAGGCACTGCAAGCAGCAATAGAAATATACTGCCATTAACTGTAAGCATAAGCTTGTGATCCTTCATATAATCTACTGTACCCTTATAGGTAAAATGGCGCTCTGCCCAGAGATCGTAATTACCAAATCCAGCGTAATATCCTTGTATAGCAATAATCAATGGAGACCCTATCCATCCAAAAACAGGAATGAGTGCGAGCAATAAAACAAGGGCCGTATAGAATAATTCACGGATGATATTACGTATTGCAATGCGCAGGCCTCTTAAGAAATCTGTCAATAGATTACCAGCTGCGTAATCTTCATTACTATAATGGGATTCTATCTCCTCAGAAAGCCTGCTCATCAGTGGCGCAGTACAAATCAATATGAGATGCTTGAAAATGATAAAGAACAACACTGTTAAAACTGCTCCAGAAAAGAAATCTGCAATAGAGTTGATTATGCTATTCTCTATCGAGAATATGCCTAATACGAAATCAGAAATCGTGCTATAAGTATATTTCACAATTAAAAACATAATTGCAAAAAGTGTCAGTCCTATCACACCTGAATAAAGGAAATAGCGCATCCCGCCAATAGCGCGGATATATGTAAAAGACTTAGTAAAGTGATAGAGTGCTCGAGTCACGACAGTGAATATCTTATGAATTCTTAATATTCACAAATAAGCATATTCGTCTTGAGTTGAAACGAAAATATTCGACTAAGACTTCAAGTCCAATGACTAATCGACTATTTAGCGGTCTTTACTCTCTTAGTTTTGAAAAGCTCCTTGATTTCCTTCTCATTGAGAAAGCCTAAATCTACGAATGTCGCCTGTACAAACTTTTTGATTTCCTGATAATCTTTGCTACGCTTCTCTGTATATGTCCGTAATAAAGTACGTACATACTTCATGCAGATCTCTTTGATACCCTGATTAAACTTCTCGTTTGAGAAGATATTCATGTAGACCGTAAAGGTCTTATTGAGCTCGAAATATTCCTGAAAGTCCTGTGGGCTTAAGGCTCCGATAAACCTCTTAAATTTGTAGCCAATATTATTTCTCATGCAGGCATTCTGCTTGGAGAGTCCTTTATTCTTGTTGTAGTAATTACGGGCTATTTCAATCGCCTCAGAATTAATATAACCGATGCCATCAATCTGTGTTACGCATCCTAAGAATTCTTTTAATTCCACAGAGCTCGTTCGTCCTACGATTTCGCCAAGACGTCTATAAGATGCTTCTTTAAGACCCAATTGTCCTGTCTGCATCTTCTTGACTGCCATAAATAGCATTTCCTCTTCCTCACCCATATCTACATAAGCACTTATGCGCTCGGCAGCTAAGGCCTTTTCTCTATCCTTTAGATCGAAATATGATGCGATCAGTACTACCACTTCTAAGTGCTCTTCATGATTACCCAATGAGGCATCTGACAAGATCTCAGATATATAATCATAAACACTCTTACCCGCATCACTGCCAAGAGATGCTCGATAATTTAGAAAATTGAGGATGGATTGGATGTCTATCTTCAATAATGCAGATGACGTAGGTTTCTCTGCGGTCAAATAGTTGAATTTAACAAACTGTCTGCTGTATCTCTGATAGCCCAGGTGCCGACTTCTGATATCTCGGTACTTGACGAGCTTGAGATCATGGAGAAACGTTTTAACGTGTTTGTTAGATATTTCTGCTATCAAATTGGTAATCCATATATCACTTGATAATGCAAATCCAATCTCAACAGTTTGTCCAATTCTTTGACTGAGTAATTCAAAATTTGATGAATTACATATTGCCAAAAGGATCATCTTGAAGTGCTCTTGAGGTCTTATGTATTTGAACTGATCATTAAGAGCTCCTCTAAGTACCGAATATCCCAACACACGTGGTAAGAATAGTCCTTCTAACATGGGATCACAGATGTGTTCCTCCAACGAAACAAGTTGCAAGGGGTCGTTCTGCGCTACTTCATTATGAAGTTCATCGATTTGAGGTTCAAAAGCTTCTTTTAATTGGTTATAGAACTTATCGTCCTCTTCATCCAAATATTTGGCTAACAATTCTGAATTCTGTATTTCAGATTCAATAGCCTTGAGCTTATCACTATATTTTTTCTCTAAATCGATCATGATATTTCTTTAATTCCCTACGACAGATGCACGAAACAATGGGACTGCTCTTACTGTCAGTCCCATCCGTAATTTTATTCTTCTTCTGAAGTCGCCCCTTCTTCTGAGACTGCTCCTTCTTGGAACTCGGCTAATGCTCCTTCATCAGCAGTATGCTCAACTGATTTCTTTTTAGGAGAACCAAAGACCATTTTGTGGAAAGCCTCTTTCTCAAGTCTCGTCGCTTCAAATCTTTCTGCCACTTTAGCTTCTTTAGCATCCACAAATTCTTGATACTTAGCATCAGCTTGTTCTTGAGTTAGAGCTCCTTTCTTAACTCCTCTCTGTAGGTGTTTTTTATACATCACACCTTTGAATCGCAGAATCGCTCTTGCTGTATCCGTAGGCTGAGCTCCTTTATTGAGCCAGTCAAATGCTTTTTCTCTATCAAGCTCAATCGTAGCAGGCTTAGTCATAGGATTGTAGCTTCCTATTTTTTCGATAAACTTACCGTCTCTAGGTGCGCGAGAATCAGCGACTATAATGTGATAAAAAGGTTGTTTGCGTCGACCTCTACGGGCCAATCTAATCTTTACAGGCATGTATTTATAATTTAATTGGTTAAACCATACCTCCGCTTGCTAATCAATAGCACGAAGGATTAAAAAAGTGTTGCAAAATTAACGATTATTTTAAATCTATGCTCAACTGTTATTCAGCTGATAATGAGTCTATTTTTAGCAGTACGAATTTAAAGTTATACCCACGTATTTCCGTATGCAGTTCTAAGGTATCATTTGCAAGATTTATTATCTGATATTCTATTAACTCAGGAGAACTCTGACGAATCTTATCATTGTCCCTGACATAACTTGATTGAATTTCTTTTCTCAACAGATTAGTCCTTAATGTACTATCACTTTCTATGTTGATAAAAGCATTCTCGAGGGTTGAAGTAGTCTTATTGTCGCGAGAGGCGCTAACAATCTCCCAATAACCTTTTATATCGATTTCAGAGGATTTATCCTCAATACAGCCGACTATAGCCACCATCAGTAGCAGACTGAATGCTAAGAATAATCTATCCTTTGAAAAAATTGAAATAGGGATATTCCAACGAGACCCGTCTACCCTATCAATTGAGATCATATTACTTGGCCCCTTGCTTTTTCTCTTTGATCTTAGCCTTCTTACCGACGAGTTCACGTAAGTAATACAGCTTCGCCCTGCGGACCTTTCCTCTCTTATTAATCTTTACGTCAACGATGCTTGGTGAGTAATAAGGGAAGATTCTTTCCACACCGTAGCTTCCCGACATCTTACGTACTGTAAACATCTTATTAGTTCCTTCGCCTCTAACTTTAATGACGTCACCTTTAAAAATCTGAATTCTTTCCTTCGCTCCCTCAACGATTTTATAGCTCACAGAGATGTTATCTCCGGGAGAAAACTTCACGAAATCATTTGCTGTCATTAACTTTTCCTCGACTAACTTAATTGCGTCCATAACGTCAGATTTTAAAATGGCTGCAAATGTAAATATTATTTTACTTAAAATCTGTAATTATCGAACCAATGTGGCTGCGCCCTCGGCAAAATCTTCATCTCCTCTAGGTTCTCGCCATGTAGCCCTAAACATATATACACCAGGAGGTAAATCTGCACCTGAATTATTCAGTTGCCCATTCCAGCCTAAAGTGGAGTCTTCAGAGTTGAATACGATCTTTCCAAATCTATCGAAAATGAAAATCTCATAGCTGTTAATGAGTTCTGTGGCGCCCTTAGCTCTAAAATCATCATTGGCGCCGTCACCATTAGGAGTGAAGGCATTAGGGAATTGCAAATTAGCTACAGGTACAACATCTACCAATTGAGTTATGGTATCGGTACATCCATTGCTACTCGTAGCTAACAGATGCACGTTAAACATACCAGTGTCTTGAAAGGTATGTTGTGGGTTCTGGTCGAAACTGATATTTCCGTCACCGAAGTCCCAAAAGAACTCTACTCCTCCTACGGTTTGATTAATAAACGATACAGTACTGTTAACAATACTTATATTTTCTGCGTCTGGGGAGGTATCAAAATCGGCCTCTGGACCTGCCTGGATATTTATGAGATTAGGAAAGGTCCTTGTAGCAAAACATCCCAAAGGAGTAATAATATCAACACTTACCGTAAATACTCCTGGTTCTTCAAAAAAATGAACAGGACTCAAATCAAATATATTATCACCGTCGCTACCGTCACCAAAATCCCAAACTATATCAAATGTCTCATCTATCGGAAAACTTAGGTTATTAAAAAATATCTCTGCTGGTGCACATCCAATGAATCGGGAAGGCTCGACAATTATAGTGTTGGGTGCGGGTGCATAAACCAACTCTTGGATCAGCTCGTCTTGGCAACCATTGTTATCTGTTATAGTCAAGGAAACATCAAATGCTCCTGGGGCTCGATAGGTATGTAACGGATTTTGATCTAACCCTGTGATTGAGTTGCCATCTGCATAGTCCCATGTCCAATTGTTTATAAAATTGATATCGTCAGTCATACTCAGATCTGTAAACTGGACGGGGCCCGCTATGCAAGTGTCAAATGTTGCCTCAAATGCTGCATCTAATCCCGGAAATACTTGCACCGTAATAAATGCACTATCTGTACAATTTGGTATTCCCTCATTAAGCACAAGCATGGCATCAAAAGACCCAAAGTCAGGGAAGGTCACTCGTGGATCTCGCTCCTGCGAAATCTCAACGTCTCCATCACCTAAATCAAAGACCCAATCGTTGGTGATGATATCTTCTTCTCGAGTGCTTATGTTTTCAAACTGCACATCTAAATCACCGCAACTGATAACATTAAAGTTAGTTCCATCTGTCTGATCTGAAGTAATTGCTGCATTAACAGTCGTCTGACATAATGAAACGATGTATAGAAACTCACGCCTAATTCTTGACAATAGGACACCATCCCGAAATTCATTTGCACAGACCACAACAACATGTTCTCCTTGGATGGTTGGAATGCCCGAAAGTAGTCCAGTTTGCGGATCAATGGTGACTTGATCAGGACCAGTACCTAGAGGGGCATCTACTTCATGAGCTGGAAATAAAAAAGGCACTTCTCTAAAACCATCAGGTGAACATGCCGAAGGAAGCGGAACAGGGTGCTCATTGCATTGAGTACGATTTGATCTGCCATTACTTCCACCAGACGATAGAGGCACACAAAATTCGTAAGTCAGGGAATCGCCTTCTGCGTCTCGTGCACTATGATCGAAAGACAATTCAAATCCTGCACATACAAGGAGTGGAGGCGGCTCATTAAATACTGGGCTGTTATTGCATGTCCTTAATGCCTCAGGAGTTAACTCAATTGAAAACACTGAACCGAAGCTGGTTGGGTTTATCAAGTTATTGATATTTTGACCTCTACAACAGCGTTGATAAGCAATCATGTAATTGTCATCAATGACTGGCAACGTTATGTCGAATATATATCTCCCTATTTCTACATCAGCTTCACTATCTCCATCTAGACATGGTAATTCGTTCAAAGGAACTCTCTCTATAGGACGTGGCGCTAAAGGTTCCGTTGCATCAACAAATACCCATCGTTGTCCAACGAATTGATAAACCCCAAACTCTGCTCCAGGGCTTGGATTACTGCCTCTTCCATCACCATCAAAAAAGGCACATTCGAATTCTGCATCCGGATCAGTACTACACCTATTATCTCTAAACAGTTGAAACTCAACACGAAGGGTTATCGTATTGTTAATTGTATCTTGATCAATACAGTTATAGATTACGTCTCCACCGATCAAATGATTGGCATTTAGAGTTGTACTAAAGCAGATGCCAATTAGTATCAGCATGATATATTTAAAAAAAATCACATTTTTAACGGAATTTTTCATGATACTTAGATAATTGGTGCTTAAAGTTAGCCTAACAAGTAAAGTAACGTTTTGATCAGTACCAATTGGTATTAAATTTTAATAAATGTCGTCTATACGCCTTGATGAGGAAGTTGATAAAGCCTTGCACTCTTTAAAAAAAGGGCATGTTATATTGTATCCAGCGGATACGTTATGGGGACTCACATGTGATATAACTAATAGTGCCGCTGTCCAACGAATTAAGGAAATTAAAAACGATCAATCTCAGGGCAACCTGATTTTAGCGGTTAACAGCATCGAGATGTTGAAAGACTATGCATTGTCAATTCATCCAAGAATTGAGACACTTTTACTTTATCATAAAAAACCCTTAAGCGTTATTTATGATGCCAACCCAGATATTGAAGAGCATCTACTCAACACAGATGGCACGATTGCTATCCGTGTGGTCAAAGACAAGTTTTCTATAGACCTAATCTCTAAACTCGGACAGGCTATAATATCCACTGTAGCCTGTACTATCGAAACTGATGAATTTCCTCAATCCTATGAGCAAGTTTCAAATAACATAAAAGATGAGGTAGACCACATTGTAGATGCCGAGTCAATAGATTTAGATATGCTTGGCATGCCCTCCATTCTCGCACGTTACAACCACAAAGGAGATTTAGAATTTATCAGAATGTGATCCTTGAGCTACTGGGATAAAATCTCAACAGCCTGGCTAAGCGCCTCATCATACTCTAATAATTGTTCATTGAGGTCCAATTCAGATTGATACTCATGCCATAGCAATGAAGCAAGCATCCTGATCTCTTCATTAACACAGCTTTCACTTAGACTGTCAATTGTGGGTTTATACTCGGTAACCAATTGGTTTATCTGGGATGAATTCATGACTTCCGCACTTAACTTTTTCTTTTTCATCAGATAGCTGTATTGGTTACGCATTCGTTGATCCCCATGTCCTAAGCATGTTGATACAATTTCGATATCTGGCGTTACCCCTCTCGTTAATGTATTTGTTGTATCTGACGTGATTTTGCGACCAGATGGAAGGATATATTCACCGATTGTAAGACTGAGTGTTCCTCCGTTATCAATCGGGAAATGCTGCTGAATTTTTCCTTTTCCATATGAGTTTGAGCCTATTATTGTCGCGACACCTAAGTCCTGAAGACTCCCGGCCATAATTTCGCTTGCTGACGCTGAACGCTTATTGATTAATACAACCACATCCTCAATGTCAAGAAAGCTCCTGCCGTTAGATTTATAATCTTTTTGCTTGCCTTTATTATTGATCGTGGATACTATGATAAGATTAGGCTCTCGGATGATCTGATTCAATATTTTAACTGTTTCATCAAGCAGCCCCCCAGGATTATCTCTTAGATCGATAACAACCTTCTTGAAATCTAACCCTTGAGATTTAAAGTAATCCAATTGCTCCATAAACTCTAGAAAAACACCAACCGTGAATCGCTTGATTCGCAAGTAAGCTATTTCTCCTTGATTAAGAATCTTGGCTTGCACCGAAGAAGTGGCGACAGCGCTCTTCACCATGGAAATCGTCTCGCTCTGATCTGTTGCGGGGTGATAGATCTCTAAGGTAGCACTGTCTGAGTTGTAAAGTTGATCTATTATCTCAGATGGTTCTGAAAATCTCTCTGTATTCAAACCACTGATGACATCTCCTCTATGGATATTGGCTCTATCTGCAGGACTGGCTTCGATAACATCTGTTACTATCAAAGAGTCACTGTACGTGATAAAATCAAATCCATATCCCACATAACTATTGGAGACAGCATGATAGAAATCAGCTAAATCTTTCGGCGGAACATACGAGCTATATGGATCCAAGCTTTCTATCGCATTGAGTAAGATATTATTGACATAGTCGGCTGTGTCTAATTCTCCATAATAATTTGACCTTATCAACCTCAGCGTTTCTTCTAGAGAACTAAGGTCATCGTCGGCATACTGCTCAATCAAGTTGGCTGAATTGGACTGATGCATTTTATATCCGAATATCATCCCAATGGCGGCCACAATGGCCATGATGAGGGGTATGAATATCTGTTCTCTCCGCATTTATGTAGATGGATTCCATTGCAAAGATTGATAAAAGCTGTCTGCTACCTGAGAAAATGGTTGTTTAATTTTTGATACACTTATCAAATTGATCAATAGGTTAAAGTACTTATTAATCATAGCTATCTCCCACCATCGAAATATTAAAGGATTACCTTGCTGTTTGTTTGTTTCGACTAGATACCTTTTAAACACACTCTGCATGAAGCCCAAACATGAACTAGACGATATAGATCTAAATATAATCTCTATTATGCTTGATGATGCCAAAACATCGTACGCCGATATCGGTGCCAAACTCTTTATTTCAGGTGGCACTGTCCATGTACGCCTGAAGAAGCTGACCGAACTGGGCATCATAACGGGCTCAAAGCTTAAGGTTGATTTTGAAAAACTTGGATATGACATCAAGGCCTTCTTGGGTATATATCTTGAAAAGAGTCAGTACTACAATGATGTGGTTACGGAGCTAAAAAAGATTCCCGAAGTTATCTCTGCTCATTATACTACTGGGAACTACAGCATCTTCGCAACGATAATCTGCTATGATACTAGCCACCTCAGAGAAATTCTCTCGGGAGGCATTCAGAAAATAGAAGGAATTCAACGTACGGAAACATTCATATCTCTTGAAGAATCTATAGAACGACCTCCTAAGGTCATCTAATGACTTATTGAAAACTTAGAATTGGTGTTGTATGGTAGAACTCTTAAGCTCCTAAGTAGTGCTTCAACAATTTACTACGTGATGAAGATCTAAGCTTGTTGATTGCTTTGTCCTTGATCTGTCTTACTCTCTCACGAGTCAGACCAAATCGCTCTCCAATATCCTCAAGAGACATCGGATGCTCAACACCAATACCAAAATAAAGCTTAATCACATCGCACTGACGCTCGGTTAATGTTCCAAGTGATCGCTCAATTTCTGTACGCAATGATTGACCATGCGATAAACTAGAGTCGGTCCCCGGTGTTTTGTTATTCTCCAATACATCAAGCAAAGAGTTGTCTTCACCATCGACGAATGGAGCATCCATGGAGACATGTCTTGCTGCAACGCCTAATGTTGTCTCAACTTCATCAGAAGTTATTTCTAATAATTCTGCTAGCTCACTAGACGAAGGCTCTCTCTCAAACTCCTGCTCAAGCTCACTGAAGGCTCTATTGATCTTATTTAGTGATCCTACTTTATTAAGTGGCAATCTCACAATACGTGATTGTTCAGCTAGCGCCTGAAGAATAGACTGCCTTATCCACCACACCGCATACGAGATGAATTTGAATCCTCGTGTCTCATCAAAACGCTGGGCAGCTTTAATCAGTCCTAAGTTTCCTTCGTTAATGAGATCACTGAGTGATAATCCTTGATTCTGATACTGCTTAGCAACAGATACTACGAATCGCAGATTGGCTTTAGTTAATCGCTCCAAAGATTCCTGATCCCCTTCTTTGATTTTCTTAGCTAAGTCAACCTCTTCCTCTGGAGTAAGCAAATCAACTTTGCCTATTTCTTGAAGATATTTTTCTAATGATTGACTCTCTCTGTTGGTGATCGATTTGGTAATCTTCAACTGCCTCATATGCAGACCTTAGTTAAGTAATTGTGAAAGAATAAGTGGACAAATATAAATTATAATAACAAATCATGCTTGCGAGTGTCAAGAACTGCAGATTTAAGCGACCAATAAAAAATACTCAATGAATTTTGATTATGTGAAATAATTATTCTTAATTGCCGCACTTTGATATAACATCAATACTGACTATAGCGCATGAAACGTACCAAGATCAATTTAGAATTTTTATTCAGAGCGTCTCCTGCTATCCTTTATCGTTTTATTACTTCTCCAGAATGCTTGGTAAGGTGGTTTTGTGATGGGGTCGATATACAAGAAGACGTATTTACTTACGACTGGGAAGGCTCTGAGGAGATTGCAGAAATGATAGATGATATAGAAGAAGAGCGCATTAGATTCGAATGGGAAGATTGTGAACCAGGAGAATATCTTGAATATAGAATGTACAAGAGTGATGTCACAAATGAGACTATCCTTGAGATCAGTGATTTCTGTGATGAAGATGAGGTGGATGAGCAAACACTCTATTGGAATGACACCATCAAAAAATTACGTGCCGAAACTGGTGGATAATCTTCCACTACTCCCATCACATTTATACGGAATAAGAATAATACATCGTTCAATCAGTGATCACTGATGCTTATAAGATCACGATGAAAATTCAACACCTTCTTTACAACATTTTATTGACGGTTGTGATATGTACTATATCACTGGGTATATACCATTATAAGCTTGCTCCGACAGTTGTTCAGGAGGAATCCTTCAATGCTGACTACGTGAAGGTTTCGCACAACTTCGTCGATCGTTTGAGATATTCCCCTGATAATTTTATTCGTGCTGCAGAGAAGAGCACTAATTCTGTGGTCTACATCATCGCTTATAACAAAGTTAAGGGCTCAGTTTTTTCAGAGGGTTATACAAGGGAAAAAGGATCTGGTGTAATCATTAGCGATGATGGATACATCGTCACGAATCATCATGTTATTAGAGATGCTGACTTTATAGAAATCACACTCCAGGACAAGAGAGAGTTTGTAGCCGAAGTCATCGGAACAGATGAATCTACTGACCTGGCCTTACTCAAAATCGAATCATCTAATCTTCCATCCTTGGTGTTTGCCAATTCAGATTCCCTCATGGTAGGAGAATGGATTCTTGCTGTGGGTAATCCTTTTGGATTACAGTCTACGGTCACCGCTGGAATAGTTAGTGCTAAAGCTCGAAATATCGACGCCTTGAGTAAGAATGATATAGAATCATTTATCCAGTCGGATGCGGTTATTAATCCTGGCAGTAGTGGTGGTGCACTAGTTAATACTGATGGCCTATTGGTAGGTATTTGTACCGCTATTATATCCTCGACAGGTAACTATGAGGGTTTATCTTTTGCCATACCTTCCAATCTTGCTCATAAGGTAATTATTGACTTGAAGCAATTTGGTTCGGTTCAACGTGGTAATCTCGGTATTACTGTGACTGATGTCGATGCACAGATCGCTGAACAGTATGATATGGAGATCATCAAAGGAGTACAGATAGCATCGGTTAATCTCAATAGTGCCGCGGCTGAGTCCAATCTCATTAAAACAGATATTATCTTATCCATAGACAATGTCACCATAGATAATTCATCAGAATTTTATGAGCAAATCAACAGATACCGACCTGGGGATCAACTACAGGTAGAGGTTTATCGTAGGGGGAGAATCATGAACTTCCCAATCACGCTTAGAAATCACCTGAATACTACCGACTACATATCGGTCAGATCGGATAAAGAGCTTAGGGATATTGGAATAGAAATCAGAGATCTTAACTCAATCGAAAAGAAACGCATACAGACTTCAGGAATTATGGTTATCAGTATTTCTCGAGGCAGCAAGATCGATGATACTAATATGGAGCCTGGATTCATTGTGGAACGAGTGAATGGTGCTGATATAGAAAGTGCACAGCAGTTTATGAATATTCTCAAATCCGAGTCTGGCGAAATAACCTTGGTTGGATTCTATGAACGATACCCAGGTAGGTTCCCTTATACTTTTATGAAGTAGATCTTGCCTTAAAGCAGCTTCGTAAGATCATCCACTCCTAAGTTGCGCTGAGTATTAAATCCTTCAGCATATTCGACACCTATAGACCGTCCAAATACTTGCATTTTGGACTTAATAAAGTCGGTGAATTTACCTGACGAGATTGGAGTTTGAATCTTCTCTTTCTCATCTACATTAAACTGAGTAGAAAATGCAGCTATTGATTGCATCTTAGTTTCTATGTATGGCGAAACATCGACACAGAAGTCCGGTTCTAAATGCTTGTCTTGTATGTAGTAGTAGAGTGCCTTTGCCCTATGGGCTGTGGTATTGGCAATCTCTATCCGACGCAAACCAGAATAGAAAAATGCCTGTCTTACAAGCTTAGAAGCACGACCATGATCGGGATGCCTGTCATCAACAGCATTAGCCAATATGATTGTTGGCTTACAGCGGCGTATTAACTCAACAATCCGCATGATATGACGCTCATCAATTGAGAAAAATCCATCTCTCATCAGCAGATTAACCCTAAAGTCTAAACCTAAAATTTCTGCAGACTTTTTCGATTCAATCAATCTCGTTGCAGCGCTTCCTCGACTCCCTAACTCTCCTTGAGTCAGATCGGCTACTCCAACAGACTGGCCTTTATCAATCTGATTAAGGATAGTCCCAGCGCATGATAATTCGATATCATCAGGATGAACGCCTATGGCCAGTATATCTACTTGTTTAAACTCTCCGTGTATAGTCTTAATCATTCTTCTGGCAATTTAAGTACGTGTAATATCCTTTTTACACTAAACTCTCTGGCGCCATGACTCATCAGTAGTAATAGGGCAGCCATGAGACCTATATTTTGCATAAAATTCATGGAAGACTCCATTCTAAAATCTACTGGATCATTCCAAAAAGAATGAATTACAATGGTGTATGGGACCCAGTATAACAATATCAGAAACGCACCGATACTGGCGTAATACCCAATGAGGATTAATATACTTCCGACGATCAAAAGAAATATTACACCAGATAGCAGGATGTCCTGCTGCCATGTAATACCATATTCTGTCATAGTTTCCTTAGTAGACTTAAAGAAAACTATAGAATCGTAAGCTTGGTATAGAAAGATGAAGGAGACAAAAATCCTTGCGAGAAGATCGTAATAGTTTTTCATCGATGGGCAAGGTATAACAAATATTCAGGATTACTCCCTGATCTCTATTCCGAGACTTTCGGCTACTTTAGCACTAACTCGCTGTCCATCTAAGGCTGCTGATAAAATACCCCCAGCAAATCCTGCACCTTCGCCACATGGGAAAAGATTTGCCATAGTGGGGCTATTTAACTTATCCGGATCTCTAACTATGCGTATCGGAGCACTGGTTCGGCTTTCTAAGCCTATAACCTGTGCTTCAGAAGTATAGTAACCTTTCATTTTTTTGCCAAAGATCTTTACTGCTTTACTCAGGTGATCATATATCCAGTCGGGAAGTAGTTCATGCAACGGTGCAGAATAAATGCCCGGAATATAAGATGTATCACTGAGGGAGGTACTGACTTTGCCAGCAGCAAAATCTGTTAGCCGCTGAGCGGGTGCTTTCTGGCTGCCGTCTCCGTAGTTGAACAATTTTTGCTCCAACTCACGCTGATAACGCATACCGCCGAAGACATCGCCAGCAAATGGATTTTCATCAAGACTGACGACGGTTCCAGAGTTGGCAAATGGAGAGTCTCGTTTAGATAATGACATTCCATTGACAACGAGTTCTCCAGGTGCAGTGGCGGCGGGAACTATAAGTCCTCCAGGGCACATACAAAACGAGAACACTCCCCTACCTCCAACTTGGCAGACAAGCTTATAGCTCGCAGCAGGAAGATTATCTTCACGTTGTCGCTGATTATATTGAATTTCATCTATCAATGGCTGGGGATGCTCGATGCGCACTCCTATGGCAAATGGCTTGAACTCAATTTGCACTCCCCTCCGCTCACATAACGCATATATATCCCTTGCAGAATGACCAGTAGCTAAAATATAGGCATCACCTTTAATGCGGTCGCCGTGCTGATTAACACATGCCACAATATTGTTTTGGCTAACTTCTAAATCTTCAATGCGCTGATTGAAATGCACCTCCCCTCCTGCTTGGATAATTGTCTCTCGTATGGCTGAGATGATACTAGGCAACTTGTTAGATCCGATATGAGGGTGCGCATCAATTAAAATATCCGACTTCGCACCATGATCGACCAGTATTTGAAGGATCTTAGCAATATTACCTCGCTTATTAGCCCTGGTATACAGCTTACCATCAGAATAAGTCCCCGCACCTCCCTCACCAAAGCAGTAGTTGGAATCAGGATTAACTTCATGAAACTGCTGTATAGCTCTCAGGTCCCTCCTACGCTCACGAACGTTCTTACCACGATCATATATTACCGGTTTAAGACCGAGCTCAATACATCTGAGGGCAGCGAAGTAGCCCGCTGGACCTGCACCAATAATCACTGCCGTATGCGTAAGGCTATGCAAGTCATAAGATAGTTGAGGAGCATCATCTTCTATAGGATTGGTATGAGTACCTACGTTTATCCGCAACACGTACTTCGGGTGGCGTCCTCTGCTGTCAATAGATCGTTTTGCGACCTTTATCTCCTGAATATCTTCTGGGGATAAGTTTAATTCACGGGCGCAGACACGTCTTATAAAATCCTGATCATCGAGTTGAGCTGGATTTATTCTAATGTCAACCTGTTGTCCCATTACAACTGATTAATGGCACTAGAAAATTCATGTAATCGACCTATGAGGGCGTCCATCTCAGATAATGCGATCATGTTACTACCATCAGATAGTGCTTCTGCAGGATTCGGATGAGTCTCTATGAACAAACCCTTAGCGCCGACACTGAGTGCTGCACGAGCTAATAACTCAGAGTCTCGTGGATTACCTGATGTCACTCCAGACGCTTGATTGGGTCGCTGAGTAGCATGAGTACAATCCATGACCACATGATTGCAATAGGCTGTCATGTCAGCAATGCTAGGCATATCAACTATAAGGTCGGTATACCCAAATGAATTACCCCGCTCTGTAATCAACACTGCATGCTGCTCATGAAATTTTGCTTTATCGGCGGCATGTGACATACTTGAAGCACTCATAAACTGTCCTTTCTTGATATTGACAGGAATACCAGTTTTGGCGGCGGCTTCTATCAATGAAGTTTGCCTGCTAAGGAAAGCTGGAATCTGTATCAAATCAACGACATCCTTTACCAACTCAATTTCAGAAACCTCATGCACATCGGTTGTAATAGGAATTCCTATTTCTTCCTTCACATTTCTGAGAATTTCTATTGCCTCGGATACCCCTATTGTCCTGAAGGAGTTCTTCTTAGTACGATTAGCTTTAATATATGAAGACTTGAAAATGTATGGAATACCTAGAGACTTGGCTATTCTTTTGCCCTCAATAGCAACAGACATGCACAATTCTTTACTTTCGACAGCACACGGTCCTGCTATCAAAAAGAAGCTTTGGAAATCGCCATTAATTATTTTCTTTAGCACTGGATGTACGGTCATATCTGCCATTATTCTCCTTAACTCTATCTCGTATTAGATTCTTTTACAAATATACTTGCTCAAGTGGTATGATAATTAATACCTTTGCGCTCCATTTTAAGAAAGTAGTTATGCCGAAAGTAAAAACTCACTCAAGCGCCAAAAAGAGGTTCAAGCTAACCGGGTCTGGAAAGGTCAAAAGGTTTCAAGCTGGAACATCTCACTTGTTGAGAAAAAAGTCAAAGAAAGCTAAATTGAATTTAAGAGACAGCGCTTTAGTCAGCAAGGCAGACGAAAAACGTATCAAAGCACTCTTAGGTATTAACTAAAAAAGTAGAAGAAGATGCCACGGTCAGTAAACGCAGTTGCCTCAAGGGCAAGGAGAAAGAAAATACTTAAGCAAGCTAAAGGATATTTTGGCGCACGCAGTAAAGTATATACAGTAGCCAAGAACGCTGTAGAAAAAGGGTTACAATACTCTTACAGAGATAGAAAGGCTAAGAAGAGAGAATTCAGAGCTCTCTGGATACAGAGAATCAACGCTGGTGCAAGATTGCACGGTACCACATACTCAAAGTTGATGCACGGACTCTCAGAAAACAAAATCGAATTAAACAGGAAGGTATTAGCTGATATGGCGATGAATCATCCTCAGACATTCGAACAAATAGTAAAAGCTGCTTCTTAAGCAGCTTTTTTTTTGCGTTACCCTTTCATTCAGTCGCTGAACAAGAAGAAGGTCAGTCCAGCTGGATCTTGCAAGATTACATTATCAACATCGCCAGCCTCGCTAAAGGCAGTAATCTCCTCGGCTATCTTCACACCTGACTTTCTGACATTCTTAATAATCTCTAAGTTGCCCGTCCCATTAAAGTAGTTGAGTCCTGGGTTCCGAAAGATATGGGGGCAAGATCCAGCCTTGATAAGACTTATGCTCAAATTATCTTCTTTAGATAAAACGATCCAGCCATGGCTTGCATCTCCAGCACTCTGATGATACCCAAGTGCCTCCCATATGAATTTACTCCTATTAAATTCGATGACCTCGAGACTCACACCTGAGTAATCCCCTAGAATGGCACTCGCAGTGGATTGTGGCAGCTTAGGATGACTATTGATCAGTTTGATATGAATTCCAGATGAATCACTGACTAAGTAATCATCACCTATTGTAACCGGATCTGTATGTTTTTGTAACTCTTCTAGCTCCACTGACCAATCGGACTGGACTAAAGACATCCCAAGTCTTTGGCTAGTAGTAGAACTAATGAAAATAATTACAGAACGGTCAAAGACATATGCCCCTCCTTCGATAATCCTGTGATCAAATCCTAAGTCCTTATAGAACTTCAGAGATTTATCGAGAGTAACCGCTGCTGTGTTGATTATTGTCTTCATAACTCTACTAACGGGAGTATTCTAAAAAGTGTGTCACTGTTTTCTAACACGATATTTTTTTAGC
>CAZFWJ010000025.1:0-43256 GCA_964522505.1 uncultured Saprospiraceae bacterium
GATAACACTTAATACGTTCAGCCTTAGTTTGTTAGTTCACCTCTGAATACGCCAAAATAATTTTGATTGAGCTATTATTCGCAAACACAGATTCTATATTTGTATTTTAGTGCCTGAATCACAATTAAGCATATTCCAATATGTCTGCAGATATGAAGCAATAAAAAAAGCTAGTTCAAAAACCACTGGCCTCAACAAGATAGGGTAAACATCTTAGAGCGTCTTTTTGACTTTTTTAGTCTATTATCCCAATACTAAAGTTTTGATCTTGCAGCACTTGTAATTGGAATTTATGATCCTCAAAATCCTTGATAGACTTTACATCCCCTCTGGTTAAAATCATAGTAGCCGCTCCATTAGCAGGAATCCCTTCAAAGAACTCTGAACTTATGGTAGCAATACCAGTATCTTCTAAAAGAATAGACCTTTCTATGGTCTCGACATTATTCTGATCGCTAGGTTTTGGTAATCCTTGATCTATAACGAGCCCCCGGTAAAAAAGACTAACCAACATGCCATTATCGTTTTCTGTGTCTTCATTCCATTCTAAAACGAAACCATCTCTTCTGATTAGATCTATCCTTGATTCCTCGAATCTACCTTCATTTGTAAATGTTGCGTCAATAGCTTTTGGGAAATATGCGTCCTCAGACAAGACTATAGACCCATCCTCAATGGAAGTGATAGTCCAGTTAATATAGGATCCTGCGAAGCTTTCAAGAAGTTCGCCTATCTCGAATGAACCACTAATTCCTACTGGTTCATAACAACATTCTTCAAATTCAAAATTGAGATCGTTTAATTTGAGATCACCTATATTTTGACCTACTCTATTAAGAGAATAGACATTTGTCAGAAATCCTTGCACAGATCGCTCATTATGAATATTCACAATTGTACTCATATATACTCTCAATAATCCATCGTCTGATCCATTCCCTAATTCTTCATATACTCCTAATAGAAAAGTGTCTCCATATTCTCCTTCTGAAGAATCAGAACATGATATAAGTGCAATTGCGATTGCAGCAACAAATAGAATGGATAATATTTTGGATGTCATTTTATCACAGATTGCCCTTTACTAAGTTACAATTTCTTTAGCTACTTACTCATATTTCAACGCACAGGAGATTCTACCTTTAACTATATTGATTATTTTTTCATTGGGAAAAAATAAGGTGCCATAATCAATATCTCTTCTTTTTTTACTCAGTATGATTATCAGAAGTAATACTAATACATAAAATCCATTGTCCTTTCGGGCATCAGCGAAGATGACCCTGTCTTTTAATACCGAATCTTGATGGGCATTCATTTATAAATTGGGAATGCTCCTCCAGTTTGCCAGATGCCAATGACCAAAATGTTATGTTTTCATTCTTAAAGTATCGTAGAGCATCTCTCTCAATACCTCACTCCCAACCGCTCAAACGTACCATCCTCTATTCTCTTTATGGCTTCCTTAATTACATTGTCGTGAGTAGAGATCGTTTCATAATAGGCCTCGGAGCCTAAGATTAAGGCAGCTAGCCAGGCTTTGACCTCTGCAAGATCTCGATCATCTATTGATGGTTCTGATTTCTTGATATAGTTATCTATTTGGCTACTGGCAAGGAGGCCATGCAGGTTATAGTGTGTCTTGGTGAGTTCGCTTTGATTATTAAAGAAATATTCGGCGATATACTTATAAGGAATTGACGTGCCGTCATACCAATCTGTTGGATAGTATATATCCGGGGATACGCCGGCACCCAGAGAATATATTTTCCTGCCAGACATCGTGTTGGCTGTATAGCCTGCACTCATAAATTGAGCAGTCTCGCTTCCTACGAATACATCACTCGGAAATATGAGGGCATCATTGCCGGGATTCTGTACCGCTCTACCTGTGGGTCTATAATACTTCCTAATCGTCAATCTAATCGCCGAGCTATCACTAAATCCATAAGATTGCTGTATGAGTCCCTTCCCAAATGTGGGAGAACCCACTATCAGAGCACGATCCCAGTCCTGCAAAGACCCAGAAAATACTTCACTGGCAGAAGCCGTCACCCCGTCCGTGAGTAGTACGATCTTGCCATCAGCATATTCGCCTCGTTGAGCACATATGTGATCCTCACGCTCAGAAATTACCCCATCGGTATAGCTTATCAGATTGCCCTCATCTAAGAATAAGGCAGACAACCCAGTGGCTGCATTAAAGACGCCACCATTATTTCCTCGTAAGTCAAGCACTAACGACTCCATTCCTGCAGCCGACAAGCGGCTATAGGCACTTTTAAATTCTTCGACAGTCTTCTGGGTAAACTTGATCATCTTGATATACCCTATTGACTTAGTTAGCATAAACGACGTCTCCACACTGATCAGTGGAACTCTGGCACGAAGCAACTCTTTAGTGAAAGTCTGTTCCCCTCGCTGGATCAATAGATTGACCACGGTGTCTGGATTACCTTGGAGTAGATCGAGGACCTCATTGATTGGCTTTTGGTACATCGAAGCTCCATTGACTTGCTTGATAATATCTCCTTTTGCTAATGCAGAGGTCTCGGCAGCACTTCCTTTTACGATGGATGTCACACGAGGTAAGAAATCAACACTCAGGAGGGTCACTCCGATCCCAATGAATTGAGTGCCATCATCATGTTGTCTTTGTTTACGGAGCTCTTCAGCTGACTGATATACCGAATAAGGATCTAACTGCGCCGCTATAGCCCGCATAGCCGCATCAGTGATCACCTGTGTGTCTACGGAATCTACATAGTACTCATTGAGATAATACATCGCCCAATCAAGCTTTTCGCCAGCAGCATCGCCATAATATCTCTCCTGAGCCATGGTCAGCAGAGGCAGCAATAAGGCAATCCAAAATCCAATAAATTCCTTCATAATAATTGATTAATGCTAAGGTAAAATCACCTCACAAACAATCTTACTGACCAAAGAGAATACAAACTTCTAAAATCGCACAATAAAGCATCTCGATTATAGATATTATCGACTCATGTCGATAGGGCAAAATCACTTTCATCAGTGGTGTTAAGACTCTTAATTACCTCTATAAGTAACAGACAATCACTGAATTATGAGATGTTTAATCCGATACAATTATTCGATAGGTCAATCTAAGGAATCATATTACAATTCTTTTTAATAGAAATCGGATAAACTATACGATATTTACGATATGCGGCTTGTGATCATCCTTTTAATATTCGGTCAAGGTATGTGGGCTCAAGACCCTTTTGATCTCATCTATCAATACGAAACGCAGAAAAATATAGAGTCATTTTCAATGATTTTAGAAGATAACGGCTATTACGCCGTGCCAGAAAACAATATTGATACCGAGCAACATTACAGAAGTGGAAACGCTAACGTCTTCTTAATTTCAGGTAAGTGCAATCACATCGTTATATCATCAACTAACACTGAGTTCTCTAAAAGCATTGAGTCAGAATTAGAGGCACAAAGACAAGGTCTTACCGAGAGCATAAAGTTTGGCAGAGCCAAATTCTCGTGGCTTGACAAATTGGATAATAGATACTTCGTATTAGTCAATCCTAACGGAAAATATGAATTGTATTATGAGAGTTGCAACAATAACATACCACTCGGCCAAGGTCAACCATAGATCAACAATTAATAGAGATTAACGAGGTAGTAGCGCATGAGAATAATTGTAGTTTTTCTATTTTTTGGATACCAGTTAATGGGTCAATCCTTAGAACAAGAAATTAGCTCGAAAATAGAGAGAAAGGAACAAATTCAAAGGACTTTAGATTCAATCAATTATATCCTTATTGATCTCAAACAACAAAAGATCCTCCAAGATCTCAAGTCGGCAGGCTTGCCGTCGGATGAATATTTCGAGCATTCTGCGATGATATTGCAGTATTCTGAAGAGCATGAGCAAGCTGCATGGGTAGCACATATGATTTTGCCCGATATTTCCAGTGGCAATCACTCGAGGAGCAATGACTTCCGAGAGGACCCTAAGGTATCTACAGGAACTGCAATTGAACAGGATTATTTTCTGAAATTCATGCAACCCGATAGCACCTATGTATATGATGGTTATGGCTATGATCGGGGACATCTTGCACCTAGTGCAGACTTTAGATGGAGTGGACAAGCCTTGAGCGAGAGCTATTATTATTCTAACATTTCGCCACAGGTACCCGAGTTTAACAGGAAACAATGGGCCGATTTAGAATCGGCACTCAGACACTATGTTATCACACACGACGTGCCGCTGTACATCGTCACTATGCCCATCTTAGACGACGGCTTATCCAGAGTAGAAAGATCTATCAATGGCGTTTCAATTCCTGAGTACTACATCAAGGTGGCTGTAGATCTGGTAAATGATCAGGGAATAGCTTTTATGATGCCCAATGCTGCAAGTGTAGATGTGATATCATCCTACGCTCTGACTATTGATGAAGTTGAAGAACGCACTGGTTATGACTTCTTCCATCTGATTAATAGCAGTAATATCGAATCAAGCTTAAATATAAGATCAGTGGTTTCCAGAATTAGCTGGTGAAGACAAAGAGCCTTTAAAGATATCTGAGATTCCAAGGGGGAATCTTAATACCGTAATCGCTAGGAGATTTATGGGTAATGGTGCCAGCTATACAGTCTGTGGAAACGTGGTTTCTACGCACTATAGTCGCAAGGGAAACGTGTTTATGAATTTGGATAAGCAGTTTCCGAATCAGATTTTTTCTGTGTTTATTAGCAAGGATAATCTTATCAACTTCAGTACTGATTTAACCCGAGTCGTCAAGAACAAAAATGTATGTTTCACTGGTAAAATTGACAACTTCAACCAAGTTCCTTCCATCGTCTTCAATGATGAAGACGAGATGACTATGATGAAAAAAAGCATGTAGCCGTAGACTACATGCTTCCTATTATTGATTTAGTGACAGCCTTGAGATGTTTAATCCTGAATGATCACCATTAAGTTTTGAACATCGGGGCCATCAGTATATTCGAGGACATATACACCAGCCTCTAAGCCATCAGTACTTAATCGGTTATATCCTTCTCTCATAACTGTTCTATGGAATACATTTCCTTGAAGATCGAGTAATGCTGCTGTTGCATCAGGGCTAACATTCCCTTCTATCTGAACTATAAAGTCAGACCCGACTCGAGTCGGATTAGGCATTACTTCTATGTTAACCTGAGCTTGAGATGTTGTTTGTGCTTGACCTGTCATTCCACTATCTGGGCTTTGTCCCGCTGGATTAGTGATTAATAAAGAGTAATCCTCAACCTCACCACTTATACATGAATCACAAGCATCATCAATACGACCATAAGTGGCAATAATTCTGAATCTCAATGGTCTATCGGTAACTGCAAATGAAGGCACCGTTATAAAACCACCTGTCTCCTCGATGCTACGACTTAAGAATGCAAATTCTTCAGCATCATCGAAATCTCCATCGCAGTTCCAGTCAATATATCCGTAATGTGATATCTCACATATGTCTTCGAAGAATCCTGTATTAATCCAGACGTCAAATGATTCGCCAACTTGGAATTCTACTACGATATCTGAAAAATCCGCGAATCCTCCATCGTTACCAGACTGATTAAAGACGTTGCCAATCTTGACATCATCTATCCATTCGAATCTGCTATCTCCCTGTACATCACAGAACGTCTTGTTAAAATCACATGCATCTGGAATTCCATTACCGTCGGAATCTATATTATCATCGCCATCAGCGCAAATATCATTACTATCACATACGCCATCACCATCACTATCATTGCTCGCATCAAATGGGCATGTATCACAGCCATCTGGAATGCCATCGCCATCCATGTCGGCGTTGTCGTCTGATCCTTGGCATAGGTCGCTACTATCGCAAACTCCGTCACCATCAAAATCATTGAAGAAGTCAATAGGACACGGATCGCACGCATCAGGAACACCATCTAAATCCACATCAAAGTTATCATTGCCCTGAAGGCACGCATCTACATCGTCACAGACACCATCATTATCAATATCACCTGCGCTACACTGATCGCAGCCATCCGGAACACCATCGCCATCAATATCTGCATTGTCGTCAAATCCTAAGCACACATCGACATCATCACAGACGCCATCATTGTCACTATCGCCAGCATTACATGGATCACAACCATCTGGAATACCATCGCCATCAATATCTGCATTGTCATCGAAGCCAATACAAACATCAACATCATCACAGACACCGTCATTATCGCTATCGCCGGCATTACATGGATCACAACCATCTGGAATACCATCGCCATCAATATCTGCATTGTCATCGAAGCCAATACAAACATCAACATCATCACAGACGCCATCATTATCGCTATCGCCTACAGTGCAATCATTATTCATTCCTGTATCTGTATCGTTATCACATCCATCAGGAACACCATCACCATCTGAATCTACATTATCATCAAAACCCATGCAGATATCGGCATCATCGCAGATGCCATCATTGTCACTATCATTCATGGCTACAACTCGAGCTCCGCAAGTCACTAATGATGCAATCTGTGCAGCCGTAGCCGCCACTGGTGAGTTAAACTCTACTGCAATGTATTGGCGCGGTAATGAACAACCATCGAAAGTCTGATCACATACTGGATCTAACACTACATCAGTAAATGTTCCACCAGGAGAAGCGTATAGGGCTAACCTGCTCGCTTCAGCTTGAACAGTCGCCCCGATTACCGTCACAGAAGCATTAAATGGTGCAGCTTTAAGAGCATCAATACCTGTATAAGGGTCAATCTGTGAGCAGTTAACAAAAGCCCCAGGACCTGTACACTCCAAGCCAGTGAAGGCATCACTAAAAATCACTATTTCTAATTCATTCTCAGGAAGATGACCCAATCCCCCATTGGTCATTAATTCTCTTGCACTGTTCATTGCGGCATTCAAATCATCTCCACCAGAAGGACATGGCTGCTCAACACAAAACTGGCGCTGTACGGCAGTGATTGACCTTCCATTAACAAAATCCAATTCAACAGAAACTTCTTGACCGAAACTACCACCAAAATGCATAATAGCCAGTCTTGAGGTTGGGCAATTGGCCTGGATTTCAGCAATTGTTGCTATAATAGTTTGCTCAAATAGCGCATATTCTTCAATACTGATACTCTGAGAGTTATCTATTACGAATAGCACATCGGTTCTAATAGTATCTGATGTCTCACATACTTGAAAGCCCGTATTGTCATTATTATTGCTCGTATCGCAACCATCTGGAATACCGTCTCCATCCGCGTCAGCATTGTCATCAAAGCCTAAGCAGATGTCCATATCATCACAGACGCCGTCATTATCACTATCACCTGCAGCACAGCTATCACATGCATCAGGAATACCGTCTCCATCCATATCAGCATTATCATCAAAGCCCAGGCAAACGTCGACGTCATCACAAACACCATCATTATCACTATCACCTACCACGCACTGATCACAACCATCCGGAATACCATCACCATCCATATCAGCAGCATCATTAAATCCAGGACATAGATCACACAGATTTGGAACACCATCTCCGTCATCGTCATTTTTATCATTTCCTCCAGGGCAGATATCATCACTATCGCACACCCAGTCACTATCGGAGTCCTGATCATCACAACCACACATTCCTGCTTCTTGGCGTGTTGGGTCAGTAGGACACTCATCGGTTCTGTCACACACACCATCACCATCTGTATCTATATCCCCAACTAAGGCACAATCACAAGGACCACATACATTATTAGGATTCTTAAATGAACCATCAGCATTGAAAAACTGCCCAAGTTCATCACATTCTCCTCTAACGCTTCTGAGATTATCTGGATTCAAAGGAATCACACAGAAAGTTATCCTACCCTCTTCGTCAGGTGTACATGTGGTACATGGATCTACTCGATTGGACTCACATGGTCCACAATGAGTAATATCATCATTTAGTCCACTACACTCGATACGTCGAGTCATTCCATCCTGACATACATAAATCAGTTGCGATTCACTCATACATCCGCAGTCATCCTCATCACATATATCTCCTATTCCATCCCGATCAGAATCATCCTGAGAAGGATTAAACATGTGAGGACAGTTGTCATCTTCATCAGCTACTCCATCCAAATCTTTATCTTCAAATTCAATGCAGAAACCATCATTATTGTAACTATCAGCAGTGAACGCTGATATAGAAAAGAACATCGACAGCATAATAACTACGGCCGTAATTTGGTTAGATTTCATCATCCAAAGGTTAAGTCTCAAAAAAATATTCGCAACAGTCGAAACCATATTTCAACACATGGTTCCAAGAAAAACGAGTGCTATTCAATTGGATAGATAAAATGCCCTTAACGACATCAAAGATTGGGTAGTCACAAATTAAGACTAAATAAAGCGCTATGTGGTCACGCTTTTACAAAAGATCATTCTTAAAATTTAGTTTTGCCAAGCACTTTACATTTATGAGACCTAACGCACACAATTATGTCCAAATTAAAGGAGAAAAGTTTTAAAGTATTTGTCGCCAATGCCTTTACAAGTGGCTCATTTTCAGGTAATCCTGCAGCATACATTCCACTAACAGAGTGGCTTCCAGATGCCACCTTGCAAGCGCTTGCGGAGCAAAATAATCTGTCAGAAACAGTATTTACAGTACGCGAAAAAAAAGGTGATAATTATCATATTAGATGGTTTACGCCAACGGTAGAGGTAAAACTATGTGGGCATGCCACATTGGCTTGCGCATATGTTTTATTCAACGAATACGGACACCTCGGGAGTGTTGTGAACTTCAATTCCAAATCTGGTCCTATCAGTGTTTCTAAATCTGATTCTTTACTCACCCTTGACTTCCCTACCGACCAAATAGAAAAATTCGAGATCAATTTGGACTATAAAGGAATGCTCGGCGCAGATCCTATTGAGACTTATCGAGGAAAGGATGACTTATTATTGATTTATGAACGTGCCGATGATGTGATTAATATGAAGCCGAATTTCATCAAATTGGCTGAGGTAAAAACCAGAGGAATAATAGTGACTGCACCAGGTCCCAATCCATATGACTTTATCTCAAGAGGATTTTTTCCAGCCTCTGGTATTAACGAAGATCCTGCGACAGGATCAGCACATACTACACTGTCCCCCTACTGGGCTCAACGATTGAATAAAAATGAACTGAGCGCCAAACAATGGAGCCAGAGAGGCGGATACTTCAGCTGCAACTATATGGGAAATAGGACACAGATCTCAGGAAAGTGTGAATCTTATCTTGCTGGTGAAATAACTATTTGATTCTTAGGCCTTTATCTTATACACTATCTTACCACACTGTTCTACTCTGTTAGCATTGGAGAATCTAAATTCTCTTGATTTCCTCAATGCTAGTGAAGTTAAAGAAGATCTGAAAATGGTTGATTCTTCCCTATTAAAAACTGACTCTACTACTTTGCCACTTCCATCGACGCATACATCTATTACCACATCGCCATCCTCAGTGGAAAGGATAAAAATATTAGGTTGATGTTCTAAGTCACGATTGCCAAGCCCATTGCTAATCTGAAGTGTAAGGTTATCATCTACCCGATGCTCCTGTACGGACGTCAAGTCAACCGGTTGTTCCATCTGCGTTTTCTCTTCAGGCGCTTGAGTCAATATCGGCTCATCCTCAGTGAATATGTCCCGATCATCTTCTTCGATTGGTACTCGTTCGTGCTCTTGAGTTCTATTTTGATTTCTATCCCCTCTATTTGCCGTGATCACCTCATCATCGGCGTCTTCGGTTTCTCGTTGTGGTCGGCGTCTTGGAGCTTCTTCTACATAATCAAAGCACTGTTCACCAAACATCTCACCAGCTTTAGCATGATCAAGAGATTGCGCCTTAGAAAGACTTTCGCAAGCATCATTTCTACGGCCTTCCTCAAGAGCAATAACAGCAGCTTCATAGTGCAAATCTCCATCAAAACGATCTAACTCAAGAGCCGTTCTAAGGTAGTTCTTAGCCGCCGTTAAGTTATTGAGACGGTATTCTGTATCAATCATTATTTTAATTACCTCCTTAGTGACTCCGGCCCTTTCGATATACTCCATAATATCTTGCTTGGTACCTCTATATGCCCCGAGATCATATTTTGCTCTCGCTCTCATGACATATGCATTTACGAATGAGTCATCCTCTCTAAGTATCCGATTATACATCCTTACAGCTTCATCATAACGCGAAGATTGATAGAGCACATTGGCTTTCATAAATAGGACTGTCGCATCGTTCTCTAAATCTTGAGCAGAGACTGCGCTTGTGGGACTTGTTGTGAAAAACAAGATCGAAAGGAGAATCAGAAAGTTAATCTTCATTTTATCAGTTATTTACTTTAATTGGCTTTGAGTTCTATTCTTAGCATGGACGCCTACGAGACTGTTCATATCTTTATGACGCAATGTGTTGAAATAGTCGCACCAAATTATGTCTTAATTAATCCAAAATGATAAGTTAAGCGTTGAATTGTTAGATGCTACAATTGGCATAGGGAAAAATGATAGAATTATTATGAAGAAAATATACATAGTCTCCGCCAAAAGAACTCCTATGGGGAGTTTTGGTGGATCATTGAGTGGATTTAGTGCACCTCAATTAGGATCTATTGCAATTACTGGGGCTCTTGAGGCTGGTGGAGTCAAGCCCGAATTAGTGAATGAAGTGCTTTTTGGCAACGTGTGCCAAGCCAACTTAGGGCAAGCTCCGGCTCGTCAAGCGGCAATGGGTGCCAACATACCTAATACGGTTCCTGCTACTACTATTAACAAGGTTTGTTCTTCTGGCATGAAGGCAGCTATGCTTGCTAGTCAAACCATCGCACTCGGTCATGCGGACATCGTCGTTGCTGGTGGTATGGAAAGCATGAGCAATATTCCATTCTATATGCCTAAGCTGAGGTGGGGTAATAAGTTTGGTGGTACAGACATGGTAGATGGGCTCCAGAAGGATGGATTGACAGATGCTTATAATCACCAGGCTATGGGCAATAGTGGAGATGCCACTGCGGAGAGATATAATATCTCAAGACAACAGCAAGATGACTATGCCATCCAATCATACAAAAGATCCGCAGAGGCTACATCATCTGGTAAGTTCACAAGTGAGATCGTGCCAGTATCTATCCCTCAGCGTAAGTCTGATCCGATCATTATGAATGAGGATCAGGAATATAAAAATGTGAAGTTTGAGAAGATTCCAGCATTAAGACCTGCATTTAGTAAGGAAGGAACCGTGACAGCGGCAAATGCATCTACACTTAATGATGGGGCAGCTGCTCTGATACTTGCGAGCGAAGATGCTGTGAGAAAACACAATCTCACCCCTATTGCTGAGGTCATATCATATGCTGATGCTGCTCATGAGCCAGAATGGTTCACAACGGCTCCAACTAAAGCAGCACCTAAGGCGCTCGAACGTGCAGGCTTAAAGATGAGTGACATGGATTTATTTGAGGTCAATGAGGCATTTTCTGTTGTAGCTTTGGCATTCGCCCAAACTTGTGGTATCTCTCAAGACATTATGAATATCAACGGAGGTGCAGTATCCCTAGGACACCCTCTCGGATGCTCTGGTGCGCGAATTTTAACAACGTTAATCCATGGATTGCATAATGAAGATCAGAAAAATGGTCTGGCAACATTGTGTAATGGCGGTGGTGGTGCTAGTGCAATGGTGATTTCTAAAATATAAATAGGCTAACTTTATCTGCATGAAAAAGTCGCTTTTCGCAATTTGTATGCTTTTCAGCATAGTATCGTACAGCCAAGAAGTAGTAGAAGTCACATTTGAAGGAAACCTAAGTGAGGGTTTCTTTGAAGTGGTCACACTTACCTTGGGTGTGGACTTCGAGCTCTCGAGTGGAGCAGATCTATATCGAATGACCTATACGACTACAGGATCTGATAATACTGAAGACGTGGCCAGTGGACTGCTAATCATTCCTGACAATATTACAGGGCCAATGCCGATCATAAATTACCAACATGGCACTACCGATGGTCGAGATGCTGTACCATCCAATCAATCTGGGCAAGAATTTTTACTTGCTGCAGCTTTTTCTACGATGGGTTTTGTCGCTTATGCGCCAGATTACATCGGTATGGGCACCTCGAGAGGTTTTCATCCTTACGTCCATGCTGAGACTGAGGCAAGGGCAAGCATTGATATGCTCGCTGCGGTTAAATCTTACTTGACATCAGAGGAAATCGCTTTTACAGACCAGTTATTTATTACTGGATATAGCCAAGGTGGACATGCGGCCATGGCAGCTCACAGGATGATAGAACAGGAGTTTTCTGATGAGTTGACTGTGACCGCATCACTGCCGATGAGTGGCCCTTACGATATCTCTGGTATCATGACTGATCTTCTCTTTACGGAT
Source organism: uncultured Saprospiraceae bacterium (assembly GCA_964522505.1). Taxonomy (GTDB): domain Bacteria; phylum Bacteroidota; class Bacteroidia; order Chitinophagales; family Saprospiraceae; genus GYS-P2D. The sequence goes on from CAZFWJ010000025.1 coordinate 12,469, forward strand.
GAAGAGTTCTTCTTCCCATCGTATATCGTGTACAGCACTTTAGGGTTACAAGCCGTTAATCCTGATCTATTCGATGATATTAGTGAAGTATTCAGACCAGAATTTGTAGATATTATTCGACCCTTTGCTGAAACAGGAAATGGCCTTGGCGCTATGAATCGGCAACTTATAGAACTCCTGCAACAAAATTTCGGTAGTTCTATGCCAAGGTTTTTGATTCAAGACGAGTTACTGGATATCCTTCAGAATGATGACAACCATCCATTCACAATAGCCCTTCAAGAAAACGATGTATTCGACTGGTCTCCTCAAGCGCCTGTATTGATGCTCTACTGTGAAGGCGATGATCAGGTTCCGTTTGAAAACTCTCTTTTAGCTGATAGCATATTGAACTTGAGAGGGGCTCTAGATACTAGGGCGATGTCTGCAGAATCTGGGGTCTCACTGGATCATAATCAATGTATTTCACCAGCATTAGAAATCGGAGTTCCATGGCTCCTGTCATTCGTGGATCAGACAACAGCAACCGACAATGTAATTATCAATCCTGATGAAATAACCATATTCCCAAATCCTACAGCAGATAAACTCAACATATCTATTGATATTGATGATGTTCAGCGAGTAAATCTCTTGGATATGACTGGACGTATAATCTGGTCGCGCATAAATCCAAGCCGCCGAGAAATCATCGACGTAAGTAGTCTCAATGATGGAGTGTACATCATTCAGAGTCTGACAGATGAGTTCTCATTTATTAACAGAGTCATTGTTCAATAAGACTGTTTGACAAAACTGATTTATACCTTCTACTGCTTAATTGGTATTTGCTATTCAGCTATTCCATTAAGAAAATGGCATAAAATTATTCTGTACTACATTTTTCGCTAACCTATCTCAAATGATAGTTCTGACTTCTATGCTTTAAGCCGATGAGCGTATTTCTTTCTGATTTTGCTCACTTTAGGACTTACCACAGCAGCACAGTACCCATTCTGTGGATTCTGATTGAAATAGTCTTGATGATAATCTTCAGCTGCATAGAATTCTGGCAAGGGACTAAGCTCAGTGACTATTTTACCTGACCAAATAGTAGGAGCAAGTTCTTTCATTGATTGTTCAGCAATGGTTTTTTGTCCTTCATCATGATAATAGATCACAGATCTATATTGAGTTCCTACATCATTGCCTTGACGGTTGAGCTGAGTAGGATCGTGACAAGTCCAGAATATTTCTAAAATCTCGTTATATGAGATCACCTTTGGATCATAAGTTACCTGCACCACTTCTGCATGTCCAGTCATTCCACTGCATACTTCTTTGTAGGTAGGGTTTTTCGTCTTTCCTCCAGCATATCCTGAAATGGCAGACTCAACGCCTTGCATCAAATTGTAAACCGTTTCTACGCACCAAAAACATCCTGCTCCTAATGTTGCTACTTCCATCTGTTTCCTTTATTAATTATTCAACCATATAACCCAGCTGCGTCGCTTTGGTTGATCCTATAATACTCAAATAAGTGTTCAAAAATAACCACGATGACATTTAATAATTAAATCACATAACATATGTACAGAACGACTACTTTTGCGCTCAATTAAAAATCAGAAATGGGTAAGATCTTAATTAACGACGGCATCCATCCAACAGGAGCAAACATGCTTCGAGATGCTGGACATGAAGTAGTGACGGATAATATTAAACAAGATGATTTAATGACACAGTTGCAGAGTTTTGATGCGATCTGTGTGAGAAGCGCAACTAAGGTGAGAACACCGCTTATCGATGCCTGCCCTAATCTCAAGGCCATCTGTCGTGGAGGAGTAGGTTTAGACAATATTGATGTAGATCATGCAAAAAGCAAAAATGTAGCCGTAATCAATACACCTGCAGCATCCTCAAGATCTGTTGCTGAGCTTGCTATGGCACACCTGTTTTCTGTAGCCCGCTCACTATATAAGAGTAACAAGGCAATGCCTACAAAAGGCAATACCGAATTTAAAGCATTAAAAAAATCGTACTCGAAGGGTTTCGAACTATACGGTAGAACCCTAGGAGTTATTGGTTTCGGTCGTATAGGGCGTGCCACGGCTGAACTAGCACTCAGTATCGGAATGGATATACTGCCTGTAGATCCCTATATGGAAGAAGCAGAACTAACAATAGGAGGTAGAACTCATAATGCTAAGGCTACGATAAAAACTGTCTCTATGGACGAGATGCTTTCTAAGGCCGACGTCATCACATTGCATATCCCATTCTTAGGGGAGCCTGTGTTGAGCACAGCAGAATTTGCCAAGATGAAAGATGGCGCTATCCTGATTAATGCCTCAAGAGGAGGAACAGTAGATGAGGATGCGATGCTCGCCGCTCTTAATAGTGGAAAACTGGCTGCAGCAGGTATAGATGTATTCATTGGAGAGCCTACACCGAGACAAGATATACTCGATCATGATCGAGTGTCCATGACGCCACATACGGGGGCATCAACGGTTGAAGCACAAGAAAAGATTGGCATTGAGCTTGCCGAGAAGCTTCTCGCTGTTTTAGGCTAAGCTTACACTGTCACATTAAAGGTCTTGTAGATCGAGGATTTAAATATCTCTCGATCTGCACTTAAAACTATCTGAGCATTAGGCTTCATTGCTTTTTGTCGATTGATATCTACAACGAGCATCCCTCGTGTGTCATCCATATCTCCAGAGGTAACAATCTGGCAATAATAGTCACCGATCTCAGTACAATAATGCGGTTCGAGCAATGCAAGCATAGCAGCAGCATCTGCCCAAGAACACAACAGCTCATGACCCACTGAATGCATCCAATCCAATCGCACTTTTTGCATCTGCACGATGTCTCTGGCTAAGGGGTGGTTGTCATCTTTCAGAGCGTTAAGCTCATCCATGTCCAGATAGCCATGCCTAATGGTTATATCCCAGCCAAATATCATCTTAGGTATGTCTGTCATAATGCAAAGATTAGCAGCTTCCGGGTCTACCCAAAAATTGTACTCAGAGACAGGTGTGATATTGCCTGGCATTTGATAATTTCCGCCCATTATGTGAAGCCCTTTAATGAGAGGTATAAGTTCAGGATGCTGTTGTAAAGTAATAGCCACATTAGTCAATGGGCCTAATGTCACTATTGTCAGTTCATTAGGATGGCTTATAATTGCTTTTCGCAGTCCTTCAACTGCACTGATATCTGATGATTTTCTACCATAATTATCAATATTTATGTCTCCCAGTCCGTCCTTACCATGGATAAAATCCGAAGACTTTAATGGTCGAATTAATGGTTTCTCAGCTCCGATGTATACAGGTATACTTTGATTCATCCGATCACACAGATAGAGCACATTTTGGGCCACTTGATCTACAGTGGCATTCCCCCCAACGCATGAGATTCCTACGACCTCTACACTAGGACTCGCTAAGGCCATCACAATAGCTACAGCATCATCCGTACCCGCATCTGTGTCTATAAATATCTTCTTTTTCATCTCCGTGCCTTAACTTCTGATGTTCTTGACTCAACAATACTTATTCTCAATTAGAGATTCTATACGAATGCTCTTAATTTTACAGTAATCAATACAAATTAATATTATGGCTCAAAAAACAGTACCTGTATTAGATCTCGCAAAATGGACTGAGGGATCTACAGAGCAGAAGTCACAATTTGTTGCTGAACTTGGTGATGCCTTTCATGAGATAGGCTTTATTGCAATTAAGAATCATGGTATCCCCATGTCGCTTATCGAAGACTTCTATAGCTCATCGAAGTCATTTTTCGCTTTGGAAAAACCAACCAAGACCAAATATGAGATACCTGGGTTAGCAGGGCAACGAGGCTATACATCATTTGGAAAAGAACACGCAAAAGGATCAAAAGTAGCCGATCTAAAGGAATTTTTCCAGATCGGACAACAAGTCGAAGATACACATCCTGATAAAGAGCGATATCCTGATAACGTCCAGGTTTCTGAAGTGCCACAGTTTCCTAAACTTGGTTTTGACTTGTATAAGTCATTTGAAAAAGTCGGAACCATCTTACTCAAAGCCATTGCCATACACCTTGATCTTGCTGAAGGTTACTTTGACGGGCAAGTACATGAGGGATCGAGTATCTTAAGAGCCATACACTATCCTCCAATAACTCAAGAGCCAAATTCTGCTATCCGAGCAGAACAACATGAAGACATAAACTTAATTACCCTATTAGTAGGTGCAAGTGCAGGAGGTCTACAATTGCTTAATAAAGACAACGAATGGCTCGATATAGAACCTGAGGAGGATGAAATCGTCATTAACGTAGGAGATATGCTCCAACGCATGACCAATGATTATTTAAAGTCTACAACACACCGTGTGGTAAATCCACCAAGATCCGAATGGCATAAACCAAGATTGTCGATACCTTTCTTTTTACATCCTGTTCCGAATATGGACTTAACATGTTTAGATCGCTGTATTAATGCAGGTGAAGCGGCGCATTATGAGCCTATTACAGCTGGAGAATATCTCGATGAACGACTTAGAGAGATTGGTCTAAAGAAATAAGGAAATCTAAATTGTGTCTACTAAAAAAGCCTTCACCGAATTCGATGAAGGCTTTTTTTACTTTTAAAACTAAGCTGTTGGCTTATTAGCCTAAAGCCTTTATATGCTTATTCAACTTACTCTTGACGTTGGCAGCTTTATTCTTGTGCCAAAGGTTTTTCTTGGCAAGCTTATCAATCATGCTCGTGACTTTTGGAAAAAACTTGCGAGCTTCTTCCTTATCTTCTATTTCTCTTAGTTTGGCGATAGCGGTACGAGCAGATTTTTTGTAATACCTGTTCGCAATTCTCTTTTTAGCGTCTTGTCGAGCTCTTTTCTTCGCAGAAGCGTGATTAGCCATATTAGTTTTCTTTGCTGCTTGTTTTAAAAGTGGTGCAAAAGTATACTATTTCAAGGAATAAAAAAGCTGTACAATTCAGTTTTTATGCTTGAAGTAGAGATTAGCCTAGATAACTGTATAGAAATATCGAAATTCAGTAATATGGAGACGGATTACTAACTTTAACACATAAGTACTACCTATTCAGACCCTATGAAAAAGATATTGAAGTATGTAATAGTCATCTTTTTTACCATTCTTTTGATAGGAGGATTTATGGCATATCGCTTCATTGACCGAGTTGCCAATGGCGTTGAAGATTATGACTATTCCGCACCAACGATTCAGTTTAAAGAGGATAAAGCCAACATTCTCGTCTTCACCAAAACAAACGCTTTCCGCCATGGTAGTGCAATTGAGTCATCAATTCCTGCTCTTCAACAAATCTGTCAGGATCATGATTGGCACATGATCCATACTGAGAATGGAGCTGTATTCAATGACGCCTATCTCGCTCAGGTAGCACTCGTAATATGGAATAATACAACAGGCCCTGTGCTAACAGAAGATCAACAACAATCTATGAGAAGATATATCGATCATGGTGGTGGCTTCTTAGGCATACATGCCGCAGGAGATGGGTCACACAAGTGGACCTGGTATAGGAGTCATATCATCGGAGCTGATTACTCTCATCATCCGATGAATCCACAATTTCAGGAAGCCAAGATGAACTTGGAGTGCGATAGCACCGGCACGTTCCTTTGTAAGGACCTTAGCCCCTCATGGGATCGTACAGATGAATGGTACATATTCAATGATAACCCCAGAGATAATGGGATGTCCATTCTCTACACAGTAGATGAATCGACGATTAATCCTGATGGGGAGTTTCTCTTCATGGGCAAAGACAAAAAACACGGCATGGGTACCGACCACCCTATAGTCTGGTATAATGAGATAGATAATGGCAGGTCTGTCTATAGCGCATTAGGTCATACTAAGGAATCATGGACTGAAGAACACCATCTTCAGGTGATCCGCAATGCTATGCAGTGGGCCGGAAGGCTATGTATATAAAACTATTATTATGATCCGACCCTATATTTTGGCAGAATCGAACTGGAAAACTATAAAGGATGCTTTTATTGATTTAGCTATTCTACCCTGGGGAGCAACAGAAGCACATAACTATCACCTGCCCTATGGGACAGATAATTATGAGGCAGATGCAATCGCAGCTGAGTCGGCCAGAAAAGCCTATGAAGCGGGGGCTAAAATCATAGTATTGCCAACAATCCCGTTTGGTGTGAATACGGGACAGACGGATATCACACTCGATATCAATCTTTATCCGAGCACTCAGCTTGTAATTCTCGACAATATAATAGAGGTTCTCAATCGGCAAGGCATCCATAAATTACTTGTATTCAATAGCCACGGTGGAAATGATTTCAAGACTGCATTGCGAGAGTTGGGCGTCAAGTATCCTGACATGTTTCTGTGCCAGACACATTGGTTCAAGGCATTGGATAAATCAAAATACTTTGAAGAGCAAGGTGATCATGCAGACGAAATGGAGACCAGCATTATGATGTCCTTGCGTCCAGAGTTGGTGCTTCCACTATCAGAGGCCGGCGATGGTGCAGAAACAAAGAATAAGATCAAGGCATTCAGTGAGGGTTGGGCCTGGACAGAGCGTCCTTGGTCCGAGATTTCAATTGATACTGGTGTAGGCAATCCTCATAAGTCCTCCTCAGATAAAGGACTGCGCTTCTTAAATGATCTAACTGACAAGCTTGCGAATTTATTCATATCACTCGCTAATTGTGATGTTCGAAAATTATATGATAGCTAGTATCTTAATGTCCAATACAATTATATGACCAAACCAAAACAGAATCGAAGGTCTTTCCTCTCAACCAGTGCGACTGCCCTTGCAGGGTTTTATATTGTCCCAAGACATGTCTTGGGTGGCACAGGATATACTGCTCCCTCGGATCGATTGAATATCGCCGCAATCGGAGCAGGCGGAAAAGGGCATTCTGATATCGTCAGAGCCTGCAGCGATAACACCAATAACATTGTAGCGCTATGTGATATTGACGTCAACATGGCCGTTAAAGCTCGTAAGGCCTTTCCAGAGGCTCGATTTTACAAGGACTTTCGCAAGATGCTCACAGATATGGACAAGGATATAGATGCGGTTACCATATCTACTCCTGACCACAATCACGGCGTAGCAGCCATGAGCGCTATCCGCATGAATAAGCATATCTATGTCCAGAAGCCATTGACACATAACATATACGAGGCTCGACAACTTACCGTAGGGGCTCGACAACATAAAGTGGTCTCTCAGATGGGCAATCAAGGAGCATCTAATCCATGCCAAGAACAAATGAAGCAGTGGTTTGACAAGGGGCTATTGGGTACCGTAGAAACCGTTCATGTTTGGACTAATCGACCAGTCTGGCCACAAGGTATACCCGTTCCAACTGAGAAGGTGCCAAAACCTGAGCATCTTGATCACGCTGATTGGGAGCTCTTCATTGGGCCTGCAGAGATGGTAGATTACCATCCGCTATATCATCCTTTCAAGTGGCGTGGATGGTGGAATTTTGGCACTGGTGCTCTTGGCGATATGGGATGTCACTTAATCGATGTACCATTCAGATTGCTCCAGCTAGGTTATCCTACAGAGGTGGAATGTAGCGTTGGACAAGTCTTCAAAAGAGATTGGACGCCAGAACACATCCCTGAAGGTTGTCCTCCGAGCAGCAGTGTACAGTTAAGATTTGAGTCCTCACCAGTTAATACATCTCCCATTAAGTTTAATTGGACTGATGGCGGTATTAGACCTTTTCATCCAGATATTATTCCAGCTTCGGATGATCTGGGAGATGCGGGTAGTAACAATGGAGTCTTGATCATCGGTGACAAGGGAGTAATGACCTGCGGCACTTACGGATCGACACCTAAATTGTATAGTTATGATGGTCAAGTATTGGAGATGGACCCCAATTTTAGGTCCAATAATCCGTATGCAGACATGCCCGAGTGGGGCCATCATCATGCATGGGCTGAGGCCTGTAAGGCGGGCTTTGGCAGTAATGAACACTTATCACTGACTTCTTCATTTGATTATTCTGGTCCAATGACCGAAACTGTCCTCATGGGGAATTTGGCAATACGCAGTTACCAACTCGTCACCAACACTAATGATCGGCGCGAATATCATGGCCGTAAGAAGTTAATCTGGGATGGTGAGAAGATGGAAATAACAAATTATGCCGAGGCCAATCAATTTGTGAGTCGACCTTATAGGAAAGGATGGCGTCTGATTTAATGGATAGACCTGTATCTCCTCATGGTTTTTGGCGAGAATAATTAGGCCTTACAAACTGCTTTAAAATAGCGGCAGATTAACATTATCTATATCCCTATATTGGGTCACCCTAAGAAGTTTTATAATACCTTTATTGTGTAGATGACACAGATTGATACGTTGTGGATATTGATTTGCACCATATTGGTAGCATTTATGCAACTAGGCTTCTTATGCCTTGAAGCAGGGGCTGTTAGAACAAAAAATTCAATTAACGTAGGGGCCAAGAACATCTATGATCTGATGTTAAGCTTGGCGATATTCTTCATCATAGGATCGGCCTTAATGTATGGTGAGTCTATTAATGGGCTGATTGGCAATCCATTAGGCATATCCAAGCTTTATTCTGATACAGATAAAATTCCAATCTTATTATACCAAGCAATGTTCGCAGGAACGGCAGCAACAATAGTTTCAGGAGCAGTTGCGGAGCGAATGAAGTTTCAGGCTTATACCGTCTGTGTTGTGATGCTCGGCCTATTGGTATATCCCATAGTCGGGCATTGGTCCTGGTCCTCAGTTATTGGGGACTCCAGCGAAGGCTGGTTATTTCAACTTGGATTTATAGATTTTGCTGGTTCAACTGTCGTACATTCTGTCGGCGGTGCGGCAGCGCTGGCCATAAGCATTATCCTCGGTCCTCGATTCCGTCGATTTGGCAACGATAGAATAAATATCAGATCCAGCGACCCCACGCTTTCGTTTGTCGGAATTCTCCTCATTTGGATAGGTTGGTTCGGATTTAATGGAGGTGGTCTGTTATCATTTAATAGTAACGTGAGTCATGTGATTTTGGTTACAATGGGAGGATCCATTGGTGGACTGTTAGGTAGTAGATTAGTCGACTACATATGGAGTCGTCAACAAGTATCTATTTGGGCTATAATGATTGGTCTTCTTGCAGGGCTAGTCTCGATCACAGGAGGTGCTCTCTATTTCACGATATATGAAGCCATCTTGATTGGATTGATTGGAGGGGTAATAGCGATGCTGGGGTCACAATTGCTGCGTCGGTTTAAAGTGGATGATGTGGTAGGGGCCATACCTGTACATCTATTTGCAGGAATATGGGGTACTTTTTCAGTGGCTTTATTTGCCAATTCAGCCGTGACCAATTTGTCCAAGATAAGTGCGGCAAAGGTCTATGCCATTCAACTGGGAGGTGCTTTAGTAATTCCGTTCTATGCGTTCATAGTAATGCTTACTATTGCCTATATCCTCAAGAAATTCGATCTATTGAGGGTCTCAGAGGAAGCAGAGATTATAGGACTTAATATATACGAACACGGAACCAGTACGGCTGCAAATGACCTGTTGTCTGCCATGTACAAACAGAGCAATGAACAGAGTTTTGAGACACAAATAGCTGTGGAACAAGGTACTGAAATAGGCAAGATTGCCTCCATGTACAACACTGTAATAGAAAAACTAAATACCGTAACTCACTCAGAAGAATCCTTGAGAAAATCTATGGAGAGCCGTAATACAGCTCTGAGATTCCAACGAGACATATTTCAAGTTTTTGGTCAGTGTGAAACCGCTGAACAAGGGTTCAACCAAATGATTCGGGCCTTCTTACTTAGGATGGATGTTAAGATGATTCAACTCTACGAAGTCAATCGGAATCAAAACCAGATAAAACTTCTCGACTCCAGCCGAAGGAATGAAGGTCTTGTAGAAAGAATTGTACTAGAAAAAACAAAAAAAAAAGGGTTCGAGGAGACACTCCTGATAAGAGAGAATATACTCACTGGTCGAAGAGCACAGTATCACGACAGCACACCTGAATTTCAACCATTACAGCAATTCTTACAGGACGAAATAGTTAACTGTGTCATCGAACCTATAATGACACCAGACAGAAGACCATTAGGGGGGCTAGTTTTTTTCTTCGAAGATGAACTCGATACTGACTCTCACATACGTCAGAATATGGAGGGTTTTGCCAGTGCGTTGAGCCATCTCTTTGACCGGCAAAGAAGTCGAGAACGCCTGGTTGATCTTGCGGAGCGGGAAAAGAAAGCCAATAGTGCTAAATCGGATTTCTTAGCAATGATGAGTCATGAGATACGCACCCCAATGAATGGTGTGATAGGAATGTCTTCAATGTTATTAGAAACCAAGTTGACTCAAGAGCAAAACAACTATGTAGATTCGATACAATCCAGTGCAGATTCTCTATTAGTCATCATTAACGATATCCTGGATTTCACCAAGTTTGACAATGATTCTTACCAACTTGAGCATATTCCATTTGACTTAATAGAAGCTGCTGAAAACAGCCTTGATGTTATAAGCTTAAAAGCGAGAGAAAAACGCTTAGAAGTCGTATTTGATTATCTACCAAGTTTACACAGAGTAGTACTTGGCGATCCTGTTAGGTTAAAGCAGGTACTTATTAATCTACTTTATAACGCCGTAAAGTTTACCAATATAGGTCAGATAACCCTTAGGATAAGACAGGACCAGAATGATAGTTCGCAATATTTCTTTGAGGTGATAGATACTGGTGTCGGCATAGATGAGGCTAAGAAGGAATCAATTTTTAAATCCTTCATACAAGAAGACAATTCAATCGGTCGCAGGTATGGCGGAACAGGTTTAGGACTGAGTATATGCAGTAAGCTTGTAGAGCTCATGGAGGGCCACATAAGTGTTGATAGTGTGAAAGGCGAAGGGTCGAACTTTAATTTTCACATAAAATTACAACCCAGCGCAGAGCGCTTGCTTGAAGCCCGACTTGAACTTTCGGATGATTCTTTACAAGGTAAGAACATAGTCCTTATAGAAGACAATCCAGCATCCTCTCTAATCTTGGATCGTACATTGAGTAAGTATGGCGCTGCTGTAAGTGTCTATGATAATGGTCGAGATATAGAAAAAATCATTGAGAAAAATAAAAAGGTCGATCTGTTCATCCTCGACTATAAACTACCAGAGAAATCAGGACTGCAAATAGCGAATGAACTAAGAACTACATGGAATATCCAGGCCCACATAATGATGTTAACTTCTCTTGAGAGATCAATAATTAAATCTGAAGAAGATTATGAGAAGGGGTCGATTGACTCACTCTTGCTGAAACCAGTAAAAAACTATGTCCTCATAAAAGAAATAATGCGGGTAATATCCACTGATAGAGAGTTAAGCAAAAAGTCAAAAACCCCTATCAATAAAACACTCGCCTCAAACAAGAGCAATAGTAAGAAATCTGTCTTAATCGTCGATGACAATGAAGTCAATAGACGTTTGTGCACATACATTCTTAGTAAGGCGAATTACACCTTTGATGAAGTAGATAATGGTCTTAAAGCTGTCCAGGCATATGAGCACAAGTATTATGATATCGTCCTTATGGACATCGAGATGCCAGTCATGAATGGTATTGAAGCCATGAAAATGCTGCGATCTCAAGAAAAATCTGCTGATGTCCATATCATTGCGCTCACAGCTTCAGCAATGAAAGGGGATAAAGAAAAATGTATCAATGCAGGTGCCAATCAATACCTCTCTAAACCTATTCGAAAGGCACAACTATTGGCATCGCTCGCCAAAGCTGAAGAAACCCAAAAGGAAGAGTCTCTTGAGATTATACCTTAATGAATACTTTCTTCTTGTAGAGAATATAAGTTGGGATAAATATTATTCCCACATAGATTAATGCATAAAATAGTGAGGCCAGTTTTGGCGCCACTCCAATTGCAGTAAGAGAATCCATCCATAATTGATTGAGCGCAACACCTGTTATTATATCACTGTAGAATATGATTGTTAGCATGCCTGCCATGACATATGCAGCAATGGAATTTGCCCCAAATACTCGACCCACAGTAGTCCATTGAGTATGGCCTTTAAGGTCTACGATATACATAAAAGTTGCAAGGGTGAGCGTTGACATACCAGCCATAACCATTACATAAGAACTCGTCCAAATATTTTTATTCAGCGGGAAGTACCATTTCCAGATACCACCAATTACCAGCATAATAAAACCTGCTAATAACAGATGGGTAAGCTTCTCATAAGAGTCTCGGATAGTTAATATCATCTTTCCAATTAGCATGCCGATGATGCCTGTCCCTATAGATGGCAATGTACTTAACAGACCTTCAGGATCCCAGGTCTCTTGCCACAATCTGCCTGGCAACAATAGATTATCCAAATAATGAGCCCAATTCTTCTCAGGAACACTGAGATCAGGTGCTCCTATACCAGGTACTGGCACATAGGCCATCACGATCCAATACCCTATCAAGATACCGATGGCAAGCTTGACTTGAGTGCGCCAATCGGTATACAAATATAACAGCGCACATGGCAGAAATACTAATGCAATCCGCTGTAGCACTCCAGCATATCGAATGCCTTCAAAATCAAACTTCGGCCACAACCAAAGGAATAAGCCGAGTACAAATATTTTCAGAGACCTGATGAGAATTTTACGGACTAACGGGGCTTTCTCGCTACCATCATCTAACCTCTTCTGATAGGCCAAGGATATAGATACACCCACTATGAATAGAAAAAATGGAAAGACATAGTCCGTCGGTGTAATGCCATTCCAGGCTTCATGTAAGAGTGGGCTATATACATGTGACCAGGAACCAGGATCGTTAACGATGATCATGCCAGCGATGGTAAATCCACGCATAGCATCAAGTGAAATCAAGCGGTTAGACAGCGTATTATTGGCCATAGCACAGTATTGTATGGCTACTAATATAATTAATAGATGCCAGTCTGATTATAGACAGACCTCAGTACCGTATCTCCCAATATGGATTGCGCTCACCTTCAATACTCTCAGCGAAGAATTTTTCGATCAGCTCATCATATTCTGTCAAACCAAGTTTCTTACCCTTAATCTTCTTAGGGATAGGATGTTCGGCAACAGCTAAATCTACTGACGATGCTTCGATAATAGCTGTACCGTCATTGATGTCCAGCATGAGTATCATTCCAGGTAAACCAGTATAGCCCTCCGGACCAGCGGCAACAGGTATCTGATCAGAGAACCATGCTACAATGGTTTGATTCTTAGCAGGATCTGTTGTCTCCGCTTTCATACAGAGATATCCTTCAATTTCGCGGATTTCATTCTTAATCTTCCACTTGGTACGTGGCTTCTCGTCCTCGAGTAAATAGAGGCGTCCGCCCATTACGAACTGTATTGTCTGCTCGGATCTCTTGAGATCATCGATTATTAAAAACTCATCTTGACGCCACGAGTAACTATACTCCCGTTCAGTCTTGCCATAAGTATATACGGCACCATTAGGATCAAAGGTTAGGTTGTAGTTAGTGTCCCAGGTTCCTTTTCCCCAAGTCAATTTGATTCGGTCCTTTTCTTCCTCTGATAAAAAGGGTAAATCTGCCATCATTTTCACATAGTCGATCTGACGATTATAGACGATCGTGCCATGATCATTTTGCGCATTAGCGCAGAAGAATCCGAACAAAAGAACTGATATTACAATTTGTTTCATGCTATCTATATGTGTCTTTATTAATAGAAACCATCTTTCTTGATTCCAGATTTCAGTCCCTTGATATTATAGGTGAAACTCAATAAGCCATAACGTGCTAATGTAATCGTCCTCGACTGTGAGAAGAAGAAGTTAGAGGCAAACTGATTGATCGAGACGTTCTGATTAAATGCATCATATAAAGACACCCTTATCTCTCCTCTGTTACCCTTAAGGAACTGTTTATAAATTGACAGATTCAGTATGGGAACCTCTTGATCTAAGGCTAATCGATCATTGCTAAATGTAGACAGGGTAAAATCGCTATTTAGCTTAAGTCCAAGAACCAGATCTGTATTAAACTCGACGCCGTAACGGAAGTTATGTGTAGTTTGATCAAGTGATGTATTGATATTATACTCGGTATCAGATATGCCAAAGCTGGCATTGAGATAAACGGCCAACTTATCACCCGGTGTGATATTCATTCTAACTGTTGGAGTATAGTTTACTGTCTTGGTTTCGTTGAGAACATCATTGACAAATGTGTTGGTATCATTAATGAAACTAGAAAATCCAAGGTTGAGCGTCCACTTATTCGTTACAAGCGGAAAGTTAACGCCTGTAAAAATATTGCTTCTACTGCCTCCATCGAAGTTTATTGGACGCACAAAACGAACAAAATTTTCATCAATGGTTTCATCGGTAATAATCTGATCTCTATAGAATGAATGTCCTCCGCTCAGATAAACTCTAAATCCAGATAGCGGCCTCGAAAAGCTGAAATAAGCATTGAAGTTATGGGATATTTCAGGATCCAGATTAGGATTACCCTCTCTAAGAATCAATGGATTGCTGTTATCTATAATCGGTTGAAGATTTCGTATGCTCGGCTCATTGGCATTTACAGTATAAGATACATTGAAGTATGAGTTCCGGATAGGGCTAAAATTTATTGTGACATTAGGAATGACATTAGTATAGCTGCGATCCACAACTCCACTGATACCACTTCCTTCCACGCCCTCAAAGAGCCCTTTCAATATAAAATTTTGAAAGGCTGCACCCACAGACACATTGACCCCAGCATGCGAATATTTCAACGAGGCCCCTACCCTGTTTAAGGTAATGTCATTGTCATAATTACGAGTCAAAAAAGTGTTCACCGCTTCAGTATTGTCAGCTACATCGAGGACTTCTCGATCGCCATTTTCTTGACGATTTGAAAAATTATAGAATGTATTCAGGGTAAACTTCTCAGATAAGGGCTCCACATATAAACCGTTGATTCTGACTAAATTCTTGGTGGCGATGTTGTCGTAATTTTGGTCAAGGGCTTGTCTTGACGTCAAGCCCAGTTCATCGAAAAACTCATTGACTGAACGCTGTGTCTGTATCTCATCTAAAGATGAAAACTGATATGATGTGTTAAAACCAAGACGACGGCGTTTATTAGACCTGAATTTTTTGCGCAACAGTACTCGACCATTGATCAGATGACCATTGGTATTATTGTCATTCTCAAAGTCATTAGTGTTGGTATTAAAGTCATTGCCCTCAAAGCGTGAAGTTCCATCACCAAAAAATACACCCTCGTTATCAACAGCGGCAAACTGAGTTTTGACCACTATGGTATGAAAGGAATCGATCTCTTGCTCCCAAGTTACCTCAGCACGATGGCCAAGTGCTGTGGTTTCAGAGATCGAGCTATTCTCCTCGAGGACATTACCATTAGATAAAAATGTCTCACGTTCAGTAGTCCGATTGACATCTAAGCCTTTCTGATTAATGAAATAGTACGCATTGAGCTTAGTCTTCTTATGCTCATAGTTGAAATTAGTGCCTCCATTATAGTTCTCTGGCAATCCTGCTTGATTACCTGAGAAGAATACACTGCGCAGGCTTGACTCCAAACTATCATCCTCTCCTCCAAAACTAAATGTTCGAAAACCACTGCCAGAGCCAAAGCCATAAATGCCATCGTCATTAAATGACCATGCCTGAGATCCTAAGAATCCCGAATAGTCATCCCATGACAAGCCATTGCGACCTGTATTATTACCAACACCTATAAGCGAGAATTGAATCTTGTCGTTAAATCGATTATAGTTGCCCTTAATCTCTGCCCTATCTTCTGTACCATAACCACCAGTGACTTTGCCAAAGGCCCCAGACTTATAATCTTCTTTGAGTTCTAGATTGAGTGTTTTTTCTTGATTGCCGTTGGATTGACCTGTGATCTCTTCCTCCTCAGACTTGTTATCATAAACTTGAACTTTAGATATTCCTTCTGCTTGTAGATTTTTGGTAGCTGCCTTGGGATCTCCCCCAAAGAACTTCTTACCATCTACCGTGACTTCTGTGACATTCTGCCCATCGGCAATGATCTCACCGTCCTGATCCACCTGTATCCCGGGTAAGCGTTTCAGGAGGTCCTCTACAGTGGACCCTTCAGGCACTTTAAATGTAGTAGCATCATACTCTATGGTATCTCCGCGCATCTTAATTGGAGCCCTAGCCGCCTTGATCACTACTTCCATGAGCTCCGTGGCGATCTCTTTTAATTGTATGGTCCCTATATCAATATCTCTGCTTGATAGATTGACTGGTATATGTTCAGGAATAAACCCTACAAAGGTGACCTTAACGATATACGGTCCAGGAGTAACCCTTTTAAATTCAAAACTGCCGTCCAGTTCACTTCTACTGAAGTCTACAAACACTGAATCTTGATCCAACAACATAATCGTAGATGCCAACAACGACTCTCCAGTTGTGTCCTGAACTATTCCCGTGATTTTGTGATTTTTCTGTCCATTGAGGAGTACACAGAATAAAATGAATACGCTTAGGACCAGTAGTTTTTTTAGCATGATGAGCGAGATTTTGGTGACTTTATAATTGCACCGTCAAGAAAGTGAATAAAAAGTACAATACCTATCTTTAAGTTGTTAATAAAATGATAATACTGCTGCAGGCAATTCACTGAATACCTATATATGTAAAAAATTATAATGTTAAGACTCTAGTTAAATCAAAAATATAGTCTCGTTGAAACAAAAAAATAATATTACATTAATCAATTATGTAATATACAGTAATGGCACGCATCACTCACCTTCTATCTATTATAGGGATTAATCCTGATGAATCCCACAAAGCAAAAATTTTCATCTATATAATAATAGTCAGCATTCTTTCTGTCAGTTTTTTTTGGCTTTTTGACATGTTATCTGTTCATGACACAGGTTTCCCATATGCTATTGCGGCAATAATTTATTCTGGAATATTGCTATTGTTTAAGATCACTAAGTCCTTATTCTATACGATCAATTTCTATGTAGCTACACTTTTTGTCTTTTTTGCCTATTTGAGTCTTGAATCTGGAGGACTATATTCACACTACAATTTTTTCATCTGTACACTTCCTTTATCTGCACTAGTCTTATCAAAGATGCGCACAGCTATAGTTTGGTATGGAATCATTATATCATGGTTTATTTGTTTATACTATATAATGAATTATATTCCTGGATATCAACACTTTAAATCTGATATTCTTTATCTAACTCCTGGTTATTCCTTAGTAATTCTATTCCTTCAAGCCATGATTATGATGGCTATTATTGTCATATTTACGGCCGTAAATAAAAAATTTCTTTATAGGATCAAAAAAGATCAACTTCTTTTAGAAAAAAAGAATGAACAATATGCACTATTGAATCAAGAGCTTATCTCATTCCAAGAGAGACTCGAGATGAGCAATAAAGAACTTCAGCAATATGCATATACAACCTCTCACGACCTCAAGCAACCGATCCGTACCATAAATAGCTTCGCTGGATTATTAAACTTGCATCTATCAGCAAATGATTCACTTGATCCCACTAGCAAGGAATATCTCGACTTAATCAGTTGCAATTCAAAAAACATGCACAATCTCATCACAGAATCACTAAATTATGCAAGACTTACAGCACATGGCGACATACCAAAAAAGCTCGTAAATCTTGATACAGTCCTAAGCAATGTTGTGAAAAATTTAAAGAATCAGATAGACTCAAATGGAGTGTCCTTAACCATAAAACAGCTACCCGAGGCAATGGTCATACCGACTAAAATAGGTCAAGTATTTCAGAATATTATTTCTAATTCCATAAAATTTAAGGACAACTCACGCCAACTTAAGATCAGTGTCTTTAGCGAAAAACTTCCAGATGAATATCGGATATCTATTCAAGATAACGGAATAGGAATACCCACTGAAAGTCATGAGAAAATATTTCTACCTTTTGAAAAATCAGACCAAGATTCTGGATATCCCGGATGTGGTATAGGTTTGGCTACATGCAAAAAAATTGTTGAAATGCATCAAGGTAAACTATCTGTAAAATCTATTTTGGGACAAGGATCAATATTTTCCTTTACTATCCCACACCATTAAAAAACATCCAATACCGTAAGACTTCATACACCATCAGTACCTTTGCATGGCATGAAGGCATTACAACCCAAGAAGAAACAGCCAAAATATAGTTGGAAGGATAACATTCAGGCCTTACGATATTTACCTCGGTTTTTTGCACTCATCCTTGAGACCAGCCCAAGACTATTTATCCTCAATATCATCTGTAGACTTGTTAAGGCAATTATTCCTATTGTGATGCTATGGATCGGTAAACTCATCATCGATGAAATCATCGCACAGCAGGGAGTACAAGGAGAAGACCTGAATCAACTTTGGATATATATGAGTGTCGAGCTGACCTTGGCTATACTCAGTAATATCATTGGGCGAACGATAGACTTGACGGATGGGCTCATGGGAGATCTCTATAGTAATAAATCAAGCGTCGATCTCATCGCAAAATCTGCGCAGATAGCGCTTAGCCAGCTCGAGGATGCCGACTTCTATGATAAGCTGGAGCGTGCCCGCCGTCAAACTACGAGCCGTGTGACGCTCATGTCCAATGCCCTCAGCCAAGCTCAAGATCTCATCACTGTATTATCATTAGTCGCAGGTTTGGTCTTAATCTACCCACTCTTGATTCTTATTCTGTTCGTAGCGATCATTCCGTCTTTCATTAATGAGATTAAATTTAGCAGTGCGAGTTATTCGCTCACTCGGAGTTGGACTACAGAGCGACGTGAATTGGATTACCTAAGATATATAGGAGCAAGTGATGTAACTGCCAAGGAGGTTAAGCTATTTAGTCTATCTGACTTTTTAAAAGAGCGCTTCTCAGTATTGGCAGATAGATACTTTCAAGTAAACAAGGGATTGGCAATCCGTCGAGCATCATGGGGTGCCACTTTTAATGTAATCGGAGATATTGCCTATTATGCCGCCTATGTCACCATCATCTTGAGGACCGTGGCAGGAATCATCACGATAGGTGAGCTCACCTTCTTGGCCGGATCCTTTCAGCGCATTCGCAATCAACTACAATCTATATTCTCCAGATTCACCCGCATCACCGAAAACGCGCTTTACCTCAAGGACTATTTTGACTTCTTGGATCAAGACTTTGAGTCGGATACCAGCCTCGAAGTAAATAGCCTCAATGGAACCAATATTAGCCTCGGCTTTACTTTTGAAAATGTTTCTTTTCAATACCCTGGCTCTGAAGAATACGTCTTAAAGGACATCAACTTCACCCTAGTTGCTGGCGAGAAACTAGCATTAGTTGGTGAAAATGGAGCTGGCAAAACCACGCTGGTCAAACTGCTCCTTAGAATGTATAAACCTACCTCCGGTTGCATTCTCCTCGATGGTATGGATATTTGGACGATCACTGTGACTGAATACCAAGCTCTCTTTGGAGTCATCTTTCAGGATTTTGTAAAGTTCTATTTTACTGCAGGTGAGAACATTGCCATTGGCAAGATTGACAAAATAAATGATCAACAGCGTATAGAGCATGCTGCCGAACGCAGCCTTGCAGATCAAGTGGTGAATACACTTCCGAAGCGGTATGAGCAACCTTTAGGTAAGCGCTTTCATGATGGCAAAGAGTTGTCTGGGGGTCAGTGGCAGAAGGTTGCGCTCGCTCGTGCCTACATGAAGAATGCTCAAATCATAGTTTTGGACGAACCAACTAGTGCACTAGATGCCCGTGCAGAATATGAGGCTTTTGGGCGATTTACTGAACTCACAGCTAATAAAACAGCTGTGTTAATCTCACATCGATTCAGTACCGTACGCATGGCAGATCGCATCTTAGTACTTAAAGATGGGCAGGTTCTGGAGATTGGCAGTCACGCTGAATTATTGGACAATGGTGCGCTTTATGCTGAGCTTTTTAACTATCAAGCACAAGGCTATAGATAATTTATTCCGAATATTCGCTGTAATTACAAATATTTAGTATATTAAATCAACTTTTACATATAAAAAATACCGACAATGACAAATGATAAAGAATTTGTAACTGATTATATGTCTACGAAGTTGATCACTTTTCAACCAGACTTGGACATCCGAGAAGCCACACAGACATTGCTATACAATAAAATATCTGGGGCGCCTGTAGTCGATTCTAGAGGTAATCTGGTCGGCATGTTGTCAGAAAAAGATTGTATCAATCTATTGCTTGATGGGCAGTACAATCAACGTCCTGCCGGCACTGGTGTCGTTGCTGACTACATGTCTAAGAAAATGACAACACTAGCACATGATACTTCAATCATGGACGCAGCTTATCAATTTGCTCATTCTACATTTCGACGTTATCCAGTATTGGATAATGGAAAACTCATTGGGCAGATAAGCAGAAGAGATGTTCTTAAAGCTATTGTTAAGCGTAGACCTAATATCACGCTTATTCCATCAAGCTGGAGGCCTAGAGTCCCAGCCATTTAGTTGTTAATCAATACTGCGTCAAGACATCCAGCGGAGCGAGAAAGAATATCTTTCTCGCTCTTTTATTTTGGGCAAACTATATCTACTATAGTGATGTTAGGGTGCTACAACACACAACTATGCCCGAAATAAAGTGGACTACTGCCAAAGAATATACCGACATCACATACAAAAAATGTAACGGCGTTGCACGTATTGCCTTCAATCGCCCCGAGGTGCGTAATGCTTTCAGACCAGAGACGGTCGACGAGTTGTTGGATGCATTTGACGATGCACGATTTGACACTGCCATTGGGGTCATATTGCTTTCTGGTGAGGGGCCGTCTCCTAAAGATGGCGGCTGGGCCTTTTGCTCCGGTGGTGATCAGCGGGTACGTGGCAAGCGTGGGTATGAAGGTAGTACCAAGGGAGGCAGCCGACTGCACATCCTCGAAGTACAGCGACAGATCAGATTTATGAACAAGGCTGTCGTCTGTGTCGTGCCGGGATGGGCCGTAGGTGGCGGACATAGCCTACATGTGGTGTGTGATCTCACACTGGCTAGCGAAGAGCACGCCATATTCAAGCAGACAGATGCAGATGTAGCCAGCTATGACGGAGGCTATGGGTCAGCATACCTTGCTAGACAGGTTGGACAGAAACGAGCTCGGGAGATATTCTTCCTCGGACGTAATTATACTGCCAAAGAGGCGTATGAGATGGGTATGGTCAATGCAGTTATACCTCACGCCGAACTCGAAGAAACAGCCTATCAATGGGCACAAGAAATCTTGGCCAAGAGTCCCACAGCCATCAAGATGCTCAAATTCTCGATGAATCTCATCGATGATGGCCTAGTAGGACAGCAGCTTTTTGCTGGAGAAGCCACCAGATTGGGATATATGACTGATGAGGCTGCAGAAGGTCGTAATGCATTCCTCGAGAAACGCAAACCCAACTGGGATGAGTTTCCTAAGTTTCCGTAAGGAGACAGTGTCGATATCTCAGGAAAAATCCAAAAATTGTTCTTTAAAATCAAGATCAATTGAAACCATATCACCCTACAGGGTGATTCCGATAGGCAGATTATCTAGGTATACTTGCTCTAAATAATTATTAGATATAACTTTCTTTACCAGTAATACAAATGACTACAGTAAGCATCACCATGATAGAGGATATCGCCGAAATACGCGAAAGCGTGTCAAAGTTTATCACATTTTACGATGAGTTTGACGTAATTGAAACATTTTCATCAGTTGAATCTTTCCAACATCATCTTGATCTACACCCCGGTTTTCAGCCTGATATTCTCTTACTAGATATCGGCCTCCCAGGAATGTCAGGTGTTGATGGCATCCCACTTATCCTCGAACAAAAACCCGCTCTCGACATCATTATGCTCACCACCTATGAAGAAGAAGAGATCATCCTAAAGGCGCTATGCTCTGGGGCTTGCTCGTATATCTCTAAGAAGACATCCCTTAAACAAATAGTTGAAGCGATCCGTATCGTGGCGGCAGGAGGATCATATATGTCTCCCTCCATAGCACGTGAAATCGTCAACCACCTCTTAGGAGGGTCCAAGAAAACGATAACCAATTCACTCTCCGAACGACAGAATCAGATACTTAAAAGATTGTCAGAAGGCAAGAGCTATAAGCATATCTCAGAGGAGCTCTTTATCTCTGTAGAGACTGTACGCACTCATATCAAAAAGCTCTACAGACATCTACAGGTCAATAACAAGGCTGAAGCCATAAGCATGTATCTACAGGGAAAAATTAAATAAACTAATGTCCATTGTTGATCTTCTAACTACCTTATCGCGACGATCCAAAAAATTGTCCATACTACATCTCTGAGGACTTATCAAACCAAGATGCTCATTAGAACAATCTTAGTAATACTATTAATTAATTGTGCATTACTGGCCCGAGCACAAGATGAGCTCGCCCTAAAGTTTGGTACTCTCAATTCGCTCGATGGGCTCTCACATAACTCAGTCAATGATCTAATCGTAGATGACTACGGCTTTCTTTGGATTGGGACTATGGATGGGCTCAATAGATATGATGGGAGCAAATTTGAGTTGTTTAGGCACATACCTGGGGATAGCACTAGCCTTATGAATAACACAGTGTGGTCCTTAGCAGCAGGTAAAGATCAGGAGATAATCATTGGTACTGCCAATGGGCTCTGCAGATACTCCTACCATACCAATACATTTGATCATATCGAGCTGACAGAAGAGGATAAGGCTATCAGGCATATCACCGTTGATGGCACTGGTCAGATCTGGGCCTCATCAGATACTAAGGGATTATTTAGGATTGAAGATTTGGGAGGCGGCAATACTGCGGTTCATTATATAACCGAGCAAAATGCCAACTATGTCAACTTTGTTGTGCAGGACCATATAGATAGTACTCGTATTTGGATTTCAGGAAAAGGTGGCCTCAAATATTTTAATAACACGAGTCATGAAATCATTGACTGGCGGGACAAAATAAATCACCCAGAACTGCAAAGCGCTATCATCTCCAGCCTCGTACAGGATGCTAAAGGACGCTTGTGGATGGGTACTAATACGTATGGTTTATTCAGATTTGACCCTAAGTCTCATGAACTGAGGCAATTCATACCTGATGATCGTGATCCCAAGTCTATAGGCTCGACCAATGTTGCTGATATAGCGATAGATCGAGATGGATCCTTATGGATATCCTCTTTTGGAGAAGGCCTAAGTATAATGACAGATACGGAAAGAGGAATATTTCAAAACTATAAAAAGAAAGATTTTGAGTTGTACGCCTTGAAAAACAACACCTTGACTAAGGTATTTAGTGATAATCAAGGGCGCGTCTGGATCGGCACGCATGGTTCAGGCTTACAATACTATGACCAGGGCAAAGCCCCATTTGATCTATACCGAGAAAATGAGAATAATCAGCTGTCCATATCTGGTAACAACATTACCTCTATCTATGAAGATAAGGATGGCAATACCTGGGTCGGTACCAGAGAAAGAGGAATCAATAAAATCAAATGGACTGCCCGTGGAGATAAAATCTCAGCACTACAGTCATATACTGCAGATGAAAGCAATCCAAACAGTCTTAACATTAATTCTACTAATAGCTATATCGAGAGCAACCGATTTGGATTGATCATTGGTAATAGATTAGGAGGCATCAACATTTACGAAAGTGAAAAAGACCGATTCAGAGATTACTTCGTATATCCTGGTGATGCTGATCTCCTGAAAAATTATCACGTCAATGATATGTATATCACTGGCGAAGACAACATATGGTTTGCCACATCTATAGGAGTCTATCTATGGGATAGCGACAAACAAGAACTGATCAACTATAATCTCAGACATCCAGATCTTGCCGCACTTGATGATATCTATGTCAGATTTATATTCGAACGAGACAAGGTACTATGGATCGGTGCATCCAATGTTGGGCTGTGGGCTTGGGACCTCCAGAAGAAAGAACTCCATACATACGACAACACTGATCCAGCTGGATCGGGTCTTAATACTAACAATCTCCTGTGCTATCATCTGGATAAACGAGGCAATCTATGGATAGGCACCTGGGAGGGAGGTCTCAATATGATGGATCTCTCGACTGAGCGATTTGATTACTATACTGAGGCAAATGGACTTAGCAATAGTGTAATCTATAGCGTACAAGAGGATGACAATGAGTATCTATGGTTGAGCACTAATAATGGCATCATCAGATTTGATCCAGCCTCCGAGACATTTAATTCTTACGGAATAAATGATGGATTACAAGGAGAAGAATATAATGCCAATGCTGGATATAGAAGTAGCACCACTGGCCATATCTTGTTTGGAGGTATGAATGGACTCAATCAATTTGATCCAGCACGGATCAAGCTGGATACTTTTATCCCTGATATACATATCACAAGTCTATTACTACATGAAACCAATAGCGAGATGCCCCTTGATCTAACAGGGAGCTTAAATAATGAAAAGCTGACCATCTCACACCGCACCTATCTTGTAGAATGTGGCTTCGGTGCCCCTAAGCTACCGAGTAGTAGTAATGTCAGATTTGCATATAGAGTCAGAGGGTTAAGTGATCGTTGGATCAATTTAGAACAACGCAAGGAGTTTGCACTGACTAATCTGACTCCAGGCACTTACACTTTGGATATCAGATCAGGTCTTGATGGCGGCAGGTGGAGTGATGACATTAGATCACTTTCTATCATATCTCTGCCCCCATGGTGGCAGACTTGGTGGGCGTATCTACTATATGTAACGGTGGGCTGCTCGATCCTGTATTTCATCTATAAGAGTCGTGTCTCCCAGCTTGTCAAATATCAAAGGCTACGCACACAGATATCGAGCGATCTCCATGACGATGTCGGGACGATCCTATCTGCTATGGCATTTCAAACCGAGATATTAGAATTAGAACAAGACCCCAGCGAAAAAGATAAATTCAAAAAGATAACCTACATGAGCAGGCTCGCTCTCGGACGTATGAGAGATACTGTATGGGCCATAGACTCAAGAAAAGATAATGCAGAAAGCTTAGTCGACAGGATGGAAGATTTTCTTTTTGATGCATTTGAAGGGCAAGAGATCGGATATAAATTCAACAAAAATATCCTAAGCAATGATTTAAAGATCCGCCCGGATATCAGACAATCGGTATATCTGGTCTTCAAGGAGGCCGTGACTAATGCACTTAAGCATACCAATGGAGATCATATCAAAATTGATCTTGATCTTGATGGCAAAGGATTTGGGCTTACCGTACACGATAACGGCAAAGTAGATGCTGCTACCATCAAAAAATCAGGACTCGGATTGAGCAATATGCAAGCACGAGCAGAGAAGGTTGGAGCAGACTTTTCTATTAACTACGGTGATGGTTTTAAGGTGGAGTTGAGGAAGGTCTGATCGTTTGATTCTATTGGATCAGAAGAATTTATACACGGAACAAACATATGCACTATATTAGTGTACATATGAATAGTGTAAAAAATATCACATTGAGCGCAGAAGAATCATTGATCAATAAAGCGCGTAAGAAGGCACAGTCAGAAGATAGCTCACTAAATAAGAGATTTAGAGAGTGGCTACAACGATATATTGGATCATCGGATGCAACGGTTTATGAGGATATTATGGGTCAATTAGACTATGTCCAACCCGGACAGTCATTTTCCAGAGACGAATTGAATGAGCGTTAAACACTTCTTAGACACTAACATCATAGTATATTCCTTTGAATCTTCCGAAAAAGGAGAGCGCGCTCAATCCCTTATTAAAGAAGCCTTGATAGAAGGGACGGGGCACATAGGTTATCAAGTCATTCAGGAGTTTATCAATGTAGCCACTAAAAAATTCAGTGTGCCCATGCTACCTGAGGATCTCAAACGATATCTAAAGCAAGTCTTGTATCCTTTGCTATCGGTATATAGCTCTCAAGAATTGTATTTATCAGCCCTTGACATATCCGAAAGATGGCAATATGGCTACTATGATAGTTTGATCATTGCGGCTGCGTTGTCAATAGATTGCGAGATTTTATATTCTGAAGACTTACAACATGAGCAGAAAGTTTTTGGCTTACAGATCATTAATCCATTTATCGATTAATTCATCTTTGGTCCGTTGTTTTGGAGACAGACGACACTCTTAATCGTTGGCAAAGTACTAGGTCTTTCCACTTTTTATGTCCTGGAACCCCTGCTTGAGGAGGGACTAAGGGGGTGTTCCGGAGAAGACCTCATCTATCCCACCAGCTTTGCGGTTCTCTTCGTCAAAGACCTCCCAGGCTTGTCACAGCCAAAGGCGCGATTCAATCAAATCTGCTCACCCACCCGCTTTGCGGTTCTCTTCGTCAAAGACCTCCCAGGCTTGTTACAGCCATACATGTGATTCAATCAAACATGCTCACCCGCCCGCTTTGCGGTTCTCTTCGTCAAAGACCTCCCAGGTCTTTGGTCATACTGCGTATGACTGCACTGCGCTCATGTAGTCGCTCCTCACCTATCCCACCCGCTTTGCGGTTCTCTTCGTCAAAGACCTCCCAGGTCTTTGGTCATACTGCGTATGACTGCACTACGCTCATGGGGCGACACTTCGCGTTCAAAAAGCCAGAAGACACTTCTGTGTCTTCAACGAGCTTTTTCACCCGTTAGGGTGATTGTATCCTCATATGCAGTGATACATCTTTACATCGAGAAAACGAACTTAAATAATGACGCTTACAGGTTCTTATTATCACTTAAATAATCGGGAATTCATAAATTAAGAAACACACTGCGTCAACCACCTTTTTCAACTAGTAAAAACAATGAAAATTATGATGCCTCAACTAGAAAAAATGCTACTCATCATCAAGTTAATATTCAAGGATGAACTTAGTTTGATGTCTGGATTGAGGCTGCTCAATATTCAATCAATAAGTCTAATCAAACCAGAAGAATAACAATTCTAGTAGAGCATAAAACCATATCATCATACTCACACACATCAACTAAAACATGAAATTTCACATATTCCTACTCAGTCTGCTTTGCACATTCTTTTTTTGTGCTCATAACTCATCTGCCCAAACAACAACTAACTGGACCGCTGGAGCTGGTACTGCTGACTGGCATACTCCTGGTAACTGGGATAACGGAGTGCCAGATATCAATGCATTTGCTGTGATTGATGTTAATCTGACACTTGTAGAGATAACTAGTGATGCTACAGCTGCAGCACTTCTTGTGAATAATGGCAATGTTTCAATCAGCTCGACCTTAACTCTTAATCCAGCTAACTCTTCTATCAATAATAGTGATGGTCTAAGACTCACAAGTATAAATGCATCTGTTATGGTAGTAGAAAATGGAACACTGGCGATCTCCTCCACTAATGATGACGCTATCAGCATATCGTCTAGTGGCCTATTGGATAATCAAGGGACTGTCGCTATAAATAACTGTTCATGGGGTATATTTGATGCTGGCAATAATACTGCTAGATTTCAAAATGAAGGAAAGGTCCATATAGAAAATATCACAAACTCAGCCATCCTATTCAATAGTGGCACTTTTGAAAATCGGTTTTGCGGGCTCATCACATCAGATAAGAATTTATCTGCCAACGGACTAATGAACGAAGGATCTATACTCTATACTTCTAATGAAAGCTCTTCACTCCTATCGAACACAAATACTGGTGTAATCCACAATCTTGGATCAAGCACCTTCACGATTACCAACAACAATGGAATAGTCGATACTAACCCTGCCGCCATCTACTGGCGGGGATGTAAGAGTCAAGCCTGGGCTGACGGATGTAACTGGTCCCGAGATCGAGCGCCCATGAAGGCAGATAGTGTCATTATACGAGCCACTGGTTTAGAAGCGGATCCTGTTATCTCATCGCGTACTGATACAGTGATGCACGTAAGGAATGAAAGAACCTTGGCAATCGCTGATGGAGGAAAGCTGATCATCGATGGAACTCCTTCGTCCAGCCAACTCGTCGGTCTCGCTAATCGCAACTTCTTAGCAGTACAGTCAGGAGGAAGTGTACATGTCATGCACACCACTTCTGATGGAATCTCCTCGTTCAATGCCGCCATGACTAATGATGGGCATATCCTAGTAGAGGACGCCAGATTTGCAGCTATCCAGATCAACGGTTCTACTTCCACTTTTGTAACTGATAATATGGTCGAAATACGGAACACTAGTTCGGCTGGTATCAGAACATCCTTCGGAGGGTCCACTACTAACAATGGTATCATGACCTTCTCTAATACTGATAATCCTATCGACATATGGGAGGAGAACTCCACTTTCGTAAATAATCATAGTATCATATCAACAGGAGGGATTCATGGCATAGTCATGACAGATGCTGTGAGCGGGACATCTCCTGTCTTCACTAACACCATATGTGCAGTACTTACCACCGATACCCGATTTCTTATAGATCCTAACTCATCGATCATTAACAATGGACTAATCAATTACACAGCCCCTGATGCTATACTAGATGGCACCTACACCGACAATGGCTACCAATACGACCCTAACAACCACTTACCAGATGGAACGTCTACAGTACTTGACGCCCCTAGGAGCTATGATTTCTTTAACATAGATCTCGATAACGACGGCATGTCTTTTTGCCAAGGTGATATGGATGACGTACCTATACCTCTAGCATGTGGACAAACGCTAACTGACCAAACTAATGGTGATGGTTTGAATAATCTTGATGATTACCCATGCAGGACTACTTTTTCTTTCATAGGGCCAGAGATAATCTACTCTTTTCAGGTGACTGCACCTGACGTCGTGATCTCAGTAGGATTATCTAATGAAACTGCTAGCACAGATGTGTTCATCCTCACCGATCCATCAGATCCTACCTCTTGCATCAATCATGGATCAAGTATTGTGAATGCCACATTATTCCCAGGCACTTACTACGTAGTTGTGGATGGATTCGAGGGTACCGTCGGAACATTTGATGTAACACTAAGCTGCAGAGACCTTTTACCTGGCGATCTATGTAGTAATGCTTTACCCATCATTTGTGGACAGTCTATAGAAGGGTCACTAAGTGATGCCACCATAGATGCTGATAATAATCAAGGTTGCGATTTAGATAAAACAGGTATCTGGTATACCTTCATCGGGACAGGAGATATGATAACAGCAAGCCTATGTGCTTCAACAGAAGAATTTGATTCGGAGATAGCCATATTTTCTGGCACTTGTGGTATGCTTGATTGCAGTGACATGCAAAATGATGATGCATGCGGATTGCTTTCAGAACTAAGCATACCTACCATCCAGGGTGATACCTATTGGATACGGGTCACTGAGTTAATCGGAAGGGATGGTGACTTTACACTTACTTTCACTTGCGAAGATGATGATGTCTGTCTTACCGAGCGGATGCTAAGTGGTGATCTCACCCAAAGTGTATATGAAGCTTCTGAGAGGATCATTGTGGATGGAACTATTTCTTCATCTAACTCAGTCATAATTAGTGCTCCAGAGGTAGATTTTCTCGGTGGATTCCAAGTGGAGGATAGTGGACTGTTGGAGGTGGATCAGGAGGGATGCCCATAATTGATAGAGTCTAGTTATGCCATGCACACTCAGCTGAGTCGAAGTGGCTATATCAATTCTTTAGGACTTAGCGCCCTTCTATCCGGCTTATAGGAGCAAGGTACACACCCGCTAAAGCGGTTCGCTCCACCAAAAGCCCTCTTGGGCTTTTGATCAATTCGTGATTGTGTTGCGCTCATAGGTTCAAAAAGCCAGAAGACACTGCTGTGTCTTGGGGCCCATCACTTCGTAGCCGCTCCTCACCTATCCCACCCGCTTTGCGGTTCTCTTCGTCAAAGACCTCCCAGGTCTTTGGTCATGATTCTCATGACCGCACTGCGCTCATGGGGCGACACTTGGTGTTCAAAACTGCACGAGACACTGCTGTGTCTCGAACACAGTTTTTCCCTTCACCAAGAAATTCTGAGGAAAAGACTATATTCCCTTCCATTCCGCTCCTCACTTCGTTCCGGGGAGGAATTTCAGATTCAAAAAGCGAGAAGACACTGCTGTGTCTTGGGGCCCATCACTTCGTAGCCGCTCCTCACTTCGTTCTGGGGCGACACTTCGTGTTCAAAACTGCACGAGACACTTCTGTGTCTCGAACACAGTTTTTCCCTTCACCAAGAAATTCTGAGGAAAAGACTATATTCCCTTCCATTCCGCTCCTCACTTCGTTCCGGGGAGGAATTTCAGATTCAAAAAGCGAGAAGACACTGCTGTGTCTTGGGGCCCATCACTTCGTAGCCGCTCCTCACTTCGTTCTGGGGCGACACTTCGTGTTCAAAACTGCACGAGACACTTCTGTGTCTCGAACACAGTTTTTCACCCGTTAGGGTGATTGTAGGGGTGAGATGGGGTGGTCATCTTTGGAGTATCAACTACAACATTATGCATCAACTAGAAAATCATTTCACAAAACCGACAGAAACAAGAAACCAATTGAAAAACAGCTAACAAGGAATACTTCCTTTCAATTGCGATCAGCTAAATCATTAATACTCCGAGTAAAAAACAAAAGCATCATGCAAAAGACCGTAAACAACATAGGTAGAGCAATCCTCATCATCAAGCTAATAGCCACTCATCGGCT
>CAZFWJ010000026.1:0-41809 GCA_964522505.1 uncultured Saprospiraceae bacterium
TCGGTTGGCCACAAATTCTTAATCAGCTTTATATTTATTTTGAAAACCGTATCCAGTAAGCTCTATGAAAGTTCAGTGCCTTTCTCTTTCAAACACAAAATTCTGGCTATGCTCGATTTTCTTCGGAATCCATACCTCTAATGCCTTTAATATTGGAAAACGGATCAGTCAAAAGGCTAAAATAGCAGCCTAAATAGCACTTGAAAACATAAGGGTAATACTCAACATGAGATAGCTATGCCCTTACCTCTGAATATCCCTAGGAGGAAAGAGCCCAAAAGAGTTTGGAAATCGTACCCAGCATACTTTGGGCTTAAGCCCAAAGTATGCTGGGTAGATCTATATTTTTAAATTATGAACTGTCTTAAATACCATAAGGCTACAATATAACTATGGGATTTAGTGGTGTCGATCTTTCATGATCGCTTTATAGCTTGATGATTGCTTCTCTGACCTTTAATTCCGTTACATTGCCAGTTACCGTAGCTTCTATCCTATATTTCGGAAATCAAGAAGATGTCTATATGAACAACTGGTCTTCTACTAGAGCCAATGTTGTATGGTGCTGATTGGAGCATTTGCCATAATTACCTTTGTAATAGGTGTCAGACATGTGCTTGATGGGTTTTTTTTGAAAGGTTTAAATTATTCAACAAACCCACTCAAGTCAGGGTGCTAAAGTACTTCATAACAATTCATCTCGTCGAACTTCTCCTTGGATATGTCGAAGACGCCATTTCTATCAAAGTGGTCTATTTTATATTAATAATGAGTGATGCTGATTAATGACTAAAATCAAGACTCATGAGAAGATATATTGGAATACTACTATTTGCGATGATGCTTATTGTATCGCTAGTAAATTTTGACTATTCAATATTTTGTGCACTTGAGTCGATCAAGTTTAATGCTTATGGGATCTTTTTGATATTCTTTTGGGCATATATGCTGGTCACTACAATATGGACTCCAGTTGAAGAGAATTTCCTTAATTGAAATTATATAGCTGATTTTTTTAATTGATATAAAAACGCTTAAACGAGGTACGTATACGAGTTTGTCAAAGTAGAACTAAAGTATAGATGGATGAAGTTAGCTCCTCAAGAAGACTATCATACCATAATCGAATCTTATGCTGACAATGGCTTGAGGTTTAAGCAGATATTCGCTCCTGCAATAAGTGGATATGGCTCTGCACCTTATTTTGAGCTTATCTTCGAAAAGGAACTATAGATGGTCTTCTGATAAGACATTGTTATGGATTTGATATTTGGAATAGTAGTCGCACTCTTCGGTTTAGCGTTGATCATTCTCATTAAGCTATCAACCACCTTCTTTCACGAGATAGGACATGCAATACCGGCTTTGATTTTCACAGACAAACCAGTTAGTGTATATGTGGGCTCATATGGAGATATCTCTAATACCTGTCGACTCCGGATTAGAAGGCTTGAGCTGTTTCTAAAGCTCAACATTTTAGATTGGAAGATTGGAATGTGTCGACATGAAGAGGTGGTCAGTGCTACCTGGAAAAGAGTATTAATCACTCTTGGAGGACCTATTGCGAGCTTAGTCGTATCCATACCGCTGATGGTGCATTACAAGAGCATCGCATCATCGGAATTCGGCTCATTTGTAGTCATCGTTTTTATCGGCTCAGCCTGTTATGATTTTCTGTCTAATATGCTTCCAGTAGGAACTCCGATTAACATGCATGATGGAGCGGTAGCGTATAGTGATGGCTTTGTCTTGTTATCGATGTTTAACAGACACTTCGCATCAGAAGAGCACCTTAGCTTAAGTCAGAAGTTTGACGACGAGGAGTATGACGAAGTAATTGCCATTGCAACAGGACTCATCTCGGACAATCCCAAGAAGAGGTTTCCATATGATTTTGTAGTGGAGTCTCTCATAAAGACCAAGGACTTAAATGGAGCATTAGGCGTTTACGGAGTCCTCAAAGATAATTTGGGACTGGAAAAGCATGATTACTATTCTATTGGGAAGTTGTACAAGGACCTTGGCAACTATAGTGAAGCGCTTAAATTCCTCGAACAATATCGCTACACTAACTATGCGGACAGCAAAGTGCTGGGTCTGATAGGATCTGCGCAGGTCGAATTAGGCAATCACAGAGAAGCCATTCAGACCTTGAATAATCTGCTGGAGTTGAATCCAATGGATATGGGAGCACGCCTCAATCGAGGCTTAGCACTGATCCATCTGAGGGAGTATGATCATGCCATAGAAGATCTCCAAGTCGTGAAACATTACGACCCCAAGAATCCCAACCTATATTTTAATTTAGGATTAATAGATGAGCACAAAGGGGACTATAGTGCTGCGCTCAACAACTTTCAGCAGGCTAAAGCTCTAGACTGTATTCGCCATGGTCTTGACTATAAGATCGAAGACTTAAAAGGGCTCATATGAACGGCAGATCAATACAAAAGCCCGCTGATAGATCTTGGGCAAAAATATCTTAGCTTATGGGAAAGGCTGATCGTACTGATAAGACTTGATCAGAGATACGTGAGTTAGTATCAACTAGAATAGAAGTAACATATAAACTTCCTACTCTTATTTCTTAGCTTCTGTTTACTGAATGCGCAACAGGACAAAAATACCTTGCTTGAGGAGTTGATGACTGAATCAATAAACTGCAAGAGTAAGAAGAGAGTGTGCAATATGTTGCTCTATGCGCAAAAACGCAAAAACAAAATTTGAATTTAACCGCAGATTAGGAGTTGTCGGAAGAAGTGACGTTAGAATTGATGAATCATACCAGTGCAAGATTGCGAGTATAACAAAGAGATGGTAGCTACCGTCGTTTTACAATTGGCAGAGGAAGGCGAGATAAATATTGATGATACAATTAAAAAACACTAATGAAGGACTGACTTTGTCCCTTATGTCAATTTGCATATATAGAAGGTTACATTGGCGCTGACAAAGAGCTTGTTGATTACCATGGCGAAACCCTGCTTTCTAGGACCTGTTGGCATAGGGGGCTGAAAGAATTAATCGATTAACTAGTCCTTTAACAAAGTTTGCACTGACCCTTCAAGTCTCATTCATAAGTCAGAATGACACAGTTATCACTATCTTTAATTCATAAAGTCGCAGACAGCATGGCAAAGAATAAAACTACCGAGACAGATGTAGATGTATATGAGTTCTTAGACTCGTATGTCGATAAAGAGCAAAAGAAAACCGACAGTCTGGAGTTGATCAAGTTGATGAGCTCGTGGTCCGGATATGAACCCAAGATGTGGGGACCGACAATCATTGGCTTTGGTAGTTATCACTACAAGTACGCAAGCGGCCATGAAGGAAACGCCCCGATATTGGGTTTCTCTCCTCGCAAGGCTCAGTTCTCTTTATATGTGTATTCTAAGACTGACAAGAGTGATGAACTTCTGGAGAGTTTTGGCAAGTTCAAAATGGGAAAGGCCTGTATCTATATCAAGAAACTGGCCGACATTGATCTCTCAATTCTGCAGCAGCTATGCATGGAAACCATCGCATATCTCGATGAGCATCATGAGTGTTCAGCTTGCAAGCACTGAGTTAAGATTTATTGAGATTCTGACATGGACAAATCTCTGAGACTGACAGTATGGAGAATTGCCTGTTGCGTCATTGACTATCTGACTATCATTGAGTATTTTAGCATGAAATACGCAACGATGAACGAAAGAATAAAAGAGTTTACATTATCTGTCGCAGCCGCTTTAGGAATTATACTATTGGCCAATGGTTTGTTTCATGCAGCATTGTACCTGGTAGATAGCAAGCCTTTGTTTATCAATATGAGGTATATAAACTGGCTGTCACTTGCATTAGGAATATTGTTGTTGATTCCTACTGCCAAGGTCTTTAAGACTTAATTGTTGAGTAAGCAAAAGACCCATTTGACATTCACTCAATGGTGAATGTCAACTAATCAATAGATATAGGAATCAAACATCGTATGATCTAAGCCTAGCTTATTCCACCACCTCAGCACCATCTGTCATGGCAAAGGTGCTTGCCGACAAAGCTGTGTTGCTCAACTTGATATTCGCAAATTCTCGTCTACTCGCTTCGGCGACAGGTAGATCATCTTCAAGAGTATACCAAGCAATCGATTTAGGGAGCTTTAAGCCACTAATAGTTTGCCAATCATCATATCGTATCCATTTAACAGCTGTAGATTTCTCTTGAGAACGAAACGTGACGGTATAGCCTAACCACTCCATCTCATTTGTCTGCCTATCATAATGGATGAAGTATTCATCCTTAGGACTGATTCCAATACCGTCGTCATAAGAAATCCTGATGCCAGGATAATTCACGCCATCATATACTAGATCTGGTGCATCATCATAGTGGATGCCAGGATCAGCTACCACGAACGGCATAGCATAGAAGTAGAAGATAAGATTCTTGTAGAATTTGACATTGCCCTTATAAGTAGTATCTGCCTCAAGCCAATAGTTAGTGCCATCGTATCCACTGATGAAGTCAGCACCATCGATACGCTCATTTCTATTATTAAGGTCTATGATCTGTTCTTCATTTTGTCCCTCTTTGACAATCTCATATGAGAGTGCTTTCATGTCAGCCCATTGTGCGACACCACCATGCGCATCGAATACTTTAGTCATCGATGCTGGGTATGTAGGCATTTTCTTAACTGGCGGTGTAGGGTTAGTTGTTTTTTGCTGACAGGCAACAACAGAAAGCATTAGGAGAAGATAGAGTAGGTTTTTCATATTTCAATTAATTGAATTACTTATTCTAATTGAGATAGGTTGATTGTGGTTCTAAGAACTATGAATTTTTATCTGTTATAGCGGAATATTTCCATGCTTTTTCTTAGGCAATGATACCCGCTTGTTCTTGAGCATATGGAATGCCTTTATCAATTTGCGACGAGTGTCTTTAGGATAAATCACCTCATCAATAAATCCTCTTTGTGCGGCTCGATATGGATTGGCAAACTTTGAGCCATACTCCGCTTCTTTCTCTGCCAGAGTCTTTGCAGGATCATCTGAGGCAGCAATCTCTCGCTTAAAAATGATCTCACTGGCACCTTTAGCACCCATTACTGCGATCTCCGCTTTGGGCCAAGCAAAGTTCATGTCGGCGCCGATATGCTTAGAGTTCATTACGTCATAAGCGCCACCGTACGCTTTGCGTGTGATGCATGTTACCTTAGGAACTGTGGCTTCACTGAGCGCATAGAGGAGTTTAGCACCATTGGTGATGATGCCGTTCCACTCTTGATCTGTACCTGGTAGAAATCCTGGGACATCGACAAGTACCAGTAATGGTATGTTAAAGCAATCACAGAAACGTGTAAATCGGGCTGCTTTTCGTGAGCTCTCAACATCCAGCACACCAGCGAGGCTGTTCGGTTGATTCGCCACGATACCAACACTCATCCCAGCGATGCGGCAATGGCCGACGACAATATTCTCTGCATAATCTTGATGTACCTCAAAGAAGCTTTCCTCATCCACGATACCCTTGATGACATCTCGCATATCATACGGCTGATTGGCATTATCGGGTACGATTGACTCGAGCGACTCACAGATTTCATCCTCAAGTTCATAAGGGGTGTCAGCTGGTTGCTCCTCACAGTTCTGTGGGATATAGCTGAGCAGTTGTTTTACTTTATTAATGCAGTCGAGATCGTTGAAGGCTGTCATATGCGTTACGCCCGACTTAGTCGCATGTGTTGATGCACCTCCGAGTTCTTCGGATGTAACCTCTTCATTCGTGACTGTCTTGACTACGTTAGGACCCGTGACGAACATATAACTGGTCTGTTCCACCATAATGATGAAGTCCGTCATTGCTGGGGAGTATACCGCACCACCTGCACAGGGACCCATGATGGCCGATATCTGTGGTACGACACCAGAGGCTTGTACATTGCGATAGAAGATATCTGCATATCCACCTAGTGACTTCACACCTTCTTGGATTCGTGCACCGCCAGAATCGTTGAGTCCGATGATCGGTGCACCGACCTTCATAGCAAGATCCATCACCTTACAGATCTTTTCGGCATGGGTCTCGGAGAGTGCTCCACCAAACACCGTGAAATCTTGCGCATAGACATAGACTAATCTGCAATTCACGGTGCCATAACCGGTCACCACGCCATCACCGAGGAAGACTTGCTTATCCATGCCAAAATCCTTGGTACGGTGCGTCTTGAATGCGTCTATCTCTTCAAAAGATCCTGCATCTAATAAGAAATGAATCCGTTCACGTGCAGTGAGTTTTCCTTTAGCATGCTGCTTGTCAATACGGGCCTGGCCTCCGCCAAGCTTACTCTCGTCGATCTTACGTTGTAAAATTTCTTGTGGTTTATCACTCATTTTTTGAAATAGTCTATCATGATGGATAATATTTCTGCTGCTGCCGTAGATATTACGGTTCCAGGACCGAATACCCCTGCCACACCAGCGTCAAATAGATAATCATAGTCTTGAGGAGGAATAACCCCTCCAGCGATGACTAAGATATCTGGTCGACCTAAATCCTTAAGGGCTTGAATGACCTGCGGGATTAATGTCTTATGACCTGCTGCCAATGATGATATACCTAGAATATGTACATCGTTGATAGCTGCTTGCTTGGCGGCTTCGGCGGGTGTCTGAAATAATGGTCCGATATCCACATCAAATCCGATATCCGCAAAGGATGTTGCGATGACCTTAGCGCCACGATCGTGGCCATCCTGACCAAGCTTGGCGATCATGATGCGAGGTCTCCTGCCGACCTTCTTCGCAAAGCGGTCTGACAATTCTTGGGCATTCTTAAATTCTTCATTCATAGATATCTCTCTATGATATACTCCTGAAATAGTCTTGTTCGTGGCTTGATATCGGCCATATGAGGTCTCCAGTGCATCGGATATCTCTCCTAAGGTCGCCCGTTCTCGTGCAGCTTCTACAGCGAGCTCAAGTATGTTGCCTTCGCCACTCTCAGCGGAAGCCTCTAAGGCTCTCAGGGTCTGCTCCAGCTTCTTTGCATCTCTGCTCTTCTTAATGCTCTTAATGCGGGCAATCTGTGACTCACGGACCGCAGTATTATCAATATCTCTAACCTCGATATCTATCTCCTCGTTACTCTGAAAGATGTTAACCCCTACGATCTTATCTACAGCGCTATCGATGCGTGCCTGCTTACGTGCGGCTGCCTCTTCGATCTTCATCTTTGGCAGTCCATTTTCAATAGCTTTAGCCATACCTCCTAATTCTTCTACTTCTTGGATGAGTTGCCACGCTTTCTCGATGATTTGATTCGTAAGATACTCGACATAGTAACTGCCTCCCCAAGGATCGACGGCCTTAGTGATATGTGTTTCCTGTTGGATATACTTCTGTGTGTCACGGGCAATTTTAGCACTGAAATCTGTAGGCAGTGCAAGTGCCTCATCCAGTGAGTTGGTATGTAGTGATTGCGTGCCACCGAAAACAGCAGAAAGCGCCTCAATAGTCGTTCGAGCTATATTATTAAATGGCTCTTGTGCTGTAAGACTCCAGCCCGAGGTCTGGCAATGTGTCCGCAATGCCATTGACTTAGGATTCTGTGGATCGAATTGCTTGACGATCTTAGCCCATAAAACCCTTGCTGCTCGCATCTTAGCGATCTCCATGAAGTGATTCATGCCGATACCCCAAAAGAAGGATAAGCGTGGTGCAAAATCATCAATCTTCAATCCCGCCTTCAGCCCTGAGCGGATATATTCTAATCCATCTGCAAGGGTATAGGCTAACTCGACATGTGCCGGAGCTCCAGCTTCATGCATATGATATCCAGAGATGCTGATAGAGTTAAATCTCGGCATATTCTGCGAGGTGTACTCAAAGATATCTGCGATGAGTTTCATCGACGGTTGTGGCGGATAGATGTACGTATTACGCACCATGAACTCCTTGAGGATATCGTTTTGTATGGTGCCGCTGAGTTCTTTCTGTTTTACGCCCTGTTCTTCTGCTGCGACGATATAAAATGCCATGATCGGAATCACTGCTCCGTTCATAGTCATGGATACAGACATCTTTTCAAGGGGGATCTGATTAAAGAGGATCTTCATATCCTCAACACTATCAATGGCAACACCAGCCTTACCGACATCTCCTTCAACTCGAGGATGATCAGAGTCATATCCTCTATGAGTTGCCAGGTCGAACGCTACGGATAACCCTTTCTGCCCCTGTGCTAAGTTCTTTCTATAGAATGCATTACTCTCCTCAGCTGTACTAAATCCAGCATACTGACGTATGGTCCAAGGCCTGACGGCGTACATGCTACTATATGGTCCACGCAGATTAGGAGCTAAGCCTGCGGCAAAACCTATATGACTTAAGTCTTTGATATCTGCAGCTGTATAATGCGATTTTACCATAATCCCTTCTGCAGTATCATATGATTCAGAGTCTACCTGCGATGTTCGCTCACCGATAGATTTATATGGTATGTTACTAAAGTCTACTGCCATTACTTAAAGCCATCTGCTACTATTAGTTCTTTGGTGCCATGAACATAGCTGTAAAACCCTTCACCACTCTTCACGCCGAGTTTGCCAGCTGTAACCATATTCACCAATAGTGGACATGGCGCATACTTAGGATTGCCTAAGCCATCTTGTAACACCTTCAATATAGCTAGACACACATCTAATCCGATGTAATCGGCCAGTTGTAATGGGCCCATGGGATGTGCCATACCAAGCTTCATGATCCCATCTATTTCTCTGACACCTGCCACACCCTCATGGAGAGCGATAATGGCCTCATTAATCATTGGCAGGAGAATTCGATTAGCAATGAAGCCGGGGAAGTCCTTTACTTCTAGTGGTATCTTGCCAAGACTCTCGGATACGGCTATGATTCTATCACAGACCTCTTGAGATGTCGTGTAGCCTTTGATCACTTCAATCAGCTTCATGATAGGCACAGGGTTCATAAAATGCATGCCGATTACTTGTGATGGTCTCTGTGTCGCAGCAGCGATCCTAGTCAGAGAGATAGAAGAAGTATTAGAAGCTAATATCGCATGAGCGGGAGCATTTTGATCAATTTCTTGAAAGATCTTGAGTTTAATAGCCTCGTTCTCCGTGGCTGCTTCGATAACTAGATCTGCATCGGTGACTCCAGATTTCAATTCAGTTTGAGTCTTAATATTAACGAGTGTCCTGTTCTTCTGATCCTCGTTGATTTTTTCTTTATGAACCATGCGGTCCAGATTCTTAGAAATCGTCTGTATTGCACGGTCCAATGCTTCTGCTGAAATATCTATCAAGGTCACTTGATAGTCATTCATGGCAAATACATGAGCAATACCATTGCCCATTGTTCCTGCTCCTATTACTGCTACTTTATTTATCTGTTGATCCATGGAGATTTATTTACTTGTGGAACGATTAGTTTTTGTCCTTGTATGCTGCGATACTCTTTGGCGAAGATTGCCGCCACTTCGGCCAGCTCTTTTTCTTGATCTTTGATCTGATCTGCTGAGTAGTAGTTCTTAACAAAGTGTGTGTCAAAGTTACCTGAGATAAAGGCTTCATGATTGCACACATAACTACCGAAGGGTAGCGTAGTCGAGATACCCTCAATTTTATAGTCAAGAATAGCTTTTTTCATTAACTCTAATGCTTCTGCACGAGTCTCGCCATACGTAATCAATTTGGCGAGCATGGGATCGTAGTAGATAGGAATCTCCATGCCCTGGACATATCCGTCATCGACTCTGACGCCCGCTCCAGTTGGAATTTCATAAGTCGTCAAGGTGCCTACACTAGGCAAGAAGTTATTCAATGGATCTTCAGCATACACTCTGAGCTCAAGGGCGTGTCCTGTGATCGTTAGATCTTCTTGGGTGATGGATAATACCTCTCCTCGAGCTACCCGGATCTGTTGCTCGACCAGATCTATACCAGTAATCATCTCTGTTACGGGATGCTCTACCTGCAGTCGAGTATTCATTTCGAGGAAGTAGAAATTGTGCTTTTCGTCGAGTAGAAATTCTACTGTTCCGGCACCTACATAATCACATGATTGAGCCACTCTGACCGCCGCTGCACCCATTTCTGCACGCAATTTTGGGGTTAAAACCGCTGATGGCGCTTCCTCAACAACTTTTTGATGCCTACGCTGTATACTACACTCCCTCTCGAACAGGTGTACAGTGTTGCCATAAGTATCGGCTAGAATTTGTATTTCTATATGCCTCGGTGATCCCACATACTTCTCAATAAAAACTGAACCATCACCAAATGCTGAGGTCGCTTCACTGATTGCCCGCTCCATCTGCTCTTGAAGCATTTCTTCCTGTTCTACGATTCTCATTCCTTTGCCACCACCACCAGCAGAAGCCTTAATGAGTATCGGGTATCCGATCTGTCCTGCAATCTCTTTTGCTAATGCAACATCCGTAATCGCCTTGTCAATACCTGGCACCATAGGGATATCATATGCTTTGACAGTATCTTTGGCGGCCAGCTTGCTACCCATGACCTCAATGGCCTTAGGGTTAGGGCCGATGAAGGTGATGCCAGCTTTGGTTACAGCCTGGGCGAACTTAGAGTTTTCACTTAAGAATCCATATCCTGGGTGTATGCCGTCGACATTCAGTCGCTTAGCGTGAGCGATGATATTATCCATTACGAGATAGGACTCTGCACTTGATGGAGGACCCAGATGGACCGCTTCATCAGCATATTGTACATGAGGTGCCGCTCGATCTGCATCGGAATATACGGCGACCGTTTTTATACCCATTTTCTTGGCAGTTCGCATCACCCTTAAGGCGATCTCTCCTCGGTTTGCCACTAAGATTTTCTTCATGCTTGATTAATATTTAGTACACATCTGCTGAAAATATGTCCATGCTTTCTCACCTATGATATCAGTCAATGATTCTATATAATAGCTTCCGGCCGCAGGGTCAACTACTCGGTCCATATATGACTCCATAGAGAGCAGATGAAATGTATTGCGGGCTATTTTACGAGAGAACTTGGATGACTCTCCATCTTCACCTTCGCCGTGGTAGATCTGAATGGTATCGGCACTTGAAGCCACCGCCGATAGGGCAGCGGTGCTTTGTTTAATCCTATTATAATTGATGTCACCTGACAGTATAGACTTAGGCGTGATGCAAGAGAGGTGTACGTCCTGTTGTGGTATATATCCATATCCTTCAAATAGCAAGCGGACCAGATGCTTAATTGCTCTGACAGCGGCGATGTTGAGCAGATAACAATCATCAATGGCGAGCTTAATCTGGATACTGTCAAATAGTCCTGCCAAATCATTATCTCCGACTTGCTCTATAGATTGACAGAGCTCATAGATGATGCTGCCCAGTTCTCTTTCGATCTCTTCGATACCATTATAGTAGACTAATCCATCAATTGTGATGAACTTTACGGTAGGATAGCGCCCGATATCTGCGCTTTGGAGGCTCCTTAGATTGCCATCAAAGGAAAGTTTCATCTCTTCTATAGATTTGCCTTCAGTAGAGATATATTCAGCTATATAGGCCATTTGATCAGATATAGAAAGGCTCATAGGAAGCACCCAATCAACCGTGATCATCTCAAGGTATACTTCGTTGAAAAGCTTGCCCAGACTCTGAACATTCAAGATCTCAGAGGTATGAATCCTGATGCCATTACTACCACCTTGCAGTGCAAGTAACAATTGATCATTAGCAGCTCTTAGGTCATCCGATACCCAAACCGACTCCATCGCAGCCCACGCATTATTTTTCTTGATGCTCGGAGTTTTACTTCCGCTTGGTAGGTCTGATGAATCCTTGAACGGGCTTATAATCAAGCGATTATTGATATCCCAGTTTAAGGTATCGATAGCTTTACCTTTTAGGTCGACCTTTATTTTTTCGAGCCATTGATCTTTAGAGACCGTGTCAAATGTGCTAAAATCTACCATCTACTCCATCTCGATTAAAACAGCATTTTTTTCAATGGCATCTTTGGAATTGACGACGATACTCTTGACCACGCCTTCACCTGGAGCTTTGATGACATTTTCCATTTTCATCGCCTCCAGGATTATGAGGGCATCACCTTCTTTTACTTCATCACCCTCACTTACCATGATCTCTAAGACTAATCCAGGCATCGGTGCCTTTATATTCTTAAATACATTGGGCTTCGTAAGAGCGAAACCTAACTCTTTGACGAGTAGGTCATATTGATCGGCAATTATAGCTTTCATAATGTGACCATCTACTGACATGGTTAGAAGCTTAAGATCGGCATCGTAATACTGCGGGATTATGATGTAGGATCGATCTCGATAGATCATACTATATGAGCCATCATAATTGTTAGTGAGATCATAGTCACGATCAACACTGAGATCAAATTCATACTGGTCGTTTATTGTTGCTTGCAT
This sequence comes from uncultured Saprospiraceae bacterium, assembly GCA_964522505.1. Taxonomy (GTDB): domain Bacteria; phylum Bacteroidota; class Bacteroidia; order Chitinophagales; family Saprospiraceae; genus GYS-P2D. Next base: position 12,432 of record CAZFWJ010000026.1, read on the forward strand.
GTCGCTTTTAGTATGCTTTTTTATAATTACGTCCATCTATGGCAGTCTTTGCAATGATTTCACGCATTATTTCTGATGTCCCACCGATTATAGGAGCACACCTGGCGTCTCTATATACTTGAGCTATGGGATACTCCTCCATAAATCCATAACCTCCAAACATTTGGAGGCACTCATCCACGAATCTGGTATGTAGATTAGCGGAGAGTAATTTACACATAGAGCATGCCTCCACGACTATTTCACCTTGACTTAATAGCCATGCAGTATGATATATTAATTGGCGAATGGCTTCTAATTCTGACTTAATATCTGTCATGCGATGACGCAGTGCTTGGAGCTGAGATATTGATTTTCCAAAGGCTTTTCTCTCATTCATATATGCGATAGTAAGCTCCCAGACTCCGTCCATCAGTCCGACAGAATTCATGGCAAGTACCAAACGTTCCATCTGGAGTGATTCGGATAAATAGTAAAAGCCTTTACCGGCCTCACCGATAAGGTTTTCTTTAGGTACTACTACATCCTCGAAGAACACTTCAGCAGTATCTGAAGAATGCCATCCAATTTTTTCTAGCCTGTTTTTAGTAATGCCTGAGCTGTTCATGTCGACTACGAGTAGAGAGATGCCTTCTTCCATCTTACAGCAGAGTGTCATATAGTCGGCGTAGTATCCATTAGTGATGAATATCTTGGAGCCATTGACGATGTAATGGTCTCCATTGTCCTTGGCTACAGTATTCATGCCTCGGACATCAGAGCCTGCCTGAGGTTCACTCATTCCTAGGCATGCGATCATGTCACCCTTGATGGCCGGGGCGAGATATTTCTTCTTCTGCCAGTCATTTCCGGCGTTGGCGATATGGTTCGTTGCCATATAGACATGGACTGCCACCGCTATAGCAAATCCACTATTGAGTGATCGAGACAATTCCTCGTTGAAGACGACTTGGGTAAAGATATCAGCCTCCAGTCCACCATACTCTTGATCGTGACAGATGCCGAGATACCCCATGTCTCCCATCTTAGTCCAGATGTCTCGAGGGATGCTTTTCTCTCGCTCCCATATGCGAGATTGCTCCTTAACTTCGGCATTGATAAAATCTCTTATTGCAGATCTGAAAAGGTGATGTTCTTCCGTGAAATAAGGTGATGTAATCATAGCAAACTTGTTCCATATGAGAAATAGGAATAATAGACACTTGGTTCTAAAGAAATCGAATTAGTACCTTAAGATGAAGGTAAGGATACTGATTTATAGACCCATATCTAATTAATGAACTCCTGTAAATTCAGAATTATCATAACAATAATATTAGATGATGATGTCTATACTAACTCATTTAGTAACTTTCATACCAAACAGACAAAAACATGACTGCTCTAATAGCTGAATTTATAGGAACGGCAATTCTGATCTTATTAGGAAATGGTGTTGTCGCGAACGTCGTACTCAATAAGACTAAAGGGAATGATTCAGGACTTATCGTTATCGCATTTGGTTGGGCTATCGCTGTTTTCGTTGGCGTATTTATTACGGCTACTATTAGTGGCGCCCATCTTAATCCTGCTGTTACTTTAGGATTAGCTATAACAGGAGACTTTGCTTGGTCCAACGTCGGTGGATATATGATCGCCCAATTGTTGGGTGCTATGTTAGGTACGACTTTAGTCTGGGCGATGTATAAGCCTCACTATGACGATACAAACAATGCCGCTGATATCCAAAGCACCTTCTGTAATGCTCCGGCTATACCTAATGTAGTGACCAACTTTCTATCGGAGATGTTAGGTACATTTATCCTGGTTTATGGAGTGCTTCATATAGCTGGGGCATCCGTCGGTGATCAACCGGCCAGTCTTGGAGCACTTGATGCATTGCCAGTGGCCCTGATTGTGTTAGGTGTCGGTGTATCTCTTGGGGGTACGACGGGCTATGCTATTAATCCAGCACGTGATTTTGGACCTCGCATTATGCATGCCATATTGCCTATAAGGTCAAAAGGTAGTAGCGGATGGGCGTACTCATGGATACCCGTTTTAGGCCCATTGGCTGGAGCGGCATGTGCGGCACTATTAATGAATATGCTCGGATAGATTATGCTGTTAGACCTCCATCAATAGGAAGACATAAACCCGTAACAAATGAGCTCGCCGAATCAGTGAGCCATAATATAGCATTACTTATATCACTTACTTCGCCATATCTGCCAACAGGAATCGTTTGAACCAATTTATCCCGTAATCTCTCATTAGACTTAAACATGCCCTCTACTAATGGAGTATTGGTAAATACTGGGCATACGGCATTTATTCTAATATCTGTGCGTGCATACTCTACGGCTGCAGTCTTAGTCATGCCAATCACCGCATGTTTACTGGCAACATAGGAGAGTTGATTGGGTAATGCACGCATACCAGCTATAGATGCTACATTAACGATATTGCCGCTACCTTGGGCCTCCATGATCTTGAGTTCTTCTTTCATACAGTAGAAGACACCGCTTTGATTCACCCGTATGACATTGTCCCAATCTTCGAGCGTGTGATGTGCAGTTGATTTTGCAGCCTTACCACCAATACCAGCATTGTTCAAGGCTATATCCAATGAACCAAAATCGGAGACGACCTGAGCTATCGTAGACGCTACCTGCTCATAGGAGCCAACATCAAGTTTGTAGGCTTTCACCTTAATATCCTGAGTCTTGAGCTCAGCTGCAGTCTGTTCGTTGAGCTCATGGTTCCAATCGGCTATGGCGACATAGGCACCAGCTTTGCCATATTTCAATGCACACTCTTTACCAATACCAGATGCTCCTCCAGTAATGAATACTGTCTTTCCTTTATAATTCATCCCCTTTTATTCAAACATAAGTGTCACGAATTCTGCGACACATGCTGGTTTATCTACTCCTTCAATTTCAACTTTCGCCGCCCAGGTGGCTTTGGCGCCATTATTAGGATAATCCTCAACGCTGGCTACCTCAAATACACATCTCAATTTGCATCCAACCGGCACATGATGTGGAAACCTTACTTTGTTAAGCCCATAGTTGACGCCCATCTTCGCACTCTTAATAGATATGGTTTGTTCGACGAACATTGACAACAATGATAACGAATAAAACCCATGTGCTATTGGCCCACCAAATGGGGACATTTTGGCTTTTTCGGGGTCCGTATGAATCCATTGAAAGTCTTTAGTACAATGAGCAAATTCATTGACTAAGTCTTGAGTTACATGAAACCATTCAGGTGAGGTGAGAATAGTGCCTTTGGCAGCCTTGAGAGCTGCAATATCATCAAATACTGTCATAATAGGATTCGTTATTTATGGCAGTAATATAGAAGTCTTAATGCACAGTCAAGTATGAGTTTATTGGCAATCTATGTCGTAGGCTGTTTCTTTTTATTACTCAGGCGAGATTTAAAATACTTTGGGTTGATTACCAACAGCCCAAATGACTCGCAGTCTTCCTTAGTATGCTTGGCGTGATGGGCCCCATGTGCTTTGAGTATACCACGGGAATAGCTACTGTCAAGTTGTTTGAACCATTTGAATCGTTGATGGATATAAACATCGTGAATAAGGAAGTAGATTAGTCCATATATCGAGATCCCGATGCCAATGAATAGGAGGTAACGATAATCAGCATAGAGTGAACCAAGGATATAGCAGGTCATGCTTGGCAGGGCAAAGACTAGGAAGAACCGATCATTCTTCTCCCAGAAGCCATGCTTCTCATACTTAGGTTTATGGTGATCCTCATGCCAATCCCATAAGATGCCATGCATGACATATTTATGCGCAAACCATGCTACGAATTCCATAACTATTACTGCTCCGATCGTAAATAGGACATATGCTAATGGAGTATTCATGATCTCTTTAATTCTCTTCGAATATAAGAGAATCTCTACAGTACGACTCGCTCTATATCTGGAGAATAAACAGACCTAATAAGCGGAAGCTCTAGGAAGAATGTAGTTCCTTGATTTTCTTTAGACTCAAAGTGAATACGGCCACCAATACTGTCAACCATATTAGCAGCAATAGCTAAGCCGAGTCCAGAGCCACTGCTCTTAGTCGTAAACTTAGGTCTAAAGATTTTAGACTGCATATCCTCGGAAATTCCAGATCCATTATCAGTTACACTGATGATTGCTTTATTCTCTTCTTTGAATAGCTTGAGGACAATCTGTCCTCTGCGATCTTCAGGAATGGCCTGTATTGAGTTTTTTACCAGATTGTTGAGGATACGTAGTAGGTGATTTTTGTCTGCATAAGCGCCAATATCATCAATGGGCTCAACAAGGCGTATATCCATATCACTGCGTTGTCTGAACAAATCGTGAATGGTCTCCACTACATCATTGAGAAGTACTTTCTTATTATTAGTTTCTGGTAAGCTGCCAAAGTTGCTAAACTCGTCGGCGATCTGTTTGAGGTTTTCGATTTGACTCATCAGCGTATTAGACATCCTGATGGTAAGTTCTTCGATATTATCTCGCTTGAGTGATATACTATTCTGCAAGTGCTGGAGGCTCAGCTTCATTGGTGTCAGTGGATTTTTGATCTCATGGGCTACTTGTTTGGACATTTCTCGCCACGCACTCTCACGCTCTGAGCGGGCTAAGACCGCTGCATTATCTTGAAGCTTTTCAATCATATTGTTGTACTCCCAGATGAGATCAGCAATCTCATCATTACCATCCCATTTGACCTTTTGGTCTCCTTGACTCAATTTAGCTTGACGCATGGTATCCCCAAGTTTAATCAGTGGATTTCTGATGTATTCTGACAATCTTATTGATATTACCAGGCCTATTAGAAACAAGAAAACATAGGTGTTTAACAGAGCTTGAATAAACTCTCGTTGAAACATAGTGTCTCCATACTTGGCATCCCAAGAACTGATCTGAACTACTGATACGATTCCGATTGTCGCAAAGCAAAATACAAGGGTGATTAGTATGGAAAATTGAATACGGTTACGAAGTAATGATCTATTGTTTAGTGTAAATGTCCAAGGCTTCGGGAGGAAGGCACGGCGATCATTTAAATAGGCCAGTGGCATATATAGCAATCCACAGATAAAAAAGACCAATGAGAATAGACTAAAGGCATCGAGTATAGGAGGATTGCCAACTTTGACAATGTTCTTCTCAAGATGAAAGATAGACATCGAGACATAAGATCCGAGTATGATTGTCCACAGGATTAGCCAGATGATATTGGGTCGTTTCTGCTCGTAAAACACTTCCAATAGTAAGAAGAAGGTTGCTAAAAGAACTGTAGTCAATAAAGTATGCTCAGGAGTAGTATATGTAGTTGTAATGATGACGGTCCCAATGATTGCAATAGCAGCTAATCTTACGTTGATTCTAAGAGATGAAGCTCTTGCTCTTATTTGATAGGATTGCTTAAATAAACTAAGAAACGCAATAATAAAAAGCGTCAATATAAGCAATGCTAAGGGCTGTAGCAGAGTGATCCGATGTATAGTGAATTCCCCTGTATGCAATATGGCCTCCATGCTGTGGAGCAGAGCAATAAATGAAAAAGCCCACAAGAATGAATTGATCAGTAAGCGAATCGGACTGCTGACCACTTTACTTATCGGATCATTTTGAGCAAGGACAAGAAAGCAAATGACTAAATAACTCACTCCACCACTTACACCTAACGATATAATAGTGCTATCTACTATTACATACAGGAGAGCCACTATACCGAGTATAATGGTGTTGTTATACCACTGAGTGGTACCAACTTCAGTCTCAGAGGACATGAGATTGTCGCGAGTTACGTTATTCATCTTAAATCAATTACATATTAAAAATAGTCATAATATGATTGAGGTTCATGGTGACGACCGATTTATTTAGTGGATTATGTCATTTGGCTCAATAAACGGATACTTTTGCAGTGCATCTGACTCTATCGCTGCTCATAATGATGAGGGGAGGAAAGTCCGGACAACGTAGAGCATCGTACCACTTACATAGAGTGGGGGATGGGGAGAGATCCTACATCGACAGAAAGTGTCGCAGAAACTATACCGCCCAGTTTACTGGGTAAGGGTGAAAACGTGTGGTAAGAGCATACGGCCACTATCAGCAATGATAGTAGTGGATAAACCTTGCGAGTTGCAATGCCACGTATATTTTGATCCTTTCGAGGGTAAGCTAGCTCGGCTGAGTCAAAAGGGGTAGGCAGCGTAGATAAATGATAGAGCTATAATCTAATTATAGAACAGAATCCGGCTTATGATGATGCATTTTTAACCATAAAAAAAACGGATCGCCAGTCATGCTGACGATCCGTTTTTTTTTAATTTCTTTCTTTTTATGGTTTAGAAGTTATTCGCATCACTTCCGAGTATGCCCAAGTCAAAGGTCAAGCTAAATCTTAAAGTGTTATCCAATGGTCCTCTCTGGATATTAGTAGGTGCGAGATACGAGATGTCAAATCCGAATACGTTGTATTTTAACCCGACTCCGATCGTCAAGAAGTTTCGATCTCCTTTAAGCTCGTGCTCTCTAAAATATCCTGCTCTCACAGCGAACTGATTATCATACCAGTACTCCACACCGAGGGATGTAGACCACTCACGTAACTCTTCTCTAAATCCTCCAGGTGCATCATTAAATGAGCTCAATAAATTAGAGAAAGTAGAACCTTCACGATGATCTGCTATGCCATTGCCATCACCGTCAAAAGTACCATCAGATAGGAATGGTTCTATATTAGGAACTGGCGTCGGCACCAATAACTTGTTGAAGTCTGCTACGAAGGTCACAGAGTTATACTCGTCAAGGTTTATCTTATAGGCTAAGCCTAGTCCTAAATTGGTTGGGATTGCTTCACGTTCTTGACTATTCGTATAGCTGATTCTTGATCCAAGATTAGAAAGTGCCAACGCAACAGTGAAATTGTTGCCATAGCTATTTCCCAAATCAGGATTCGAATTGTAGGTGGCTGAGATATCCGCTGCAAATCCAGTAGCCGCACTAATTGGCAAGCCGTTTACACTCTGACCATTAGCAAGATTAGATAAGAAAAACTTTCCACCAATACCTACAGCGAAATTCTCACTTAGCTTTCGCCCATATGATAGTCCTACCGTAAACTCTCGTGGCATGCCAGTACCTGTGCCATTACCATTGATATCAGTAAAGTTTATCTGTCCTAAACTAAAGAATCCGAAATTGAATCCAAAGGCAGAAAGCTCATCAATATTTTTATATCCAGAGATATAGGCTACGTACACATCTGTTAATCCTAAGTTTTGCAACCACGGTGTATAAGTGGCTGTAACTTCAGCTTCTTTTTCTACGAATGCCAGCTTAGAAGCATTGTAATAAATAGAAGAGGCATCGGGCGAAGTAGCAATTCCTGCATCGCCTAAGGCTCCTCCTCTTGCATCTGGTATGATACTCAGAAACGGAAGCGCTGTATTTACAGGATTGGGAGTGCAATTGCCGTTGATATCGACAACGCAGCGTTGTTCAGGATCCCACTGACCAAAACCTATATATGGAAGTAAGACGATTAGAAGTGCAAACAACAGTTTATTGATAGTCATCCTTGACGGTATTTTGTGACATAGACAAGAACTGCCTTTAACACAATATTATTTTAAGATCTGCAACATTTTGGAAACAGTGTTAAGGATTTCTCCCTCTGTTGTCTCGATTACAGCCCTGCAAATATAAGAACCACTGCTTAAAGCAGTCAGGTCAACACCAGATCTGTTCGGATATGTAATAAAGTTTTCGCCAAATGGCCCTAAAACTTCGATCTCACGCAAGAATTGCCCTTGTAAATCATAAACTTCAAAGCTTATTGAACTAATATTATCAATGTCATGTGTGAGCGAAAATCTAACTGCATCTTGAGATGACGGCGCAGGATTGGGAAATACATCAAAAGAGAAAATTTCGCTATTTAGCTCGTTGTCAACTATAAATGAGAGCTCTATTGTACTCAGATTGTTTGCTATGTCAAACGCTCTAATCTCAACTGTATGAGGTCCTGGTGCAAGGTCACTTAACTGAATAGTTGCTGTTCCACTTCTGGAGTCTAATGTAGTACTGGCCCTAAATAGATCGTTAAGTATTAGTGTGTTTTGGGTGTCTCCATCTACGATTGCAGTTATTTCATGACCGATTGCAACTTGACTCAGATTAATGCCAGATTCATCGAAGAGGCGAACAATTAAAAATGGATTATTATTGACAACATCCCCATTAATGAAGGCTCGCGAATTAATCCACGCACCAATATTAGGGCCCTCATCGTCTTCAATAGGATTATCAGAAGACCCCCCGATTACGAGGTTATCATAGACACCACTTGCATCTATAAGATCTTCGCCTCTGGCGTAATAACTGATTTTAGCTTGACCAGGTGAAAAATTGATATCTACAGGAACAATAAAACCAAGATCAAACTGCCCTTCTTGAACTTCTACAGATCGTTGGAAGATTACATTTGTGAATAAGTCGAACTCTCTGGTCCTACTGCGTTCATCATTTTGAAGCGTTCTCACTGTAGTTGATTTGTCGTAGATGGTGATGTCCATGACTCCATTAAACGATTGATCAGGCCTAAAGCCATCAATGCTCACCATCCCAGACAATCGGACACTATCTAAAGCTCCTACCGTGTCAAGCCTTATGGATTCAATAGGTTCACCATTGATTTGGGTAGTCATCACCTGATGCCTTGGGTAGGATAGAGTCATGCTCGGGTCACCGATCAAAAGAAACTTTCGTGCATTGATGTTGGTAAGAGAAACTTGGTTCTTAGATATTCTCAAGATCTCGCCGATGGTTCGAAACTGACCATTTTCTTGTTGAAATAGGTTGTCATAAACGGCACTCGTTAACCTAAAGTTTTGCGATGCATATACTGATCGTACTGTAGTGAATAGCGCTACAGCTCCACCAATAGGATTGAGAATGGAGTGCTCGCCAGCAGAAGTTATGCTAGCATCATCAAATCCCGTAAATGAACATGTCGCCGTAATAATCAACGGCAACTTATTGAAATTAGTCCAGTTGTTGATGTCGCTTACATTAAGCACACGCTCCTGCGACCAGCCTAAGGATCCTCCGTGCCCGAGATAATTCATAACCAGTAAACCACTTTCGACAGTTCGATTGAGTTCTGCGTTGGCGTCGGGGTATCTATTTCCTCCAGGAGTTGAAACTTGATTAAATGCATCCCAATAAATCTTGTTCTGAACAAAATTCGGGTGCCTGACTTCGGTGTCTTCTGCGATTTCATCAGCATCATTAATATGAAGGTTGAAGTCTTCGTCATCAGCAAAGAATCCGATCTGATTGCGCCAATCACCAAGTGTCTGAGGATTGATGTCGTAGTTAATTATCTTAGTTACTATAGCCTCAGCCTCGTCTGCCGTTCTTACAGGTAGCCTTCCTACAGCTATATCTAGATCGCCTCGAAGATTCTCAGGACTGTCATCATCCAGCAATGCAAAATAGTCATCCGAAGGAAATGCTGCCAGAGGATCCATTGACTCTAATGTTTCATAGGTTGGTATGAAATTTTGATCGGGCAGATCACTATAGATATGTCGGAAATCAAATGAACCATCTCCGAAAAGTAATAAGTATGTAAACTTTGGATCCTGTTCGTATAGATGTTGAGCAAAAGCTCTAATAGCTTCAGGAGACTTCCTGCCCGAGCTAAACTCATCATAGATAAAATCTGCATCTATAGCAAGGACATCAAATAGACTGAAATTTTGTCGATGCTGCTGTAACCTTAGCGCTTGCTCTTCAAAATCACTGTGGTATACCATCAACATATCCGGACTGGTCAAACTTCTTAAATTCTGCTCTGAATTTAGTTCTACAGAGCTAGGAATCAGCAGCTCATCTTCAGCGTCAAAAATGACATATCTACTCGATGAATCGATATTAAATAGGATGAATTCTCCGTCACGCTGATAGTTGATGTTCTGAACGCCTATAGATGAAGCAGACCACAATGTGGGTGTTAGACGTGTTCGAATAAATCCAACATTGCCATCATCAAAAGCTTCAAATGTTTGGAAGGCGCCGTCAAAATCTAAAGGGCTGACCAATTCCAAGGTTACCTCATCAATCCACGCTTGAGCTTGACTGGAGTTTTTCTCATACTCAACAGTTATCGTCGGCAGATTACTTTGATCGAGAGCAGTCAACTGATCATTGTTGAGACTCAAGCTAACCATACGACCAAAATCATCCTCTACATCACCGATATCTACCGAAGAAATACCTCGCTGTACTTCTAAATCACCTACACTGAAAGTCATCATCTCGGCTGCATCACTCCTAACTATAGCAGTCATTTCTGCATCGGTTATAGTTGATCCTTCTAAAGAAGTTGGTAATATTCGATTAAGATTGGTGGAGCCGTTATTAGTTATTTCTATGCCCACCCACATTTGTCCAGACCCAGAGTTCACGGGATCTTCGTGCAGCAAATTAAAGGTCGACTCGTTATATCTGGCACTATTATTATGATTAAATATTGGCCGAACTTCCGATGGTTCAACATAATCTGTTGACCCTACTGCTGTGCGATTAGCTACATCTGTGACGAGATAAACAAAGCTACCTGAATCATATGGACTATCTGCGAATTCATCAATATCGAGATAGAACAGTACAAAATCTCCAGGATCGAACTGGCCATCATCAATACCTGCTATCTCAAAAGGAATTTCTAGATCATTAGGCGTATTGGTCCACAATTGCCATTGCCGAGGATCTGTCTGATCGCCTAAGTTTTGACTAACCCAGTCAAAGTTTAGTTTGTAAACTCCAGATGCGTCACACCTTAGTTTATAAGATTCATTTACTGACAGCGGGGAGTTTTGGGCAGAGATCGCCGAACCAAACAATGTCTGCATGGCAATGAACCAAACAATATTTCTTTTTATTAGTACGTCGTATACCTTACGCATGTGTAACATTGTGATTAACACAGAACAATCTTGCGAGCGTTTTTAGTATTAAATATGTATATAGTATACAATTTACACTTACAACAGTTGAGAATCAGATTACATATCAGCCTTTTTATCTTCGCAATGACAGTTATGTATCAGAACATAGCTACTAGCCAAGATGTAGTCTTCAGCCAGTTCTATAATGCGCCTATACAGCTCAATGCTGCACTGGCAGGCTTGACGGAAAATCCCCATGTTTCTGTCATAACACGAGACCAGTGGACGGGATGGGGTAGTCAACAGAATCCTAATGGTGGGTATCGCACATTTGCTGCTTCTTATGATCAGTTTTTTCGATATGCTAATAGTGGTATTGGGGTACAAGTATTAAGCGATAATGCTGGTGATGGCATTATCACTTCCAATCAAATAACCGGGGTGTATGCGTACCAACTCCGTCTAAATAATAAATTTAAAGCTCGTATAGGTTTAGAAGCGACTCTCGCTCAACAAAGACTGGATTGGGATCAGCTCATATTTTTTGATCAAATTATCGTAGGAAGTGAGAGTTTGTTAACTTCTCAAGAGATTAGACCAGATGTTTTAACCACTACCTATTTTGACTTCGGGGTAGGCGGTGTACTGTATAGCGACGAGTTCTATGTAGGCCTCTCATTGAAGCATTTAAATGTACCAGATAACAGTTTTCAACCGAGTAGCAGGGCCATATATGCCGGACTCCCACCACGTCTGACTATACATGCTGGATGGCAAATAGATTTAGACGGATACAATAATGAGGGTTTTGGCTCGTTTTTTGCTCCTAGTGTCTTATTAGTGAGACAGTCTGAATTAAGCCAACTGAACGCAGGTGGATTAATCAACAGAGAAAATTTCTTTGCTGGAGCTTGGATCAGGTATGATTTTTCCAACTTTGATGCTGTGATATTATCAGCAGGATGGAGGACAGATTGGCTGAAATTAACATACAGTTTTGATGTTACTTTGAGTGCCGCCAACGTCTTAAATACAAGAGGAAGTCATGAGGTAAGTGTTGTAATGAATTTCGGCGCTTTCGGGAATCCACCTTCCAGATACGAAGATTGCTTCAGTATTTTTAGATAATTATTACCCAAAATGAATATTAGATTTTTTGTCTTAGCACTTAGCTTGTGCATGATGTCATCGTGTTTCCTCAAAAAGAAAGGAGGAGGTAACGAGAGTTCATCAGCAACTGGTTGGAAATACAATGACACCGAATGGGGTGGCTTTGAAAAATTAGATTACGAAGGTCAGCTTAACGCACCCAATATGGTTCTGATCCCTGGAGGAACATTTACCATGGGACAAACTGGCCAAGATGTAGTTTACGATTGGAACAACATTCCTCGTAGAGTTTCAGTAACATCGTTTTACATGGATGAGACTGAGGTTTCTAACATCAACTGGCGTGAATACGTTTATTGGTTAGAGACAAGATACGAATCACACCCTCAAGTGGCGTTCGAAGCGTTGCCAGATGAAAAGGTGTGGTATGATGAATTATCATACAATGATCCATTAGTAGAGACTTATTTTAAACACCCAGCATATGATGACTATCCAGTTGTCGGTGTGACGTGGGAGCAAACTCAAGGATACTGTAAGTGGAGAACTGACAGAGTCAATGAGTTTATTCTAATCGAGAGAGGAATATTGAATCCAACTCCTGACCAAAAAGATGCAGATGTATTTGATACAGATGCATACTTAGAAGGACAGTATGAAGGAAATGTGAGAAAGAACCTTCCAGACATTAGAACGGGAGGAGAGCGATCAGTGAAATTTGAAGATGGTATATTAACTCCGTCGTTCAGACTGCCTACTGAAGCTGAATGGGAATATGCGGCTCTGGCCTTATTAGGCAATCATCAAAATCCTAAAGATGAGTTGATCTCTGATCGTAGATATTATCCATGGGATGGTGCAAGCCCTAGATATCAGACTCGCGACAAAAAGCAAGGTCGTCTATTAGCGAACTTTAAGCGTGCCAAAGGTGACTATGCTGGTATAGCTGGAAACTTAAATGATAATGCATTCCAGACTGCACCAGTGCGCCAGTTCGTACCTAATGACTTCGGTCTCTATAATATGGCAGGCAATGTTGCTGAGTGGGTACAGGATGTATATAGACCCCTAACAAGTCAAACTCTTGAAGATTCGGATAATCATGATCTGAATCCATTTAGAGGAAATGAATACAAAGAGTTATTGCGTGACGAGTATGGTAACGTAGTTGAAAAAGATTCACTCGGTAGATTGAGATATAGAAGCTTCAATGATGAAGAGTTGGAGGATCGTGAGAACTACAGATCTAGTGATGCTCGTTCTTATGCCGATGGTGATAGAGAAGAAGTAAACTACGAGTACGGTAAGTACACGCTAATCAATGATAAGTCAAGAGTTGTAAAAGGAGGATCTTGGGCAGATCGTCTGTACTGGTTGCAACCAGGTACTAGGAAATTCAAAGATCAAAATAAAGCAGATCGTACCATAGGGTTTAGATGTGCTGTAGCGAGAGTAGGTGGCCCAACTGGTAATGATAATGCCGGAGGAATATCATTCAAATAGGGCAATCACGATAAAAAGTATAATTAAAGCCTCGATCATTGATCGAGGCTTTTTTTGTGTTCTTATTTTTGGGCTATGCAGATAGAAGAGCTTTATCAATTATATCTGAAGTCAATGGGAGTCTCTACAGATACTCGGCGTATTGACAAGGGGCAACTATTCTTTGCCCTTAAGGGGGATCGCTTTAATGGAAACAAATGGGCTCAACTAGCTCTGGATGGTGGTGCTGATCATGCCATTATTGACGAAGGAGAGTATCACAATGACGAGCGCATGATACTGGTTGACGATGTACTATCAGCTTTACAGCAATTAGCTCATCATCACAGACTACAATACCGAAACCCAGTAATAGGACTTACAGGTAGCAATGGGAAAACAACGACTAAGGAACTCATTCATCTAATCTTATCTGAGGAGTATGAAGTCAATACTACGGAAGGCAATTACAATAACCATATCGGACTGCCACTGACTTTACTTAAGGGCGGCTTAGAGCAAGATTTCTGGTTGGTCGAGATGGGTACGAATGCGCCCGGTGAGATTGCTATGTTGAGCGAACTAGCCAAGCCTGACTTTGGGTTGATAACTAACATTGGGGCTGCGCATCTCGAAAAACTAATTGATCTCGATGGAGTCTTTCAGGAAAAGACCAGTTTATTCCGATCTGTTTTAGTCAATAGCGGTAGTATCTTCGTGAATCGAGGAGATGATTATCTCAAAACATACAATTCTGCCAAATCTGAGAGTTATGTTGACTATGAGGATGAATTGTGCGGATACGGTAAGCTTACCCTCAAGAAGTCTAAACCCTATCTTTCTTTTGAACTTATAGATGAACAGGGAAGACTTCATGCATTCACAAGCAATTTGGTAGGTAGATATAATCAAGTCAATGTGAGCGCTGCTCTCACGGTAGGAGCATCCTTCAACGTCCCTATAGATAAAGCAATTAATGCAATTAGCTCTTATGCTCCTGACAATATGAGGAGTCAATTAAAGCGCACCGCTCGCAATCTATTAATCTTGGATAGCTACAATGCCAATCCTACATCGATGAAGGCAAGTATTCAGTCTTTTGTAGAGTCGGAATATGAAGCCCCGCTATGCATCGTTGGTGATATGTTAGAGTCTGGCGCTGAAGGTCTAATTCAGCACAAAGAGATCGAAGACCTACTGATCAAGTATAATGTGCCCCATTATTTGGTGGGAGAAACGTTTAGTACGGTCAGTGATCGGGCCTTCGACAATGTTGAGGCGCTTAAAAACCACCTTGCTGGCCAAAAACCTATAAAGGGCAGGAGCATTCTCCTTAAAGCCAGTCGAGGAATAGAGTTAGAGCGTCTTTTAGACTTATTTTAGGACTATATTACACTAGGGTGAAGGCTTTGCTCAGTTTATCGGAAATCACATTGTTACAGGCTAATTCATAATCCTCCTTAGTACAAGGTATTAATGCATCAGAGCCATCTTCATTAGTAGATTTGATCCACCATCGACCACTAACGGTATTCTCTGTAAATACGATCTCTACATCTAACTCGTCTGGTACAACAGTATACGTGCTAAACGCCCTGCTTTGGCCATCTTGTTGATCATGGCATTCAGAGAGTTTTAATAGGTGACCTTCGCAGAGATAGTATAAGATGAGCGCTATATTTTGAGCCGTTATGCCTTTTGGGTCTTCATTGGTATCATAAGAGCCTATGACTACGCCTTTGAGGTTTATAGAAGCGCCTATATACTTAGCTATCTGACAAGCCTCTTCTATGGTCATGCCTGTCGTAGCCGACGTACTGCATCCTACATTATCTGAATAGCGAATTGCCGATAAGTCAAAGTACACAATATCGGTACTTCGTAGAATGACTTCAGCTTGGTCGTGGTTGTAACGCACATCTGATAACCTTACTATTCTATCTTCATCAATAGCCAGCGAGCTTGCAAAATGCGTCTGTACGCCGACATAGCTATCATATCGCGTACTGGCCTCAGGCCTGTCTATATCAATGATCTTATTGGAAATTATGGAACATTGATAATCTTCTAATCTCTTAAAGGTCCCTAGTACTTTGTCCAAGTATCGTTTGTCACTAATACAGACGGGTACAAAATTTTGAACTGTAAATAATTCGTAGAGCAGCATATCCCATTCGGATTTGCAAGCAGTGCTGAGGTTGCCTATGTCCTCTAAGCAACTATTGAATCCTGTAGGATTCAATGTTTTAATAGACTTTCTGATCACATCAACACTTGCTGAACTACCAATTAATGAGAATTTAAAATCTGATTGTTGCTCATTTTCTGGAGTGATTATTTGCTCACTCGACGTTTCCAAGTACTTTTCCATCTTTCAAATATAGGACGAGAAGGAATTAAAAAAACAATAAATAATACTTTTCTTTAATATATAAACTATTTGTACTTTAGCGCCTAAAGTATGTTGAAAAGATATAATATGATCTTTTTGACGCCAACAACGAGATCGAGAATGAGCCTGTGTTTATAAAAATATACAGATGCGTATTTCTATTTTATTAATTGCTAGTCTATTATTGTGTGCACCTATGTTAATAGGGCAAGACCGGTCGGATACAGAACTTCGAGCAGAACAGACTTTATCTATAACGGATGATACCTGGTTGTCTCCAGAGATCACTGATGACATGACTAAGGATCCAGAGCAGAATAGGTTGTGGAGATTAGGTCAGTCAAAATATTCGTCACGCCCTAAGGATTTGTGGGAAGTCGGGGTACATGCGGGTCACTACTTTATAGATGGCGATGTAGATGTTAAGTTGCCTGGTTGGGGAGTGGGAGGACATCTTCGGAAGTCTTTTAACTATATCACTTCAATAAGATTTGAGGCTTTCTATGGGAAAGCTACAGGATTAGAATCCCAGCCATGGAGAAACAGAAGCGTAGGCGGAGGATTAGTTGAAGGGAATGAGCAGTTTAGCGGTTGGGACGCCTATGATCCGACGACCGGCGGAGCTGATTCATGGTTTCCATCTTATGAGACTACTTATATATATGCAAGTACGCAACTCGTATTCAATGTAGGGAATATCCTATTTCACCAAGAACGTAACAAGTGGAACACTTATGTGGCTGTGGGTGTAGGTCTCGATCACAACATAACAAATCTCGATCTGGAGGATGCTGATGGCACGGCATATAACGATCTAAGAAATAGAGTTGGGTTTAATACGGTAAATGATTTTAATACACTTGCTGGGAGAAATGCGATAAAAGAAGAGCTTATTAATATCTATGATGGGACTTTTGAAACGCAGGCTTTTCAGCAAGAAGGAATCTTCAGATTTGGTGATGATATTAATGTACATGTAGTATTTAATGCTGCTGTAGGCGTGTCACGAAAACTGACTAAAAGAATCAATATTGGTCTTGAGCACCAATTATTATTAACGGACAATGATTATTTAGATGGGATAAAGTTCAGAACAGCTTTAGATCAGACTAATAATGTAGATATAGGTCATTACACTAATTTTAGACTAGGGTTTAATATTGGAAATTTTGAGAAGAGGACAGAGCCATTATATTGGCTAAATCCAATGAGCACAATTTTCAATGAAATCGCTGACTTAAAAGCGAGACCTCAGTTAGATTTAGATGATGATGACAATGATGGAGTCTTAAATATTTTAGATCTCGAGCCTGATACTCCAGATGGATGTTTGGTTGATACCAAAGGAGTAACACTCGATAGCGATGGCGATGGGTTGCCAGATTGCCTGGACAAGGAGCCTTTTTCTCCTCCAGGATACCCAATAGATGAACTCGGTGTCGCTCAGGTTGATGAACCTGTTATTTTAACTGAAGAAGATGTGATCACAATTATCGAAAACAACTGCGATGCATGTGCGAACACTGGATATGGACAAGTGATCAATGATTCTGGTCAAGTTGGCTCATATTCTGGAACAAATCCGCAAGGTGGAACGATCTCTGGAGGGACCGGCACTCCAGGGACGGTTTCTGGAGGAACAACCTCTGGCGGAACAACCTCTGGCGGAACGGTGACTGGTGGTCAGTCGGGAGCGGGAACAGGCACTGTATCTGGTGGTCAACCAGGTGGGGTATATAGCTCAGGAAACTCTAACCCTAATTTTAATCAGAATACTTACGGCACAATCGTAAATAACTCATGTGGTAACTGGTTTTTGCCAATGTTACACTTCGATTTGGATAAGTATGCTATACGTCCAGAGTCCTATCCGAAGCTCCATCAGATCGCAAGCGTGATGAAAAGTTGCCCCACTATGTGTGTAACGGCTCATGGTCATACTGACGTGCGTAATAGTAGTAGATATAATCAAGTCTTGTCTTATAATAGAGCGAAGGAGGCTATAGAGCACTTGGTCACTCACTACGGTATCGATAGAAGTAGATTTAATCTAATGTTTGGAGGAGAGGACAGCCCTCTCATACCACATCTTCAAGACAACCACTTTACTGACGAAGAAGAAGAATTGATGCAGTTTATCAATAGAAGGGTAGAGTTTAGAATCTGTGATGGAGAGGATATTAATATGGGTCGACCAGAAGGTCCAGAAGCTGGTACTAATTCGCTTGGCTCGTCGAGACCAGGTTCAAAATACAAAAGCTACAAGAACTCTGGATATTAATAAGGGAAATAGAATTATGTCATATTATAAAGGCTTCGTTGAGTATTCAACGAAGCCTTTTTTTTCCAGTAGCAGTTGATAATACTTATCTATTAAGCAAGCATGCTTAATGGATTTTCTAAGTTGCTTTTTACTGTCTGCAAGAAGTCAGCGCCCTTAGCACCATCGACTACTCTGTGATCGCATGAGAGCGTTAGTTTCATCATATTTCCTACGACAATCTGCCCATCTTGCACTACCGGCTTTTGAACTATTGTTCCTACAGCCAGGATACATGCATCTGGCGGATTAATTATCGCTGTAAATTCTTCTATGCCAAACATACCGAGATTAGAAATGGTAAATGTGTTACCAGACATTTCATCCGGTTTAAGACGCTTGTCTTTTGCTCTGCCGGCATACTCTCTAACCTCAGCATTGATGATACTCATGGGTTTCTGATCTGCGTTTCTTACGACAGGAACCAAGAGTCCCTCCGCAACAGCGACTGCAACCCCTATATTAATCTCGCCATGTTTAATGATCTTATCTCCCATCCAGCTCGAGTTAATCATCGGGTGCTTTCTCAGTGCCATAGCACAAGCCTTAATCACAATATCATTGAAAGATATCTTTCCTGTACCTAAATTATTAAAAGCCTTACGGGCGTCAATGGTACGGGCCATATTACACTCTATAGTCAAGTAGAAGTGAGGAGCTTGAAATTTGCTTTCACTGAGTCTACGTGCTATGGCTTTGCGCATCTGAGAGACGGGCACCTCTTCAGTCTGACCTGAGAAGTATTGGGCTGGGGCAACTGATTGCGCTGATGCACCTCCACCAGCAATAGCTGCGTCTACATCTTTCTTTATAATGCGGCCATTATCTCCAGAACCGCTAAGACCAGAGAGATTGATGTTATTCTCTGCAGCCATCTTCTTGGCTAATGGTGACGCTTTAATATGATCATCATGCGAAGTAGTCATGCTAGAGCTGCTCGGAGTAGGATCACTCTTTTGAGCCGCTGACTTTGTCGAAGCTGCTGGTTTTTCTTCAGTCTTACCATCAGTTGTCGCACCTTCAGAAGCAGCATTAAGCTGCTCTTTAAAATCTTCTCCTTTTTCACCAATAACAGCAATAACTCCATCTACTGGGACAGCTCCTTCAGCCACACCAATATGGAGTAAGTAGCCTTCGTGAAAACTTTCAAGATCCATAGTAGCCTTGTCAGTTTCAACCTCAGCCAATATGTCACCTGGAGAGACTTGATCTCCAACATTTTTAAGCCACGAAATGATGTTACCCTCTTCCATGGTGTCACTTAAACGAGGCATTTTAATTATCTCTGCCATATCTCTTTGATTAATTCCTTTTTCAATGAGAATTGAAAGTAATTGATTTATTACAATTGGCGATCATATTCAGTGAGATGATACCAATTGTTGTAATATTGATATATAATAATTTTATAATGTCTCACTCATCCAAGTTATTGCAAGAGGCAGTAGATGCTTTCTCTCTATTGCCGGGCATAGGTAAGAAATCCGCCCTGCGCATGGCTATGCACTTGATTAATACGGATAAGGATGAGATGAATAATGCATTTGTCAAGCCAATTAGTAATCTTATTGAACACATAAAATTCTGCAAGACATGTCACCATCTCGCTGATCAAGGCACCTGTAATATCTGCAGAGAAAGAGCCAATCGGGCGACAGCAATATGTGTCGTTGAGTCTATAAGAGATGTCATGGCAATAGAAGAGACAGAGCAGTACAATGGACTGTATCATGTGTTAGGAGGAGTCATATCACCGCTGGACGGTATCTCGGCGGATCAGCTTAATATCGATACCCTTTTGACGAGGGCTAGAGATAGTGATATTAGTGAAGTTATCCTTGCGATTAGCCCAACTATCGAAGGGGATACGACCATATATTATATCTCCAAAAAATTGGCTGCATTGGGTATTAAGGTATCATTGCTGGCGCGAGGAATATCTTTTGGAGGAGAATTAGAATATGCCGATGAATTAACTTTGGGGCGTTCAATTATCACTCGGACTGAGTATAAAGTCAATCAGCTCTAACTTTAGGCTGTCATAGTTCATGCATGGTCATTGTCACAGTTATAATAGTTACTTATAATTCCGCTGCTACCATAGGGCATTGTATAGATTCTATACTATACTCTCAGATAGGGGTAGGGCTAGTTGAAATTATTATAGTTGATAACAATTCTACTGATCATACTCTTCAATTGCTGCATCAGTACTATCCTGAATGTAGGGTTTTAAAAAATAGATATAACTATGGTTTTGGCTATGCCAGCAACCAAGGCGCTCAGGAGGCACAGTCTCAATATCTCCTTTTCTTGAATCCAGATATAGTTATCGATCACGCAGCGATATCCCTATTGTTAGCGCATGCTGATAAGGCATCTACTGCTGAAGTACTTGGTGGTTCACTATATGACGGGAGATATGGGTACCTCAAAGAATCCGCTCGTAAGCTCCCGACTATTAGCACTGCTCTTGCACGTATAACAGGATTGGATAGATTCGTAAAAAGCTGGTCTTACTATGATAGTGACCAAATTGCTCTTGAGCAGCAAGTAGAAGCGCTTACTGGAGCATTTCTTTTTATTCCGAATAAGATATTTGTTGATATAGAAGGGTTTGATGAAGACTTCTTCTTGTATGGCGAGGACCTAGACCTATTCAAAAGAATAAAAGATAAAGAGATTCCTGTGCTGCGATTGGATCATGTTAAGGCCGTTCATTTTAAGGGCGAAAGCGGATTTCATTCGTGGGGTCGCAATTACCATTTCTATAATGCACTTGTTATTTATGCTCAAAAGCACTTAGGAATAGGGAGATTCATTGGTGATGCCCTGTCGATAATTAGCCTCACTCTTGCCCTCTTAAAGACGATAAGCCAAAGATTTATAGGAAGATCATTTTACGTGCTAATTTTTGGCTCGATCTATCTGATTATTAGCGCTTTGTGGAGTTCGGCATACTTCAAGTCCGTCAATTATTTAGATTGGTCAATTGTAGGTTTAGTTGCTCTGTTATTAGCGATCACTTATGTAAGTGTACTGAGTCTTTTTGGATACTTCATTTCTGAGCGGGGCAGTAAGTCAAGAGTAGTATCCTCTACTATTGCATTTGCCTCAGTTATGATTTTCTATTCTTTCTTACCTGAGAGCCTGAGATTTTCGAGGCTATCTGTTCTAATTGGATCCATCTTATCCGTATTTGTATCTGTTGGGCTGTTTAAGTTGCGACGGCATGTAAAACACAGATTTAAGGCTGAGAGCTCAGTAGTTTTTCGTGCACAGATAGAAGAGATTTTGCCATCCGCCTCATTTGTAGATGATAATGACTATGATTCATTAGCCATCAGAATCAGCCCGTTTTATATTAATAACTTAGCGAAACACGTCAATAGAAAATCCCAGGTATACTATTATAATGAAAGAACAAAGTCACTGTTTAATAGTGATCTGAGCTTTAGAGGTGGCCAATCCTACGAACACTTTTCTAAGTTTAATTTGGCTTCATTTTGGGCCAAACGTCAGAGAGGTTTGCTTTGCAAATTAGTCGCTGGCCTACTATCCATCCCACTACTACCACTTCTGATATTTTCTAATAGAAGGTCGAATATTATTAATAACCTCAGAGACCTCTTCAGTGGAGAAATCTCACTAATTGGTGACTATCTCCCTCGAGAAGAAGTAATAAATAGACCTTATATAGGTAAGGGCTTGATACCTATAGATCAATGCAATCTAACACGCAATCCCCAAGCGTTGAGCCATGATTATGCTCTACACTACTCCATACTCAACGATATATATTTTGGTTCGTCTAACTTTACGACATTATTTAAGAGGATACAGGATGATATCAAAAATTAAGGCATTGGCTAAAACTCATATTGCTCGGATTGTTGAAATTAGAAGGCATCTCCATAGACATCCAGAGTTATCATTTGTGGAGTATAAGACGGCAGAGTATGTCAAGGCTGTATTAGACGATCTGGGCATTACCTATAAAGATGGATTAGGATCTGGAACAGGTATAACAGGTGTTATAGGGCAGGGTGACGGGACTATTGCGCTACGTGCGGATATGGATGCCTTGCCAATTCAAGAGGAGTCATCCGTCGAGTATCGATCGGTTAATGATGGTGTGATGCACGCTTGTGGACATGATGTGCATACAGCTTCCCTTCTTGGCTCTCTCATGATTCTCAAGAGTTTAGAACAAGATCTTAAGCATAAAGTCAAGTTTATCTTTCAACCTGGTGAGGAGCAGTTGCCAGGAGGTGCATCTATGATGATTGCTGATGGCGCATTGCAAAACCCTCAAGTCGCTCAGATCTATGGACAACATGTACATCCGAGTTTGCCTGTCGGTCAGATCGGTTATCATCCTGGTTTTTTTATGGCTTCATGTGATGAGCTATTTATCACTGTCATAGGTCAGGGAGGCCATGGTGCAATGCCACAAGAGACGATTGATCCAATTATGATTGCTGCTGAGTTGATTCAGTCATTACAGACTATCGTTAGCAGAAGTGCTAATCCTAATACGCCGTCGGTATTATCTATTGGCAAGATTAATAGTGATGGAGGTGCCACTAATGTGATCCCCACCAGAGTGATGATGGAAGGCACCTTTAGAACATTTGATGAAGAGTGGCGCAAAGAGGCTCATAAACTTATTGAGCGACGTATAACACATATTGTGGAGTCCTATGGGGCCCAAGTGGTGCTTGAGATTAAGAAAGGTTATCCAAGCCTTTATAATGATCCTTCGATGACGCATCGGGCACGTGATCTTATGATAGAATACATGGGCGATGACCATGTCATCGAGCTCCCTCAGCGGATGACAGCAGAAGATTTCTCATATTATTCTCAAGTTGTCCCAGCATGCTTTTATCGGTTAGGCACGGCATCAGAGGATGGCAGTAATAGTTCTCCCGTTCATACGCCTACCTTTGATATTGACGAAGGAGCACTGGAGATAAGCAGTGGCCTGATGGCATGGTTGGCAATGCACAAATAGCGACACATTACGATTTTTTGTACATTCCCACAATCATATTACAAATTTCTTTAATATATTAGCTGCTGAATTTATTTGACTTAGGGAAAAATTAAGAAAGCATGCCTAAAATTTTGATAGTGGATGATGATAGGGGTATCCGTACAACATTACGTGATATCCTTGAAATGGAAAAATATGAAGTACAAGAGGCAGTAGATGGTCTGGATTGTCTTGTTAAAATTAAGCAAGCCAAGTATGATGTCGTAATCCTTGATGTCAAGATGCCAAAAATGGATGGCATGGAGGTCATAGAAAAGATACAAACACTCCAGCCGGATCTTCCTGTAGTAATGATATCAGGTCACGGAAATATTGATACTGCTGTAGAATCAGTTAAGAAAGGTGCATTTGATTTTATATCTAAACCACCGGATCTTAATAGGCTATTGATCACCATCAGAAACGCTCAGGATAAATCGAGCTTGATCACAGAGAAAAAGGTTCTCCAAAGAAAGATTTCTAAGAAGAAGACCATTGATATAGTGGGCGAGTCAGCGGCAATAACCCAGATTCATAAGACTATCGACCTTGTGGCACCCACCGATGCCAGAGTATTGATTCACGGTGAGAACGGTACGGGTAAAGAGTTAGTGGCCAGATGGATTCACGAGAAAAGTGGTCGAAATGATAAACCACTTATCGAAGTAAATTGTGCGGCTATACCATCAGAGCTCATTGAAAGTGAACTGTTTGGACATGAGAAGGGATCATTTACCTCAGCTCATAAGAGTAGAGCGGGTAAGTTTGAACTGGCACATGATGGCACTTTATTCTTAGATGAGATAGGTGATATGAGTCTGTCAGCTCAAGCCAAAGTCCTGAGAGCACTGCAAGAGAATAAAATCACACGAGTAGGTGGTGATAAAGAGATTACGGTTAATGTGCGTGTTATTGCGGCCACTAACAAGGATCTGAAAGCAGAAATAACTAAAGGTAACTTCAGAGAAGATCTATACCATAGGCTTGCAGTGATTATTGTATCTGTTCCGAGTCTTAGAGATCGCAAAGGAGATATTCCATTGCTGGTAGAGCATTTTTCTAAGATCATCTGCAGTGAATATGGAATACCGATTAAGAGATTTGCGCCTGCTGCACTTAAGGAGCTTCAGAAGCATGCTTGGTCAGGCAATATAAGAGAACTGCGCAATGTAGTGGAGCGATTGATCATATTATCAGGGCCCAAAGTATCTGTACAGGAGGTGTCCAAAAATGTTCCAACCTTCAGTTCTAACGATCTTGTTATCGAGAGGTTGCTTAAAGAGCATGGTGGTGTCGATGGAGTGAAATCCTATATTGACAAGGCCCTCATGAAAAGCTCCGTAGCCAATTAGCACTAAGGAAAATTATAAATTATTAGATTTATCGAAACCTACTATACAATAGTGGGTTTCGCTTTTTATAAATATCATATCATGACGAAGGAAACTAAAAATAGTAAACATTGGGCTCATAAGAATGGACAAAACTCTTGGACTATGTTCAAAGTCATTTCTGAGTTTGTCGAAGGGTTTGAAAAATTGAATAAAATTGATCCATGTGTTTCAGTGTTTGGTTCGGCGCGTACTAAGCCTGGAGAGAAGTACTATGAGTTAGCTGTAGAGGTCGCATCTAAAATTTGCGAAGCAGGATATGGAGTCATTACGGGAGGAGGACCTGGCGTAATGGAAGCTGGCAATAAAGGGGCTCATCAAGTAGGTGGAATCTCTGTAGGCCTCAATATAGATTTGCCTTTCGAGCAGAGCTCTAATCCATATATTGATCCAGATAAAGACATTGATCACAGATATTTCTTTATACGCAAGGTGATGTTCGTCAAGTATGCACAGGCATTTGTAGCGTTACCTGGAGGATTTGGAACTTTTGATGAGTTGTTCGAAGTCCTGACACTAATACAAACCAAGAAGATCTCTAAGGTGCCGGTTATTCTGGTAGGGACTGACTTTTGGTCCGGACTAAAAGATTGGATTCAAACAACCGTGTTAGATATACATGGTAATATAAGCCCTGGTGATATGGATCTTATACCTATCGTAGATGATCCTGATGAGGTGATCAGAATTATTAATGACTTCTATTCTGGAGAAGGCAAAGGAGAACTCGAACCTAATTTTGACATATAAATAGCCTCTGTGAGTAGTGGATATAGTCGATTTATGGGTCTAAAAAGAGTATAATCGATTGTATAAAAGAACTGAGTCTAACCTCAAGCATACTGCATCCCTTAAAGTCCTTGTAATAGTATAAATAAAGTTTAATGAGACATCTATTCATGTAGGGATGTCTAATCCTATTAAAGTGTATTACAATTAACAAATAATTTTGCTATAGTCACTAGGGTTCGTTACTACTTTTTAGTGTCATGTGATCGTGAGACATCTGATTTCGCCAAAGTCTGTATTTAAAATTAGTGTAGTGGTCCTATTCGGGCTGTTCGCATACGATCTTAGTGCACAGCTAGATGATATACATTTCCTCCCACCTCTTCACAACCGTAATACCGATGCCGGAAGTGGTAACAGGTATCAAGCCGTATACTTGTCTACACCATCAACTACGCCTGTTACGATAGATATAACTTCAGGTACAGGAACCTTTGTGAAGAGTTTTACCATCGATAATTCTGCCCCAGCAATATTTGATCTTAATGATTTTTATGGGAATAACAACAATGTTTACGAAGTAGGAATCGATGATAATGATCTAGGTCCTGATAATACATTCCTTTCTGTAAGGTCAAGTCTCCTGAATGAAGTTCTTGACGATTATGGGCTAATCCTTAGAGGCACCGACGAGTTTTACGCCAACTTAAGGATGAAGTCAAATTCACAGGCGGCTTCACTCACTGCTAAAGGAGAAGGTGGTGTAGGATTGGAGTTTTACGTTGGAGCATTACCTGTTAACCGCCTGAGTCGCTCAGCAGATCGTACTAACATAACTGTAGGGTTTATGGCTCTTGAGGATAATACCACGATTAATCTAAGCGGTATATCACCTAATACGGAACTCCATGATGATGGACCAAATATTACAGGAACAACCCAAACGATTATGCTTAATGCAGGTCAGACTTATGTAATATCAACATATAGTGATGAGAATGTCACCCCTAATACGGCTGATGACCTAATAGGTGCACGTGTGATAGCCGATAAGCCGATTGTGATGAGTAATGGTAATCTATTACACGGTCCCAACTTTCTCCCTTCTACTTCAGCAAATCGTGATATGGCGATAGATCAGAGTGTACCTATTAACCAGCTTGGGACAACTTACGTTTATTATCGTGGTAATCATGACAGTGATGATGCGGAAACCCCAATAATAATCGGCATAAATGATGACACGGATGTTTCTGTCAATGGTGTATTTATAGACAATATAGATCAAGGGGAGTTTCTCCAAATTAGTGGATCACATTATACTAGTGATCGAGTCATGCTTGTTGAGACTAGCGTGCCAGCCTATGCTTACCAACAATTATTCGGTGGAATTCGCGGTCTATCTTCAGGGATGAATTTTCTGCCTCCACTGAGTTGCTATCTTCCGACAGAAACCAATTATTTGCCTCGAGTTGACGAATTACACCCGTCGGTTCCTAATGATTTAGATGTGGATATAAGTGTCGTAACCTTTAGGGGATCAGGGATCAGAGTTTTTGATAATGGTTCACCAACTCCTAAACTCACTTTGACTCCTGCAGATGCGGTTCCTGTGCCAGGTACAGGAGACTGGATTGCTTATATAATCGAGGATGAAGATGATGATATACGAATAGTATCTGACGGCCCACTAGCTACAGGACTATTTGGATTTAGTAATGCCAATGGAGTGGCAGGCTATTATACAGGATTTGGTCAAGTTCCATTTGGATTACAGATCGGTACGGCTTCATTTAGGCCATTAACCTCATCGGCAATTATAGAGGCGATTAATGTGCCGCCAGAAGCTGATTTTCAAGCATGGATTAGATTCAGTGATGGCATGGTGTTCGCCAATGACGATGTTATTGATGTTAACCAACCTGGTGACTATGCGATTATCGCACCTAATGGTACCTGTATCGATACCTTAATATTTAGAGTTTCTTGCGATGATTTAGGTGGTGATCACGATGGTGATGGCGTAAGTGATCAGTGTGACCTTGATGATGACAATGATGGTATCCTCGATACTGACGAATGGATAGAAAGAGAATATACTATAGATTTTAATACTAATGGTGAGGACTGGATAAAATCCAATAACAATTCTGGAGCAAATGATGGCATAGTACCGCACTCTACAGATGCAACAACATCGACAGGTTGTGATATGAGTTTGTTCCCTCTTACACCCTTTAGGTCAGACTTTATTCTTGATATTGATGCTGACCCTGGCGTTACTTATTTTAGAAATAGTATTCCCTTGGGAATTAACGATCCCCAGCTCCTTGGAGGAACCTTTAGTTTTAGATGGATTAATGGTACCCTTGACGATGAGAGTGGTGATCAAAATGGTAATACAGAACTTGAGGTTTTTCTGGCAAATTCCACGGGCCTATCTGTTCAAACAAACATTGACGTAACAGACTTTTTCAATAGAGGATGGCGACGTTATGCTGTAGCCTTAGAGGAAGCTAACTTCACTGGCGCGCCTGGAGATTTACTTGCAGTATTATCTGATTTGCAGACGATTAGTTTAGGTGTAGAGACATTAGATGGACAAGAGTTTGGTGGCGATTGTGATGAGGCAGAGTACTTTGGATTGGACGAAGTGGTCATTTTTCAAGTCGGACCAGATACAGATGGCGATGGATTTCAAGATCACCTAGACCTTGATAGCGATGGTGATGGCTGTTTTGATACAGAAGAGGCTGAGGTAAGCGATATCAATGGGGATGGTATAGCAGGAGCAGGAAACCCTTTTGTCGATGATAACGGTTTAGTCATCGGGATTACCTATCAGACACCTCCGGACTTCAGTTGGAAGAATGCCGATGTTGCTCTTTGTAGCAATGAAGTATGTGGAGATGGATTAGATAATGATAGAGATGGACTGATTGATGACTTGGATCCTGATTGCGGATGTACTGAGGATTATTGTGGACCTTGTGATTCCGATGTACCTAGTGAAAGATTATTTATTAGCAAGTATGGTTCTAGTTTATGCGAAGACGATATAATCACCCTACAATATGAGTCGCCGGATACAATAGTGATATCAGAAGAGAATCTGGCTCAAGAAGTTCCTGGATCGGGATGGTCTGACCTAGCATTTATACCAAATGGTAATATGTATGGTAACCGTTCAGATGATGGTGATAATATGTCCTTATATCTCATAAATCCTTTTACAGGGCGGGAGTCGAGATATATCTGTGATATTGATGGCGCTAATCCATTTATAACACAACAAGAGTTAGTAGGTGATTTAGATGGATTCCTATATACTGTACTCGGTGATGGAACTAGTACGATATTATATAGGTACAAACCTAGCGATGATGATGTTTCTGGCATATGTGATGACTTGAGTATCGTGGTTGATCTAACGTCTACTGGCCTCGTAGGTACAGGAGACTTGGCGTGGAGTGAAGGACTCTTATATTGGACAGCGAGTACATCAAATGTAATAACAAGCCCCTCCCAGATTGTCGAGATCAACATATTTACTGGAGAGTTTAGAGTATTACCACTGTTAGATGACCTAGGGATTCCTCTTGACAATATAGAGTCTATTGTGAATGACTCTGATGGCAACTTAATAGTTGGAGATAGTAACAATGCCTTGTTTACTTTGGATCGAGTTGATTTCAGCTTGACTCCGCTATATAATTTGACTAATACTTGTGGAACTATCGGAGGATCTGCCTCTAAGTTTGAGTTTCTACAGAGCTTACCGTGTATCGAGGATTGCTCGGATGGCGTCGATAATGATGCAGATGGATTAACAGATCTCGATGACCCAGAATGCCCTTGCCTTGAAGCTGTCACCAATCCCCATGTCATGTACATGAGGAACAGATATTCTAATCAGTAAGTGATTTCTTCTTATTCAATAAATATAAAA
>CAZFWJ010000027.1:0-41375 GCA_964522505.1 uncultured Saprospiraceae bacterium
ATTGACAATGAAAATATTGTTGAATTAAGTTGACAATGAATTCATTGTTGAATATTTTTTCTCAGTTTATAATGAGCTTGATATCCCTTTTTTATCGAGAAAAGGAACCAAAAACTCTACGCCCAAGGCTCTATACGTAGCTGCTGACAACCCGTCCACATGGTGGTTCGCTCCTTTAGAACTCTACTAGACATCTATCCTTCGGAATCAGTCGATCACCCACTTGAGTGCGACAGGCTATGCACAAGTTAATCCACAATCATAAGTGATAGCTGACTATGGCATATCAAAAAGTACCGTTCGATTCGTTGACCAGTGTAGCGATGACTACCTGTCCGACGGCCTGTAGTGTATTAACATCGATAATAGCAAGATCATCATCATGGGTATGGTGGTAATCGCCAAAGGTCCCATCTGCTTCGATATTGATAATATCGATCATTGGGATTTGGGCATTTCTAACGATGAAGTAGTGATCGTCAATAAAGCCTCGAACTTGTCGGTTTTGAAAGAATTTTAAATAACCCATCTTGTTCGCGAGATCCCATATCTTTTCCACTTTAGGTTTTGCAGTTTGAAGTGATATACCTTCTTGTGGGAAGGATGCTCCAGCTGCCCCGACCATATCAAGGAGGATTCCATATTCTGGCTTATAGTCAGTTCCATTTACCTGATTTGCCCAATATTGAGAGCCTATGCCCCAGGTGTTTACAGTGTCTTCACTGGAGTCATCTGAATCTATTCCAGCGTCTTCTGCATCAAATAGTACTATGTCAACGCCCAGTGGCAGATCGATCTGATCAATGAGTCGAGCTAGTTCTAAGATCACCGCAACTCCACTAGCGCCATCATCTGCTCCAGAAATGGGCTTGTTCACATCTGCACTATCCTTATCAGCGATATGTCGAGTATCGTAATGCGCACACAGCAGAATTCGCTCTTTAACTTTAGGATTATGATGAGCGATGATATTAACACCTGTTACATCCTCTATGCCTGGTATGCCTGCAACTGGAAAGTCTTGCTCACTAACACTAAATGAATATCCTGCCAACTGAGTTTTCATCCAATTTCGGCAGTTCATACTGCCTTCAGTGCCCACTGCACGATTACCAAAATCTAATTGCTTGATGATATGCTCATAAGTCAGCTGTGCATCGAATGCCGGAACCGTTACAGTCCGAACTTCCTGGTCTTGAGTATAGCTTCCGCCAAGTTTATTCTCTTTACAAGAGACGACGAATACGATAATAACGATTAGTATAAACCAATGCCTCATCGGTGGATCTTAAAACTCTGCACTTCCCGGATACCTCGGAAATGGAATCACATCTCGGATATTACCCATCCCTGTGACGAACATCACCAAGCGCTCAAACCCTAAGCCAAATCCCGCATGTGGACAAGTGCCAAAGCGACGAGTATCCAAGAACCACTCCATCTCATGCTCTGGAATATCGAAATCTTTCATCCGTGCCAATAGTACATCCAGGCGCTCCTCACGCTGTGAGCCACCTACGATCTCACCGATACCCGGAAATAGGATATCCATGGCAGCGACGGTCTTATCATCATCATTCATGCGCATGTAAAATGCCTTGATCTCCTTAGGATAGCCTGTTAGGATTACAGGTTTTTTGAAGTGCTTCTCGACGAGGTAGCGCTCATGCTCCGACTGCAGGTCTGCACCCCATTCCTCTATGACAAATTGAAATTTCTTTTTCTTATTAGGCTTAGACCTCATGAGAATGTCGATAGCCTCGGTATAAGTCAAACGTTCATAATCCTCATCGAGACAGAACTGAAGCTTTTCCTTTAGCGGCATCGGCGAGCGCTCATTTTGTGGCTTTTGCTTCTCCTCGTTGACAAGGCGCTGCTCGAGGAAGTCCAGATCATCTTGGCAGTGATCGATCACATACTTGATCACAT
The DNA here is from genome assembly GCA_964522505.1 of uncultured Saprospiraceae bacterium. Lineage (GTDB taxonomy): Bacteria > Bacteroidota > Bacteroidia > Chitinophagales > Saprospiraceae > GYS-P2D. Next base: position 1,930 of record CAZFWJ010000027.1, read on the forward strand.
ACTTGAGCATGTCCTCGGCGAGATCCATATCATCGTGAATATCTGCGAATGCAATTTCTGGCTCGATCATCCAGAATTCTGCTAAGTGCCTCGAGGTATTAGAGTTCTCAGCTCGGAAGGTTGGGCCAAAGGTATAAACATCGCTAAAAGCTAACGCTCCCAGCTCGGCTTCGAGTTGTCCAGATACGGTTAGATTCGTCGCCTTACCGAAGAAGTCTTTCTTAAAATCTACTTCACCATCATCACCTTTAGGCATGTCTTTAAGATCGAGTGCGGTCACTTGGAACATCTCTCCAGCGCCCTCGGCATCTGATCCAGTGATAATCGGTGAGTGGATGTAGACAAAGCCTCGATTGTTGAAGAACTCATGAATCGCAAATGCACAGGCATGCCGGATTCGAAAGATTGCACCAAAGGTGTTCGTTCTAAACCTCAGGTGCGCGATCTCTCTTAAAAATTCTAAACTATGCCGCTTCGGTTGAAGTGGGTACTTCTCAGCGTCGGAGTCACCTATAATTTTAATCTCGGACACAACAAGTTCGACAGACTGACCCCGACCTTGCGACTCTATGATCTTTCCGATGGCTTGAACAGCGGCTCCTGTAGTGATGCGCTTTAATATGGCGTCATCGGTTTGCTCACGATCGATGACAAATTGGAGTGTTTTAATAGTACTGCCGTCTGATACAGCTGCAAATTGATTGTTTCTAAAAGTCCTTACCCATCCACATACTTTTACTTCTTCGCCGATAGGTTGTGATGTTAGGAGATCCAGTATTCTACTTCTCTTCATGACTCGTCATTGATAATGAGCCGCAAAGATATTGTCCTATGACGATATGCCCTATTTTTTAAGGGAGGTCTCTATATTTTGAATGATTTCTACGGCTTGGTTATAGCTTTCTTCCTCATTTCCTGGTGTCATGTTGGCGTAAATGGCCATTTCACCTTTTTGCATAATGTCAAGTATTCCTGGTTCATATGACTCCAGGTGATTATTCTGAAGTAGGGTAGAGATATCCTCTTTAGACATCTGTGCTGAGGATTGGTAGGTCTTACTAGCGAGATATTCCAATAGCCCTTTGCGCAAGAGGATGTAAAACTGCTTTGTGTCACCTGAGGACCAAGCTGATTTTGCTTCGGAGAGCTGTGCAATGGCTAACTTCTTTGCTTTGGAATTTTTTAATTCGGCAGGATCGATGTTATCACGATCTGTCTGTCTCTTCTTGGCGAATAGCAAACCTAGAAAGGCTAAGCCAAATCCGCCGTTCAAGGCCCAGTATGGGGCTGATCCAAAGAAGAAGGAACCTTTCTTTTTAAAACTCGTAGTTGTAATCGGCGCTGGTAATTCCTTGCGGCGAGTATCGAGGTCCACCGTCTGTCGACCGGTTGATGGCGTAACCGTTATGGTATAATTCTGCCCTTTGATGACGCTGTAATCACTAATGTCGGGATCGAAGAAGCTTAGTTCTGGATTAAAGCTGATGCGACCCTCTTTCTTGGGAATCATGAGATATTCGTAAGTCTTAGTGGTAATGATTTTGCCATTTTCGACACTGTTTTCTTCGCGCAAGAGATTGGGCTCATAGATGTCGAATAGATCACCTAGTGGCTGATCGGGCGCCGTCAGCAACTTACCATCGCCATCACCTTTGATCTGAAAGGTTAATGTCAAGGCATCGTCCATAGAAAGTTGTTTCCGATCGATAGCGGTACCTAGGTAAAAATCACCAATCGCACCTGCAAAAGAGGCAGGTGCTTCATCAGGCAAATCGGTTATATCAAGTGTAAAGGATTCTGTGTTGACATTGAATCGCTTGAGGTTATTGTTAAAGAAAAAGCTTGAACGTCCCGAATTAGTCGATATACCTAGGGTGAATAGGGCAGGGTCTATTTCAAATCTGCCTTTCTGTTGAGGGAATAGAGCAATTACCTTAATTGCTCTGCTCACATATTGAACGCCATCACGAACAACACGCTCAGAGCGCTCACGGTAGTTGTTAATTTCTTGAGCGAAGAATCCATCAAACTCAGGCTTCCTAGCAAGATTGATGGATCGCACATCTCTAGTGGTATAGAGTACATACTTAAGCGTGATCTGCTGGCCGATGTGGCCAGTGTCTCGATCTACCACTGCCTCAATGAAAATATCCGCATCAGTAAGTCCAGCGATGCCAGAGGCGTAGTTTTTCGAGCCGGGTTTGCCAGCAACAGCTTCAATAGTGATGGGCTTGGTCCTATAGATTTTACCAGCTACATTGATGCTGGCGCTTTTGATTGTGTATTTACCAGGTTTGGAGACATTGAGTCCATATCCGAAACTTGCCTTTTGACTTCTGCGACCATTAATGATACTCACTTGAGATGACTGACTTGGCCCAGAAAGCACCTCGATCGATCCGAAATCAGGTGGCGTAAAGCTGTCACCATTGGCATTTTCAAGTGTGAAGGTCACTTGGAAAAAATTGTTAACCACGATCTGTCTAGCATCCGCTTGCGCATAGAATGCGATCTCTTGTGCAGTGGCACTTACCACAATTAGAAAGAATCCAAGAAGTAGATATACTCGCTGAAACATCTATATTCTACGAGTCTTGAGTTTTCTAAATTTCATCCTTAGGGAGTCTTCTTTGTTCATGGTGCTCGTGTCTAACTGAATGGTTTCATAGATGACCTGATAGCCAGAGGGATCTTGACGGATGCCTTCGGGATTGGCTAATACAGTAATGTCGATAGCCTCAGTGGACCATTGATTATCACCATTGGCGAGGACAGCTGGAGCTAGGGTGTAGAGGCCTGTTGTCTGTGGCTGGAGAAAGTAACTATATGAGGCGCTTTGAGTTACAGCGCCATTGATCATGCTAAACTGACTGGATACATTGGGTCCGCTGACGATGACGAACCCATCAAAGTCTGGCGCTTGAAAGTCGCCATTTGCATTTTGGATGCTGTACTTAATCTGTAATGCATTGCCCATATATACGGTATCATAGCTAAGCTCTTGCTTAAATACCACATCTTGACTCTGTAGAAGAACCATCGACCCAAGGCAAAGGATTAAAACCAACAAATAGTGTTTCATCAATTGTAATTATACCAGAATCAAATATAGCCGAATGAGCAGCTAAAGGTCAATGTAGAATACTGAAAAGATTTAAAGAATTGAAGAAGAAATAGCTGTTCGGTGTATTCCTTACTTCGATTTATGCGACCAATAAGAAGTCTGTTCCTCAGGTGTGTTAGGCATAAAATAAGGTCGGACTACTCTGAATCCTACGCTTTCTGACTTGTGCGCTCTTTCTTGTGGCTCGTCATATTCTTCCCACCTAGGATCAAGAGCTTCTCGGGCTCCACATCTCAGAGAAGATGGATGCTTCAGCCAAGAACCACCTCGGACGACAGCAGGGGCATCTTCTTCCAATAATATCGTTGGATTCCTAATCTTATGGTTATCGTAGCCTCTTGTCGCATAATGGTCTAGGGTCCATTCTGCTACGTTGCCGAGCATGTCATAGAGTTTCCATCGATTTGGTTTTTTGCCCTTGACAGCATGTGCTGATCCATTGCTCGAAAATCTGTTCCAAGCATATATATCGACACTTTCAGTTTTATCAAAGTGATATTCACTTTCTCTATGTGCCCGACAGGCATACTCCCACTCTGCCTCAGTCGGTAGACGATAGTAAGCACCGGTCATTGCACTTAGCCATTCACAGAATGCGGACGCTTCAGCTTGGGTCATATTTACAGCAGGGTGGGTGCTGGGAACTTGTACCCTAGTAGAATCCATTGATGGAATCGGAGGTCTTGGTATCTGGTCGACATCAACGATAATCATCGGGTTTTTTACCCCGTCTCTGCGCAGATGATCTACTGATCGATCTAAAAAAAGTTGATAGAGTTCCTGGGTTATTTCATGTTCGGCGATCCAAAATGCGTCTAACTCGACATGATGTATAGGTCGTTCGTCCTCTCCACTATTGACTGCACTGTATGTACTTCCCATGTTAAAGTTGCCATCCTTGATAGCAACCATCTTGAGTTGTACGTCTGTATTGGGAATTTTAACCTTGTAAGAGCGGAGTCCACGTTGGGCAATGGCGGAGCTGCAGATCATCATTAGAATGACCATCAAACTTATAAGCCGCATTGATTTATGAGTACTCATCGATGTACAGACGGTTTTATTTGTGCGAATGTAACAGGAAGGCCTAATCTCAGCTACCAGTCCTTCTTAGGCTTTGTCTTATTTCCGGATACTTTTCTTAATTTCTCCTGAACATTTTTTTCTTCATTTTCTATTACTTCGAGGAGCTTGAGGGCATCTTCCTTACTGAGCTCTTGTCCTTGAGCGGCCTGCTGCTGTTCTTCAGATGGATTTTCTATATCTGAATCCTGAGGTTGCTGATCTTGTTGCTGCTGGTCATCGCCCTGCTGTTGCTGATCTTGTTGTTGATCATTACTTTGTTGCTCCTCATTCTGTTCATTATTCTGCTCATCCTGCTGCTGCTGTTCCTGCTGCTGTTGCTGTTGCTGTTGCTGTTGTTTCATCATCAACTTAGCCATATACAGATTGGTGAGAATTTCGGCATCATCAGGATTAAATCCATTCGCTTTTTTATAGGTATCTATTGCTGCCTCAATCTGCCCAGTTTTGAGTTGTGCATTGCCGAGGTTGTAAAGCGCATTGGCCCGCTCTAAATCATCTTCAGCAACATTAAAGGTGCTCTCGTAATGTTGCACTGCTTCTTCATAGCGCTCTTGCTGGTAGACGGCGTTGCCGAGGTTAAAATTGCTTTTAGTAGTACTGTTCTTCTGCTGTGCTTTCCGATAGCTCTCTTCGGCAGTGAGGTACTCTTCATTAAGATAGGACTGATCACCTTCAATAAGTAGCTTGTGCGCACTCTGCGCCATCATAGCAATGCTGCACATGCTGAGAAATAATATAATGCCGATGTGTCTCATGAGATTATTTTTGCTGATCGCTCCGGAATCATGAACTCCAAGATCATAAATAACAGACCCAAAATCAAGAAATATTGAAAGTAGCTGGCAAACTCTGTAAATGCTCGGGTTTCTACTTCTTGTTTTTGTAAGCGATCTACTTGTTTTCTAAGGTCTACGAGTATGCTATTTCCTTCTCCGATTAAATAGCTCTTTCCGCCACCTGCATTGGCGAGATCTGTAATCATTGTCGTATTGAGAGCGCTGGTCACAGGATTGCCTTGTTCATCGCGCTTGTATTGTTGACGTCCTTGGCTGATGAATGGTACAAATGCACCTTCTGAAGTGCCTACACCTATGGTGAAAATGTTGAGTCCTTTTTCTTTTGCTTCACGGGCCTTAGCGAGGGCGTCATCATCATGGCTCTCGCCGTCGGTGATAATGATAAGTCCACGTTGGTTACTCTTGCCTTCTTCATAAGCTCGTAGTGCTAGGTCTATGGCTTCTGATATTGCGGTCCCTTGTGTTGTCGCCTGATTGGTATTAGCAGCTGCAATGAACAGCTCTGCTGCGCTGTAGTCATTAGATAAAGGCATCTGCAAGTACGCATTTCCTGCAAAGAAGATTAGTCCGATGCGATTACCTTTGAGATCTTGGATGACATTTTGCAAGAGCCGCTTCGCTCGCTCCAATCTATTGGGTGAGATATCTTCTGCCATCATACTCTGAGAGATATCCAGGGCTATAAATACATCGCTACTCTCGGCCTTAACCTTTTCGGTTTTATTACCCCACTGCGGATTAGCATATCCGAAGATCAAGAACAATACTCCCAATGTGATTAATATAAATCTAACATGATGACGTAGGCCTGTCCAACCCAGCGCTAATCGTGCGAATAGGTCATCTGCAGCCAGAAGTCGCTGTTGCCTTCTGCGCCAAAATGTAAAGAGCACATATAGTCCGATTAGGATCGGTATGGCCCATAAGAACCATAAAGCAGTACCGTACTCGAATCTGAACATAGCTTATGGCAAAGTTTTAAAAATGGTCATCCGCAATAGCAGATCAACAAGTAATAATATTAATCCTAAGCTCAGAAATCGTCTGAACTCTTCGCTGTATCGTTTGAATGTTGTGATTTCTATTTCGGTTTTTTCGAGGCGGTCTATTTCAGCATATATAGATTGGAGACTCTGCTCATCAGTAGCTCTATAATATTCACCTCCAGACATATTCGCTATTTCTTCGAGTAGCGGCTCGTCGATCTCAACTTGTGCCATGCCAAAGATGTAGCGACCATCACTTCGACGGCTGATTGGGCTAAGTGCTTGTCCGCGACTACCCACACCAATAGTATATACCTTGGTATCCAATTCAACGGCGATCTCAGCAGCAGTCAGAGGTTTGATATATCCAGAGTTGTTGACTCCGTCTGTCAGTAGGATGACGACCTTACTTTTAGACGGACTATCCTTCATACGGTTGACGGCTGAAGCCAAACCCATCCCAATAGCGGTACCATCTTCGAGCATACCGCACTGTAGACCATCCATAAAATCCTTGACCACCCTATGATCTGTAGTAAGTGGGCACTGGGTGAAGCTCTCTCCCGCAAAGACCACCAAGCCGATTCTGTCATATTCTCGTTTGTCCACGAATTCTTTGGCAACCTCCTTGCTCACCTGTAACCGATCAGGCTGAAAGTCTTGAGCGAGCATACTACTGGAGATATCCATGACTAGTACAATATCTATGCCTTCTGCTTTCACCTCTTCTTCTTTCAGTGATAGTTGTGGACGTGCTATAGCAATAATCACTGCGGCCAGGCTGAGGGCTCTCAGAATCGGGAGAAATGGATAGATGATCGTCCGCCAGGTCCTAAGTTCTTTGATAGGAGTGCTATCAGAAATAGTGAATACCGTCTGTCGCTTTCTCAATTTGAAGAAATGCCAAAGACCGAGCAATGGAATCAGCAGAAGTAAAAGGAATGCCTCTGGATTAACGAAGTTGATATTTTGGAACTGTGTCAAACTTTTCTCTATTTCTCTATTTCGCAATCTCCTATTGAGAGCAAATTAAATCCTAAAATTCCCTCCTCATAGAGCAAGGCCGATTGTCGCTGTTCGACGACACCATTAACTGATACATCATAGTTAAAAGTTACATCTATCCAATTTACTTCATTCATCTCTACCTTAGCGCCAATATCAATATTAGAAATATGTGCTAATGGTTCAATATTTTCACAATACTCAGAATTCAAATATTCATTTAGGTCTTTCAGTATTGTGTCGTCTTTTAGTTCGATACTTCCAAATAAGAACTTGATAACTATCACGGCTAATATTGCCAATACAAGAATGCTTTTCAAGATTCTATTAGCTCTATAAATAATCTTGTATCCTTCTCTTATTTTATGAAGCAAGCTAGTTTTTTTCTTTGTTGTTGTGGTATTCTGGTCATTGACAATAGACTCGTTCGTAGGATTCTTCTGTGTGTCTGATAATGCTTTAGTCCTGTTTACGAAGCCTTCAGCCTCATTCATAAAGCTTTCATGAATGCTTTCATCTGGCTTTGCCTTGGCAAACTTGACAAGATCGGCGACCTGCAGAATCCGCTTCAGCGAGTCCACATCGTTCATGTCAAGATTGGCTTTGCTTATGTTTTGAACGATCTCTTCAGTGGTCGATTCGAGTGCTGGCACATCATATCTATTCTCCAAATACTCTCTGATGATAAAAGTGAGCTTACTCTGATATTCTTTCACCTCACCCTTTTGCCATAATTGCTCCTCTCTCAGCGTACCGAGGGCACTAAGGGCTTTGGTATGTGCAGGGATATAGACCACTTTTTCAATCACCGGCTCAGTGATGATCTCTTTATTCTTCTGCCACCTTACAAACCACCATGATGCAATTCCTACAAGTAAGAGTGCACCGAGGATATAAATGTAGATCAGGAAGTCGCTGATATTTTTGGCTTCTGTCAGGATAGGTTTGATCGGTTCTATCTCAAGTGAATCGAGAGAAACTACTTCAACGCCAGGAGGAGGGGCCATGAATACACTCGCTTGGGCCCCATCATAAATTTGTTCCTGTGCCCCAGCTATATTTACGATGACAGGAGGCACAAGGACCACATTGATACCTGGATCCCAAAATTTAAAGGTAAACGTGTTTTCATACAGTTTTTTACTACCCACAGTGCTGGAGGTCCATTTGAGCTCTTCTCCAGAGAAGAAAGGGTCATCATCTAATTTCTGCCATTGACCTACATCAATCAGTTCGAAGTCTGATAGGACTGGAGCGGCGTTTCCTGTAGTGTCATTTGGGTTAGATTTAAATGTTTGCAAGGCCGAATAAACCGAATCCAAGAATACCGTTTGTACAGCCAATATGTCCTCATTCGACGATGTCTCCACGCTGAGCGTAAAGGTGGCAGTCTGGCCATACGGGATTGTGTCTCGATCAAACCCTCCAGTGACCTGAACTTGCGTATATCCCGCAGTTACAGCCCATAATATGACAATCAATACTCTGATCATCGATGACGACTTTTAAAGAATCTAAGCAGGTGCTTCACATAATCCTCTCGAGTATTGATATCGATGGTTGAAGCTCCCGCTTTTCTAAATGCAGCGGTATAATATTCCTTGTGCTGATTGAAGTGATCATTATATGCATCACGTACAGACTGGGAAGAGGTATCTATAAGTTGAGTAGCGCCAGACTCAGCATCCCGCACTTTTACAAGCCCGACCTTTGGAAGTTTCTCTTCGAGATCGTCAAATACTTTTACCCCTATGATGTCGTGGCGCTTCGCTGATACCCTAAGGGCATCTTCGTAAGGGGCACTAACATAATCGGATAGTACGAAGGCTATAGATCGCTTCTTAACGACATTATTAAGATACTTGAGCGCCTCGGATAAATCTGTCTGTTGATTCTCTGGCTCAAAATAGATGAGCTCCCTTATGATCCTTAAGATATGCTGACGCCCCTTCTTAGGTGGAATATACTTCTCTACTTGATCCGTAAATAAGATGGCCCCAACCTTGTCATTATTATTGAGGGCAGAGAATCCTAAGGTTGCACAGATTTCTGTATTGATTTCGTTCTTAAATTGATTGACAGTCCCAAAAAACGAAGACTTACTCATATCAATTAGGAAGACTACGGTTAGCTCTCGCTCTTCCTCATAGACCTTGATATATGGGTCGCCAGTGCGAGCGGTAACATTCCAGTCGATATTACGAATATCATCACCATATTGATAGTTACGCACTTCGCTAAATGACATCCCACGACCCTTAAAGGTACTGCTATACTCACCCGAAAAAAGGTGCTTACTAAGCTCTTTAGTCTTAATTTCTATCTTCCTAACCTTCTTCAATATTTCTGCCGTATCCATATCTATGCTTTCTTTTTGAAGTAGTTACTGACAGTCTTATTATCTACAAATCCCTGGATCTCTGTATAAGGAACCAAAATGGATCGTCTACCAAACAAAATATTAAAGTCCGTGAAAAACACGATGCCATTTTGGTTCAAGACATAGTGCTTGAAGTGCTTCTTTTTTAAGGCATTTCTGATAATATAATCCTCCTCATTAAGGCTTTGCTTCTTTTTTTTATTTAAAAACTGCTCTAAGAAAAATGCATAGTCGAAGTCAGACCTGAGGAGATCACCAATTGCATAGAATTTGGATCTATCGATATCATATATAAATGGTGCTGTTTGGACAGAAGCCGTATTGTTACACGACCAGTTTAGATAGCCGCTTATGAGTTCATCGTCGAGTGCAGAAATGTAAAAATCTCCTTTAAATGATAGCTGATTAGATCCTTCAGCAGCCTGATCAAGGTATATCCTGTAATTGGTCTTGCAGGTAGACATCTGCCGTTCTATCCATCCATCAAATTTTTCGTTCTCAAGGACGGGATAATAGAAGTTATAGGCGATTTTGGAATCGTGGTAGCTCTCTGAGGCATATTGAATCGTATTGGAAAGGGTATAGCTATGATCATTAATGTCAAGAGTCGGAGTCAATAGATTAGAATCATCCCATTGAAACTCATGATCATCGTGAGCCTCAGGTGAAATTATTTCGCAATTTTGATCGGTGCAGTTGTATTCTGACCACATCACATGATCGTAGATAGCCCCACTGTTGATGGATCGTGTATTAGGTCTTAGAAACAGCTCATCTTCTTCACTCTCGAATAGCAGGATGATATTATTGTCGCCTTTCTTTGGTTGAAGCGGCTTTATCGAAGTTTTTGCTTCATTTGACCATATCCAGTTACGATTAGGATTTCCTATATCGCCAGTGATTGTACCCATGATCTTACTATAGTCATCATATTGATAGATGTTGAGCAGGTTATTTTCAATTGCTCCAAGCAAGTCGTATCGGTCCTTATTTGATCCGTACTCGATATAGCCGCTTGCTTCTTGATTATCTAGTTGAAGAGTAATCCTTACTTCCATAGATCCATCCAGTACACCATCCCACTGTATATAGTCTACTGTAGAGGTTGAAGGGGTCTTAGTAGCAACCAGTGATGGTTGGCTATAAGAGCTAATTCCTAATAAGAATAATAGTATGATGACTCCGATATATTGCATGTCCTGAGCAACTAGGTTATGGAACCTCTACAGTGTTTAGAATCTGAGTAATAATATTTTCTTGTGTAATATTTTCAGCTTCAGCCTCATAGGTAATGCCTATACGATGCCTCAAGACATCCTTGCAGATGCTTCTGACATCATCAGGAATCACATATCCTCGCCGTTGCATAAATGCATAGGCTCTCGCTGCCAGGGCCAAATTTATACTCGCCCGTGGTGAACCTCCGTAGTTAATGAGCCCATCAAGTTTTTCGAGATTATAGTCTTTAGGATTTCTAGTGGCGAATACAATGTCGAGGATATATTGCTCTACCTTCTCATCCATATATATATTTCTTACAGTCTGGCGAGCCTTTAAGATTTGTTCTGGGCTCACGACGGCATTGATCTTCTTGTTGATATGGCCCCCAATATTTCTGCGGATGATCTCAAGCTCTTCAACCTTAGAAGGGTAGTCCACATTGATCTTAAGCATAAACCGATCAGTTTGCGCTTCAGGTAAGGGGTAAGTACCCTCTTGCTCAATAGGGTTTTGAGTTGCCAATACGAGAAATGGCTCGGTCAACTTGAAGGTCTCCTTGCCAATGGTAACCTGACGTTCCTGCATGCACTCAAGCAATGCACTTTGTACTTTGGCGGGAGCTCTATTTATCTCATCGGCCAATATAAAATTGGAGAATATTGGACCTTTCCTAATCGAAAACTCATTTGTTTTCTGATTGAAGATCATTGTACCCAAGATATCTGCTGGTAGCAGATCTGGTGTAAACTGGATCCTATTAAAACTCACATCTATAATTGACGAAAGTGTCTTAATCGCTAAGGTCTTAGCCAATCCAGGAAGGCCTTCCAAAAGGATATGTCCGTCGCTGAGTAATCCTAATAGCAGTCGGTCCATCATATGAGATTGTCCGACAATTACTTGATTAGCTTCTCGCCTTATGTCCTCTATGAATGCACTGTCTACTTGTGCTTGCTGATTTAGTGCTTCTATGTCTACTGCTGATTGCATGAGAAGTATTGTATAATTTTAGTTGTTCTGGTGATTATATAATCGCCTCAAATGTCTTATGACAAGATTACAAATTTAATTTTCGATAACTGGTTTAACAGAACTTTGAGAATTAAATACGCTACTGTCTACTTGTATAAATGTTGGTTTAGCAGGAATGGGTGGGGCATAGAGACTATCATCGATGGGATATAGCAACATTGCGCTGATTGCAGAATCAACATATATCTCCGCCTCGATGAACGCTAGCTCACGACATTCTTGATCTTTTTTCTTTTTCAGGATCTCTATTTTGATGTCTAGTTCCCGCATCGCTTGTTCTCTTATCTTAGCTTGTGATTCACTACATGAACCTAAGATGCAGCCCACTATTATGGCTGCTATGTAGCATACTAATCTATTCACTGAGTTCACGGATTCGTTCTTGTTCTATAACCATTAGAGAATCAATGGCCCTCTGCTTTAGCAATGGGATTCGCTCAAGGCATAGTGAGTCCAACTCATCATCAATGATCCTTTTGCGTTTATTATACATCGTATCGCTCATGTGCTTAACTTCTGGACTGAGGCTCTGCCTGCTCTTGGTCTCTCGGCAAGAACAAAAAAGGAGGCCAAGCACAAGCATTACGATTATTAATGCCTTAGAGCTCAATATTTTTTCTTTTTAGTTCAAATTGTTCACCTAAGTACAATTTCCTAACTACAGGATCTTCAGCAAGCTGTTCTGAGGTTCCTGTTCTGAGGATGTCGCCATCAACCATGAGATAAGATCGATCTGTGATGGATAGCGTTTCCTGGACATTGTGATCTGTGATAAGAATCCCAATATTTTTAGTCTTGAGTTTGGCGACGATATACTGGATGTCTTCTACGGCTATTGGGTCTATCCCAGCGAACGGCTCATCGAGCAAAATAAATTTTGGATCTGTTGCCAGCGCTCGAGCTATTTCGGTGCGGCGCCGTTCTCCTCCCGATAATGAATCTCCTTGGTTGTTACGAACTTTTTCTAGCCCGAACTCTGCAATGAGACTATCTGCTTTGGCAATTCGATCTGCCTTATTCAGCTTGGTCATTTCAAGGACTGCAATAAGATTGTCGTAGACACTCAATTTTCTAAAAACTGAGGCTTCTTGGGGTAGATATCCGATGCCGAGCCGAGCTCTCTTATACATGGCCAATGAAGTAATCTCTTGATCCTCAAGGAATACCTGCCCTCCATTAGGCTTAACGAATCCGACAATCATATAAAAGCTCGTGGTCTTACCAGCGCCATTTGGCCCGAGCAGCCCAACTATTTCGCCCTGCTTCACCTCCAGCGAAACAGACTTTACCACAGTCCTGTTACCATAGACTTTATTCAGGTTCGTCGCTTTCAGTACTTTCATCTATGTCATTATCACTTGAGGGTAATGTATTGCTATGAGCTGCGAGTTCGTTTAGAATGATTTCTTTTTCTACGGTCCAGTTGCCCTTTACGTCATCTAAAGGTACTTCAAAGAACTTTTCAGATTGCACTTTCTTGAGATAGTTCCCTGCGCTCCATTGTCCATTGTTGTCGAGATCCTCGATGATCTCTAACTTATATGATCCGGGATATAGTTCTGGGATTACTATTGTGGTGTCAGTATATACACTGCTAGTTAGAATGATTTTATCCTTTGAATCTAGTACACTTATATGGTAATTAGCTACTGCAGAGTCTAGCTGGCTGAATTGCAATTCCATAATGCCAAAATCTTCAGTATTACCGATCGAAACAAAATGTGTAATCGAATCATGACTATGTCCCCACAAGTCTCTGATGGCACCTGGGAGGAGCAGTAATTCAAGTGTTTGGTCCATGGCATAATCGGCGAGGAGTGCTACTTGTCTAGGCTGATCTTCAATTAGTTGAGTGTCAAATATCAGATTGTTATCATTAATAGTGTCTCTCAGGCTGATTAGGCTTGGTGCTATTGAATCAATTGGATAATCAAGCTCCAGCACGATCCGATCTGTAGGATGTAAGCCGATAGGATCCTTAGGCTGATTAAGTGAGACGCTTAAGTTTTCTTTCAATGATTCTAGTGCTCTGAGATTTATCCTCGTCTTGATCGTATCGTCACCATAGACCATGTTCAGTTTAGTGAGATTAACTGGACGATACCATACATCGATGTACTTATCGGTATTGAGTGTAAAGGTATAGTTGACATTTTCACTAAGCATAGTGAGGGAGTCCAGGCTTGGCAATTGATTGAATTCTAGTCGCAGTTGTCCCTGAAGTATTGATTCGTAGCCCAAATATCTGGCGTCAGATTGTTCTAAAAATGACTCTAAGGCGATGTCATAGTTGCTGCTATCTGTTAGGTAAATAAGCGAATCAATGAATCCTATTTCTTCACCATAGTCATAAGTGTAATTTACATTCTTATCGTTGAGCACAAACAATTTGAATGTATCCGAACGTAGATTATTGATTTCATACTGTCCTTCCATATCAGTTCTGGCGAAGTAGAAAGGTTTTTCTTTGTACACTACAGAATCATATACAGACTCGTATAGCATAACCAAGTATTCTGACGAAGCCTGTTGGGTCTTGGAATCGATGACATTTCCACGGATACTGAGCGAGTCTATGTAGTCTCCTGTAGAAAAGACCATTGTGAAGTTTTCAAGTTTGTTGCCTTCATTATAGTCGATTATCGACTCGCCAAAATTGATCACATAGGTCGCGTTCTCTTTGAGTACTTCTTTCTCATCAAACTCAAAAGTTATTCGCTCCAAGCGTTCATTGACCTGTGGTGTGTAGATCAATGGTGGTGTAACAAGAATCTGCTTGATAGGGTCTCTGACGGATACAAACTCATCGAAGTAGAGCATAATTTTTTGCTTCTCAAATCTGACCTGATTGTTAGCCGTAGATATTGTGGTGTCGAGTACTGGCGGGGCCTCATCTTTGGGCCCTCCAGTGAGCTGAATTTGGTTATGGCACGACCCAAATATCAGCAAGATCAATGTTCCGAAAATACCGGAGCTTAGGGAGAGCAATTTATTCATCGAGCAGTACGATTTCTGGGGTGAAAATTCATAATTGCATCTCTAAGGTACTGCGTATCGAGGTGAGTATATATTTCTGTAGTTGTAATTGATTCGTGTCCTAACATATCCTGTACGGCTTTGAGGTCAGCACCACCCTCGACTAGATGTGTGGCGAATGAGTGTCTGAAAGTATGAGGACTGATTGATTTGTCTATACCTGCATCCTTAACAGACTGCTTAATCATCAGAAAGATCATTACTCTCGTCAACTGCTTTCCTCGTCGATTCAGAAAAACAAAGTCTGCGTGATCAGGATGTATGGTTTTCATCAGTCTTCTCACACTGTCGACGTAGATATTAATGTACTTTATAGCACTATCACCTATTGGAATTATGCGCTCTTTGTCATTTTTTCCTATCACTTTAACCAGTCGGAGGTCAGGATAATAATTGCTCAACTTGAGGTTGATTAGCTCGGTCACTCGAAGCCCGCAGGCATACAGGGTCTCTATGATTGCACGATTACGCTGACCTTGAGGAAGGCTCAGATCAATACTATTTAGAATTAGATCTATCTCTCCGATAGCTAATATGTCAGGAATCTTTCTACGTAGCTTAGGTCCCTCTAATAACTCTGATGGGTCATCAGAGATGATATCCTCCAGCAACAGATATTTATAAAATGCCTTAATTCCAGATATAATCCTTGCCTGACTCTTATCTCCCAGACCAAGTTCATGGAGCCAATGGACGAATTTTTCTAGATCATTGTACTGTATTCTCTCTACGCTTATTTTAGCATCGCTTAGCTCTATCCATTGTATCAATTTATTAACGTCATCCTCATAGGCGGCAATGCTATTCTTGGACAAGCTGCGCTCGAGCATCAGATAGGACATGAAGCCATTTTTATATATATCCCAATTCATATCTCTCTATCTCAAACTCTAATTTGCTATGCTATGCTTACATTCGTTGCTGCAGTAGTGTTATAACGAAATTATAACGCGAAACATTTGAAAGCCGCTTTATGATAGTTGTCATTTTACTTGGATTACTTGCTATTGTCTTAATAGTTCTTACATTCTTAGGCCATTGGGCATTTGCCATTTTAGGCTTGCCATTTCTTGCCTTATTTGGATTGGCGCTTTATGATTATTTACAAGCGAGCCATAGCATTACTCGTAACTTTCCATTAATAGGGCGTTCGCGGTATTTAGCAGAATGGCTGCGCCCTAAGCTATATCAATATTTTATCGAGTCAGATACGGACGGTAAACCGTTCTCACGCATATTCAGATCTATCGTCTATCAGCGTGCAAAAGATGCCGTAGATACAGCACCATTTGGCACCCTGTTAGATGTATATGATGATGGCTACGAATGGATGGATCATAGCATAGCGGCTCTCGACCACCATACTATAGATCATGATCCTCGAATTACTGTTGGCGGCCCTGATTGCTTACAACCTTATGAATGTAGCATATATAACGTTGCGGCCATGAGTTATGGATCACTGAGCAAGAATGCGGTCATGGCGCTTAATGGTGGCGCTGCACTTGGTGGATTTGCACACAATACAGGAGAGGGAGGAATATCGCCCCATCACGATAAGTATGGGGGTGATCTGATTTATCAGCTCGGAACAGGATATTTTGGCTCGAGAGCAGCAGATGGAAACTTCAGTCCTGAGTTGTTTAAGGAACGATGTGCCAATCACAATGTTAAGATGATTGAACTTAAGCTTTCTCAAGGTGCTAAACCCGGCCATGGTGGTATTTTGCCTGCGAAGAAGGTGACTGAAGAAATATCTAAGATTAGAAATGTTCCTATGGGGAAGGATGTGCTTTCACCTCCGTACCACAAGGCGTTTACAACGCCGATCGAGTTGTTACAATTAATTAAGACCATGCGAGATCTTAGTGACGGCAAACCAGTTGGATTCAAACTCTGCATAGGCAGGAAATCGGAATTTTTGGCGATTTGTAAAGCCATGGTTGAGACAGGTATTAAACCCGATTTTATTTCTGTGGATGGTGGAGAGGGAGGCACCGGTGCAGCACCACTCGAATTTAGTAATTCTGTTGGGATGCCATTTAGAGAAGGACTGGCTTTTGCTTTTGATGCGCTGACTGGCTTTGATTTGAAGAAAGACATTAAACTGCTGGCGTCGGGAAAGATTGTTGCGGGGTTTCATATCTATAGAGCCCTAGCCATTGGGGCTGACATCTGTTACAGCGCCCGAGCTATGATGATGGCGATTGGATGTATACAGGCGCTAGAATGTAATAAGAACACATGTCCTGTTGGGGTGGCTACTAATGATCCTCACCTTATGCGTGGTCTCGTAGTAGAAGACAAGAAAACAAGGGTTGCTCACTTTCATAAGGAGACCTTAAAAAGTTTTGTAGAGTTACAAGCTGCTTCGGGTTTTAAGGTTCGAGAGCAAATCAACAGATCATCGGTATATCGCAGAATTGACACTGAGCGTGCTAAGCGCTACGATGAGATTTATCCATACATTCCTAAAGGAAGTCTTCTCCAGCAAGAGTCGGTGCCTGACAGCTGGAAGTACTATTGGGCCACCGCAACTGCCAAGTCGTTTGCACCGAGATATGAAGAGGTATTTGAAAACTGACGACTTTACGTCCTATTTTAGGGTGATTTTCTATTGCACACACCATTTATAAGAGTTATTTTCGGCGGCTGTTAGAAAAAAACAAGCGTCTCATAGCGAATGTTGATCCGGGAGTCATCTTAGATCGATGAAGAGACTAAATCAAAATGCAAAGATGTTGGGCAGACCGATCAAGGGCTGCTGTCAACTTATTTGGACAGTCCAATAAACATGAATTCGACAGTTTTAAATCTTAATGAAGCTTTAAAAAAATACTTTGGATTCGATGGATTCAAAGATCGACAAGAAGCTATTATTCAAAATATATTAGACGGCAAAGACACACTGGTGATCATGCCGACAGGCGGAGGGAAGTCATTATGCTATCAACTACCTGCAATACTATCTAAAGGAACGGCAATAGTCATATCCCCGTTGATCGCATTGATGAAAAATCAGGTTGACTCAATCCGAGGTTATAGCCAAGATGAGAGCATAGCCCATTTCCTCAACAGCAGTCTCAATAAGACACAAATCAAAAAGGTCAAAGAGGATATCACTTCGGGCAAGACTAAACTACTGTACGTAGCCCCTGAGACCTTGACAAAAGAAGAGAACATAGAATTCTTTAGTCAGACTGGAGTTTCTTTCGTTGCCGTGGATGAAGCGCATTGTATCTCAGAGTGGGGACATGACTTCAGGCCGGAGTATCGTAAGATAAGACAGATGATCGAGGCTATAGATGAGAATATCCCGATCATGGCATTAACCGCCACCGCCACACCAAAGGTGAAGTCAGATATCATGAAGAACCTGGGAATGAATGATGTCATTCCGTTCGTCTCTTCATTTAACAGAACTAATCTATACTACGAGGTAAGGCCTAAGATCAATAAAGAACAGACGGTAAAAGAGATTGTACAGATCATCAAGAAGATGCCCGGTGAGTCAGGTATTATCTATGTACAGTCCCGTAAGTCGACTGAGGAAATAGCTGAAATATTGCAGGTAAACGGCATAAAGGCCACGCCGTATCATGCTGGACTGGATGCCAAGACCAGATCTAAGGCACAGGATGACTTCTTAATGGAAGGTGTAGACGCTATCGTAGCCACCATAGCATTTGGTATGGGTATCGATAAGCCCGATGTGCGATTTGTGATCCATTATGACATCCCTAAGAGCATAGAAAACTACTATCAAGAAACAGGTCGTGCAGGCCGAGATGGGCTGAGTGGTAAGTGTGTGGCATTTTATGCGCATAAGGATATCCTCAAGCTAGAGAAATTTCTTAAGGATAAGCCACTCTCCGAACGGGAGCTTAGCGTTCAGCTGATGGATGAGGTAGTCGCCTTTACTGAGACGCCTAAATGCAGAAGGAAATCCTTGCTGCATTATTTTGGTGAGCAGTTTGCCACGGCAGATTGTAATAAAATGTGCGATAACTGTAGCAATCCTAAGCCAATGGAGGATGCCAGTAATGAATTAGCAACGGCTATAGCCATTGTTAAGGAGCTCAATGAGAATTATGGCATCAAGTTTTTAGTGGAGTATATCATCGGTCGAAAGACTCAGGAGATGAAGAACTTCCGCTACGATGTTAAAGAGTCATTTGGCGCTGGTAAGGATCGGGAGAACCTATTTTGGCATTCTTTGCTACGGCAAGGCATATTAGCTAATTACTTAAGAAAAGATATAGAGCAGTACGGCCTAATTAAGGTAACTGAGAAGGGCGAGAAGTTCTTGAAAGATGGAGGGACCTTTGAAATAAGTCTCAATCACGATTACAGCAGTGCTGCTAATAATAATATCGCAACAAGTACGTCTGCTAAAGGTGCTGCTCTCGATGATACCTTGATGAAAATGCTCAAGGACCTAAGATTGGCCGAGGCAAAACGGCATGATGTTAAGCCATGGGTAATCTTTATGGATCCATCACTGCAGGATATGGCAACCTATTATCCGACCTCTATTGCAGATATGGGCAATATCAGTGGAGTTGGGGAAGGTAAAGCCAAGAAGTATGGGCAGCCTTTCGTAGAATTGATCCAAGACTATGTGGAAGAGCATGAGATTATGAAACCTGAAGACTTCGTGGTTAAACAGGTTGCTAATAAGTCTAAATCAAAAGTCTCAATCATACTCGGAGTAGATCGTAAAATGCCACTTGAGGAAATTGCAGATTCTGCTAAGCTGAATATGGAACAACTCATAGACGAGATGGATATGATCGTCCTGTCAGGTACTAAACTCAATATAGATTACTATCTCGAAGACAACATGGATGAGGACACTGTCGATGATATCTATGAATACTTCAGCGATGCCGAAAGCGAATCAATCGATGATGCCTTCAAAGAGCTTGAAGAAGATGATATTACTTTGGAAGAGATTAGATTAGTACGACTCAAGTTTCTCTCTCAAGAGGTAAATTAGAGGATGCATTATTTGATCCTTAATGGTCCCAATCTAAATCTTCTTGGTAAGCGTGAGCCGGAGATTTATGGGAATCAGACATTCTCGGACTACTTTGCAGAGTTGTCTCTAAGTTATTCAAAACATCAACTGGAGTATGATCAGTCTAACCACGAGGGCGCGCTAATCGATAAGATTCAAGAAGTCGGATTTACTATAGACGGAATTATATTCAATCCTGGTGGATACACACATACTTCGGTGGCCTTAGCTGATACAGTAAGTGCTGTTACGACACCAGTGGTTGAAGTTCATATTTCCAATATATATGATCGGGAGGCTTTCAGACATCACTCATATATCAAGGCTGTGGCAGTACATAGTATCGTAGGTCAAGGATTGGATGGATATCGACAGGCTTTAGATTACCTGATTGGCCTACAGGCGTAAGTCAATGATGCGCAGACGATTTTTGCCATTTATCTCGCGAGTTACGGTCGTGAATAGCTTCTTGGATAGATAACCTGCTATAAGAGCTGACGCTCCTATAATTGCCGTATCGGTACCAAAGTTAAATGGATTTTCCAAGGCCCCTAATTCACTTAGCCCTGTTAGTAATCCTGCAAAAGCAAACCACGAAACCCCAAAGCGTGTAAGGTTGGTACCAACGGCATTAGGCCATGAGCGTTGATATCTAAAATGAGTATAATCCTTGAGATAGGTGATGCGATCACTGAATACTACAGACTGCTCTTCTGGTATGATCTGATAGATTTTACCATTTTGCCAGTAGTTTGGATAAGCTTTGGTTTTAAATTGTATGTCTGCCCCTGCAGGATATTTCTTAACCTTCAGCGAGCCAGCTCGCTCTAATTGAAGAAATAATTGACCACTTCCACATACCGAGAATAGTATTATTGTGCTTAGAATGAGCATTAATCTTGTCGTTGCTACCATGGGTATGAATATACAAGATATGGCACCCTATCGCTCAGGTGAGATTCGTTTTAGTATTTTCTTATTGATCTTGCGCATGGCATCAGGAAGTAGGCCAATGTCTTCTTGCTTCTTGGACACAAATATGTACATCAATGCCCATTGTGTTGTTACGGGTATTTCTTGATTTGTCGCTGGCTTATTTATCCGATAGGCTTCACGGATGTGTCTTTTAATCAAATTCCGTTTCACGGCTCTTTTAAAATTGCGCTTAGACACTGTAGCGGCAAAGAGCAGCGGCCCAGAACCTTTTTCTCTATGCGAGCACTTCAGGAATATACACTTCAACGGATATTGGAATGCCGATTGACCCTCAGTGAAGAGTGTATTGATAATCTTGCGAGACTTAAGCCTCTCTGATTTACTTAAAGTATGAGGTATAGCCATGATTAGTACCCGTCAAAGGTATTGACTAAGTACGGGATGACAGTAGATTATGCCCTATATGACTAGGACTTGTGCGATCTCTCGTCAGATACAGTAAGTTTCTTGCGACCCTTAGCTCTTCTGCTGGCGAGTACTGCTCGTCCATTTTTAGAACTCATGCGACTTCTAAATCCATGCTTATTAGCTCTTTTGCGTCTTGATGGCTGGTACGTTCTTTTCATTATTTCGAATATTTAAGTCGCCTTGTCTTGAGCGAGGCAGTAGTTCAATTTCTAAAGGGCTGCAAAAGTAGCCCATTTAGACTATATGGTCAAATCTAAATGAGCAAATTCAGCTAGCCATTCATAGAAGCCATGAATTCCTCATTATTTTGAGTGCCTATCATGTGCTTTCTCAAGAAGTTCATCGCTTCATCTGGCTTCATATCAGCCAAGTGTTTTCTTAAGATATGCATACGCTTCAGCGTCATATCGTCTAATAATAGATCCTCTCTACGAGTGCTACTCTTAGTAAGGTCTATAGATGGATACATACGCTTGTTAGCTAATGATCTATCAAGCTGAAGTTCCATATTACCGGTACCCTTGAATTCTTCAAAGATTACTTCATCCATACGTGATCCAGTATCAATCAGTGCTGTTGCAAGTATAGTAAGGGAACCACCGTTTTCAATCTTACGGGCAGCACCAAAGAACTTTTTCGGCTTCTGAAGAGCGTTAGCTTCCACACCCCCTGATAATACCTTGCCACTAGATGGTGCCACTGTATTATAGGCTCTTGCCAATCTTGTAATACTATCTAATAAAATTACTACGTCGTGCTTACACTCGACCAGCCTCTTGGCTTTTTCGATAGCGATATTAGCGACTCTTACGTGGTTAGAAGCTGGCTCATCGAATGTTGATGAGATCACCTCAGCACGCACGCTTCGCTTCATATCAGTCACCTCCTCAGGTCGCTCATCTACAAGTAATACGATGAGGTAACACTCTGGATGATTATCTGCAATCGCATTGGCGATATCTTTGAGTAAGAATGTCTTACCAGTCTTAGGTTGTGCCACGATCAGACCTCTCTGTCCTTTTCCGATCGGTGTGAATAGGTCAATCATTCGATTCCCATAATCCTTGCCGGCAGGATGTGAGGTCAGGTGAAACTTGGATTCCGGGAATAGTGGAGTCAAGTAATCAAATGGCACTCTATCTCTAATCTGACTTGGTTCAAGACCGTTGATCATAGATACCTTTAAGAGGGCAAAATATTTTTCACCTTCTTTTGGAGGTCTTATTGCTCCAAGTACGGTGTCACCTGTCTTCAAGCCGAATAATTTCACCTGTGACGGAGATACATATATATCATCTGGAGAAGTGAGGTAGTTATAATCTGAAGATCTCAAAAAGCCATATCCGTCAGGCATCATCTCTAGGACTCCTCCACCTTCAACTATACCCTCTAGCTCAACATCAAATCGCTTCTTTTTCTTCTCTTCCTTTTCAGGAGCTCTATCTTCTTTATTGTTAGAATTGTTGCGTTGATTTCTGTTGTTGTCTCGATTGTTCTCTCTCCTATTGTTGTTCTCTCTCCTATTGTTATTCTCTCTTCGGCCTTGGGACTCGCCACGATCTTCTTTCCCCTGCTTTTCTTGGTTTTCAGCCTCTGGCTTTTCATCTTGCGTTTGAGGTGCCGACTCTTTTTTTGGAGCACGAGGCTTATGTTCTTTCTTTTGTGGCTTTGGTTCTTCTTGAGCGACAGGCTTGGCAGGTGTTTCGATTACTTTATCTGTCACCGCTTGCTCATCTAAGATCCTATAGATCAAGTCTTTTTTACTCAATCTCTTATACGATTTCATACCTAAGTTCTCGGCAATGTCCTTTAACTCAGGTACTAGCATTTCATTTAATTGCAGAATGTCGTACATGTGGTATATTATAATGGGTGGAAAATCTTTGTAATATGATTTGTGTAATAGTTATTAGACCTTGCGTTTTCTCAGAGAATCAACTTGGTTAAAGAAATAAGAACTGCAGAAAGGAATACACAGGTCTTTGCGTGCGCAAAACTACATTAATTTATCGTAAATGAAATGTCTTTTGCGAAATAATATTGGACATTTGTCGCATCTAAAAAAATGGGATGCTGACACTTAATGACATAAGGGAGAATAAAGAGGAAATCATACAACGATTAACAAAGAGAGGGTGGTCAGTTGAACAATCATCAATCCTAGGGGAGGTCATAGAACTTGATGATCAGAGGAAAGCTACTCAGACGGAGCTCGATGGCTTACTCAATCAGATAAAAACGATCTCCAAAGAAATAGGCAATCTATATAAATCTGGTAAAGCTCAAGAAGCAGAGGCGAGTAAAATTCAAGTTGCCGAGATAAAAGAGAAGTCTACAGCACTCGAGCAACAACAGAAGGAGATCCTGGTATCCATAGAGGACAGTTTATTGCAAATACCTAATGTACCTCATGAAAGTGTACCAGCAGGTGCTACGGAGAATGATAATGAAGTCTATAAGGATTGGCCCAATGATCTACCTGTATTATCTGGCGATGCTCAGCCGCACTGGGAATTGGCGAGTAAATACAATTTGATAGACTTTGAACTAGGTACGAAGATAACTGGATCTGGCTTCCCATTATATAGAGGCAAGGGAGCACGGCTACAGCGGGCACTGATTAATTTCTTTCTGAATGAGGCTACTGAGGCAGGATATGAAGAGGTGATGCCTCCTCTCTTAGTCAATGCTGATACAGCACGTGCAACAGGACAACTGCCCGATAAGGAGGGTCAGATGTACTATATGCCTAAGGATGATTTATACCTCATTCCTACTGCAGAGGTGCCCGTGACTAATATATATCGGGACGTCATATTATCAGAGGGTGATCTGCCAATCAAACTGACTGGACATACTCCGTGTTTCAGAAGAGAAGCAGGATCATATGGCTCTGATGTCAAAGGACTGAATAGAGTGCACCAATTTGACAAGATCGAAATCGTGCAAGTCACTCATCCAGATCAATCTTATGATGTGTTGTATCAGATGATGGATCATGTGAGTAGTCTTTTGAATAAGTTGGAACTGCCGTTCAGAATTTTACGTTTATGTGGTGGTGATCTTGGATTTACTTCTGCGCTGACCTACGACTTTGAAGTGTACTCAGCAGCGCAAAAGAAATGGCTCGAAGTGAGCTCGGTCTCAAATTTTGAAACGTATCAGACCAATCGCTTGAAGTTGCGATTTAAAGATGCAAATGGTAAAAAGCAGTTGGCCCATACACTCAATGGAAGTGCATTGGCTCTGGCACGTATAGTGGCGGCGTTACTAGAGAATCATCAGACGACTGATGGGATCAATATACCTGCAGCATTGGTGCCATATACTGGATTTGATAAAATATGATTAGGAACTTAAATTTTTAAAAATAGGATCATGGGTATTGGTTATATGATTATTGTCGGAATATTTACGGGTGTTGGAATGCTCGTAAGCGGTCGGCTAAAATCAAAATTTAAAAAATATAGCAAAGTAGGAATTAGCTCAGGCCAGTCTGGTGCAGAAGTAGCTAAGGATATGTTGTCACATTATGGCATCAGTGATGTCAAAATAGTAGAAGGACGAGGCTTTCTCTCGGATCATTACAATCCGACGAATAAGACAATCGCATTGAGTCCTGATGTATATCGTGGACGAAGTGTAGCGGCAGCAGCAGTAGCGGCTCATGAGTGTGGGCACGCTGTGCAGCATGCGACGGCTTACAATATGCTCAAGATGAGGTCGACATTAGTTCCTGCTGTACAGGCGTCCTCAAGAATTCAGCAGTTCTTGTTTTATGGATTCATGATTGGCTGGGCTGCTGCTCCAGTTTTAGGTCAATGGTTTATGATAGCATTGGTGATCACATTCGGAATGACAGCACTGTTTTCATTAATTACACTGCCCGTAGAGTTTGACGCAAGTAAGCGAGCGTTGGTATGGCTAGATAATACAGGTACGACACAGGGAGCAGAGTACGATGGTGCAAAAGATGCACTATGGTGGGCAGCTATGACTTATGTAGCGAGTGCGCTATCAGCTCTGGCTATGTTTCTCTATTTCTTAATGCAATTTTTGGCAAGTAGACAGTAGTTCCTGCTACTTCTTAATGGCTATAGTATAAATAGTATAAAGGGTAATTGAAGGATTTTCAGTTACCCTTTATTTTTTAGACTGTATCACTTCGCTTATCGTTCGCTTAGTTATTTTAGCCTCAATCCAGGTAACTATATCCAAGTACACTAGAGCTCTCTTTTCAAATGGGTCATTTTTAATTGTGTTGATCTGATCATAAAATGAGGAGAGCAACAAGTTGCGGTCGGATATTCCGATGGTAGACACCTTTTTAAAGAATTGGATAGCGCAGGTTTGAAGTTTATTTTTTGATTTGATCTTCTTATAAAATGACTCCACAGTGTTCACCAAATATGGCATCAGATCTATATTGTCAAGGTCGTAATGAGCCATGAGGTAGAGTATGCGACTGTATACCTGAATATCCTCCCTAAAGTCATTGTGTTTCGCATTGATAATAAGATTAGTGTAGTCAACAGCTTTGCCGGGCTCATTGGCACCGAGATACATCCATGCCATCTTATAATAGAATACCAAGATTCGATGCGGCGCTATGGTGTTCTTCCACCTCTTGATACGTTTCTGAGTACTGACGAGATCCTTGAGACCTTGATCGAAGGTTCCATTTAAAAAGTGGATATTAAATCGTGCCCAATGGGTATATAAGAACGAGAATATCTTAGAGTTTTCGTTAAACTTGGCGTAGTTCTTTTTCCTGAAGGACTGCAGGGTATCGTAATCTTTCTGAAGCTTATGAACATCTTGTAGATTGTATGCGGCGGTTATAGCATAGTGAAACCCACGCATATATAGATCAGTATCTACAAATTTTAGATGTTGATTTTCTTCAAATACATCAAGCCACTTATGGGCGTATGCATAACACTCTGCAAAGTCGAGAAGGATGTAATAATGCCAAACCATACTCTGGTATAAGTAGATTCTCTCGAAATCCCCCAACTCGTCATCGTCGATGTCTGGCATGTTCTCATCCAAGAAGTCTATTGCTTCACGCTCTTCTTCTTCTGATTTCACATGACTATTAGTAATGTAATAACTGTGTAATCTAACTCGGAGATTTGACAGTAGGGTAGAAGTGTTGACTTTATCGAGTCGCTCTTTGGCCTCAGTAACTATTTCTTTGTTTCTCACTGGGCCAGTATGTGTAATGTGTCGAGATTCTATCAGTTTTTGAAATTCAATTATCTGTAGAACTTCGAGCTCCAGTTCGGCCTTAATGCCCATCTTCTTAGCACGCTGCAGGATCTTGAGGCTCTGTAGGAATAGGCCTTTAGCATACAGGACATGGGCGAAATCTATATGCTCTCTCACTTCGATGGACTTGATGCGACTGATATTAATCAAGCGTAAACTGGTCAGAAGTTGCTTATAAAGATGTCGCTTAAGGTTAGACAATTGACCTTTAGGAATACCGTCCATTCGTTCAATTACCTTGTCTTCATCTAACTCATTCATCTTGTCTAAGACATCAAAAAGCTGAATAAATTTCATGTTATCATCACTCTGGACACGCTTAGCGTAAAGCTTAAAATTGCGCTTATCAGCCTTGGTCAAAGACTTGACAAGCCCAAAAAGATCCTGAGAATTGCTAATCGGCATAACAGAGTCAGTTTAGTTAAGGTCTTGACAATCAGCAAGATAAGTTTATTTGGTTGAATCTTAAGGATAACAATCCAAAATGAATGGCTGTACTGAATGGCTTTACGTTAAGTTAAAATTGCAACCGAAATTAATTAATAGGAAACCCTTTCAATCCTTACACATGAAAAAAATAGAAGCTATTGTAAGATTCTCAAGATTTGAGGATATCACAGAAGCATTAGAGAAGAACGGGGTCTTATTCTTCACTTACTTTGAAGTTAATGGTCACGGGAAACAAAAAGGCGACACCGTAACCTACAGAGGTGCAGTATATGATTCTGGAGATATTCCAAGGCTTAAACTTGAAATCATTGTCCCTGACGAAAAAGTTGAAAATGTAATTGACACCATCCTTGCTGAAGGTAGATCCGGAAGTATCGGAGATGGTAAAATTATCGTCACACCAGTTGAGCAATTCATCAGAATCAGAACAGGAGAACGCGGTAACGACGCACTCTAATCACTAAATCCTAAAAGAAAAAATATGTTAGCATTTATACAATCAACTGCTGAGTTGTCTAAAGCCGTTGAGGCTGCACAGGCAAGTGCAGATATAGCTCAGTTTACAGTTAATAACCTGTGGATACTTATTGCTGCCGCAATGGTCTTCATCATGCATTTAGGATTCTCAGCTTTAGAGGCTGGATTCGTAAGAAAGAAAAACGTTGTAAATATTCTCTTTAAGAATGCCATGATCATATGCATAGGTCTATTGACTTATTGCCTATGTGGATTCAACCTAATGTATCCAGGATTTGCTGAAGGAAGCTCAGGAATCTTTGCTTTTGCGGGATTTGGCTTAACACCTCCTGAGAATGGCATGACAGCGGGATATGCGGATTATACGTATTGGTCAGATTTCATTTTCCAAGCGATGTTTGCTGCTACAGGAGCGACTATCGTTTCTGGAGCCGTGGCTGAGCGTATCAAGTTAATGCCATTTTTAATCTTCTCTACAATATTCGTGGCCTTAAGCTATCCTATTACAGGTAGCTGGCAGTGGGGAGGAGGCTGGTTGGCTGAGAAGGGCTTCCATGATTTTGCAGGATCTACACTTGTACATGCCGTAGGAGGATGGGCTGCTTTGGCAGGTATCATCTTACTTGGGCCAAGATCTGGTAAGTATACGTCAAAAGGTATTAGACCTATCCAGGCTCACAGTATTCCATTAGCTGCGATGGGTGTATTCTTGCTTTGGTTCGGATGGTATGGATTTAATGGTGGATCTGTTCTAAATGCAGATGCTGCGGGAGTATCTCTTGTATTTACTACTACTTCATTGGCTGCTGCTGCAGGAGGTATCGGAGCATTTGTTTGTAGTTACATTATGACGAAGTCTCATGACTTGTCAATGGTACTAAACGGTTTCTTAGGTGGTCTCGTAGGGATTACAGCTGGTGCAGATGTGATGACGCCAACAGATGCGATAATCGTTGGCTTTATAGCAGGTGTCATTATACCATTATCTGTTACAGCCTTTGATAAGGCTAAGCTTGATGACCCAGTGGGTGCAACATCTGTACACTTAGTATGTGGTATCTGGGGAACACTAGCTGTTGCAATCTTTGGAGATTGTGGCGATGGCGTAGGGTCATTCGGAGCGCAGATTACTGGAATTCTCGCGATAGGTGCATTCACATTTATCGTAGCATTCATCATATTCTTCATATTGAAGGCAGTAATGGGAATTAGAGTATCAGAAGAAGAAGAGGAGAGAGGATTGGATATGGCTGAGCACTCAATGAGAGCGTACTCATGATTAATTGAAAATAAAAAAAGCTCCTTAATCTAAAGTTGAGGAGCTTTTATAAGAAAGTTTATCAAAATAAATTTTGAGCCATCGGCTCGGTTCTTTCATACGACTTAATACAAAAATAACTTTTAAGTCTATTTCGCAAAATTTCACTCTCATTATCTCGAGTGAAAATCATTCAAACAAGTTTATCAAAATTTAAAATTCATAATAATGAAAAGGGTATTTATTGCATTTATAGTAACATTTATGGGAGCATGGTTATATGCTCAGGATACTGAAGAAATGGTAAAAGAAGAGACGGAAGAGGCTACGCCAGCAGTGTCTTTCAGCGGTTCAGTAGACGCATATTTTAGAAGTAATAGCGAAGCCCCAGCTACATCATTTGCTAATTTTAACGGGTTTGCTTTAGGGATGGTCAATCTTGTAGCTGCTCACGAAGGCAAAAAGGCTGGATTCGTTGGAGACTTGGTATTTGGACCAAGAGGAGCAGATGCAGTTTTTGGCTCTCAGCAAGAGGTAGACGGTAATTTGTTTAGTGGAAATAGTACGATTGTAAATCAGTTGTATGCCTATCTAAATGTATCGGATAATGTAAGATTAACTCTTGGAAACTTCAATACATTCTTGGGATACGAAGTGATCTCGCCTACAGCCAACTTCAACTACAGCACATCGTATATGTTCTCATATGGCCCTTTTAGTCATACTGGATTGAAGGCCGACTTTTCACTTAATGGAGGATGGTCAATCATGTTGGGTGTGTTCAATGCTACAGATGCTACAGAGTTTCAGCCAGAAGGTGCTGATTACTTTGGTGGTGCTCAGTTAGGCTACGAGTGGGACAATGGTGGTGCATGGGTTAATGCGTTAATAACTGATGGTTTTGTACAGTTTGACTTCACAGGGGGACTGAATCTTACAGATGCATTATACTTAGGTCTTAATGCGACAACTGCTCAAGATGCATTTTCTGGTGTTGCAGCCTACTTGCAGGTGGCTACGTCTGATGCACTCAGTATTGGCGGAAGAATCGAACTCTTTAATGATGATGCAGGTGTAGCAATAGCACCAGATGAAAGTGTTGTAGCATTCACTTTATCAGCAAACTATTCAGTTGGAAACTTAACTATCATCCCAGAATTCAGAATCGATTCTGCCTCTATTGATGTATTTGATGGTGGAACGTCTGGCTCTTTGGGCTCATTCTTAGTCGCGGCTGTTTACGGCTTCTAATCAAAGACTCATAAAGAGATAATAAACCAAACCGATGTGCGGGAACTCGTAATAGGCTCCTCAAGTAATTGAGGGGTCTATTTATTTCTCGTATCAATTATCAATATTCTCACCCTCAACCTATGATATGGGACAATTATAGGAGCTCACTTTTTAATAACCTTCTTTTTTGGGCATTCATAAATATCATTGCAATTCCATAGATAATCATGCCTATAGCCCATATTATATCGATAAGAGACTCATCGATGTGCTGGACTAACGCCACATTAAACTCCTTCAGAAAGAACAATATAATACCTAATCCGAAGACTGTTAATCCTACAACATAGAGTGCCTTCATAAGAATTGTTTTGTAGTAAAAATAAGACACTAATAAAAGGCCTTACTGGGGCAGTCCAATATAGGAATCAAACTTTTAATATGATTTATAATTGTGGTATTTGCCAAGATTAAAGTTTAACTACTTCATTACAATGACGAACATAGAAGACACTGATGGTTCAGGGGGCTATTCGCTGAATTTCCCATTTTGAGTTGTCAATATGACTATAAACAATTCTATCATGAAGACGATTTTTGCGTCCCTGCCAGAACTCATATCGTGTTGGGGTCACGAGATATCCTCCCCAGAATGGAGGTAGAGGAAGTTGAGCTTTATCTGAATATTTCGATTGTATTGTGATGGCCTGTTGATCAAGTTCGTTACGAGTGATCTTCTGGCTTTGTGGGCTGGCCCAGGCACCAATCTGACTACCCTTAGGACGAGAATGAAAGTATTGCTCTGAATGCTCTCGACTTATTTTAGTAGCAGTGCCTTGTATTCGCACTTGGCGTTCCAATTCTTTCCAAAAGAAGAGTAATGACACCTTATTATTTTGTTCGATTTCAAGACCTTTATGACTCTCGTAATTAGTGTAAAAAATATAGCCTTCGTCAATGATCTCCTTAAGTAAGACTGTACGAGCATGAGGTTGACCATCTGAGCCACATGTCGCTAAAGTCATGGCATTAGCTTCAAAGACTGCTTGGTCTAAGGCATAATCGAACCATTTCTTGAATTGAAGTAATGGATTCTCGCTTAGGTCTCTTTCGAGAAGATTGCCTTGCCCGTAAGACTCACGAAGCCCTCTGATCTTATGATTGTCCCTGTTCAATCGCCATTGATTTATTCTTCCTAAAATAGAAATAACCCTCCGTTCGGTATTTTAGTTTATAGGCTAAGAAGTACATGGCGGGCACAATAACCAACGTTAAAAACGTCGAAAAAACAAGTCCATAAATTACTGTCCACGCCAGGGAACCCCATAAGGCATTAGTATCACCACCGAGATAATACTGCGGGTCCAAGTCACTAATGATGGTGAAGAAATTGATATTGAATCCAATAGCTAATGGAATAAGACCCAATACTGTAGTTATCGCGGTGAGGAGCACCGGTCTCAACCTGGTTGATCCGCCTTTTACTATTGCTTTTTTGACGTCATCACTGTTGAGATCAAGAATTGATTCGACACCGATACTTTCTCTTTTGCGCTGAATAAGCAGATTTATATAATCGATCAGAACAATAGCATTATTAACTACGATACCTGCAAGCGAGATGATTCCTACTCCAGTGAAGACAACACCAATTGTTCGTCCAGTAACCACATATCCTAAGAATACGCCTATCGTGCTGAATACAATCGACAAAATAATAATGAATGGGCTATAGATCGAATTGAACTGAGCTACGAGTATTATGAATATGGTAAAGAGTGCCAGTATGAATGCTCCGACTAAGAATTCAGAGTCTTCTGCCTGCTGCTCTTGTTCTCCTGTAAATTCCATTCGTATTCCTTGCGGCAACTCATATCTGCTCATAATGTCCTTCACATCAGCGACAACAGCATTGGCATTATAGCCTTGGATGATATTGGAATAGACTGTAATTACACGCTTTTGATCTTTGCGTTTTATAGCGTTGTAACTGGTTGTATACTTATAGTTGACTACACTACTTATAGGGACCTGTGCGATTTGGCCATTAGCCTGATTTCTAAATGTTATTTTCTGGTTCATCAGGGCATTGACGTCATAGCGATAGTCTTCATTGAGGCGTAACATGATAGGATATTCATCTTCGCCGACTTTGTACTTAGATACCTCTTTGCCATAGACGGATGTTCTTAAAGCAAGAGCTATTTGAGCCGTTGAGAGATTGTAACGTCTCGCTGCTTCTCTATCTATTGATACTTCTAATTCTGGTTTAGCCAACCGAACATCTCTCTTGAGTCCTTCGATACCAGCAATTTGATTTCTGTTGATGTGATCCATCACATCTTGGCTTACATCAGATAGCATTTCGAGATTTTCTCCTATGATTTCTAAGTTGATTGGGAGACCTACAGGAGGCCCATCAGAATTTTGATCAATGATATAGTTTACCCCAGCATATTGATTAACGCCATCTCGAATAGCCTCCAATGCATCAGAACTTTTGATTCCGTTGCGTTCAGGATAAGGGACGAATGACACAGTTATTCTAGCTTTATGCGGAGTCGCACCAGGCTCAGGTGGAGATTGAGGGTCAGAAGTCTCTTCCCCTATCTGGGTGAGAATTTCTTCAACTATTTCATCATAGGGCTCTACTGCTGCAGCTACATCTTGTTCTATTTGTTTGACTATATCATTGGTTGCCTCGATATCAGACCCTAATGGTAGATCAACGAATACATTTACATATATAGGCTCACCAACGGGGAAGTACTCCACTTCGGGCATAAACTCGTTGAACAAAAATAGAGACCCTACAAACAGCCCAATGGAACCTAAGAACGTCGCATAAGGACCTATCCCTCTCAGTACAGTTTGAATAAAGCGGTCATACTGTCGCTCTAAAAATGGTAGACCCTTGCCCTGAAGCCAAACAGCACTTGGTCTAAAAATAAAATGATTGACCAAAGATATTATAGCGATAATGCCAAAGAGATTTCTTACCCACATGATACTTGTGAAGTGCCCTGCTATCGCAATGACAATCATGATGATTACACCTATAATCACATTTCTTGTCTTTCGTTGCCATTGTGAGGTGTCTAGAGCACCTGTATCTATCTGCATCAGTCGAGAAGTGAATACTGGATTGATCACTAAAGCAACAAATAACGACGAGGATAATACAGCAATGAGGGTTATGGGGAGATATACCATAAACTGCCCCATGACTCCCGGCCATAGTGCTAATGGGATGAAAGCAGCTAAGGTTGTTGCCGTCGAGGCCATAATCGGCAAGGCTACTTCGCCAGCACCATATTTGGCAGCCTTCCATTCAGAATGTCCTTGTTGCATATAGCGGTAGA
This sequence comes from uncultured Saprospiraceae bacterium, assembly GCA_964522505.1. Lineage (GTDB taxonomy): Bacteria > Bacteroidota > Bacteroidia > Chitinophagales > Saprospiraceae > GYS-P2D. The sequence continues at coordinate 35,072 of CAZFWJ010000027.1, forward strand.
CATTTTCTACGACCACGATGGCGTTGTCAACGAGTAACCCTAGTGCTAATATCAATCCAAATAGAACTACCATATTCAATGATGTCCCTGTTATATCTAGGAAGAGTATACCCATTAACATGCTGAGTGGAATGGAAATGCCAACGAAGAGTGCATTGCGCAATCCGAGGAAAAACAGTAGCACCAATACAACTAATATTACACCTGAAATAATGCTATTCTCAAGTGTGGCAACTGACTCTTTTGTGAATTCTGAACTGTCATTGAATATCGCTAAGTTGACATCACTTGGTAGGACTTCTTTCTGCTCTTCAACTAGCTGCTTAATCGACGCTGCAATATCAATGACATTACCTCCACGACGTTTTACAACATCAAGAGAAATTACAGGGAGACTATTTGACCTTGCGTAGCTGGTACGTTCCTGAAAGCCGTACTCTACACTGCCGAAATCTTTGAGGTAGATCGGCCGTTGATTTTCAGATTTAATGATGGTGTTTTGGATTTCTTCGACGTCATTAAATTCTCCTAATATTCTGATCGAACGACGAAAATCGTTAGCGATTATCTCTCCTGCCGAGAGCGATAGATTCTCTTGAGAGATGGCGGCTTCAATATCATTGAATGATACTTGTAGAGCTTGCATCTTGATCAGATCTACATTAATCTTCACTTCTCTATCTAATGCTCCCTTGAGATCCACCTTATTGACTGCTTTAAGGCTCTCTATTTTGTCCTGGACATCTTCAGCTATAGACCGGAGCTCATCCATCCCGTAGTTGCCTGAGATATTAACGGTCATAATCGGAAACTCCGAGAAGATAATTTCCTTGATATCTGGTTCTTGGTCGAGGTCATTGGGAAGTTCGCTCTTAGCCTTTTCTACTGCGTCTTTGACTTTACGTAGCGCGGCATCTTGGTCTTCATTGGCTTCAAACTCTACCAAAATGACTGAAAAATCCTGAATAGAGGTTGAATTGAGATTCTTTATACCACTGATAGTATTTAGCTCTTTTTCAAGCGGTCTTGCAATGAGCGCTTCAATATCTGCCGCCGAGTTCCCAAAGTATGGTGTGTTGATAAAAATTGTTGGGAAGCTAGCTTCTGGATAGGACTCCTTTGGCATGGCGGAATAAGATCTAAGCCCAAAAATCAGGATCATCAGGGCAAGGATAAATATACTGGTGCCATTATCGACAGCTAAATCTGTCAAGCCAAAATTTCTTAATTTCTCCTTGATTTGTTCAGTATTCATAAGCTCCTTATTCGAATATGATCAGATCTCCATCAGAAATATTGCGTGCACCTTTGGATACTAATATATCTCCTGAAAGTATTCCTTCAGTGATGATAATATTATCACCACTGGATTCACTCGTGGTAACATATTTCTTAACAGCTCTATGCTTGTTATCCTCTTGAGTAACAGTGAAGAGATATTCTTGTCCGTCAACCTGCTGCAGAATATAGACCGATGGTATGACTATAACATCTTCAATCGATAGTTCTTCGACTTTTATTTCAGCCAACAAGTTGGGCTTCAGGAGCTTGTTATATTTGGCTGGTTTGATGTTTACTTTTAGAGTGCGGTTGGAAGGGTCTATTGTTCTACCTAACATTGATACACGTCCCTTTATTTCTTGATCTATACTCGGGAAGTTCATGCTCACTTGATCTCCCTGATTGAGTTTGGTTAGAAAACGTTCAGGAAGATCAGTTTCAACCTTCACATTGCGAGTGTTTAGAATTGTAAGAATTGGCACCCCGGGAGATGCAATCTCTCCAACTTTGAGAATCTCTCTGTCCACTGTTCCAGAAATTGGTGCCGTCACTGTTGCTTTAGTCAATTGAAAGTCAAGGGTCTCAAGTGATTTTTCTATGCGTTCTTTATTATTTTGAGCCTGTAAGAATTGAACCTCACTACCTATATTTTGATCCCATAATCGTTTTTGACGATTGTACATGTCTACAGCAAGAGACAAAGATGTTTCGAGCTCTATTTTTTGCTTGGATAAGGACTCCAGATCAATTGTTGCTATGACTTGACCTTTAGAGACATACTCTCCTTCCGATGCGGTTATGCTTATGATTCTACCTGCTGCTTCACTCACTACGTTGACAACATCGTCGGCAACCACTCGGCCTTGTATATCAATGTACCGTTTAAAGTCTTGTTGGCTTACAACGAGTGTATCTACAAGTTTTGCTTTCTCTTGCAGCTCCGGACTTTGGCTAATGATTTTGGTCTGAAGGTCATCTATCTCGGATTGTAGGACCGCCAGATCCTTTTTCTTTGCTTCAAGTAACTCTTTCTGAGCGTCGAGTGACGCTGGCATTTCTAGGTCGCCATTCTTATCTCCGCAAGAGATCGCTACGCAGAGCAATACAATCGTTACTATATAATAGGGTGTGTCTCTCATATTCAACATTATCTAATTGAAGGATTTTAGAATCTGACCTGTCGCTATATCAAGTTCGGTTTTCGAAGTAAGTAGGTCATACAGCGCATTGATATAGTTAGCTTGTGCCTGATATAAAGATGCTTCAGCCTGTGCTATTTCGACGCTACTACCTACACCTTCTCGATATTTTATTTGTGTTGTGTTATAAATCTTTTCATTGAGTTCGAGGCTTCTTTTCGCTCCTTTCAGACTTCTATTAGCATTGCTGTACTGTGTTTTGGCCGTCAGAACTTGAAGCTTCATGGCGCGATCAAATTCGGATAGCTCCATTTGTCTTCGTTCGATGAGGATTTTTTTCCGTTGGATTCTAGCCTTATTGGATCCACCGTCATATATCGGAACTCTTGCGCTGAGACCTACGGCTCCATTGGGTAGGAACCCAGTCTCCGAACCATCAAAAAGCCTGTTGCGATTTAGATTTTGACCATAATTGGCAAATGCTCTTAATGTCGGTAAGTTAGCTTGTTTGATACGATCGAGATCTGCGTATTCTAGCTTTATAGATTTAGTCAGTAACCGGTGTTCAGGACGAGCTTCGACATCGAGCGTGTCTGGCAGGTCAGGATCTAAAGACATGAGATTAACGACTGTCTCCAGATCTTCTGTTACTTCGATTGGTGCTGACATATCATAACCCATCTGATACTTCAATACCGTGTAGCTCACATCGATGAGCTCAGCAAGTTTTTGCTGTTCGAGCTCCAAGTTCTCCAAGGATAATTGTAGTCTATCCACATCCAACTGCTCTACAAATCCATTTTTATAGACCTCTTTAGTTTCTGCAAGTGTGGCTGTAATGTTTTGAAGATTCTTATCTAAGATGTCCACATTTTTAAGTGCAATCAGCACTGCTTGATAAGCTCGAGCTACATTATGCACGATGTCTTGTTCCGTGAGTTCTATTTGTTGTTCACTTAGAGAGATAAATAGTTTGGCAGCCTTAAGCCCTTTCAAATAGTTACTGTCGAATAGAAAAAATTCTGTACTCAGTCCTAAGCTCAGAGAATGAGGTTGTTGAAAGGTGACATCAAATGAGCCTGGTATTGGAATATCTGCCGGAGTTAAGGTCCCATTCTCAGTAGTAACTTGTTCTTGAATAAGGACGCCATACACTGATGGAGAAATAAAATCTGTCACAGGAGCCGTAGGGAGTCGATAGAAATATGAATAATTCACATTTCCCGTTAGTGATGGAATCCCTTGTGCAAATACCTCTTTATACCGCAGGTTGGCATCAGCGCCATCTAATTGAGCTTCCGCCAAAGAGGGGTGATGATCTAAGGCATACCTAATGGCTCCTCCGAGAGAAAACTGCTCCTGACTCATCATCTGTGTGGACATCATGAAGACCATGAGAATTGTCGTCGTATTTTTCAAACTCATATATATATTCACTGCTTTATGAGATTTAGTTTTTCTACCTGTGCAATACCAGATACGGATAGAATACCGTGCAAATGATAAAGTATATGCTGGCGTAGGGTCCTATCGAGACCCAATTTTTCATATTTTTTGGTATTGCTCACGATGTTGTATATGTTTTGGACGTAGAGATCTGATATTATCTCTGGATCTATGTTGTCTCTATACAAGCCTTCAGAGATTCCTCTTTTAAGATTGTTAGACATGCGCTGCTTGATGAATTGCGACTCCCAATCAACAATCTGTAGCCATACTGATTTGTAATATTTCTGCAGTTCGTATAGATTTCCAGACCGCATCTCTCTAAACGTGTTCATGAAATGCTCCGAAGTTCTGATCATGTCCTCCACAGCATCAACAGAGCTTTGTTCTAGATGCTGAAGCAATTGTTCTTCTTGGCGCAGGTAGTCCTTTAAACAACTACTGATTAATTCTTCCTTGCCATCGAAGTACTTATATATGGTCTTTTTAGAGATGCCCATCTGTGTCGACAGGTCATCCATGGACACTGACTTAAACCCATAGCTCATGAATTGAGTGATGCTGTGATCAATTATTTCTTGAGCTATTTTACTCTCCACAGAACAAAATTACGACATATAAACTTAGGAAACTTCAACAGGGTTAAAAGTTTCTGTTAAAGTTATAAGAGTCCACTTATGTATTTTTCAGCCTAATTTTTAATCTATCTTTCCGCTAATTGGTAGAATATGATAATTGCAGGGTTAATGTCAGGGAGTTCTTTGGACGGATTGGACCTAGCTATATGTGATTTTAACGGGGCAGACGGTAAGATAATCTGGAAGCTCATCGCTCATACGACAACACCATTTAGCGAGCATCTTTTGTCCAAATTACAAATGGCAACCAGACTATCGGCTAAAGAATTGGTAAGGTTGGATCATGAGTTTGCGACTTACTGCGCTAAGGCTATTAAAGCGTATGCGACCGATCAAGAATTGACCTTGGACTATATAGCTTCGCATGGACATACTGTATTTCATGAACCAGATGAAGGCTATACCCTACAAATCGGTAGTGGAGGAGTTATAGCAGCAATAAGTGAAGTTCCCACGATCAGTGATTTTAGAACCAATGATGTAGCTCTTGGAGGCCAGGGGGCTCCGATAGTTCCAATTGTCGAACACTACTTATTTCCAAATATCACTTATTTTCTCAATCTAGGAGGAATAGCCAACATAAGCATCCATGAACAAGCAATAGTAGCCTACGATATATGTCCTTGCAATCAAGTATTAAATCGCCTTGCTTCCAATGAAGGTCAGGCCTATGATACGGATGGAGAAATAGCTTCAATAGGAAAGGTGAACCGAGGTTTATTATCTCGACTGAGAGAATTGCCTTACTTCGAATCTTTACCACCTAAGTCTCTAGATAATTCATGGGTTCAAACTGAATTTTATCAGTTTATTGACGAGGCGGGCCTCACAACCGCAGATGCACTTGCTACTATGACAAGCTTTATCGCTGCACAAGTAAAGGAAGCAATCATTATGAATGGATTAGGAGCTACAAAGCCTGCGAAGTTAATGATCACAGGCGGCGGTGCGTACAATTCTTTTTTGATGAAATGCATAACAGAAAGACTACCAGAAAATATCAGCGTGTTGTCTGTTGAATCTGCAATAATTGAAGCCAAAGAGGCCATCCTAATGGCCTTGATGGGATATCTCCGAGTGAATGGCACAGCTAATACCTTTCCGTCAGTTACCGGTGCTCTTGGAGCAACTTGTGGCGGAGCCATTTATATACCTTTTGGAGATGGTCTGAGCCCAAAATCTGTAATCAATTGAAAATACTAGTGACTACTGACTCAAATTCGTTGGGGGCGCAGATCGTGATTGCACTCGCACAGGAGACATCACATCAGATTGAGGTCCTTAATATCGATGATGGTCGCAATGAAAAAACTGATTATTCAGGATACAATATTATCGAACATCAATGTGAGCTATCCGATTTATTAGGATTAATTAAATTAGGCTCTGGCGTGGATCTGATCATTCACACCGCAGAATTTCGATCACCATCGAAAAAGGATAAACGACTCTTTGAAATCAATCACCACGGAACTACCCATATCGTTGATAGCTGCCTAGCAAATGGAGTAAAGCAACTTCTATATGTGAGCCATGTAAGTGCACTTGGAGCAGATCGGGGTAGACCCCTCCATGAAGACGATATCTGGATGGATAAACCACTAAAGTCAACATATGGACAAAGTAAATATCTCGGAGAGCAAGAGGTTTGGAGGGGACAAGCAGAAGGATTGGCAGTTAATATCATAGCGCACAGCACAATTGTATCTGCCATCGTCGGCAAAGTGGGCAGATCCAAAGAGCTAACAACAGCTATAGTGAGCAGTCAAGATATCGTGGATATGATCAAAATATTGGTGG